>NZ_JAANIH010000003.1 GCF_014529705.1 Bradyrhizobium campsiandrae
CCTCGGTGCGATGATGCTCGATCTGGGCCTTGAGGATTTCGGCAGCGGTGGCGCGCGCGTTCATGCCTTGCTCGCGAGCCCAGACCCGCTGGACCTCCAAATCGTCGCCGTAAGCGAAGAACGCCCAATCGGCGCGCTGATCGATCGGCAGCAGGATGTGGCATCCGGCATGCCGGAACTGCTTGAAGACATCCATCTTGGCAGCAAAGGTCGCGCAATTCCTGGTCAGGTCGCGAAGCCGCGCACGCATCCCGGGATAATACCTGCAGTTCTGGAAAAGCCTCACAAACGAGTCCGATTGTCTTGGATGGGATGTCTTGGATGGGATGTCTTGGATGGGATGACCTGGATGAGATCACCTGGAGAGGATGATTTGGGGTGGTGTGGCCCGATCAGGGCAGGTCGCCGGCACTCAACCGCCCGGATCGGTGAAGGTCAAGCAAAATCCGTGGGTTAGCGGGGGATAGCGGAGATCAATGTTTCCCGGAATCCCTTGATGATCAAAAGGCTTGCCGCCGCAGAGGCAAAGATCAGCCAAATCGCGCATTCGGCGAGGAAATGGATCAGTCCTGCCCCTGGCGCCAGCCACGCGGCAAGGACGCCTGCGCACCAGCCGGACAGCACGATGAAGGCGGAAACCAGGACGAGAAAGGCGGTGTGCCGAACAGGATGTTGCAGTGTCTGTCCCATGACCACGAAGGCCAGCAGGCCGAGCTGAATGAGGATGTCGCTCGCGACGATGGCAACGGCGGTGCCGAGCGGTCCGAGCCAGGGCGTCAGGACAACGGACAGTGCCAGGAACACCACGAACTGCAGTCCCTTGCTCCGGATCAGGAGATTTCCGCGATTGCTATGGGTGGCGAAGGCGAGCGCCAGCCACGAGGGCGCAGCGGCGGCGGAGCCAAGCAGCAGGACGACGGCAAGGGGTGCATCGTAGGGAATACTGCCGTGGGTCCAGAGGCTGAAGAAATCGCCCCAGAAGGGAAGGATGCCGGCCACGATCAAGCTGGCAAGCACGGTCACGAAAACCGACCCCCTCGCATAGAGCCGGCTCAGGCCCTTGCGGTCCCCAGTTGCGTAGTCGTGACCGAGTTCGGCGGCCAGCGGCATCGCCAGTTGCAGACCGAGCCCGCGTACGAGGCTCGCGATGACGCGGGTCAGGGCCCATTGCGCCACCGCCACGCGATCGGCCACAAGCGCGGAGACCAACAGCACCGGCAGGTTCACAAGCGCGAGTTCAGTGAGGTTCGCAATCGAAAACGGAAGCGCTCGGCCGAACTGAGCAATGCTCCAGCGCAGCGAAGCGAATGAGAGGCGCGGCCGCACGGCGGCGGTGAGAAATGGAAACAGGCGTGGCGCATCGATCAGCAAGAAGCCGGCGAGGCAGATCTGCAGTGAGACGAAGGCGATCGCGACCGCCAGCACGGTTCCGAACCACATCAACGCAATCAATTGCGCGATCTGCCCGAGCAGGAGCGAGACGTTCTGCGCCCAGATCGTCCGGCCATACTGGCCGCGCGCGCGGTAGAGGCCGGAAACGAGGTTCGAGGGCAAGGTCAGTAGCGTGCCGAGCGTAATGACGACAAAAGCGGAATCGAACGAAGCCGTGTCGCGAAAGCCCAGCAGCACTGAGGGCTGGAGCAGTTGCGTGGCTGCAAGCAGCAATACGCTCAGCACCGCGACGAGCGTGACGTAGATCCGCAACATACGGGCGAAGTATCTTGCCGTGCGCCTATCGCAATCGGCGCGCGACCTGAATGCCAGAAAGCGGTTGATCGCGCGAAGCTGCAGTCCCGAATCCGCCACGACGACGAGGCCGCCCGCGGCATAGATCGCAAGCCACGCCGCGAGCAGGTCGCCGGTCCAGACATGCAGGAACGCCGGGATCAGCAGCAGTTGCTGGGTCAATCCCAGCGCCATCTGCACCAGATTCGCCGACCAGCCGTGAATGAGCCGGCGGGCACGCCCCCCAGCACCGATACCATCAGGACCATCGACCTTGCCGGGCGCGTCAGTCTGCGTGTCGGTCAAGCCGCATCCTTCTCGGCCATGTAAGCGTTGAAGTCGCGTCTTAAGGCGGTTGAACGGCTTAGGCAATGGCGCGCCGAATTCATCCCCGCCGCGCCGGCCGATGCCGCGCTCAGAGCCCGTCCGCCTCGCCGTTCTTCGGCGTGGAACGCGGCACAAAGGGAGCGAACGAGCTGCCGGCCGTGGTCGGCACCGTCAGCCTGCTGCCGCTGTCCGCGGGGGCGGCCGCAGGCGATCCCACGGGCGCGATTGTTCCGTCCGGCCGCTGGAGCGTCAGCACCTCGCTGCGATCGCCCTGCTTGAACGTCACCTCACGCGGCTGAACCGAGGTCAGCGACCAGCCGCCCAGCGCCTCGCCTTGCCGCATGCGGACGACCTTCTGGTCGGCGCGGTTGACGAGGATCGCGATGGCATCCCCCTCGCCCACCACAGCCCCGACCAGCAGCAGCGGCGGCGGTTCGATCGGGTTTGGCGGGGACGCCGCCTGAACCTCCTCGACCGGGGCGGCCGCGACCGCGCGCGGCGGCGGTCGCCGCATGGCCGAGAAGATCGGTCGCTCCTGGGTTGCGGTCAGCGCCGACAGCGGCACCGACCACAGCGGATTGCCGCGCGGCGCCGGCCTGGCTGCAGCCGGAGCAGGTCCGGCAATCGGCCTCACCGCGCCGACATCGACGCTCTCGGCGGGACTGCCGGCGACGTCGTCGGACAGGATGTCCAGGCGCGACGATGTCGCTGCCAATGCCGCGGCGGTGCCAAGCACCGCAGCCAACGCGGCCAGTCCCGTCGATCTCAGCCAGGCGGACATCGCTGCTTCCCTTGCTGCCGGTCGCGCGCGGCAACCGTCCCAAGCTAAAGCCGATACGCCTCGCCTTCAACCCGCTCCCGGCCGCTCGGACCTTGCCTTCCGGTCCGCCCGTTGCAGTGCGTAAAAATGTTGCTTGACGGCCACGACGGCCGAAATAGCAACCGAAACGAGCGGGAACTTGATGCAAATCGATGGCCGTTCATTGCCCCCGGTTGCGGCGCCGTGGAATCATGGCGCCGGGCGCGGCCTTCCCCTGCCTGCATTTGGCTGCACTGATTTGCTTTGGCGATTTGCGAAGGGCTCATGACCGGACCGACCATGGCGCGCGGAAGGATCGATCACCGGCTGCGCGCCGTCGCCCGGCATACGCTGGCCACCCTGCTCGCGACCACCGCGCTCGGCGTCGTCGCGGCGCACGCCGTCGACGGCAGCTGGGTCGGCGGCACGTCCAACGAGTGGACGGACGGTACCAATTGGAGCTCGACGCCCGCCGTGCCGGACGGCACGGCGACCTTCTCGACCACCGGCCCGACCGCCGTCATCACCAGCGGCATCGTCAATATCGGCAACGTGATCTTCACCGCCGCGCCCAACGCGCCGGCCTATACCATCTCCACCGGCGACATCTTCGTGGTCAACGGCGCCGGCATCTTCAACAATTCGACCAACACGCAGACCTTCACCGTCGGCGCCAGCATGGTGTTCCTGAACACGAGCAGCGCGAGCGCCGGCAGCAATGTCGTGACGTACAGCGTCAGCGGCGGCGCGATGAGCTTCAACGACAGCTCGACCGCCGGCACGGCGCAAATCGCCAATGGCGGCGACATCGAGTTCAACAACACCAGCAGCGCCGGCACCGCGACGATCGTCAACAACGCGGTGGTCAATTTCAACGACACCAGCTCGGCGAGCGGTTCCAGCATCACGAACGCTGCGACGGGCTTCGTGACCTTCAGCGGCTCCTCCACCGCCGGCACCGCAGCGATCGACAACTCAGGATCGTTGAGCTTCACCGGCCTTTCGACCGCCGCCAGCTCCACCGTGACCACCCAGAGCGGCGGCATCACGAGCTTCACCGGCACGGCGAGCGGCGGCAGCGCCCGCTTCATCACCAATGCCGGCGGCACGGTCGACATTTCGGGCCTGACCAACGGCGGCACGACGTCAGGCTCGATCGCGGGCGCCGGCAATTACGTGCTCGGCGCCAACACGCTCACCACCGGCAGCCTCAACACCTCGACCCAGGTCGACGGCGTGATCTCCGGCAGCGGCGGCGGGCTGACCAAGGTCGGCACCGGCACCCTGACGCTGACCGGCGCCAACACCTATACCGGCGCAACCACGATCTCGGCGGGAACGCTGGCGCTCTCGAATTCCGGCAGCATCGCCTCGTCGAGCGTCGTCACGGTGAATGCGACCTTCGACATCTCGGCGCTGACCCCGGCATTCGCCGCGATCACGACGCTCGGCGGCGCTTCGAGCGGCATCGTCAACATGGGCAGCAAGGGGCTGTTCATCACCAACGGCTCGACCGAGTTCGCCGGCGTGATCCAGGGCACCGGCGGGCTGGAGGTGTTCGGCGGAACGCAGACGCTCTCGGGCGTGAACACCTACTCCAACACCACCCAGATCGATGCCGGCGCGACGCTCGCGCTGAAGGGCAGCGGATCGATTGCGAACTCGGCGAGCGTCACGTTCACGCCCGGCGCAGGCGGGACATTCGACATTTCGCAAACGACCTCCGGCGCGTCGGTGAACGCGCTGGTCTCCGCCACCGGTGGCAGCTTCGTTTCGCTGGGATCGAAGACGCTGACGATCACGGGCGGCAGCCTTTACGGCGGCGTGATCCAGGATGGCGGCATCGCAGGCGGCGCCGGCGGCAATCTCGTCATCGCAAACGGCGCCACGCAGCAGCTCTACGGGACCAACACCTACACCGGCACCACGACCATCGCCGCGGGCGGCCAGCTCGATCTCATCAATTCGGCCGGCAGCAACGGCAGCATCGCGACTTCGAGCAACGTCATCGCCAACGGCCTCTTCGACATCTCGGCCCTGACCGCCGGCTCTTCCATCAGATCGCTGTCGGGCTCGGGCAACGTCAATCTCGGCGCCAACACGCTGAGCATCACCAACGGCAACGGCACCTTTGCGGGCATCATCGGCGGTGCGGGCGGCGGCCTGACCATGGCCGGCGGTACGGAGATCCTGACCGGCGCCAGCACCTACACCGGCGCCACCACCGTGAACGGCGGCAGGCTGGAGGTGGACGGCTCGATTCTGAGCGCCAGCACCGTCAATGCCGGCGGCACGCTCGCAGGCACCGGCGCGGTCGGTAACGTCGCAGTGACCGGCGGCACGCTCGCGCCAGGCAGCACGGCCAATCCGTTCGCGCCGCTGACGATCAACGGATCCCTCAGCTTCACCGCCGCCTCGACCTATCTGGTGGAGGTCTCCTCCACCAGCGCGAGCCGCGCCAATGTCACGGGCGCCGCGACGCTCGGCGGCGCGAGCGTGAGCGCGGTGTTCGGCTCCGGCACCGTCAAGAAGCAGTACACGATCCTGACCGCGGCCGGCGGCCTCGGCGGCAGCACCTTCAATCCGACCGTCGTCTCCAACATCCCCTCGATCAACGCGAGCCTGAGCTACGACGCCAACGACGTCTTCCTCAATATCGGCATCAACTTCGCGCCGGCCGGCGGCGGCCTCACCGTCAACCAGCAGAATGTCGCGAACACGCTGGCCAATTTCTTCAACACCACCGGCGGCATTCCCGCCGCCTTCGCCGCGCTGACGCCTGCGGGGCTGACCACCGTCTCGGGCGAACTCGGCAGCGGAATCATCCAGGCCGCGATCAACGCCGACGGCCAGTTCATGAACCTGATGCTCGACCCGACGGTGGTCGGCCGCTCCGCCGGGTTCGCCAAGGCCGGCAGCGTGGCGCAATTCGCCGACAGCGACGAAGCGGCCGCCTATGCCGCGATGCGGCTCGCCAACGCCAGCGAGCGCGAGGCCTATGCGATGGCGAGGAAGGCGCCCTCGCTGCTGTCCGCGCAGCCGAGCAGCCGCTGGAGCGTCTGGGCCGCCGGCTATGGCGGGGCGGCCGAGGTCGGCGGCAACGCCACGGTCGGCTCGCAGGACCTCACCGCGCGCGTCTGGGGCGGCGCGGCCGGCGCCGACTACAGAGTCTCGCTGGACACGCTGGTCGGCTTCTCGCTGGGCGGTGGCGGGCTGAACTACTCCCTCGCCAATGCGATGGGCGCGGGCTCCGCCGACCTGTTCCAGGCCGGACTCTATGGCCGGCACAATTTCGGCCCGGCCTATGTCGCCGCCGCGCTCGCCTATGGCTGGCACGACGTCACCACCAACCGCGCCGTCATCGGCGCCGACCAGCTCCAGGGCCGCTTCAAGGCCGATACCTTCTCGGCCCGCTTCGAGGGCGGCTATCGCTTCGCGACGCCTTTGATCGGCATCACGCCTTACGCGGCGGCGCAGGTGACAAACTTCAACCTGCCCAACTATTCCGAAGTCAGCCTCAATGGCGGCGGGCTGTTCGCGCTGAACTACGCTTCGCAGTCCATCACCGACACGCGCTCCGAGCTTGGCCTGCGCACCGACAAATCCTATGCGATGCAGAACGGCGTGCTGACCTTGCGCGGCCGCGCCGCCTGGGCGCACGACTACAATCCGAGCCGCGCCGTCACCGCGTTGTTCCAGACCCTGCCCGGCACCAGCTTCGTCGTGAGCGGCGCCAGGGTCGACGCCGATTCCGCGCTTCTGAGCGCCGGCGCCGAGATGAAATGGCTGAACGGCTTCTCGATCGCCGGCACGTTCGACGGCGAATTCTCCGGCAACGTCACCAGCTATTCCGGCAAGGGCGTGTTCAAATATAGCTGGTAAGCATGATCCGGACCCGAAGGGCCGCGTTAGCGCGAAGTGTGCAGCGGTTGTCCGAAAAGATCGCGCTCAAACAATAACGCGATGACGATTCATCCTGATCTCATCGCGCTTTGGCGACCTATTTCCCCGCCTGCCACTGGCCGGAGACGCCCAGGATCACCCTGACGCGACCGGGGCCAGCCTCGTTCTGCGCGGTGGCCTGCGGCACCTGGACATCGAGCTGATCGACGAACAGGAACGGCATGCCGGCTTCGAGATCGTAGAGCACCTTTTGCAGCGCGGGCTGGTCCAGCTCGCAGCTGACGACGAGACCGACGAAGCCGTCCTTGGTCTGCGCGCCCGACACGTCGACCTGCGAGGACTGCACCGAGCCGCCCTGACTGCCGACCGCGGCCGCAACCCGCTGCAGCAGATTGGCGCCCGCCACCGTCACCGTCGGCCCTTCCAGGAAGGGCGTGCCGGGATGCTCGGCCGAAAGCACCGCGGCATTCTTGGCGGCCCCCTTGCGGCCGCGCAGCTGGTCGAGCAGGTCGGAGGTCTGCGCCAGGGCCTGGCGGTGGGCGATCACGTCGGCCATCGACAGGCCCGCCATCAGAAGCAGCCCGCCCGTCACCGTGAGGTAGAGCATGACTGCGATCAGCGGCGAAGAGGTCAACCACCGCGCGGCCGTGGTCTCGCTCGCCATCCCACCACTGCTCTTGCTGCTGCTCATGGCGCGTTCCTCGCCACGATCTGCGCCTCGATGTGGAAGCGCTCGCCGGGATCCGAGGGAGTGCGCGTTGTCGGGGCGTAGAAGGTGGCGCGGGTGAAATGCTGGGACTGCTCGATCAGCGGGATCAGCGAGGGCGCATCGCGGGTGATGCCTGATATCTGGAGCTTGTTGCCGGCCAGATGCATCTCGGTGACGAAGGTGTGGTCGGGCAGGAGACGGCTCAGCGATTCCAGCACGATCACGCTCGCCGGCGTGTCGTATTTGCGCCGCTCCAGCAGCGCCAGCGGCGAACGCTCGCCGCCTTCGACACCGCGGATCGCGGCGCGGCGCTGGGTGATCTGTCGTGCGAGCTCGCTCTCCTGCGCGCTCAGGCTGTCGGCGAGATAGCCCGCGATGACCGAGCCGAGAACGGCCGCGATCGCGGCAACGGCCAGCACCGCTTGCAGCGTTCGGCTGAGCCGCACCGGATCGATCGCGCCGCGCGATTTCTGCTCGAACACTTTGATGCGCCCGCCTTCAGGCGCTTCGGTCAGAACCGCGATCGCGGACGGATGCAGGCCGGACAGAGCCTCGACATAGCCTGTCGCGAGCCGGCGTGGCGCGGCCGCGATCATCGTGGTGATGCTCTCGCGGCCCTGCGCCACCGGCGCGCTGCAACCGAACACGGCTTCGCCCGCGCTCCAGGGCGTCAGCCGGTCGATCTGCGCCCGCACGATGCCCTCGAGGAAATCGGCCGCACGCATCGGCAGCTCCAGCGGTCGGAACAGAAAGCGCGCCGGCCGCAGCACGATCTCGACGCGGCAGCCAAGGACGACCGGCGCAAGATCGGCGCCGGCGAACTTGCCGTCCTCGAACACAATCGCCGTCGGAGCGCCCTCCGTCTTTGCGGCCTCCAGCGCGAACGCGCCGGTCTCGCCCTCGACCAGCCGCACCAGGCGTGGCCGCACCATCCGCTCCAGGCCGGCAACCGCGGCGTCCGCCACCGTACCGGTCCAGGCATCGAAAATGGCGCGAAGCGTGCCGAGCGAACTCATCTCACAGGGGCTTTCCGGCCGAGCCGTCGAACGCATTGTGCCACGACAAGACACGATAGGGTTCATCGCCGTTTTCGAGAAGCAGGATCACGATCTCGGCCGAGCTCTGCCGGCGCGACGGCGCCTCGGCGGTCACGTTGACCCGATAGGCCTTCGAGCCCTCGATCGTCGCGCTGGCGCTGCCGGCAAGCCCGATCAGGGACCGCCGGTCCACATTGGGATCGACCCGGTCGCGCAGCAGCCGCTGCAGATTTTGCGGCGTCATGTCCGGCAGCGCCGCCACCACCTGAGGCGCAGCGTCCACCACGTTCACGGTGCGCATGTTGCTGAACACGGTGACGAAGGGCAGCACCCGCTCGATCACGACAGGCGGGATGCCGCGCACCAGCCACAGCTCGTCGCTGTGGGGAAACGGCGCATGGCGCGGCAAATAGGGCGCGCCGAGCGTGCGATAGAAGGAATCCTCCGGATTCTCCAGGCCTGGCTCGGTCGACGACCGCCACGCCAGGATCCGATCGGCGTAGTCAGACGCATCCGCCGCGGAGACGCCCAGCCCGACCATCAGGCCCGCGAGCACGGCCTTCGGCGCCATGTTGAGATCGATCCGCGCAGCCTCCGAGCGGAAGGTCACGGCCACCCGGCCAGCTCCGATACGGGCATTGAAGGTGCCGCTGGTCGGGCGCGTCGCCTCGTTCTGTGCGGTCAGCCGATAGGCCGCGAGCTCGATGCCGGCGTTCGTCAGGGCATCGGCCTGCAAGTGGTCGGTGTTGACCGCGACGGTGGCCGCCGAGTTGGTGACATAGGTCAGGTAGATCAGTGCGAGCCCGGCCAGCGCAGCCAGCATCCAGAGCACCACGACGACGATGAAGCCGCGCTCGCTGCGTGCATGGAGGAGACGATGCGGCGGCATCGGCACTCGGCTCCCTCTCCCGCTTGCGGGGGAGGGCTGGGGTGGGGGTGTCTCCACATTGGGATTGTAAGAGACCACACCTGAAATCCCCGCTCGGCGAGACCCCTCACCCGCCACGCTCTGCGAGCGTGTCGGCCTCTCCCGCAAGCGGGAGAGGCGAAGGAGACCCATGACCCCGCCGCTCACAGCTGTTGCTCCTCTTTCTGCGCCTGTTGTGGCCGGCTGGCCGGCGTCACGCAGGTCGTCGGATTCTTGGCCCGCGCGCACTCGGCCGGCGCCGTGATATGCGGCACCACCGCGGCCGAGACCGCCAGCATCTGGCCGGTGCCGCCGTCGCGCACCGTGATGCGGATGCGATCGGGCAGTTGTCCCTGCCCATGCCAGGTCGGCTGCCACGTCCGGTCAGGCCCGGCATAGGCGAAGCTGACACGGAACGGCGCGCGGATCAGCACCACCTGGTCGACGAAACGTATCTGCCCGCCCGTTGCCATCGGCTGGAACGGCGCGCGCTCGCGCACCAGCGCGAGCCCCTCGGAATCGGCCTTCTCGACCAGGCGGATGAATTCGAGGCCCGGGCGCAGGCTCGGGCCGAGCGCGGTGCGCAGGAACGTCACCGACAATTCGGCGCCGTCGAACAGCGGCGCCTTGGCATCGCCATTCACGGCGATCTGCTCGGCGACGGAAAGATCGGCAACGATGCGGTCGATCCCCGTGGCGAGCCGCTCGGCACGCTGCACCCGTGCAATGCCGCGATTCCAGTTGGGCAGCCATTGCGCCGTCACGGTGGCCAGTGCAGCCAGGATCACGGTCATCAGAAGCGTCGCCAGCAGCACCTCGAGCAGCGTGAAGCCGGCCTCGGAAGCAAACGCGCGGTGCCGGCGTTTCATTGAGGCCGTCATCGATTTGGCCTCGGCGCCAGCTTCACCGTCGTAACCTGGATCGCGGCGCCATCGGCGCGCTGGAGACGCAGATTGACCACCAGCGGCACGAAGCGATCGGTCCCGGGATCGCCGCCGGCGACGTTCATTGGCGCGACATCGACGCGCCAGCGGCTGCCGGCCAGCTCCCCGCTCTGCCGGCCGGGCTTCAGCAATCCGCGCGCCGGCAGGTCCGCCAGCAATGTCTCTGCCGTACCTGCCAGCGCCAGATGCTCGTCGATCGAGCGCGTGCCCTTCGTCGAGACGGCGATAGCCGAGCCGATGGTGCCGAGCACGATGGCGATGATCGCGAGCGCGACCAGCGTCTCGATCAGGGTGAAGCCGGCGGTGCCGTCAGAGCAGCTTCTGCGGGACAATCTCGACACCTCCGGTCAGCCAGTTGACCCTGATCTCATAGCCCATGCCCGGACGCGCCAGTGCGATCGTCCCGCCGCACGACATGCCCGACGGAAAGAAATCGATCGTTCGTCCGGTGGCGCGATCGGCGCAGCGCGCGGCCAGTGTCGCCTGCACGACGACGTCGGGCGGCAGGCGGATGGTCTGCCCGGTGACGCCGGAGCGGATCGCGCGCGCCTCCGCATCCACGAGGGTTGCGACCCAGACCTGGCGGCGCAGCGCGGAATTGCGGTCGGACTTCAGCAGAGCCGCGGTCTCGACCGCGTAGCTCTCGAGCTTGGCCCGCGTCGTCGAGCGCGGGATCCCCGGCAGGATGATCGCCGCGAGAAGGCCGACGATCGCAAGCGCGCACAGGATCTCGATCAGCGCGAAGCCTTGCTGACCAAAGCCTTGCGCATCGCAAACCGGTTCAGCGCGCGCCGCTGACAATGTCGGCTGCCGTTCCACTGCCGCCCTCCTGACCGTCTGATCCGAGCGAGATGATCTCGTAAGGAGCATTCGCGCCCGGCGACCGATAGACATAGCCGTGGCCCCAGGGATCGTTGGGCACGACGCCGCCGCGCAGGTAAGGCCCGTTCCAGCCCGGCAGATTGTTGCTGCGCGTCAGCCCGATCAGGCCTTCGTTCGAGGTCGGATAGCGGCCGAGATCGAGGTAATACAAATCGAGCGCGCTGGAGAAGCTCTCGATCTGGATCTTCGCCGCCTTCGCCTTGGACTCGCTGAGATAGTTCAGCACCCGCGGCCCGACCAGCGCCATGATCATGCCGATGATGGTGATCACGACGAGCATCTCGACCAGGGTGAAGCCGGCCTCTCCGGAAGGCGTGCGCCGCAGACGGCGCCGCGACGATGGATGTCTGGTCACTTCAGGCCCCTCCCATTCCCGTTCACGCCATCCTCGACTAACCGACGATCTGGCTCACCGACATCAGCGCGGTCATCACCGATGTGATCAGGCCGCCGACGACCAGCGAGATCGCGATGATCGCCGCAGGGCCGGCAATACCGACCGCACGATCGAGCGTGCGTTGCAGCTTGGCCTCGTAAAATTCGGCGACCCGGCCGGACAGCATCGGCAATTGCCCGGTCTCGTCGCCCAGTCTCAGCATGCGCACCGCCATCGCCGGCAACGCCTCCGTCTCGGCCAGCGCATCGGAGAGCTTCGAGCCGTGGCGGACGCGGTCGGCGGCATCGCTCCAGACCGTGGACGATCCCGTCGTCGCCATCATGTCGACGAGGATGCGCAGCGTGGTGGTGAGGTTGACGCCGCTGCCGAGCAGCAGGTCGAGGTTGCGGCAGAACAACGCCGTGCGATACGCGCCCATCACGTTTCGGATCGCCGGCGCCTTCGTGAACAGGTTGGTGATGCCGCGGCGAACGCGCTCCTGTCGCAGCAGCAGCCATGCCGCGGCGATGAAGGCCGCCAGCCCGGCCAGCACCGCATCCGAATTGCCGCGTAGGAAAGTGGAGATGTTCAGGAATACGCCGAGGATCGGATCGACCCTGGCACCGAAATCCTGCAGGACGCTGGCGAACTGCGGCAGCACGAAGGTCAGGAAGAACAGCAGCACGCATCCGGCCGCGCCGAGCACGAAGACAGGATAGCGGATCGCGTCCGTCAGGCGCCGCCGCAACGCCTCGCTGCGCGCGCGTTCGCCGGCGAGCACCTCCAGCACCTGGTCCAGCGA
This sequence comes from Bradyrhizobium campsiandrae, assembly GCF_014529705.1. Taxonomy (GTDB): domain Bacteria; phylum Pseudomonadota; class Alphaproteobacteria; order Rhizobiales; family Xanthobacteraceae; genus Bradyrhizobium; species Bradyrhizobium campsiandrae. The sequence goes on from NZ_JAANIH010000003.1 coordinate 12,412, forward strand.
CCCCGAGGCTTCGCCGACCCGCACCAGGGCGATATACATCGGCGGAAACAATCCTTCATGCCGCGCCAGCGCCTCGCCGAAACTTTCACCGGAGACGATGCGCGTGCGGATGTCGGCGACGACGGGCCGCAGCCGCCCGACATCCGGATCGGCAGCGAGCAGCTCCAGGCCGTCATTGATGCGGGCGCCGGCGCGCAGGAGCAGCGCGAGGTCGCGGGTGAAGGTGGTGACGTCTTCCGGCCTCGGCCTGTTGAAGATGCTGAGCGCGCCGCGCGCGGCACCGCCCTCTTCCGGCGTGACGTTGTCGACCAGCACGAGGCCAAGCCGCTCGATCCGCTGCGCCACGTCGCCCGGCGCCGGCGCGGCGATGGCGCCGGAGACCAGTTCGCCGTTGGCATTGAGGGCGCGGTAGCGATAATTCGGCATGTGTTCTAAAGCTGCGTAGGCTTAGGTTGAAACAAGCGGCCGCACGGTCGGTGCACCTCTCCCGCTTGCGGGAGAGGTCGGCGCGTCCCGGGCGATGCAAAGCATCGTCCCGCGCGCCGGGTGAGGGTTCTATCCTCTGGGGGGGTCTCGATTGCGGAGACACCCTCTCCCCAGCCCTCTCCCCCAAGCGGGAGTGGGAGCCCAGCGCCGATGCCGCGGCATCGTGCAACGATACGCACTGGCCCTGTCCACAGGCGTGAGAGGGAGCGCACTTCCCTCGTCGCAACATTTGAACCTGATCTCATCATGCTCAGCGCACCGTCGTCACCCGGAAGACTTCGGGCACCGTCGTCAACCCGGCCCGGCATTTGGCGACTGCATCCTCCAGCATCGTCGTCATGCCGCCGCGCATCGCGGCGGCGTCGATGGAGTGCGAGTCGGTCTGCGGCCCAATCAGCGCGCGCACCTCATCGGACATTTCGAGGATCTCGAACACGCCATTGCGGCCGCGATAGCCGGTGCCGCCGCAGCGCTCGCAGCCGCCGGCCTCGTGCACGACCTCGCCGCATTTGAAGCCGATCACGGCAAAGCGCGGATCCCTGGCGAGATCGGCCTCGGTCAGCGCGTGCGGCGCCTTGCAGCGGTCGCACAGCATGCGCACCAGGCGCTGCGCCACCACCGCGCGCAGCGTCGATTTGAGCAGGAAGCCTTCGACGCCGAGATCGATCAGGCGCGGCACGGCCGCCGCCGCCGTCTCGGTGTGCAGCGTCGTCAGCACGAGATGGCCGGTGAGCGCGGCATGGATGGCGATGTGCGCAGTCTCGGCATCACGGACCTCGCCGACCATGATGACGTCAGGGTCCTGACGCACGAAGGCGCGCATGGCGGAGGCGAAGGTCAGGCCGATCGACGGCTTGACCTGCGACTGGTTGATGCCGGGAATTTCGTACTCGACGGGATCCTCGATGGTGAGGATCTTGCGCGTCGGTTCGTTGAGGATCGACAGCATGGTCGCAAGCGTCGTGGTCTTGCCGCTGCCGGTCGGGCCGGTGATCACGATCATGCCATGCGGCATCGCGAGCAGGCGCGTCATCACGCTCTCGTCGCGAGGCCGCAGCCCGAGCCTGTTCATATCGAGCAGGCCACGGTCGCGCGGCAACAGGCGGATCACGGCGCTTTCGCCATGCTGGGTCGGCATGGTCGCGACGCGAACGTCGATCTCATTGCGCCCGAGGCGCACGCGCGCCGCGCCGTCCTGCGGCAGCCGCCGCTCGGCGATGTTGAGGCCGGCAAGAATCTTGATGCGCGAGATCAGCGCTTGCGGCGGAATGCCTTGCGGCGCCGGCAGCGCGCGCAACAGGCCATCGACGCGCATGCGCACCGTGAGCCCGGCGCGGAACGGCTCGACGTGAATATCGCTGGCGCGCAAATCCAACGCACGCTCCAACAAATCGTTGAGCGCCCGCACCACCGGCGCGCCGCTGGCGAGATCACGCAGGCTCTCGATATCGTCGTCGGACCGCTGCGCGGCGTTCTTGCCGCTCTCGTCGACATTTGCGTCATCGGCATCGGCCCGCTGATCGAGGACCGTTGCTATGTCCTCATACGACGCCACCACGACATCGACCGTCGCTCCGAACACGATCTCGGCAGCGCGCATGGCAGCCGTGTCGGACGGATCGGCAACCGCCAGGTGGAGACCCCCGTTCGGCACGCTGAAAGGAAAGATCGTGGACTCGCGCAGGAAGCGGCGCGAAAAACCATCCAGGCGGGGCGTGGTCGTGAGCAGTTGCGGAAGACTGAGCCGCGGCAACCCAAAATAGTCCGACACTTCGTCGGCGAAGTCGGCTGCGGAGAGATCGGTCGCTTCCCAGAATTCGCGCAACGGGCGCGTGAGTGCGGTCGTGCCTGACGTCTCAACACGAGCATGGGCCCGCGGCGGCAGCGCATATTTTTCCAGGAGGTGCTGGCGGAAGCCATCAGCGGAGCGAACTTGCATCGCATTCACTGCTCTGACCTTGTCACTCGAATGCAACAGCTTCCGCGTGTCACCGAGGTGCTTTGCGCTTGACACATTTTCTTAGCAAAAACATAATCGTGGCGCAAATTGTCGAGCGCCCGAGCCAAGGGGGATCGGACGCAGCTCACGGTCACCTCCAGCGTTGGCAGGCGTATCTTGTGTGACGTGGTCCAGCCGCTTTTGCGCCGCCGCTCCGCGTTGACCGGAACGCTGCTGCTGTTGTCGTCGGCCCTCCTGCTCACAGCCTGCATCGTCACATCAGATCAATCGGTTGAAGCGGATCCGAAGGATCCGCGCGCCCAGGATATTGCCGACAAGATCCGCGCCCTGGACCTCCAGGCGCGGCAACCTGCCGACGCAGCAGCGAGCGGCATTGGCCAGGCGAAATCATCGAAACCGGCGATCTATCTGAGTGATGGTGCAACGCCGCAAGGTGGGGCGCTGCCCGAACGCGACAATGGCGGCAGCGGCTACGACCTCAATTTCGAGAATGCCCCCGTGGCGACCGTCGCAAAGGTCATCCTTGGTGACGTACTCAACACCGGTTACACGATCGATCCTCGCGTGCAGGGGACCGTGACACTTGCCTCGGTGCGCCCGGTCCCCAAGGCGGATGCGATCTACGTTCTGGAGAATGCGCTGCGCATGTCCGGCGTGGCGCTGGTGCGTGACCGCACGGGATATCGCCTGTTGCCGGCGCCCGAAGCCGGTCCCGGCGGGATCGACCGATCGGCGGGCGGCGAAGCCGGCCAGGGCATCACCGTGGTGCCGCTGCGCTATACCTCGGCACAAAACATCTTCAAGCTGCTCGACGCCTTCGGCGTGAAGGCCTCGACCATGCGTCCCGACAATTCCCGCAACACCCTCATCGTCAGCGGCAGCGGGGCCGACCGGGCGAGCGCGGTCGACACCATCCTGTCGTTCGACGCCGACTGGATGCGTGGACAATCGGTCGGCATCTTCCCGGTGCGCAATTCCTCGCCCGAACCCGTCATCAGCGAGATCGAGAAGATCATGGACTCCGGCGAAGGCGGGATGAGCCAGAACATGATCAAGCTCCAGCCGATCGCGCGGCTCAACGCGATCCTCGTGGTGACGCAGAAGCCGGACTATCTGAAGCGCGCACAGACCTGGATTGCGCGGCTCGACCGGTCCGACACCGACGGCGTCAACCTGAAATCCTATCCATTGCGCTACGGCAGCTCCAAGGCCGTCGTCGCGATGTTGAACGACATGCTGTTCAGTCAAAGCGCAACGAGCAGCTCGACGCTCGACAGCGCTTCGAGCCAGGTCGCGCCCGGCGCGGGCGTTACGACCTCGTCCTCCGGCCCCGCCAATCCGGTCGCCGCGCTAAGCGCGCTGCCGACCGCTGCGGCCGGCGCCGCGACGCCGGTGACCGGCCCTGCGGGATCATCGTTCAGCGTCCGCCCGGCTCCGGCTGCATCCGCAGCGCCGGCGCAGGACAGCAGCTTCGCTGGCGCATCGGGCGGCAGCTCGAAGCCCGGCATCAGCGGTATCCTCCAGAACGTGCGCATCACCGCCGACGTCACCAACAATGCCGTGCTCGTCTATGCCAGCCAGGACGCGCAGCGCATCGTCGAGCAGACCATCCGCCAGATCGACCGGCCGCAGCGCCAGGTCGCGATCGAGGCGACGATCGCCGAGGTGACGCTGAACGACCAGTTGAACTACGGCGTGCAGTACTTCCTGGCGAGCAAGCAAGGTTCGATCTCCAACACCATCTCCGGCGTCAGCAATGCCGCAACTGTCGGCAGTGGCGCCGTGGAAGCGGCTTCCAGCGCCGTCAACGCCGCCTCCGGCGCGCTGCTCGGTCGCGTGCTGCCGGGCTTCAACTTCCTGGTCGGCGCCGAGAACTCGCCGCGCGTCATTCTCGACGCGCTGCACGGCGTCACCAATGTCAAGGTGCTGTCGAACCCGTCGCTGGTGGTGCTCGACAACCAGGCGGCGACCTTGCAGGTCGGCGATCAGGTGCCGTTCTCGACCGGCACCGCGACCGTGCTGACCGCCAACAACACCGTGGTCAACACCATCGATTACAAGAACACCGGCATCATCCTGCGCGTGCTGCCGCGCGCCAACGCCAACGGCAACGTCGTGCTCGACATCGAGCAGGAGATCTCGAGCGTGGCCGCCGGCAGCGCGAACTCGCTGACGCCGACGATCTCGCAGCGCCGGGTCAAGAGCTCGATCGCGGTGACGAGCGGGCAGACCGTGCTGCTCGCCGGCCTGATCAGCGAAACCGAGAACAAGCAGCGCCAGGGCATTCCGGTTCTCGATTCCATTCCCGGCATGGGCGATGCCTTCGCGCACCAGACCAACGCGCGTGCGCGCACCGAGCTGATCCTGTTCATCCGCCCGACCGTCATCAAGGACGGCGTCGATGCGCATGTCATCGCCGAGGAGATGCGCAGCAAGATGAACGGCCGGCTGGTCGGGACCAGCAATCCGGTGGTCACCGTCAGCCCACCCAGGGCCGCGCACTGACGGCGCGACCAGGCTCGGGCGGCTGGCGCGGCTAAGCGCCGATGCGATCGGGACAAATCCCGACCACGGCGCAATTCGTCTGCCGCCACCGTCTACTGTGCATGGGGTTGTTTTCGACTTTTTGGCGTAGGGACTGCGATCGGCGTCAGCGCTCGCGGCTCGGCGCCCATTCCAGCGCCCGCAGCCGGGCCTCGGCGATCTCGCCACGCGTCATCTTGGTCGTCACGGCGTCGCGGATCCGGACCCGGGACTCCCGCACCCGTGGCGGCGAGGCCGCGGCCGACAGGTTCAGCCATTTGGAGGCTTCGACGATGTCCTGCGGCACGCCGAAGCCGCGGTCGTAGAGCAGCCCCAGCGCATATTGCGCGCGGGCATCGCCCTGCTCCGCCGCCCGGCGGTACCACATCGCAGCTTCGGTGTAGTTCTGCGGCACGCCGCGGCCGGTCTCGAACAGGAAGCCGAGATAGGACTGCGCCGCCGCATTGCCGCGCTCGGCGAGCGGAATGAAGATGCGGGACGCCGCCACATAGTCCTGCCGCTGCAACGCGGACACGCCCTGGCCGAGAGATTGGGCCTGGACCGGGATCGCGCCCAGGAGCACGAGCGCCGCGGCGACGACCCATCGCGACAGCCCGGCATGCTGCCGGAGCCCGCGTCTGCCGAACGAGATCATGCCGTTCCTTCCCTGCATGCGCACGAGACTAATCCCACCGACCGTTCCCTGCCAGATCTTCTTGAGATCGGCGCATGGCTGGCTGCTCCAGTCGACGGTTGCCGCATGATCTTTCGGCACTATGGTGGGCCTGCAAATTTATCCCGGAGCCTCTCAACAATGCCCTTTCCGCATGCCTCGGAAGCCCTGTCGCGCTTCACCGTGCTCGATCTGACCCGGGTCCGGTCCGGGCCGACCTGCGTGCGCCAGCTCGCGGATTGGGGGGCGACCGTGATCAAGATCGACGCACTGACCGAGGATGCCGGCGGCGAGCAGCCGGGCGGCCCGCGGCAGGGCTCCGACTTCCAGAATTTGCACCGCAACAAGCGGGCCATGACGCTGAACCTGAAGGACGAGCGCGGGCTCGCCGTGTTCAAGCGCCTCGCCGCCAGGGCCGACGTCGTGGTCGAGAATTTCCGGCCCGACGTGAAGAAGAAGCTCGGCATCGACTATGAGAGCCTCGCCGCGATCAACCCGCGCATCGTCTATGGCAGCATCTCCGGCTTCGGCCAGGACGGCCCCTATCACAAGCGCCCCGGCTTCGATCAGATCGCGCAAGGCATGGGCGGGCTGATGTCGATCACCGGGGCGCCGGGGGAAGGCCCGATGCGGGTCGGCATTCCCGTCGCCGACCTCACCGCGGGCCTGTTCTGCGCCATGGGTATTCTCACCGCGCTGCTCGAGCGCGAGGTCTCCGGCAAGGGACAGTGGGTGCAGACCTCGCTGCTGCAGGCCCAGATCTTCATGCTCGACTTCCAGGCCGCGCGCTGGCTGATGGAGAAAGAGGTCGCCAAGCAGGCCGGCAACAACCATCCGACCAGCATCCCGACCGGCGTGTTCAAGACCTCGGACGGCTACATCAACATCGCCACCACCGGCGGGCGGATCTGGGAGCGTTGCGCGCAGGCGATCGGCGCGCCGGAGCTCTACAGCCATCCCGACTATGCGACCGCCCCTGCCCGCTCCAAGAACCGCGACGCGCTCAACGCCGAGATCGAGAAGCGCACCGTGACCAAGTCGACCGAGACCTGGGTCCGTGAGCTCAACGAGGCGGGCGTTCCGTGCGGGCCGATCTATGCGATCGACCAGATGTTCGAGGACGCGCAGGTCAAGCACCTCGGCATCGCGCAGGACGTGCCCAACGACGAGGGCCGCCATATCCGCCTGGTCGGCCAGCCCGTGACGCTGTCACGCACGCCGAGCAAGATGGTGGCGCGCCCGCCTGAATTCGGCGAGCAGACCGACGAGGTGCTGAAGGAGTTCGGCTTCGGCACCGAGGAGATTGCAAAGCTCAGGGACGCGAAGGTGGTGTAGGCGCGTCTGCCGTCCTGGTCCGCCGCGTCCGCCCAACGCGGGCGAGCAGCCCGTCGATGACAGGCCAGAACAGCAGCACGATGGCCAGCGTCGTGATCGAGCCGACCAGGCCGTTCGACCAGAACACCTTGAGGTCGCCACCGGAGCCGATCATCGACAAGCGGAAGGCATCCTCGGCGCGGTTGCCGAGCACCAGCGCCAGCGTGAACGGCGCCAGCGGAATGCCGATCTTCTTGAAGACGTAGCCGACGAGGCCGAAGCCCAGCATCAGCCAGATGTCGAACATCGCGTTCTGGATTGCATAGGCGCCGATCGCGCACGACACCACGATCATCGGCGCGACCGCGGCAAACGGCACACGCAGGATCGAGGCGAAGATCGGCACCGTCGTCAGCACCAGCACGAGGCCGACGACATTGCCGAGATACATCGAGGCGATCAGGCCCCAGACGAAATCCTTGTGCTCGACGAACAGCAGCGGCCCCGGATTGAGCCCCCACACCATCAACCCGCCGAGCAGGATCGCGGCGGTGCCGGAGCCGGGAATGCCGAGCGCCAGCATCGGCAGCAGCGCCGAGGTCCCGGAGGCATGCGCCGCCGTCTCGGGCGCAAACACGCCTTCGATGCGGCCTTTGCCAAAGCTCTCGGGATCCTTGGCGAAGCGCTTGGCGAGATTATAGCCCATGAAGGACGCCGCGATCGCGCCGCCCGGCGTGATGCCGAGCCAGCAGCCGATGAAGGAGGAGCGCAGCAGCGTCATCCAATATTTCGGCAGGTCCTTCCACACGCCGAGCACAACGCGCAGCGAGATGCTCGCCGCGTGTCCGCGCAGCGCCAGCCGCTCCTCCATAGTCAGCAGAATCTCGCTGATGCCGAACAGGCCGATCACGGCGACGAGGAAGTTGATGCCGCGCAAGAGCTCAGCCGAGCCGAACGTCATGCGCAGCTGGCCCGACACCGTATCCATGCCGACGCCGGCGAGCAGGAGGCCGAGCGACATCGAGATGACCGTCTTGTGCCTGGCTTCTCGCCCCAATCCGACAAAAGAGCAGAAGGTCAGGAGGTACACTGCGAAGAACTCGGGCGGACCGAACTTCAGCGCGAAGGACGAGATCATCGGCGCGAGGAAGGTAATCAAGAGCACCGCGACCAGTGACCCGATGAAGGACGAGGTGAAGGCGGCCGTCAGCGCCTCGGCCGCCCTGCCCTGCTGCGCCATCGGATAGCCGTCGAAGGTGGTCGCGACCGACCAGGCCTCACCCGGGATGTTGAACAGGATCGAGGTGATCGCACCGCCGAACAGCGCGCCCCAATAGATGCAGGACAGCATCACGATCGCCGAGGTCGGGTCCATCGTGAAGGTGAGCGGCAACAAAATAGCGACGCCGTTGGGACCGCCGAGCCCGGGCAGCACACCGACGAAGATGCCGAGCACCAGCCCGACCATCATCAGCACGAGCGTCTTCCACGTCAGCAGGACGGCAAAGCCGTGGAGCAAGAGGCCGAAAGCTTCCATCGCGGCCCCGCCTAATAACCGAAGGCCGCTTCGAGCGGCCCCTTCGGCATGATGACGTCGAAGGCCATGTCGAAGGTGACGAACATGACCGCCGTGAACAGAAATGCAGTGAGGAGCGACTTCCACAGCGCGATCTTGCCGACGAGGCGCATGAAGCCTGCGATCAGGAGAAAGCTTGCGACATAAAGGCCGAGAAACTGCGTCACCAGGCAGAACAGCAGCGTCGGCACGAACACCGCCATCACGCGGCGCGCCTGCGCGCGCGTGACGAAAGTCTCGCTTGCTTTGCGACGCGCTGCGAGCGCGGCGATCAGGCCATAGAGGCTGCCGCCACCAAGAACCAGCGAGAGATAGAACGGAAAATAACCGGGCTCAGGCCCGGTCGAATCCCAGGACGCGCCGGTGCGCCAATTGTCGTAGCCGAGGGTTGCGGCAAGCGCGAGCAGCAGGAGACAGACGATGATTTCCACCGCATGGGTGCTCGCGAGGGATGGCGAGTTGTCTTCAGGCGCGGTCGGGTCGTCGACGACGATTTCAAGATCGGTTTGGGACATGCTCGGATGCAAGGCTGGAGTGTTTCACCTCTCCCCGCTCTTACGGGGAGAGGGAGAAAAAGAAGAGACAGCTACTTCGCGACGAATCCGGCTTCCATCATCAGCGACTTGTTCTGGGCGTCGTCCTCCTCGAGGAATTGCACCATGTCCTTGCCGGTGAGGAAGATCGGCTTCAAGGCCTGCTTTTCCATATAGTCCTTGTATTCGGCAGTCTGCGTCACCTTGTGGAACAGTTCGACATAGAACGCCTGCTGCTCCGGCGTGACCTTGCCAGGCAGGAACATCGCGCGCAGCATCAGATACTGCACGTCGACGCCCTCCTCCTTGCAGGTCGGAATATCGGCCCAGGACTGCGTGTCCGTCACCTTGGCTGTGTAGGAGATGCGCTCCTTGTCGAACACGCAGAGCGGACGCACCTGGCCCGCACGCCACACCTCGAGGTTCTCGGATGGATTGTTGACGTTGGATTCGGTGTGGTTGCCGACCAGTTGGGTCGCAGCTTCGCCACCGGACTTGTAGGGCAGATAGGAGAACTTCACGCCGGTCTTCTGCTCGAGGAAGACGGTCAGCACGTGGTCCTCGCGCTTGGAGCCGGTGCCGCCCATTTTGAACGGCGAGCTCGCAGCCTTGGCGGCCTCGACGAATTCCTTCACCGTCTTGGGACCGGCGCTGTTGTCCCACAGCACGAACTGGTCGAGCGCGATCACCGAGACCGGGGTCAGCTCACGCCAGTTGAACGGGATCTTGGCCGAGAGGGGCAGCATGTAGATCAGCGAATAGGCGATCAGCACCTTGTTCGGATCGCCCTCGCTGGACTTCATGTACATCAGCGCTTCCGCGCCCGAGGCGCCGCCTTTGAGCGAGACGACCACCGGCTGCTTCATCAGATTGTTCTTCTGGATCGCGGCCTGCATCATCCGGGCCATCTGGTCGGAGGCGCCACCCGCACCCGCCGCCACCACGATCTCGACCGGTTTGGTCGGTTCCCAGCCGGCCACGGCCGGCGCAACCCAAAGCGCAGCCGCCAAAGTCATTGCGGCCCTCATTCCATGTCCCACGTGCGTCCACTCCAAATTCTTGTCTATGTTTTTGTTCGGATTGGCAATTCGCCAAAGCCAGAGACGGACCGCATTGTGCGGGCGAACGCCGGCCAGTTCAAGCCGCCCGGCATCGTACCGCTTATGACTTTGGAATGAGATTGAATGCAAGCGCGAGCCGTCAAAAAAGCGCGGGCCCTCGGGACCCGCGCGCGTCTCGCAAAACCGGTGTGTCGCGCGACTAGACGATCAGGATGTCGTGCGGGTTTATCACCGCGCCGACCTGGACGGCCACGATCGCATGCGCCGAGCCTTGCGTACCGTCAGCGCTCAAATAAAGCGTGTGGTTGGCCGTATCGAAGTGGAATTCGGCCGCGCCGGAGAAATTATTGTCGGCTGAGCTCTCGAATGTTGACGTCACGTCCATTCCTGCCGTCAGGCCGCCGCTAAAGCCACTCGCCGAAATCGCAATGCGATCGTGCTCGGTGGTGTTGTTGAAATCGGTGATCTGGCCGGGCGCGGTCGGCGGCTGGAGGAAAGCGAAGGTATCGTTGCCGCCGCCTCCGGTCATGACGTTGCCGCTGGTAGTGCCGATGAGGACATCGTTGCCGGCGCCGCCGATGAGTTGCTCACCGCCCTGGGTGGCGATCAGGATGCTGTCGCCAGCCCCCGCACTCAGGCTGCTGGCAGACGGCGCATTGTTGACGATCGTTGCGGTCGCAATGTTGGCCGACGTCGTGATGCCGTCGGAGGCCGTGTAGTTGAAGGAGCCGCCAAGGGTCGCGTCATCGGTGAAGAACGCATCGCCGAAACTGACGGCGGTACCACCTCCAGAACTCGAAGTGACACTTCCAAGACCGACGTGGTCGGTGGCGTCAGGATCGGTGTCGTTCGAGCCCAGAGCCCAGCCCGGAATATCGACCGTGCCGCCGGCACCGATGTCGGTAACCACGGTCTCGCTCACCGCGGTCGGTGCCTCGTTGACGCCGTTGATGGCGACCGAGACATCCTGCACGGTAGAGGCACCGTTGCTATCGAGGATGGTGACCGCATAGGTCTGCACCAGCGTTTGCCCCTGCGCCAGGAACTGGATGTCTGCGTTGTCGACCGTGTAGTGCCAGGCGACTGACCCGTGCCCCGGCGCGTCCGATACCGGATCGAGCGAGAATGTCCCGACATAGCCGCTGCCCTGGGCCGTAAAGCTGGCCGTATGCGTATCTGCGGCCTCGGCGTCGGAGAAAGAGATTGACCCGTCGGTGGTCTCCGCCGCAGGTCCGGTCGTCGGCGCGACCGAGATGGCATCGAGCAGCTGGCCGGAACCGTCGGTGCCGAAGTCGAACTCCAGGGACGTCGAGCCACCGCCTGTGTGGCCAATGACATCGAACGTGTATTTGGTGAAACCAAGCGCCTCCTGGGTCGAACCCAAGATCTGCGCGCCGTCCCAGAACGCGGAGAACGAGGTCGATGACGCATCGGGATCGCCGGCGACCTCAAAGCTCAGCGTGTAGTGCTGTCCGGCAACCGTGGCGACATTCTGCTGCAGGAAACCATCGCCAAGCAGCGCTGAATAATTGCCATACTGCCCACCCAGCAACAACAGGTCGGCCGCAGCGCCCGCAGCGGTCCAGCCGCTTACATTGCCGGTCTCGAAGCCGCCATTGACGAGGACCGACGGGCCGGCTCCCTCGGTCAGCGTTCCGAGCGCATTGGCGGCGGTGATCACGGGCGCATCATCGGCACCGACCATGTTAAACGTCAAAGTGGAGTCGTGGCTCTCGCCGAGGCTGTTGGTGACGGTGATCGTGAACTGGTCGCTCGCATTGTCTCCGTTCTGGAGCTGATCAAGCGCCGGGCTGGCCGTGTAATGATAGGTGCCGTCGGCCTCGACGATCAGCGAGCCATGTGCGCCGGCGATCGATGTGCCGACATTGGCGGCATTCCCGTCAACGGCGGTGATGCTGAGCGACAGACTTCCGTCGCCGGGACTGTCGGACGCGTCGAAGATAGCGTTGCCCGCGGCAACGATCTGGCCGGCGTCGGTTAGCGGCGTGTCGTCGATCGTCGCGCTGACGGGATTGACGATCATTGCGTCGGCAGCGCCGGTCGCGGTGACCGTGACCTGCTGGGTCGAGGTCGCTACGCCGTCGCTCACCGTGACGTCGTAGACGACCGTCAGCGTCTCGCCCGCGCCAAGGAAGTCCAGGTCCCGGTCCGCAATATTGAAGCTCCAGTCGATGCCTCCGGAGCCCGAGCCCGTGGAATCGTGGAGCACCGTCGTCAGCGCCACCTGCAGGTCATTTAGCGTCTCGCCGGCAACCGCGGGATGTCCCGACCACACCGCAGAATCGAGCGCCACGCCGACCGAGTGAACATCGGACAAATCGACGTCCGCAAAATTCAGCGTCTGGACCGCCGTCGAGTCGGGCGAGGACGAATTGGTCACGCCGGGCTGCTCGGACAGCGAGGCCGATTCGGGCCCGCTGGTGATGACGGGCGCATCATTGGCTCCGGTGATCACCACAGATACAGTCTGCGTCGAACTGGTCGAACCGTCTGCAACCTTGATGTGGTAGTTCACCGTCAGCGTTTCGTTGGCCGCGAGATAATCGAGATCCTTGTCGGCAATCGCAAAATTCCAGTCGATGCTACCCGAGCCGGTACCCGTGGAATCGTGCAGCACCGTCGTCAACGCCGCGGCAAGATCGGCCTGCGTCGCCGCTGGCGGCGTCGGTCCGGAGGTCGAGTCCAGCGCCACGGTCACGACGTGCGTGTCGCTGGTGTCCTGGTCGGTGAAAGCGAGCGTGCCCGCAGGACTGGTTGGCGTCGTGTCCGGCGCCGATGAACCCGTGGTGGCGTCCTGCTCGGTCGCGGTCGACGATTCCGGACCACTCGTCATCACGACCGGATGATTGACGCCGAGAATGGTGACCGTGACATCCTGCGTGGCGGTGCCGCCGTGAACGTCGTTAACAGTCACATGATAGACGAGCTCGAGCGTCTCGCCGCCATTGAGGAAATTGGTCGCCCCGTTGGCGAGCGCGAAGTTCCAGTCGACCTCGCCGAGCACATGGCCGGTTGAATCCTCCAGCGCCGTGCCGAACGCGGCGAGCAGCTGCGCGTTCGTCAAAGGGATCGCACCGCCGCCCGAACGGCTGGCGCTGACCGTGGTTGAGACGGTGTGCATGTCGGCGAGGTCGACATCGCTGAAGAACAGATCGCCATGCGCGGTGAGATTGCCTGACAGATCGACATTGTGATCCTCGACCAGAGCGGCCGATTCCGGGCACGACAGGTACATCGGCTTGTCGTTGGTGCCGACCACGGTGACCGTCACCGTCTGCGTCGAGATACCACCGGCATGATCGTCGAGTTGCACAGTGTAGGTGATGTCGAGATGCTGGCCCGCAGCAAGATAATCGAAAGCGAGATCGGGCGCCGAGAAGGTGGTGTTGATCGTACCGGCGCTGGAGCCGGAATTCTTGACGACGTTGTCGACGTGAAGGAACGCCATCAGCTCGGCATCGCCGAGCGGACCCGGCAACAGGCCCGCAGTGGCGCCGGAGGCGGATACGCCCGTAACGGTCGCGGTGTGGCCGGTATTGGTGAGATCGTCATCGGTGAAGTTGAGCGCGACGTGGACCGTGTCTGATGACAGCGACAGCGTCTGGTTCGCCTGCTCGGTGACGGTCACCGCTGTCGTGGTGTTGATGACCGGCTTGTCGTCGGTGCCCGTGACGGTGATCTTAACGGTCTGGATGGCAGTGCCGCCGTGATTGTCGGAGACCGTGATGTCGTAGGTCAGGACCAGCGTCTGATTCTTCGCAAGGAAATCGAAATCATCGTCCGCGTCGCTGAAGCTCCATTTGAGCTGGCCCGAGCCGCTGGAATCGCTGAGGATCTGTGAATGCATCGCTGTCTGGAAATGCGCCAGCGATGCCGCCGGAATGATCGTTCCGCTGGATAAGACCGCGGATTGCAGCGTCGCCGAGGTCGTGTGGGTGTCAGTCTTGTCGCTGTCCTTGAAACTCATCGTCCCGGACAGCGTGTGCAGCACCGTCGAATCGGTGGTGTCGGTGAATTCGGTGAAGCTGCCCGTGGCGGATGAGGACGTGAAAACCGGCGTATGATTGGTCATGAAAAAATCCCTGCCTGCGTTTGCCATGAAGGCGCCGCCGCGTCAGGACGCGGCGACACGACTAACCGGTCCGAGAGATCGGACGAGATCCAACAGTCCTGACTTCAGAGTCTCAAGTGTCGTGGCTTGGTGTCGTGGCTTGGTGTCGTGGCTGGGGCCGTGCCTGGCGTCGGGATGGTCAGCGGCGATCAAATTTCTGGCGCGGCTCGCATCGTCGAACGTTCGTGACTACGATTTCAGTTCAATGACTTTCAGTTGCAGCACGGTGGGCCGAAACATCTTACGCAATACATGTCACTCGACGGGACTTGAAAATCACCCGACCGGCCCGTTCGCTTGAAAACAGGACGGTGGAATGCAACCTCCGCGATCTTATGCCCGAGGTCGTCGTGCCGTCAACGTGAACGGGCACGCCAGCCGGCGCGCAATCGCAGTTCCGGGCGAGGGAACTGCTTGAAAGACTGGCGACAATTGGAAATTCGGCAAGCGGCTCACGACCCCGAGAACGATCGCCCCGCTGCGCGCAGCGCTCGACAAATGGCGCAAAAAGCAAAGAGCTGCGTTACTTGCCCTTCCAGACCGGCGTGCGCTTGTTGAGGAAGGCGTCCATGCCCTCGCGGAAATCTTCGCTCATATAGGCCTTGAGGATCAGATCCTCGCCCTCTTCGCGCGACAGCGTGGGACGGATGCGGCGCACTGCCTCCTTGGTCGTCTCCAGCGTCAGCGGCGCGTGGCTCGCGACGAGCTTTGCCATCTCGTCGGCGCGGCGCTGCAGCGTCTCGACGTCAGGCACGATCTCGGTGAGCAGGCCGAGCGACAACGCTTCCTGCGCCTCGACCAGGCGCGCCCGGAAGATCAGGTCCTTGGTGCGGGCGGGACCGACCAGCGCAACGACGCGGCTGATGTTGGACATCGACAGGCAATTGCCGAGCGTGCGCGCGATCGGAAAGCCCATCCGCGTCGTCTCGGTGCCGATGCGTAAGTCGCAGCAAGCCGCGATGCCGGCGCCGCCGCCGGTGCAGGCCCCCGCAATGGCGGCGATCACGGGCACGCGGCACTGTTCGAGCGTGCCGAGCACGCGATCGATCCGCGCCTCGTAGTCGAGCGCATCCTGCGCGGTCTTGAACGCACGAAACTGGGAAATGTCGGTCCCCGAGGCAAATGCCTTGTCACCGGCTCCGGTGAGGATCAGCGCCTTGATCGAACGATCGGCGTTGATCTCCTGGCAGATCTCCGCCATGCGGTCATACATGGCGAAAGTCATGGCGTTGCGCGCCTGGGGGCGGTTGAAGGTGATCCGCGCGATGCCGTCGGTGACGGAGTAGAGCAGGTCTTCGTTGGTCGTTGTAGGTGCGTTCATCGCGCGCTCACTTCTTCTTCCAGTTGGATCGTTCAAGCCACCTGCGTCATCGGCACCACGTCGCGTCCCTTCAGGACGTCCATGGCCGCCAGCACGCCGCCGCTCCGGTGCGGAATCTTTGCAAGATCCAGGCCCATCTCGACGCCGGCGAGCGTGCCCATCAGCATCAGATCGTTGAAATGGCCGATATGGCCGATGCGGAACACCTTGCCCTTGACCTTGTTCAGGCCGGTGCCGAGCGACATGTCGAAGTTTTCCAGCACCACCTTGCGGAAGGCGTCGGCATCAAAGCCGTCGGGCACGCGCACGCCGGTCAGTGCCGGCGAATGCGCGGCGGGATCGGCGCACTGCGTCTCGAGGCCCCAGACCTTGGCCGCGGCGCGCGTCGCGGCGCTATGGCGCTTGTGGCGCGACCAGACGTTTTCGAGGCCTTCCTCTTCCAGCATCTTCACCGCTTCGCGCAGGCCGTAGAGCAGATTGGTCGCGGGCGTATAGGGGAAGGTGCCGAGCTTGTTGAAGGAGATCACCTCCTGCCAGTCCCAGTAGGAGCGCATGCCGGGATTGGCCTTGGCGACGGTGAGCGCCTTCTCCGAGACGGCGTTGAAGCCGAGGCCGGGCGGCAGCATCAGGCCTTTCTGCGAGCCCGCGACCGAGACGTCGATGCCCCAGGCATCGTGCTCATATTCCATCGAACCGAGGCCGGAGATGGTGTCGACCATCAGCAGCGCCGGATGCTTGACGCGGTCGAGCAGCTTGCGCACTTCGAGCGGCGGCGTGACGCAGCCGGTCGAGGTTTCGTTGTGGACGACGCAGACCGCCTTGATGGCGTGCTGCTTGTCGGCGGCAAGACGCTTCTCGATCGCGGCGAGATCGGCGCCATGGCGCCAGTCGCCCGGGATGAAATCGACATCGAGCTTGAACTTGTCGGCGATGCCCCGCCACAGCACCGCGAACTGGCCGGTCTCGCACATCAGGACCTTGTCGCCGGGCGCGAACACATTGACCATGGCCGCTTCCCAAGCGCCGGTACCGGACGAGGGGAAGATGATCACGGACTGCTTGGTGCGGAATACGCGCTGCATCGCGGCGAGGACGGCGAAACCGAGCTCGGCGAACTCCGGACCGCGATGGTCCAGCGTCGGCATGTCCATGGCCCGCAGCACGCGGTCGGGCACGTTGGTCGGTCCTGGAATCTGTAGGAAATGCCTTCCAGTATGCACGGTCATAGGCGTCCTTCCCGGTCTAGCCTTGTTTTGATGGCCGCCGAATAGCACCATTTGACCGGCTTGTCCCCTCTCCTAAAGGCGTCTCCCATGCATAAGCGGCGGCCCTCCGCCGCCCCTACTCCGCCGCCACCACCCTGCCGGCCAGCGACGGCCCTTCCGCGTCGGCAAATGGACGTTCCGGGTGCATCAGGAATGCGGACACGCCCCCGAGCAGCAATAGCCCCATCGACATCAGGAACGGCAGATACCAATTGCCGGTCGCATCGATCACGAAGCCCGCGACGAGCGGCGAGACGATCGCCGCGAAGGCCGAGCCGGTGTTCATGAGCCCCGACGCGGTTCCAGAATATTTCGGGGCGATGTCCATCGGGATCGACCACATCGGGCCTATCACGAGCTCGGCGCAGAAGAAGCCGGCCGACAGGCACAGCGCCACCACGGTGATGTCGTGCACGAACAGGATCGGGAAGAGCGAGAGCAGCGCCCCCGCAAACCCCGTTACGGTGACGCTGAGCCGCGCCAGGCGGACATTGCCGGTCCGGTCGAGGATCTTGTCCGAGATCACGCCACCGACACTGTCGCCGACCACACCGGCGAAGAAGACCCCGGAGGCGAACAGCGCCGAGTTCTTGATGTCGAGATTGTAGTTGTTCTTGAAGAACAGCGGCAGCCAGTTGAGATAGAGCCACAGGCACCAGCCGTAGCAGAAATAGGTCAGCGTCACCGGCCACATCCGCCCGAGCAGCGGCCCCCAGGGCACGCGCGGCCGCTCGCCTGAGGGGCGCGGCGGCAACGCGGCGAGCTCAGCCTCGGTGATGGAGGCGTGCTCCTTCGGTTCGTTGCGGAAATACCAGACCCAGATCACGCCCCAGACGAGGCTGACGAGACCGAGCACGACGAATGCGCCACGCCAGGTCAGCCAGAGGATCAGCAGCGCCACCACCGGCGGCGTCACGGCGTTACCGAGCCGGGCAAAGGAATGAGTCAGGCCTTGCGCAAAGCCGCGGCGGTTGGCCGGCGTCCAATATTGCATCGCGCGCGTCGCGGTCGGAAACGTCGCGCCTTCACCAAAGCCGAGCGCGAAGCGCGCGACGAACAGCGCGGCAAGGCCGTTGACGAAGCCAGTCGAGATGGTGGCGGCCGCCCAGATCATGCCGCACCAGAACAGCGTCTTGCGCGGGCCGAAATGATCGCCGACCCAGCCGCCGATCACCTGAAACAAGAGATAGGGATAGGCGAAGGCGGAGAAGACGAGGCCGAGCTGGGTGTTGGAGAGCCCCAGCTCCTTCTGGATCTCGCTCGCAGCCGTGCCGATGTTCACGCGGTCGACATAGGTGATGAAATACATCGCGCAGAGCATCGCCAGCACGACGTGCGTGGCCTTGAACCTGACACCCATCTCGACCCTCCTGAACGTTTCTTATGCTTGCTGCTCGCGTGTCCGGCGCGACGTCTAAGTGCCGACCACTTTCAGGTGCGGGGACGCATTGCCCTGCGGGCGCTGCTCCAAGAGCTTCATGGCGACATCGACACCGCCGGAGCGATGCGGCACGCCGGCGACCGAGAGGCCCATCTCGACGCCGGTGAGCGCGCCGAGCAGCGTCAGCGCATTGCATTCGCCGAGATGGCCGATACGGAAGACCTTGCCGGCGACCTTCGAGAGTCCTGAGCCGAGCGACATGTTGTAATTCTCGAGCACCACTTTGCGGAACTGATCGGCGTCATGTCCCGGCGGCATCAGAACAGCGGTGAGCACCGGCGAGAACTCCGAGGGCTCCAGGCAGAGCACTTCGAGGCCCCAATGATTGACGGCGGCGCGCGTTGCGGCAGCTAGGCGCTGATGCCGCGCGAAGACGTTGTCGAGCCCTTCTTCGAGCAGCATCGCGATCGCCTCGCGCAGGCCGTACAGCAGGTTCGTCGCCGGCGTGTAGGGGAAGAAGCCGTTGGCGTTGGGCTTGAGCATCTCCGCCCAGTCGAAATAGGACCGCGGCATCTTGTTGGTCTTCGATGCGGCCAGTGCCTTCTCCGAGATCGCATTGAAGCCGAGGCCGGGCGGCAGCATGAAACCCTTCTGCGAGCAGCTGACGCTGACGTCGACCTTCCACTCGTCGTGCCGGTAGTCGACCGAGCCGAGCGAGGAGATGGTGTCGACCATCAAGAGCGCGGGATGGCCGCTGCGGTCAATCGCGGCGCGGATCTCGGCGATGCGGCTGGTCGCACCGGTCGAAGTCTCGTTGTGCACGACCATCACGGCCTTGATCGCGCGCGCCTTGTCCTCAGTGAGCTTTGCTTCGATCACCGCCGGATCGGCACCGCGGCGCCAGTCGCCGGGCACGAAATCGACCTCGATGCCGAAGCGACCGGCCATCTGCCGCCACAGCGTGGCGAAATGGCCGGTCTCGACCATCAGCACCTTGTCGCCTGGCGACAGCGTGTTGACGATCGCCGCCTCCCAGGCGCCGGTCCCGGACGAGGGGAAGATGATGACCGGCCCCTTGGTCTGGAAAATCCTCTGACTGCCCTCGAGCACGGTGCGGCCGAGCACGCCGAACTCCGCGCTCCGGTGATCGATGACGGGCATGTCCATGGCACGCAGGACGCGCTCGGGGACCGGGCTGGGGCCCGGAATCTGAAGGAAATGGCGTCCCTGATGCATGAAAACCTCCCTGGCGGCGGATTCTGGCCGGCTCGAACGCTATTTCGCATTCATTTTTTGTCCTTTCAATCGAAATTTGGTATTCAGTTGTGGGCATCGACGTGACCCAATGGGTAAACTACTGTGCTGCAAATGAAATCCACGATTCCCGACACCGGGGTGCCGATCACCCCGCCCGCCGGCAATGGCGGCGACCGCGAGGAGAACCGTCAGGAGGCCTCGCTTCATGGCGAGATCCTGCTGCGGCTGCGCGACCACGTCGTGGAAGGCAACATTCCCGACGGTGGCCGCGTTCCCGAGCGACAGCTCTGCGAGATGTTCGGCATCTCCCGCACGCCGCTGCGCGAGGCACTGAAGGTACTCGCCGCCGAGGGGCTGATCGAACTTCTGCCCAACCGCGGCGCCCGGGTGCGCCAGCTCAGCCAACGCGACCTCGAGGAGCTCTTCGACGTAATGGCCGGCCTTGAAAGCCTCGCCGGGCGCCTCGCCTGCGAGGCCATCACGGACGAGGAGATCACCGCGGTCGAGCAGCTGCATTACGAGATGTACGGCCACTATCTGCACCGCGACATGCACGGCTATTTCCAGGCCAACCAGCGCATCCATGAGAGCATCGTCGCGGCCGCGCGCAACGAGACGCTCAAGACCGCCTACGCCAATTTCGCCGGCCGCATCCGCCGCGTCCGCTACTCCGCCAATTTCGCCCGCAAGCGGCAGCGCTGGGCGGAGGCGATGCGCGAGCATGAGGCCATCCTTGATGCCTTGCGTCGCCGCGCCGGCAGCGAGCTCAGCGACATCCTGTTCCAGCATCTGCGCAACAAGCGCAAGGCTGCGATCGAGCACCTGACCGAGCCCCATGAGGATGGCCCGTCGGCACCCTGAAGGCCACCGGCTTGCTCATTTTGAATTCATAATATAATCGGTCATGAACGATAATGAATAACTCAGCAGGGCTGAGCTGCCTCGCCAAGTCAGTCCGGAACCAGGGATGACAAACGCCTCCTCACTCGAACGGCGCCTGCGCTCGGAACTGACCGGCGACGTTCTGTTCGACCCCTACAGCCGCGGCCGCTACGCCACGGACGCGTCCTTCTACCAGATCGTGCCGTCAGGCGTGGTCGTCCCCAAATCCATGGACGAGGCCCTGCGAGCCCTGGCGATCGCGCGTGATGAGGGGATCAAGGTCACCCCGCGCGGCGGCGGCACTTCGCAATGCGGCCAGACCGTCAATGACGGGCTCGTGGTCGATCTTTCGAAGCATCTGAACAAGATCCTGTCGCTCGATGTCGCCGGCCGCACCTGCGTGGTCGAGCCCGGCATCGTGCTCGACGACCTCAACCGCCAGCTCAGGAAGCACGGCCTGTGGTTTCCGGTCGACGTCTCCACGGCCTCGCGCGCCACCATTGGCGGCATGGCCGGCAACAATTCCTGCGGCGGCCGCTCGCTGCGCTACGGCACCATGCGCGACAACACGCTGTCGCTGGAGGCATCCCTTGCCGACGGCACGCTGAGCCGTTTTGGCGAGGTCTCGCGCGACCTCTCGGACAGCGACGCCGGCGAGACCATGCGCGCCCTGTTCCGCGACATGCTCGATCTGGGCGCCCGCGAGGCCGACGAGATCGCAGCCCGCTTTCCAAAAGTGCAGCGCCGCGTTGGGGGCTACAATCTCGATGCGCTGGTACCGCGCAATGCGCCGAATAACATGGGGCATCTGCTGGTCGGCTCCGAAGGCACCCTCGCCTTTACCACCAAGGTCGAGCTCAAGCTCTGGCCGGTGATCCGCAACAAGGCGCTCGGCGTCTGCCATTTCGGCAGTTTCTACGAGGCGATGGATGCGGCCCAGCATCTGGTCAAGCTGAAGCCGATCGCGGTCGAACTGGTCGACCGCACCATGATCGCGCTCGGCCGCGACATCGCGATGTTCAAGCCGATCATCAACGCTGCCATCAAGGGCGATCCGGACGCCGTCCTGGTGGTCGAATTCGCCGAAGAGGATCAAGCCGACAATCTAGCGCGCCTGAAGCAACTCACCGCATTGATGGGCGATCTCGGCTTCGGCTGGACTAACGAGCCGCGCAAATGGGGCGGCGTGGTCGAGATCACCGAGCCCGCGCTCCAGAGCGGCATTGCCGATTTCCGCGCCGCCGGCCTCAACGTCATGATGTCAATGAAGCAGGAGGGCAAACCGGTCTCGTTCGTCGAGGACTGCGCCGTCCCGCTGCCGCACCTCGCCGACTACACCCAGCGCTTGAACGAGGTATTTGCAAAGCACGGCACCAGCGGCACGATGTATGCGCACGCCTCCGAAGGCTGCCTGCATGTGCGCCCGGTGCTGAACCTCAAGCTGGAGAAAGACGTCAAGGCGATGCGCGCCATCGCCGAGGAGGCCTTCGCGCTGGTTCGCGAGTACAAGGGCTCGCATTCCGGCGAGCATGGCGACGGCCTGGTGCGCTCGGAATTCCACGAGACCATGTTCGGAGAACGCCTCGTCGCCGACTTCCGCGAGGTGAAACACCGCTTCGACCCTGACGGCGTGCTCAATCCCGGCAAGATCGTGGACGCGCCCAAAATGGACGACCGCTCGCTGTTCCGCTTCAAGCCGGACTATCGCGTAAGCGAGCTCAAGACAAAGCTCGACTGGTCGGCCTATCCGGGCGCCGGCGGCGGTTTCCAGGGCGCGGTCGAGATGTGCAACAACAACGGCGCCTGCCGCAAGCTCGAGGGCGGCGTGATGTGCCCATCCTACCGTGCCACGCGCGACGAGAAAGACGTCACGCGCGGCCGCGCCAACACGCTGCGGCTCGCGATCTCGGGCCAGCTCGGCCCCGATGCGCTGTCGTCCGACGAGATGATCGAGACACTGAAGCTTTGCGTCTCCTGCAAGGCCTGCCGCCATGAATGCCCTGTTGGCGTCGACATGGCCAAGATGAAGATCGAGGTGCTGGCCGCCCGCGCCGCCACACATGGCCTGACCTTGCGCGATCGCCTGGTCGGCTATCTTCCGCGCTATGCCGGCCTCGCCTCGCGGTTTGCACCGCTGGCCAATTTGCGCAACCGCAGCCGGCTCTTGCGAAGGCTGTTCGAGCGCTTTGCCGGCATCAGCGCGCGCCGCGCTCTTCCAGCCTTCCGCCGTGACGTGTTCGTGCCGCCAGCCGACAGCGTCGGGCCGCAGGCCGGCCGCGAAGTCGTGCTGTTCGCCGACACGTTCAATCGCATCTACGAGCGCGAGAATCTCCAGGCTGCCTTGCGCGTGCTCGCGGCCGGCGGCTATCGCGTGCATATGCCCAAGCCCTCCAGCAGCCGCCCGCTTTGCTGCGGCCGCACCTTCCTGTCAGCCGGTCTCGTCGATGAAGCGAGGTCCGAGCTCGACCGGCTCGTGGCCACCTTCGCGCCCTTTGCCGCGCGCGGCGTGCCGATCGTCGGCCTCGAGCCGAGTTGCCTCTTGACGCTACGCGACGAACTCGCCTCGCTGCGCAAGGACGATAACGCCAAGGCCGTCGGCGCGCATGCGCTGACATTCGAGGAATTTCTGGTGCGCGAGGCCGAAGCCGGCCGGCTGCAATTGCCGCTCGGCACTGTGGCCGAGAAGGCCGTCCTGCACGGCCATTGCCACCAAAAATCGTTCGGTGCATTCAAGCCGGTCGAGCAGGTGCTGCGGCTCGTCCCAGGGCTCAAGGTCGAAACCATCGAGTCGAGCTGCTGCGGCATGGCCGGTGCTTTCGGCTATGGTGCGGACACCTATGACGCCTCGATCGAGATGGCCGAACTGTCATTGCTGCCCGCCGTGCGGCGCGCGGACCAGAGCACGCTGGTCGTCGCCGACGGCACCTCCTGCCGCCACCAGATCCACGACGGCGCCCAGCGCGAGGCGCTCCACGTCGCCCGCGTGCTGGCAATGAGCCTCGACCGCGCTCAACCCAATTCCACCCCCATCACAAAGGACACCCACCATGGCTGACCTCACGCTCGACACCGCCCGCAAGATTCTCGACGCAGCCTTCGGCAAGGCGGCCGAGCTGAAGCTCAAGCCGCTCGTCGTCACCGTCCTCGACGCGCGCGGCGTGCTCAAGATTGCTGCGGCGCAGGACGGCACCAGCCTGATGCGCGCGGAGATCGCCCACGGCAAGGCCTACGGCGCGCTCGCCATGGGCCTGGGCTCGCGCGCCCTGTTTCAGCGGGCGCAGGAGCAACCCTATTTCGTCGACGCCGTGAACACCATCGCCAGGGGCGCGCTCGTCCCCGTCCCCGGCGGGGTGCTGATCATGGATGGCACGACGCTTCTCGGCGCGGTCGGCGTCTCCGGCGACACGTCGGACAATGACGAAGCCTGCGCTGTCGCCGGCATCCAGGCGGCGGGGCTGAAGGCCAACGCGGGGTAGCGTTCGCCATGCCACCGGGGGGCTGCCGCATCTAAATGCCAGGCAGTTTGCAACGCACAGTTCGATCGCCTTTCGGTGGCCTTTGCCTTTGCTGGCGCCGTGCAAACCATTCGTTCGCAGACATATACCGCTGGTAGAAGCCCCGCCGAATACGGCTTCTTCTTCGATCTCACGGGATCTGGGAGCGGAGATGTTGAGCCAGCTCTGCTGACATACCCTGATCGACAATATTATGACGGCTCCCGTGGCGCACTTCCCGCGGCGCCGCCGAAACACACGGCGTTGTGGACGAAGTCATTTTGGTGGAGATCTGCAATCGTCCCGAAACGAAGAACCGCTTTGATGATCTACGTCGAGTTGCACTGATGCAGCTCGACATCCAGGCAGGTATTTCTGACCTTCAAGCCGTTCCGAGTATGTCGAGCGTCGTAGAGTAATGGGAATGCATCGCAATAGCCCTTTTTCCTGACGGCGGGGGAACCGAGCCGCCCAAAATTTGGAGATTGAAATGAGGATCTATTGGTCTTGCTTATCCGCACTTTTGTTTTTCCTGATCAGCGCAATACCCGTGCAAGCCCAAGCCAGCCGCACCTGGGTTTCGGGTGTCGGCGATGATGCGAATCCATGTAGCCGAACCGCCCCCTGCAAAACCTTTGCCGGCGCGATCTCGAAGACAGCTGCAGGAGGGGAAATCGATGCGTTGGATCCAGCTGGCTACGGGGCGTTGACGATCACCAAAGCAATCACCATTGACGGCGGAGGAGGACAAGTGGCCTCCGTGCTGGTCTCAGGCACGAACGGCATCAATGTCTCTGCGGGAGCCTCCGACGTTGTTATTCTCAGGAATCTGCGATTCAACGGCATAGGGACCGGCCTGACCGCGATCAACTATATTTCTGGGTCGGCACTGGTCGTTGAAGATTGTGCGATCTACGACTTCACCACCGCCGGCATTGGAGCCACGCCATCAGCCACCGCGAAGCTGATGGTTACAAACACAACCATTACGAACACAGCAATCGGCATCAATTTGGCGCCCACCGGCTCCCTTTCAGGTCAGGTTGACCACGCGAACATCCAGGTCATGACGACCGCTGGAATCAAAGCGAGCGGGCCCGCCAATATCACGCTATCCAATTCCACTATTTCCAATGCAGCGACCGGCGTACTGGCTGCGTCAGGCTCAATCCTGGGTATCGACTCCTCTCAGATCAACAACAACGCCACGGGATTCTCGACCACCGGTGGTTTCATGCGCGTTAGCCGTAACATCGTTTTCAACAACAACGCCGACTTCTCGATCTCGGGCGGGACGATTGCCTCGGCCGGCAACAACATCGTGGCTGGCAACGGCGCCACCGTACCCAATGGGACCGTCACTCAGAGATAGCCGCACTGCGCAAGCGGATTGTTCGGTTAGGTGTTGGCACGTCGACAGGAAACTGCCTTCATAATCATGGCCGCCGGGTGGCGCCCTAGTCGCGACCCGGCGGAACAACTCATTCTGAGGACCACAGGCAGACGGCCGCAACCCACAACAAGCGATTGACCTCTGTCAATCAGAATCCAAAAGCGAATCCGTCACCTTCCCGTCCAGACCGGCTTCCTCTTCTCCCCAAACGCCTTCAGCCCCTCCTTGGCGTCCTCGGTCATCGCCAGCAGCGCGATCTGGCTTTCGGTGTAGGCGATGCTCTCGTCGAACGACATCGCGGCTATGGCACGCATGGCGTATTTGCCGCGGCGGATCGCGGTCGGCGATTTGTCGACGATGCGGCCGATCAGCCAATCGACCTTGGCATCGAGCTCGGCCGCGGGCACGACGTAGTTGAGCAGGCCCGCCTCCCGCGCGGCCTGTGCATCGAACGGCTCACCGGTGAGCGCCCATTCGTTGACGAGACGTCGCGGCGCGATCGCCTGCAACAGGCTCAGCACCTGCATTGGAAACACGCCGACCTTCACCTCCGGCAGGCCGAAAATGACATGATCGGCCGCAACCGCCATGTCGGTCATGCACAACAGGCCCATGCCGCCGGCCATGCAGACGCCGCCGACGCGCGCGACCGCCGGCTTGGTCGCGTTCTGCGACAGGCGCAGGAGATCGGCATAGTCGACGTTCGGCCTCGAATGATCCATCGCAAAAGCCGCCCCGGAATTCTGCAAGTCCGCTCCGGCGCAAAACGCCTTATCGCCCGCGCCTGATAACACGATGACGCGAACGTCCTTGTCGTCATGCGCATCACGATAGCCGCGTGTGATGCCGGCAATCACGTCGCCATTCAGCGCGTTGCGCTTCTCCGGCCGGTTGATGGTGATCCAGAACGCCTGCCCGCGCTTCTCGGTGATGACGGCTGTGGTGTCGGTCATGACGCTCGTTCCTTGCTTCCGGTTTGCGGCCATTTGCGGCAGCTTCGGCGCGAGGTGCAAGGGCAATCTGTCGGGAAGCGTCGCTTTAGCGCCTCGACACAAATCTGCGGCTCAAGCCGCGGCCGCTTTCCGGATCCAGACCTTGTTGTCGTGGAACGCAGCGCCGCCGATCGGAGCAATCGTATCGGCACCGGTCAGCACGTTGATGCCGCGGCCGCCGATGTGATTCCTGTTCGGATGCACGGATTCGGCGATCAGTACGCCGCGACGTACGCCCTCGAACAGCGCGGCGATCAGCGTCGTCTCTCCGCGGGTATTGCCGAGTGTCACGGCGTCACCGTCAGCGATATCGAGCGCGGCCGCGTCCAGCGGATGGATCATCACGCTCGCCTTGCCCTCGCGCGCCTGCGAGGACGGCGTCTCGTTGAAGGTGGTATTGAGGAAGCTGCGCGACGGGCTGGTCGCAAGCCGGAACGGATGGGCCTGATCAGTGTGCTCGATCACGGCCCAATGGTCCGGAAGCGATGGCATCTTGTCGAAATCGCCCATGATCTGGCCGAACGGCGGATGCGCCCAGTCGGCCTTGAAATGAAATTTCCTGTCGGGATGAGCGAAGCCGTCGAGATAATGCGAGGTGCGGAAATCCGGCTGCAGATCGCGCCAGATATCGGACTCGAGGGCGGCGATGTCGCCGTGGTCGCTCAGCTTCAGCGTCGTGTCGATCAGTTCGCGCGGCGTCATCTCAAAACCCGGGTGCTTGGCGCCAAGCCGCGGCGCCAGCGCCTGCAGCACCTGGTGGTTGGAGCGGCATTCGCCGGGTGGATCAATCAGCTTGGGGCCAACGGAAATATGCTGGTGTCCGCCGCCGTAATAGAGATCGTCATGCTCCATGAACATCGTCGCCGGCAGCACGATGTCGGCCATGAGCGCCGTCTCGGTCATGAACTGCTCGTGCACCGCGACGAACAGATCTTCGCGCGCAAAGCCCTGCGCTACCCGCGCCTGTTCCGGCGCTACCGTCATCGGGTTGGTGTTCTGGATCAGCATCGCCTTGACCGGGCCCTTGCCGAGCAGGGCCTCGGCATCGCCGGTGAGGATGCGGCCGATCTGCGACTGGTCGAGCGCGCGGACCGTCTTGTCGAGTGCGTCATGACCCTCGATGACGGATTCGTTGAAATGCCACAGCGCGTAATTGTTGAAGAAGGCACCGCCGCCCTCGTACTGCCAGGCGCCGGTCACCGCAGGAATACAGTTCGCCGCATGCATCTGCATCGCTCCGTTACGCGAGCGCGTAAAGCCGTAGCCGAGACGGAAGAAGGTCCGCTTGGTCTCGCCGACCGCCTTGGCAAAGGCCTCGATGTCCGCCACCGGCACGCCGCAGATTGCGGACGCCCATTCGGGGCTACGCGTCTTCAGATGCGCCTCGAGCTCATTGGGGCAGTCGGTGTACTTGTCCATATAGGCACGGTCGGCATAGCCATCGCGAAAGAGGATATGCATCACGCCGCACGCAAAGGCGCCATCGGTGCCCGGCCGCAGCAGGATTTTGATGTCTGCCTGCTTCATGGTCTCGTTGTCGTAGATGTCGACCGCCGCGATCCTGGCGCCACGCTCCTTGCGGGCACGCGCGGCATGCGTCATCACGTTGACCTGGGTGTTGACGGGATTGGTGCCCCAGATCACGACAAGGTCGGACAGCGCCATCTCGCGCGGGTCCGCCCCCGCGATCTTGCCGGTGCCGATCGCAAAGCCGATGCGGCCGACATTGGCGCAGATGGTCTGATAGAAGCGCGAATACTTCTTCACATGCGTGAGACGGTTCAGACCGTCGCGCATCACCAGGCCCATGGTGCCGGCGTAGTAATACGGCCAGATCGACTCCGCGCCGAATTCGCGCTCGGCCTGGTTGAAACGATCGGCGATCTCGTCCAGCGCCTCGTCCCAGGAAATTCGCGCGAATTGCCCGGACCCCTTCGGTCCGGTCCGGCGCATTGGATACATCAACCGCTCGGGGTGATGGATGCGCTCGGCATAACGAGCAACCTTGGCGCAAACCACGCCGGCCGTATAGGTCTGCTTCTTTGAGCCGCGCACGCGACCGATGCTGCGCCCCTCGACCACCTCGACATCGAGCGCGCAGGCCGACGGGCAGTCATGCGGACAGGTGGAGTGGCGGATCTCGATCTTGGCGTGCTGGTTCATGGCCAATTTCGTAACACCAAAATACCTGTCAGCCGAGGGCCTTTATTCGCAATGCCCATGCAAAATGCTCAAACCCCGCGTGCAGCCTGTTCCTGCCGCGACCGCGAAATGCTCCGCCGTCACACCGAAACGAGCCCGATATTCCTGATCAAATGACCTTGCGGGGCGTCGACAGTCTGCGTCCGCTGCCGCTACACTGCCATCAAACAAAACGAATTCAGGGAGGTGGGTGTGACGGCCCGACACTTGATGCTGGCGCTGGCTGCCGGCCTGCTCTCCGCAAGCCCCTCACTAGCGCAGGACTATCCCGCGCACGCTGTCCGCATCGTCGTGCCCTTCGGTGCCGGCGGACCGGCTGATGTCGCGGCCCGGCTGATCGGCCAGGCGCTGCAGGAACGCTTTGGCCAGCCTTTCGTGGTCGAAAACCGCACCGGCGCCGGCGGCGTCATCGGCACGGTCGAGGCGGCGAAGTCGCCGGCTGACGGCTATACCTTGCTGATGATGTCCAACACCCAGACCGCAAATGAATCGCTGCTGACACCGGAACAGCGCAAATACGATCTGATGCGCGACCTCGCGCCGATCGCGCCGGTGAACTATTCCGATCTCGTCATCGTGGTGAACCCGCAGGTTCCGGCGAAGACGCTCGCCGAGTTCATCGCTCTCGCCAAGGCGCAGCCGGGCAAGCTGAACTACGCCTCCTCCGGCCAGGGCACGCCCTACCACATGGCCGGGGAGCTGCTCAAAGCGATCGCGGGAATCGACGTCGTTCACGTCCCCTACCGCAACAGCGGCGAGGCCCGCAGCGGCGTGATCGGCGGTCAGGTGCAGATGATGATCGACGCCGTGCCGGCGATGGCACCGAACATCGGCGAGAACCAGGTGCGCGCACTCGCCACGACCGGCAAGCAGCGTTCCGCCGTATTGCCGAACGTGCCGACCGCCGGCGAAGCAGGCGTAGCGGGCTACGAGGCCACCATCTGGCTCGGCCTGATGGCGCCCGCCGGCACGCCGAGACCCGTCATCGACAAGCTCAATTCAGCCGTGAACGCAATGGTGAAGCGGCCGGACATCGTGAAACTCTGGACGGAACAGGGCGCCGTTTCTATGTCGATGACGCCAGAAGAGTTCGACAAATTCCTGCGCGCCGACATCGCGAAATGGTCCGATGTCGTCAAAAAATTCGGTAAATCCTGAGGCCGTGCCGCAATGCCCGCCATTCAATTCCGCCTCAACGGCACGGCTGCCGTCGTCGATGTCGATCCCGATCGGACGCTGCTTGATGTCCTGCGCAACCGCCTCGGAATCGCGGGTGCCCATGTCGGCTGCGGCGCCGGTGAGTGCGGGGCTTGCTACGTGATGGTCGACGGCCGCGCGATGTCGTCCTGCGACATGCCGATGTGGTCGGTCGCGGAGAAGGACGTCGTCACGGTGGAAGGCCTCGGAACGATGGAGCTGCCACATCCACTGCAGCGCGCCTTCATCTCCGAACAGGCGATGCAATGCGGCTATTGCGTTTCGGGGATCCTGATCAGCGCAGCGGCGCTGCTGAAGCGCAATCCGTCGCCGACGGAGGGCGAAGTCCGGACAGCGCTCGATCGCAATCTGTGCCGCTGCGGATCGCACAACCGCATGGTCCGCGCCGTGCTGCGGGCAGCATCAGAGATGGCAGCGTCATGAGTGCGCCGCCACCTGCCCCGAAACTGCCCGTCAGCCTGGCCGCCAATCCAAGACTGTCATCCTGGGTCAGGTTCAGCGGAGAAGGCCGTGTGGCGATCTCGCCCGGCAAGGTCGAGATCGGTCAGGGCATTGTCACGGCGCTGGCGCAGATCGCCGCGGACGAGCTCGACGTCGCGATCGGCCGCATCGAGATGATCCGCGCCTCGACGGCGACGAGCCCGAACGAAGGGGTCACCTCCGGAAGCCTCTCGGTCCAGCAATCCGGCCGCGCGTTGCGTCACGCCTGCGCCGAGGTGCGCCAACGCTTTCTCGCCGCGGCTTCGGATCGTCTCGGCGTCGAGGCATCCCTGCTCGCGGTCGACGACGGCACCATCTCCGGGCCGGGCAATGTCAGGACCAGCTATTGGGAGCTGGCGGGCGACGTTTCGCTTGACCATGATGCCACGGTCGGCGCAGCGGCGAAATCTGCCGGCGCGCGCAGCGTAGCCGGGCACTCGATCCAGCGTATCGACATTCCCGACAAGGTGTTCGCCCGGCCGCGCTTCATCCAGGATCAAGCGCCGCCGGGGCTGGTGCATGGTCGTGTGCTGCGGCCGAAGATTTCCGGCGCGAAGTTGATCGCGCTCGATGAGGCGGCCACGCGGGCGGTCTCCGGGCTGATCGCAGTCGTCCGCGACGGTGGGTTCGCCGGCGTCGTCGCCGACAGCGAGGCCGCTGCGGAAGCTGCGCTGAAAGCTCTACGCAAGGGCGCCGCATGGTCGGCCGGCGAGCCCCTGCCCGATGAAAGCGATCTCGCTGGTTTCCTGAGAAGCCAGCCGGTCGAGCCCACCGTGATCGACACCAGGACAGCTGCGACGACGGGGAAAGCCGCGCTTACGCTCCGCCGACAATACACGCGTCCCTATATCGCGCATGGTTCGATCGCGCCGTCCTGTGCGATGGCGCAATGGGACGGTGGCCGCGTCCATGTCTGGACGCACAGCCAGGGTGTCTATCTGCTCCGCGCCGATCTCGCGATCGTGCTCAGGTTGCCGGACGAGAACATCGTCGTCGAGCACATGGAGGGCGCCGGCTGCTATGGGCACAATGCCGCCGACGATGTTGCACTTGACGCCGCCCTGCTGGCCAGGGGCGCCGGCGGCCGGCCGGTGCGAGTGCTATGGTCGCGCCACGATGAGATGTCCCACGCGCCGTTCGGCGCGGCCATGGCCATCGAGATCGAGGCCGATCTCGATGCCGGCAACGAGATTATCGGCTGGCGTCATGCGATCTGGAGCAACGGCCACGTCGCGCGGCCGGGACGCGCGGCGCAGCCCGCATTGCTTGCGGCGAGCGAGATCGCAAATCCCCACCCACGCATGATCTCGACGAATCCGCCGGCGGCCAATGGCGGCGGCGGGGACCGCAACTCCGTACCGCTCTACGATTTTCCAGCCTGGACGATCACGAGCCATCGCCTGCTGACCATGCCGGTGCGCACGTCGGCGCTACGGACGCTGGGCGCACAGGGCAATGTGTTCGCCATCGAATCCCTGCTCGACGAGATCGCGGTCCTGCGCGGCGAAGATTCGATCGCGTTTCGCCTGCGGCACCTGCGCGACGAGCGGGCGCGCGAGGTCATCCGCGCTGCGGCGCGCCGCGCAGCGTGGAAACCTGAGAGGCGATCCGGCATCGGACACGGCATCGGCTTTGCCCGTTACAAGAACACCGGCGCCTATTGTGCCGCAATCGCCGAAGTCGAAGGCACCAACGACATCCGCGTGAGGCGGCTGACACTCGCCGTCGACGTCGGCGAGGCCATCAATCCGGACGGTGTCGTCAACCAGATCGAAGGTGGCGCGATCCAGGCGACGAGCTGGGCGCTGAAGGAGCGCGTCCGCTTCGACCGGACCCGCGTCACGTCGACATCGTGGACGGACTATCCGGTCCTGACCTTCAGCGAGGTCCCGGCCGTGGATGTCGAGATCATCCAGCGCCCCGAAGTCGAGCCGGTCGGTGCGGGAGAGGCCGCGCACGGTCCGGTGACAGCAGCCATCGCCAATGCAGTCCATGATTGCCTCGGCGTGCGCGTGCGCGATCTGCCAATCACACGGGACAAAATCATCGCAGCGATGGAGCTTGCAACGTGACGACGGTGAACATCTTGAGCGGAGGTGCAGCGCAAGGGCTCGTGGGCGGCCTCAGCGATGTCTTCGAGGCGCAGACAGGCTGCAGCATCGACGGTGAGTTCGGCGCGGTCGGGCTGATGGCCGACAAGCTGCGCGCAGGTGCGCCGGCCGACCTCGTGATCCTGACGCAGGCCCTCCTTGCAAAGCTTGCCGCAGAGAAGGTCGTCGTGGCTCCCTCGATGGCCGACATCGGCCGGGTGGAAACCGCCCTCGCCGTCCGCAGCCGTGATCCCAGGGTCACCGCGGCAACCGAAGCCGATCTCCGCGAGGTGTTGCAGTCCGCAGACGCCATCTACGTCCCCGACACCAAGGCTTCGACCGCAGGCCAGCATGTCGCGAAAGTGCTGGATCAGCTCGGCATCGCCTACGAGGTCGCCTCGCGCCTGAAGATTTTTCCGAACGGAGCGACGGCGATGCGCGAGCTGGCGGTGTCCACCGCGACCCGGCCGATCGGATGCACCCAGGCGACCGAGATCATCGCGACCAAGGGCATAGAGCTGTCAGGCGCGCTGCCGCCGGGCTGCGAGCTGGTGACGATGTACACGGCCGGCGTCGCCACGCAGGCCGCCCATCCCAAGGAAGCGGAGGCGCTAATCGCGCTGCTGACTGGCGCAGATCACAGGGAGCTGCGCCAACGCGTGGGCTTTGCCCCCTAGCTTGCCGGGCCCATCTGTGCAGCTGGGCCGCCCGGAGAGCTTGCGATAGTCGGTCACGGACAGATCATCCCTGTTGCTGTCAAGCTATCGCAAGCGCGCTTCGCCGGCCAATGCCGGCGAACGCACGACTGCTATCCCTTGTAGCCCATCAGCAGGCGGGGCAGCCACAGCGAGAAGGCCGGGACATAGGTCACGAACATCAGCGCTGCGATCAGGGCGGCGTAAAACGGCAGGATGGTGCGCATCACCGCACCGACCGAGATGCCGCCGATGGCGCAGCCGACGAACTGCGTGGTTCCGACCGGCGGCGTGTTCAGGCCGAGGGCGCAGTTGATCAGCATCAGCATGCCGAATTGCACGGGATCCATGCCCGCCTTCATCGCGATCGGCAGGAAGATCGGGGTGCAGATCAGGATGGTCGCTGCCATGTCCATGAACGTGCCGAGCACGAACAGGATGACGTTGATCAAGAGGAAGATCATCCAGGGCTGCGTGGACACCTTGCTCATCAGATCGCCGGCGAAATCGGCGACCTCGTAGAGGCCCATCAGGTACTGGAACATGGTGGAGACGCCGATCAGCAGCAGCACCACCCCTGTCGTCTTCACCGCCTTGGCCGCGGCGTGCAGGAAGTTGTTCCAGGTCATGGTCCGGTAGATGAAGAACGTCAGCACGATCGTATAGGTGACCGCCACGGCCGCGGATTCAGTTGCCGTGAAAACGCCGGAGAGGATGCCCGTTAGGATGATGCCGACGATCAGGAGGCCGGGCAGCGCGGCTGCAAACGAGCGGACGACCTCGGCCCAGCCCGGGAACTTGCCGGCGGGATAGCCGCGCTTCACTGCGACCGCGTAGGCGGCAACCAGCATGCAAATCATCAGCACCAGCGCCGGCAAAAGGCCGGCCGCGATCAGTGCGCCGATCGAGACCTTGCCGCCGGCGGCGAGTGCATAGATGATCATGTTGTGGCTGGTCGGCATCAAGGCACCAACGAGCGATGCGTGGGTGGTGACGTTGACGGCGTAGTCGGTATCGAACCCTTCTTTTTTCATCATCGGGATCATCACCGCGCCCATCGCCGACACGTCGGCCACGGGCGAGCCGGAGACGCCGCCGAACAGCGTGCACGCGACCACGTTCGACATGCCGAGGCCGCCGCGGATGTGGCCGACGAGATTCTTGGCGAGCTGCACGATCTTGTCGGCGACGCCGCCATGCAACATCAGTTCACCGCTGAAGACGAAGAACGGAATGGCCAGGAACGAGAAGATGTTCATCCCCGACATCATCTGCTGGAAGATGACCGCAACGGGCAGGCCTTCATAGAAGATGGTGCAGATCGCCGAGAGGCCGATCGCGAAGGCGACGGGAACACCGAGGATCAGAAAGCCGAAGAACGTGGCGCCGAGAATAATCAGTTCCATGAAGGGACGACCTCTTCGCCGCGCAGCAGGGCAATGATGTGCTCGATCGAAAAGGAGACGATCAGAACGCCGGAGGCAACCAGTGGCACGTAGCGAACGACCTCGGGGAAGCCGAGATTGGGGATATGCACGGTCCCGACCGACGCACCGAGAATCCAGCCGTTGTAGACCATGGCGACGCCGAACAGAGCCACCAGGACATGGATCACCAGCTCGACCTTCTCTCGCAGGCGATCCGGAAGCATCACCAGCAGACTGTCCATGCCGATATGTCCGGCATCGCGAACGCCGACGGCGGCACCGACCAACGTGACGTAGAGGATCAGGACCAGTGCAAGGTTTTCGGTCCAGGTCGGGCTGGAGTTGAGGACGTAGCGTCCGAACACCTGATAGAACACGATGGTGACGATGACGAGCAGTCCGGCAACGGACAGATACATCCCCGCCCGGGCGATCGGCGCGTTGATCCGCGACAGCAGACTGGTGGACGGTCGCCCCGCCTCCTGTTCATGGTCTGCGACGTGTGGGTCTGTCATCCCGCCCCTCCCTGCAAAGGGTCCGGTGTCACCGCGCGGCGACGCCGGACCCGGTCCCGCTATGCTCTTACTTGGTGTCCTGGATGCGCTTGACGAGGCTCGAGAGCTTCTCGTCACCGGCGAACTTCTGGTACACCGGCTTCATCGCATCGACGAACTCCTGCTTGTTCGCGATCGTGACGACCTGGACGCCGGCGGCTTCCACGGTCTTGCGCGACGCCTGCTCACGCTCGTCCCAGAGCTTGCGCATGACCGGCACTGACTCCTTGGCCGCCTTGCGGATCATCGCCTGATCCTCCTTGCTCAGCGTGTCCCAGACCTTCTTGGACATCACGAGCACTTCCGGCGCCAGCGAGTGTTCGGTGACGTTGTAGAACTTGGCGGCCTCGAAGTGGCGCGAGGACTCGTATGAGGGCCAATTGTTCTCCGCAGCATCGACCAGGCCGGTCTTCAGGGCGGTATAGACCTCGCCATACGGCATCGGCGTCGGATTGGCGCCGAGGCTCTGGATCATGCCGACCCAGAGGTCGGACTGCTGGACACGGATCTTCAGGCCCTGGACGTCCGCAAGCGATTTGATCGGGGCCTTGACGGTGTAAATCGACCGGGCGCCGCTGTCATAGTAAGCAAGACCGATCAACCCCGCAGGCTCCATGGCCGCGAGGATCTCATCGCCGATCGGACCATCGAGAACATTGCGCATGTGCTGGGTGTCGCGGAAGACGAAGGGCAGGCACAACGCGATGGTCTCGGGCACGAAATTGTTGAGCGGCGACGAATTGATCCGCATCATGTCGAGCGCGCCGATCTTGAGCTGCTCGATGGTGTCCTTCTCCGAGCCCAGGGCTCCGTTGGGAAACACCTTCACGCCGAGCTTGCCGCCGCTCGCGGTGGCGAGTTGCTTACCCATGAACTTGACGGCTTCGACGGTCGGATAATCCGCTGGATGGACGTCAGCGGAGCGGAAATCGCGTGCAGTCGCGCATGGCGCCGAGACCGTCAGTGCAGCGGCGGCGATGATGCCGATGAGTGTCTTCATCTGTGCTTTCCTCCGGAGTTGATTATGTCGTCGTTGGGCTGGTGCTGCGGACCGCCTTGCGTCGCTCCGCTTCAGGTGTGAAGTCAAGCGTTGCAACTGCACCACCTTGGTCGGATTGTACGGCGGTGTCGAGTGGATTTGGCTGGTTGGTGATCGCGGTCCAGGACAGCGCGAGGCTCATCGCGCGCTCCCGTGGCGCCCTGCCTGCCGGCTCCCCGGCGATCGGGCGGCGCCATCGGCCAATGCCGGATGCGCGATAACGATGCTCATCGTCTCCATGACGTTCCTCTGGCCTTGTGCTCGACCGCTATTGGTTGCGGCTTGGCGGTTCGGGCGAGTCGATCGCCTCAATGTGCGAACGTGCCGGATATCGGCGCGATATCGCCAATGTCGTCCCTAGGGCGGGCGGCATTCTGAGTCCAAGCCAAATCCGGCATCGATCGATGCCGGACTTGCATTGATCCCCCCCACGAGGCGGCCGGGAGATCAATCGGCGAGAATTCTGCTTTTACGAATTATTCGCGACGGCGGCGCGCGATCACAACCGTGACGGCCAGACCCTGCAAGATCACTCGCCGTCGAGACCGCTCTCGGCAAGCTCACGCAGCGCATCGATATCGAGCACGACGATGGCACCATGCTCGAGGCGCACCCAGTTTCGTCCGGCCCAGGCACGCAATTGCTTGTTGATGCTCTCGCGCGTCATTCCCACCATCTCGCTGATCTCCTGTTGGGTGATCGCGAGGGTACCGCTGCCGGAGTCGAACTTGCGCTCCTCGGTCAGACCGAGCAGTGCGCTCGCGAGCCGGCCCGGGAGATTCTGCAGGATCACCTGCTCGACTTGCTGGCTGGTCCAGCGCAGCCGCGCGCAGAGCAGTTCGATGAACTTCATCGCGAGCGCCGGCTGACTCTTCACGAATGGCAGAAAGTCGCGTCGGTCGATGATGTAGAGTTCGCAATTGGTGTTGGCCGTCGCGTCTGCCGAACGTGGTGCGCCATCGAGCACGGCGATCTCGCCGAAGATCTCTCCGGGACCGATCAGATTGAGAATGGCATTCCGACCATCGGGCGACGAGGAGGAAATTTTCACTGTTCCGGATATCACCGCGAACAAATTGTTTCCGGGATCGCCCTTGGCGGCGATCGTCGCACCACGCTTGACTGTGGTGTGCTTGGCGTAGCGGCATAGCTGATCCAGCGCGTCCGGATCCAGATCTGCAAAGATCGGATGCTTGCGCAGGACCGAGAGTTTGTTACCCGACGACTGCCGGGGGTCGCCGGTCTTGTCCTGAGGCACGCCGGGACTCCTAAGACTGCGAAGCGCTGGAGTTCCTGCGTAGTCAACGTTATCGGGCTTTTCAACCGGAAAGCACGAACACAGCTTGAAGCAAGTGTTGTTAAAATGCCGCTATTGGCGCACCCGGAGGGTGCGTCAATGCATTTCGCACGATGCAGAGTTGCAGAGATGGCAGCTCATGGCAAACCTGAGCAGTGCGAGACAGGCTCAATGTTTGGGAAGCGGCGGCCCTTTACTCCTCGGGGAATTCAGCGCTTCGCATCCGAATCGAGCCGGCCTGCGCTGGTTTGTCGGTCCGCCCAGGCGAGCGCCGCGGCAAATATGGCAAACATTGTTACGACGGCAATGGTCACCAGCAACGCGTCAGTCGGCATCGAGTCCCTCCCCAATTTTGTTCCGGGGATTATTGGCGACGCCTGGTTGGGAGCATTGATCCGGATCAAAAATCAGCGAACATTGCGCTCCGGCACAGCCGGACTTCAGGCCGTGGCCAAGGCCTCGACTCGCGCCGGATCACGCAGACTTATCCCGCCATGGACGATCTCGATCACTCCGTGCCGCTCCAGCTTGGTAAAGGTGCGGCTGACGGTCTCGATGGTCAGACCAAGATAGTCGGCAATGTCCTGCCGACTCATTGGCAGGGGAACCGTATTTGACGGCCCGCTGAGCGGGACCAGCCGGGCACGCCAACCGAGCAGAAACGTCGCGATCTTTTCGTCGGCTGAGCGACGGCCGAGCAGGACCATGTGGTCTCGCGCCTGGCCCAATTCCCGAATCGCCAGCTCGTTGATCCGCTTGAGCAGATGCGGCCGGTCTTCGATGAAGCGGCCGAACGGCACCTTGGCGAACTGGCAGGCGGTCACCGCGCCAATTGCGTCGGCCGAAAAATTGTGGCGGCCAGACATGTTCATCCCCAGAAAATCTCCCGGCAGGGCAAAGCCTACGATCTGCCGGCGACCGTCGGGCAGCAGCTTGTAGAGCCGCATGACGCCTTCGAGAAGATTGAAGAACGAGGTCGTGATGTCCTCTTCGGAAAACACGGTCTCTCCCGTTGCGAAATGAACGCGACGCCCGAGATGCTCGAACTCACGAAGCTCGGCCGGGCCCAGCGACGCGCAAACCGCGAAGCTGCGGACCGCGCAATCGCTGCAAAAATGGCCGTTCGGCTCAATCATCGTCACGGAAGCCCTCATCCACCCTCCAGGCGTCAACGGAACCCCGCACCCGAGGGGATCCACCGCGCGGAATGCATTTTACTGCATCGGGCCAAACCCGATTGACTCAGGTCAAATTTGGCATTCATCCCCACCTTATTCTGCGTCGAGAGTTCGTCGGGACCAATTTCCATGTTGCAAAACGCACTGCGCTACGGCTTGACTGTTCTGCTTTTGATCACTCCCGCGTTGGCTGCGCCGACTGCCGAGCAACGCGGAAAGGCCTATGCGCGGGCCAATTGCGCACGCTGCCATGCGATCGACCGTCGTTCCGAAAGCCCGCTGAAGATTGCTCCGCCGTTCAGGACCCTGCACCAGCGCTACCCGATCGACGCCCTCCAGGAAGCGCTCGCCGAAGGCATCTATACCGGGCACGCTGACATGCCTGCCTTCGAGCTTGATCCAGATCAGATCCACGACCTTCTGTCGTACCTCAAGACGCTCGAGTAGGCCGACGGTGCGGTCACACCGCCTGCACTGTCCAGCCGATCAGCTCCTTGGCAATGCGGGAAAAGGCCACGTCGAACGCCGCGACGGCGGCTGACGGCTCGACCTGGTCGAGTTTCTCACTGGTCTCGATCAGACGTGATGCGACCACCTTACCGTTTTTGTCGACGATCCGCGCCGACAATTCGATCTCGGCCCGCGTCTCGCCGTCTGTGGCGATGCGAAAGCGCCTGATGTCGATCAGAAGCTGATAGTCCGCCTGCCCAAGGTCGGTCGACCGCAGCGGAGCGTGCGCAATATCGTAATTCTCGAAACTGTCGATCAGCCGCGCCTGCACCAGCTTTGGGATGCTGTCAGCCCAGAGGAAGTCGGCAAATCCCTTGATGTCCCCGACCGGCGAGAACAGCATCCGCTGCGTCTGGAGCATCGCAACAGCGGTCGGTTCCGGAATCGCCAGCGGCGCCGACAGCCTCTTGCCGGCTGTACCGAGATTTTGAGGTGCGCGAAGGTCATAGGTAATCTTCTGCGCCGGCGCGCCCCCACCGGTCATCTTCTCGAGGCCCGCCAGAATGCCGTCAAGCTTGCCCGTGTTGCGCGCAAGGCCGTCGGAGAAAGTCTTGAAATTGGCGATGGTGTCCTTGAGCGGACCGGAATTGTCCTCCAGGACGGTATCGACACGCCTGAGGGCATCGCGTGCCGCCTGTGTCATGCTCTGGCCCGCGCCGGCATCGGCGATCAGGGTCGGCGGCTCGCCGGAACTGGCGACGATCATGCCGCCCTCCAACGTCACCACTGGGACGCCGGTCAGTCCCTGGAATTCGAGCCCCACCTTGGTGTCGGCGCGCACCGGCGTCGTCGTGGCCACCGAGACCGTCGCATTGACGAAGCGCGGATTGTCAGGCGCAAGGCCAAGCTGGGTCACCTCGCCGACGCGGATGCCATTGAACAGCACGCCGGCGCCGACCAGAAGGCCCGGCACCGGCCCCTGGAACTGCACGTGGTAATTGGTGCGCGGCCCGATGCCACCGGTGTTGTTCAGCCAATAGACGAAGCCGAACACCGCGAGGATCGCCGCCAGCACGAAGCTGCCGATCAGCACATAGGGAGCGCGGGTTTCCATGTCTTATCTCATTTGTGTTTGCAGCATCTGCGAGCGTTTGCCGTGGAAATAGGCGCGCACCCATGGATGCTCGGATTTCAGCAATTCGCGTATCGGGCCAACTGCGACGATCTTGCCGTCGGCGAGTGCCGCGACGCGATCACAGACCGTGGTGAGGCTCGCCAGATCGTGCGTGACCATGAAGACGGTGAGCCCCAAGGTCTTTTGCAGTGTCCTGATCAGGGCATCGAAATCGCCGGCGGCGATCGGATCAAGGCCGGATGTCGGTTCGTCGAGGAACAGAATCGGCGGATCAAGCGCAAGCGCGCGCGCCAACGCGACCCGCTTGGTCATGCCGCCGGACAGCTCCGAGGGATATTTGTCGGCGTCTTCGGCGCGCAGCCCAACCATCTCGAGCTTGGCGATTGCGATCTCGTCCATCAGCTCCTGCGACAACGTGAGATTTTCGCGCAGCGGGAACTGCACATTCTGCCGGACCGTCAACGAGGAAAACAGCGCGCCCTGCTGGAACAGAATTCCCCATGTCGAAGCCGTGCTGCGATCGTGCATGCCCCCGATGGACTGCCCCATCACTTCGATGGTGCCGCTACGACGCGGGATGAGGCCGATGATAGTGCGCATCAACACCGACTTGCCGCCGCCGGACGCGCCCACGAGGCCGAGGATCTCGCCGCGGCGGACGTCGAGCGACAGATGGTCGAGCACGGTCTGGCGGCCGAAGCCGACCACGAGGTCACGAACCCGGATCGCGAACTCTGCTTGCGGCTCGGCCATTGCTACATTCCGATCGAGGCGAAGAAGATCGCAAACAGGCCGTCGAGCACGATCACCAGGAAGATGGACTTGACCACCGACGTCGTCGTCTGCCGGCCGAGCGACTCCGCACTGCCCTTGACGCGCAATCCCTCGCTGCAGGCAACGATCCCGATCACCAGCGCCATGAAAGGTGCTTTCAGGATGCCGACCTTGAAATGGGTCACGGAGACGGCCTCATGCAGCCGGGCGATGTAGATCGCCGGCCCCATGTCTCCGTAGAATTGCGCGACCAGCCCACCGCCGTAGAGCGCGGCAATCGAGCCGATGAAGGCAAGGATTGGCAGCGCGATAACGAGAGCAGCCACGCGGGGCAGGATCAGGACATCGACCGGACCAAGCCCCATGGTCGAGAGCGCATCGATCTCCTCGCGCATCTTCATCGAGCCGAGCTCGGCGGTGTAGGCGCTACCCGAACGTCCGGCCACCATGATGGCGACGATGAGCACGCCGAGCTCACGCAGGACGAGGATGCCGACCATGTCGACAGTGTAGGATTCCGCACCGAACCGTCGGAAGTGGAAGAATCCCTGCTGGGCGATGATGGCGCCGATCAGGAACGTGATCAACGCAACGATGGGGATCGCCTGAAACCCGATCCGGTAGAGCTGATAGACCAGCGATGTCAGCCGCAGTGAGCGTGGCCGGCGCACGACGCCAATCAACGCCATGAACAAGGAGCCGAGCATTTGCAGAAAGATCGCGACATCTTCGCGCGCACCGATCGTGGCCTTGCCGAGATCGTTCAGCCTGAGCAGGACCGGGTTGGGCGCGGCTGTCAGCGCCGGCGTGTGACGATTGACCTGCCGCACCTCCTCCAGGAGGCCGCTGAAATGTTCGGCCACGCCGGTGATGACGGCCGGCCTCCCGGACGATGCGGCTTGGCGCGACAGCTTTTCCAGGACCCAGGCGCCGAGCGTATCGAGTGCGCTGATGCCCGACATGTCCAATGTTACGGCGGTGGATTGAGAGACGTTCACCCCAACCGATCGGGACAGCATTTCGAGCGTTGCCACATTGGCAGCGATCCACGGCCCCTCCGGCCGCAATTCCAGCTTATCGCCAGACGGCGTTGCGAGTAGCAGAGGTTCCGAATTCACACGCATATCCTCATGAGACGACTGGTCCCCGATTGTTGCTGTTCTAGGCCGACATGGAGCCACCCGATTGACCTGCCTCAAACACCGACTCGCCGTGGCTCAGTTGACGCAAATCAATAGCCATTGGGCCCGCTCGCATAGGCTCCCGCCATGCAATGGAGACCGTTCATGTTCGATACCGGCAGAATGAGCGATGAGCTGAAAGCACTCAAGGTCGACGTCACGCGTCTGCTAAGCACCGCTGGCGAGAACATGTTCGAGACGTCAAAGGACCGCACTGAAGCCCTCGCCGAGCAGATCAAGGCCGCGCTGGCCGAACTCGGCGAGACCGTCAGTGAGGAACAGGAGCAGTTGCACGGCCTCATCACCGAGCGCCCAATGGCCTCGCTCGCCTCCGCCTTCGCGCTCGGAGTGGTCGTCGGCTTCATGCTGAGGAGACATTAGGTGAATACCGAGAATGTGGTCAAACACCTGCGCGCCCTGTGGCGCACGGACAGGATCATCGCGGATATCAGGCTCCGCCACCTGCTGGTCGGGCTGGGCCTGCGTGCCTTCGCGGCCCTGATTGCCGCATTCGGGCTGCTGATGCTCGAGCTTTCCGCTTATTTCGCGCTGGTCCAGATCTGGAGCGCGATCGCCGCGGCAGCGATCCTCGGAGCCATCAATTTCGCCATCGCCGCGATTCTCTTCGTCATCGCGGGGCGTCCGCCATCTGGCCGCGACATCGAGCTTGCCAATGAAATCCACGACACGTCGATCGAGGCACTTCAAGTCGAAGCCCGCGCGTTCCAGGTCGAACTGACTGGCGCGGTCCATCATCCACTGAGCACGATCGTGCCGGTGCTGGTCCCGCTGATCGCGATCGTCATCAAGAACATGCGAAAGCCTGCCCGTCAGCCCGCAGCAACCGCGACGTCCGAAGCTGGCCCCTAGCCACGGACCTCACAGCTTCAGCCGCACGTCGCAGATATCAGGCTCGGTCGGATCCGGCTTCACCTCGAAGCCGAGCTGCCGGCACATCTCGAGCATCACGATGTTCTCCTTGAGTACGTCGCCCGAGATGGTCTTCAGCCCTTCCGACTTCGCGTAATCGATGATCAGCTGCATCAGGGCCCAGCCGAGCCCCCTGCCCTTGAGATCGGACCGCAGCAGGATTGCGTATTCGCCGCTCTCGTAGATCGAGTCCGAGTGCAGCCGCACCACCCCGACCATCTCGTTCTTCTCGTCGAACGCGATGAACGCCATGGCGCGCGCATAGTCGAGCTGGGTAAGGCGCGCGATGAACTCGTGGGTAAACTCCTTCATCGGCGCAAAGAACCGCAAGCGTAGATCGTGAGGCGTCACGTGACGCAGGAACTCGTGAATGGTCGGCTCGTCCTCCGGGCGCAGGGGCCGCACCGAGATATGCCACCCGTCCTTCAGGGTAAGGCGCCGCTCCCATTGTGACGGGTAGGCGCGGACGGCGAAATTCGCCGGGCCTGAACCGGCAAATTTCCGTTGCGGCACCCCTACCGCGACGCGCGCATCGACGGCCGTCACGCCGGTTTCGTCCGCGAGCAGCGGGTTGATATCGAGCTCGCGGATTTCGGGGATGTCCGTCGCCATCTGCGCCAGCTTGACCAGCACCAGTGCAACCGCGTCCTGCTTGACGGCGGGCACATCACGATAGGCGCGGAGCAATCGCGACACGCGGGTGCGATCGATCAGATCCCGGGCGAGCTGCAAATCGAGCGGTGGCAGCGCCAGGGCCTTGTCGTTGATGATCTCCACCGCCGTACCTCCCCGCCCAAAAACGACGACGGTGCCGAAGGTGGGATCGTCGGCAAGACCTAAAATCAGTTCGCGCGCCTTCGCCTTGACCACCATGGATTGCACGATGACGCCGTCGATCCGCGCTTCCGGCCGCAGTTTCTTTGCGCGCGCGAGAATATCGGCGGCGGCCGCGCGCACCGCGCCCGGCGTGGTCAGATTGAGCACGACACCGCCGACATCGGACTTGTGCACGATATCGCGCGACAGGATCTTGAGCACGACCGTGGCGCCTTGCGCGAATATCTCTTCGGCGTAGGCAACCGCCTGCTCGACATCTGCAGCCGCATAGGTCGGCACCATCGCGATGTCATAGCACCCGAGCAGGTGCTTGATCTCGACCGGCTCAAGCCATTCTCGACCGTCGGCGATGGCCGCCGCGATGATCTGCTTCGCCGCCGCTACATCCGGAACGAAGGTATCGGGCATCGCCGGCGGAACCTGGCTCAGTTCGTCGACCACCTCGCGATGCCGGACCAAATGCATGAAGCCGCGCACCGCGTCATCTTCGGTCGGGTAGTTCGGAATGCCGGCGTCGGACAGCGTCGCAATGATCCCCTGATCGGCACCGATCCAGGCCGCCAGCACCGGCTTGGCCCAACTGCCGTGCTTCTGGCGATATTGGCCGACGAGCTCGGTCACCGTCGTCGCAATCTGGGCGGCCGAAGCGATCGCGGTCTGCACGTTGAGCACCAGGACCGCGTCATTGCCGGGGTCCTCGAGCAGCACCCCCAGCGCCGCCGCGTAACGCGACGCATCGGCATCGCCGACGATGTCGATGGGATTTGCGCTGGACCATGTCGGCGGCAGCACCGCGTCGAGCTTCTCACGCGTGTCCGGCGTCATGGGGGCGGCAATTCCGCCGAGGTCCGCCAGCCGGTCGACCGCAAGGACGCCGATGCCGCCACCATTGGTCAGAATGGCGAGGCGCTTTCCCG
The DNA here is from genome assembly GCF_014529705.1 of Bradyrhizobium campsiandrae. GTDB lineage: Bacteria > Pseudomonadota > Alphaproteobacteria > Rhizobiales > Xanthobacteraceae > Bradyrhizobium > Bradyrhizobium campsiandrae. The sequence continues at coordinate 57,059 of NZ_JAANIH010000003.1, forward strand.
CCGGCGATCCTATGCGCCCAAGCGTCTCGGCACAATCAAACAGCTCACGCAGATCGGACACCCGAAGGACGCCGGCGCGGCGGAAGGCCGCATCGTAGACCGCATCAGCACCAGCGAGCGCGCCCGTATGCGTGGCGGCCGCCTTTGCGCCCTGCGCCATCCGGCCGGACTTCACAACGACGACAGGCTTCACACGCGCCGCGGCGCGTGCAGCCGACATGAACTTCCGCGCGTCCTTGACGGCCTCGATGTAGAGCAAAATGGCGCGGGTCTTGTGGTCCATCGCGAAATAGTCGAGCAGATCCGCGATGTCGACGTCGATCTGATCGCCGATCGTAACGATGCCCGAGAAGCCAACGCCGCGCTGCGCGGCCCAATCCACCATGCCACCCGCAATCGCGCCCGATTGCGAGATCAGCGCGAGGTTTCCAGCTCCAGGCATGTGGGCCGCGAAACTCGCATTGAGGCTGACGCCAGGCATCATAATGCCGAGGCAATTGGGGCCGATGAGCCGCATGCCGTATTTGCGGGCGGCCGAAATGGTGGCCTCCTCGAGCGATCCCGGTCCATGACCAAGCCCCGACGAGATGATCAGGGCGCCGGCGGAGCCGCGTCGGCCGGCTTGATCGATGAGGTCGGGAACTTCGCCCGCCGGCGCCGTGATGACGACAAGCTCGGGCACGAAGGGCAGTTGAGCCAGGCTGCTCACGGCAGCCATCCCGCCGATCTCGGCATGACGCGCATTGACGAGGCCAAACAGCCCCTTGAATTCCGCCGAGCGAACGTTTTCCAGGACTGCGCGCCCCACCGACACGTGGCGGGGGCTCCCCCCGACAAGTGCCACCGACCGCGGCGACAAGAGGTTCTTCAGGCGGTAGGTCGACATGATCACAATCGTCCGATCGGGCAACGGGTCCGACAGTCAAGACTAACCCGATATACGTTGAAACGCATCTAGTGCGACATCATCACCCAGCACGGTGGCTGGCCGATGACAGTCTTGGTCACGCCGCCCCAGACCGTCTCGTTCAGTCGCGAATGATGGTAGGCGCCCATGACGATGGCGTCGACGGCATGGGATTGCGCCCAATTTCCCAGCACTTTGCCGGTCGAGCTCCCACCGCCCTTCACGGTTTCAAACGACGCATAGACCCCGTGTTCCCTGAGATGGTGGACGAGACTGGTGCCGGACTGCGCGATCGCTTGATCGTCGTCGTCGTCGGCCACAGTGATCACATGCACCAGAGAAGCGGCCTGCAGAAGCGGCAACGCATCACCGACCGCACGCGCGGCGCGCGCCGAATGGTCCCAGGCGATCATGACATTCTCGAATTCCGGACGGAGTGCCTCCACACACTGCTCCGGGCAGAGCAGAAGCGGCCGCCCGGATTGGAACAGGAACGTTTCAACGATGTTTTCGGTCCGACTGTCGTGCGGTTTCACGGGGATCAAAGCAAGGTCGCTGAAGCGGGCATGCTCGGCCAAGGTCAATGCGATCTGGTCCGCCGGCACCTTGCCCGATCGACTTTGGACACGAATGCCGGCGCGCGAGGCCGCGCTGGTGAACGCATTCAGGAGCCGCTGCATGTTGACCGCCTCGCGCACAACGCTGAGCTCGTCGGCCTCCTTGTCGTCGGGAAACACCACTTTCGGCCGTTCGAAAACATCGTCTTCGAGCGCGAGCCCGGTCATCCTGGCACCGAGGTCGGCGGCAACGGCGACGCACTTCTCGATCGCGGCGAGCGCGGGCCCGCTCGGCTGACCGATGAGCGGCAGAAAGACGTCCTTGATGGGCATCGGGAATCTCCTTGGTTGCCAAAATAGACGGCTTTTCGTTGGCCCCCTTGATTCTCGTCAAGGCGGGGAACTCCGCCCGGTCAGGCGCCGGCAGACGTTGACCGAAGTCAAGGACTGGCCGCTCCGTCATTCTATGGATATTCAATCGGAGCGGTTCGCCCCGGAGAGACTGATGCGTGCGATGGTGTTGCCGGCCCCACGAGCGCGACTCCGAATGGAGGAGCGGCCTGACCCCGTCCCCGGCAATGGCCAGATCCGGGTGAAGATCAGCGCTTGCGGGGTGTGCCGCACCGACCTGCACGTCGTCGACGCCGAGCTGCCCGATATTCGCTATCCGATTGTACCTGGACACGAGATCATTGGTCGGGTCGATCTCGTCGGCCCCAATGTTACAACACATGTGCCGGGTGATCGGGTCGGCATTCCCTGGCTCGGCTCGACCTGCGGAAACTGTCGATTCTGCAGGGAAGGCATGGAAAACCTGTGCGACACTCCGCTGTTCACCGGCTACACGCGTGACGGCGGCTACGCAACGCACACCATCGCCGACGCGCGCTACGCGTTTCCACTCGACGAAGGCAGCAATGACGTGGAGACCGCGCCTCTGCTGTGCGCCGGGCTGATCGGCTGGCGCTCGCTGGTGCTGGCTGGTCCTGCGCAGAGGCTCGGTCTCTATGGCTTTGGCGCGGCCGGCCATATCATCGCACAAGTCGCGGTCTGGCAGAAACGATCTGTCTATGCATTCACCCGGCGCGGCGATGACGCCGCACAAGATCTCGCGCGACGTCTTGGTGCCGTCTGGGCGGGAGCCTCTGACGAGATGCCCGCCGAGCCGCTTGACGCCGCCATCATTTACGCACCCGCCGGCGAACTCGTCCCGGCCGCGTTGCGCGCCGTCCGAAAAGGCGGACGCGTCGTGTGCGCCGGCATCCATATGACCGACATCCCGAGCTTTCCGTATGATTTGCTCTGGGAGGAACGACAGTTGGTCTCGGTCGCCAATCTGACCCGGCAGGATGGCCTGGATTTTCTCCGGATCGCGCCGCAGGCCGGTGTGCGCACCGAGACGACGGCATTTCCGTTGGATCAAGCCAACGAGGTCTTGGGCATGCTGCGGAATGGCCAGATTCTGGGCGCCGCCGTCCTGACGCCCTGACGGTGCTGCGGATGCCTGCCTCGATGAAAGATCAAACGGTGATCCAGGAACGGGTGTTCCAAGCACTGGCTGGACATCCCGGCGTGACGCGGATCGATACGCACGGCGCCTCGGTTTTTCTCGGCGGCGATCGCGCGTTGAAGGTCAAGCGAGCCGTGCGGTTTCCCTTCCTCGACTATTCGACGCTCGAAAAGCGCAAGGCGGCCTGCGAGGAGGAAATCCGGATCAACCGGCCACTGGCGCCGCAGATCTATCACGGCGTCGTCGCGATCACCGAGGAGCCCGACGGTTCGGTGACGATCGATGGCCGCGGTCGACCGATCGAATATGCGGTCGATATGTCGCGCTTCGACGAAAACCGGACGCTGGACCATCTGGCCAAGGCCGGGCCGCTGGATGCAGATCTCGCGGAAGCCATTGCCGAGGCGATCGCAGCTTCGCACGCCGCGACATCGCCCGCGGACCGGGAGGAATGGGTCCCTTCCATCCCCGCCCTGATCGTTGGCAATAGCGACGGCCTGCGAATCGGCAACCATTTCGACCCGGCAGCGATCGAACAGCTCGGCAAAGCCTCCCACGAGGCATTTGTGCGCATACGCCCCTTGCTCGAGGAGCGCTGTCGTCAGGGCTTCGTACGGCGCTGCCATGGTGATCTGCATCTCGCCAATATCGTGCTGATCGACCAGCGACCCGTGCTGTTCGACGCCATCGAATTCGACGCACGGATGGCAACGATCGACGTGCTCTATGACCTCGCATTCACGCTGATGGACCTGCTCCGCCACGACCAGCAGTTGGCCGCCAGCGTCGTCTTGAACCGGTATCTTGCCGTGACGCCGCCGGGAAATCTGGACGCGCTTGCCGCCTTGCCGCTGTTCATGTCGATCCGGGCCGCAATCCGCGCCCAGGTCGCTTTGGCGCGGCTGAAGCGCCCGCATGCCAGCGAGCCCGACATCCTCGATGATGCACGCCGCTATTTCGACCTTGCGCGTAAGCTGATCCAGCCTGCCGCTCCGCGCCTGATCGCGGTGGGCGGATTGTCTGGCACCGGCAAGTCGGTGCTGGCCCGCGCGCTTGCGCCGATTGTCGCGCCACAGCCGGGGGCCGTTGTGTTGCGCAGCGACGTCCTGCGCAAGCAGATGTTCGGGGTCGCCAATACGGAGCGGCTCCCGCCATCGGCCTACACGCCCGAGTTCGCGGCTCGCGTTTACGACACATTGGCCGAGCGGGCACGGCGCACGCTGGCCCAAGGCCATTCGGCCATCGTCGACGGCGTGTTCGCCCGTGATGTCGAGCGAGACGCCTTTGCCAGACTGGCGGCGGATTGCAACGTGGCTTTCACCGGCCTCTTCCTGGTCGCGGATCTGGCGACCCGGCAGAAGCGAATCGGAAACCGTAGCGGAGACGCGTCCGATGCCACGCAAGAGGTTGCCGCAATGCAAGAGCACTATAATATCGGCCATATCGGTTGGGCGACCATCGATGCATCCGGGACGCGGGAGCAGACGCTGCAGCGCTGCCGGGACGCCATCGCCGAAGGCAGGTAAGGCAATCTGATTGGCGCGGGCGAGCATGGTGCGATCCACCCCGAATTCGACGGCGACCGGCCGTGCCAAACCCGCGGCCAGGCGCAATTCACTGCCGGGCCGCCTCAGCCCAGGCATGGCCTGCGATACGGCCTTTCGGATCATCGCTCGCCGTCACCTCGCCGCTGTCCTCGCCCAGCATGAAGGGACCTGCCGCGGCGATCCTGACGCCCTTCATGACATCCGAATCGCACTGACCCATCTGCGGACCGCGATTCGCTTCTTTTCGCCGATGGTCGACGATGCGCTGCGTCCCAAGGTCTGGGCCGAGTTGAAATGGCTGAACAACCAGCTCGGCATGGTGCGAGACCTTGATGTTGCCATCGAGCGCGTGCTGGCAGAAGCCGGCGACGAGCTCGGCGTGATTGCCGAACTTCAGCACTGGGACGAAAAGCGCGCCGAAAGCCATCGCCTGCTGGCTCGCGCGTTGCAATCGGCACGGTATCGCCGTCTGGTCGAACAGACCTCGAGCTGGATCGAGAGCGGCCCCTGGTCGACCCGGCGAAGCAAGGAAGCGATCAGACTTCGACGCTGCACCCTCGCCGACCATGCGACGGCGCAGCTGACCGACTGGGAAAGGACGCTACTCAGGAAGGCCCGGAAATTGCGCAAGCTCGATGTCGAGAAACGGCACAAGCTGCGGATTCTCAACAAGCGGCTGACCTATTCGATCGAGTCGCTGGAGGATCTGTTTGCCGACAAGTCGCTGAAGAAGCAGAAGTCGGTTCTCAAGCACTTGCGGAGAGCGCAGAAATCCCTCGGCCAGCTGAACGACGATGCGCGCGGTCAGACGCTGGCCGCGTCATTGAACGAGGCCGTCCCCGAGGCGGGCATTCGCTTTCACGACCGCAAGCGCGAGAAGAAGCTGCTGGGCACGGCTGCGACGGCCTATCACAAACTCGACAAGACCAAGCCCTTCCGGTCCTCCGACCTGACACCCGATGCGGAGCCCGAGGATTAGGTGCGGACGTATTCACCAGGCGCATCGGCGAGGCTGTCAACGTCGCCAGTCCCGATCGGCGGCGGATCGCAGAGCTCGCCGGACTTCGCAAGGAGCCAGCGGGTCCATTCCGGCCACCACGATCCCTCGGCGTGAGGCGCTAGTTTCAGCCATTCATCCGGGCCCACATACGGCCCGTCTGCGGCCTTGGTCATGATCTGATAGCTGTGTCCGGGCTCGTCGGGTGGCGCAACGACGCCGGCATTGTGGCCACCGCTGGTCAACAGGAAGGTCAGGTCGGCATCGACCTGGTAGTGGATCTTGTGCACGGATCGCCACGGTGCCACGTGATCGGCGAGCGTACCGACCACGAACATCGGCGTATGAATATCGGAGAGCGAGACGCTCTTGTCCTCGACCCGGTACCGTCCCTCGGCGAGATCATTGTCGAGGAACAGCTTGCGGAGATATTCCGAATGCATCCGATAAGGTAGCCGCGTCGCGTCCGCGTTCCATGCCATTAGATCGCTCGGTGACGATGCCTCGCCCATCAAATAGTCATGCGACAATCGCGACCAGATCAGATCGTTCGAACGCAGCAGTGCGAACGCGGCGGCCATCTGTGTCGTATCGAGATAACCTCGCTGCCACATCATGTCTTCGAGGAAGGTGACCTGGCTTTCATTGATGAAGAGCGTCAGCTCGCCGGCCTCAGTGAAGTCAGTCTGCGCGGCCAGGAGCGTGATGGTCCCGAGACGATCATCGCCATCGCGCGCCATCGCGGCGGCGGCGATCGACAGCAAGGTGCCGCCGAGACAATAGCCGAGCGCGTGGATCTTCCGAGACGGGCCGATTCGGCCAATCGCGTCCAACGCAGCCATCACGCCCAGCTTGCGATAGTCATCAAACGCAACATCCCGATCTCCGGCGTCGGGATTGCGCCACGAGATCGCGAAGACGGTAAAGCCCTGGTCGGTGAGATATTTGACCAGCGAGTTGCTCGGCGACAGGTCGAGGATATAGTATTTCATGATCCAGGCCGGAACGATCAGGATCGGCTCGGGCCGTACTTGTGCCGTGGTCGGTTGGTACTGGATCAGCTCGACCAGCTCATTGCGGTAGACGACTTTGCCCGGCGACGCCGCAACCGTCTTGCCGACGACGAACTGCTCACTGCCGGCAGGCTTTGCTGCCGAGAGCATCCGCATAAGATCGCCGCACCAGTTCTGCCAGCCGAAGACAAAATTCTCTCCGCCACTCTGAAATGCCCTCTCCAGCACTTTCGGGTTGGTCATGGCGAAGTTCGACGGCGCCAGCACGTCGAGCATCTGGCGGACCGAGAATTCGACGATGGCTTCATTCGCGCGGGAAACGCCCCGCACCCCGGTGGTGGCATCGTGCCAGCAACGCTCGCCGAGCAGAAACGCCTGCGCAAGAATATTGAACGGCGCGACCTCCCATTGCGGATCCCTGAAACGGCGGTCCCGTCCCTCCGGCCGGATCACGGACCAGGGCTTCTGCCCCGGCGAGGTTGCATGCGCCGCGGCCTCCAGCAGGCGGGCAGAGTCGCGAAGTGCATTGCCGGCGATCTCCATCCGGCGCTGGGGAGCTGCGGCAAGGTGAGCGCTCCAATCGAGCCAGGCGAGCAGCAAAGCCACCGGCGAGAGTCCACCTGTGAACCGCGCGAGCATCGCGTGCAACGTGCGATCGAGTGGGTACGGCTCCGATGCCTGCTCGACGGCCGGCTGCTTGACCGGCACGCTGTTCGGCGCCGAGGGCACGACGTCCACAACTGGGTCGAGGATTGGCGCCGGCTGTTCGGACCGAGGAAGGATTTGCACGACATTCATGGCCAAGAATTCCCGCACCCTGCTGCTCACATATTGTGTGGGCGACAAGATAAGATCACCCGCTCCGGAAACGTTGAGCTGCATCAATTCCCGCGGTCGATCACAATCACTTCACCGGCCAGGGCCAGTCTTGTCCGCTTGACCTGGGTCAAACCGCACCACACCGCCTGATCTACATTTTGACGATCAAAACACGACAAGCCAGCGGAGTACTCCATGCGCGCCCACCAGATCATGACCCGGTCGGTTATCTCGGTCACGCCCGATACCAGCATCGTCGAAGCCGCGAACATCATGTTGAAGCGTCACGTCAGCGGCCTGACCGTCGTCAACGACAGTGGCAAGCTGGTCGGCGTGGTCTCGGAAGGCGACTTCATCCGCCGCAGCGAGATCGGCACCGGCCGCCAGCGCGGCCGCTGGCTGCGGTTCATTCTCGGCTCGGGCAAGTCGGCCAGCGACTTCGTCCACGAGCATGGTCGCAAGGTTTCAGAAGTTATGACCGCTTCGCCGGTCACCATCACCGAGGACACCGCGCTTGCCGAGATCGTCGACCTCATGGAACAGAACAATATCAAACGCCTGCCGGTGGTTCGTGGCGACCAGGTTGTCGGCATCGTGTCTCGCGCCAACCTGCTGCAGGCCGTGGCCGGCCTCGCCCGCGAGGTACCGGATCCGACCGCGGACGACGACCACATCCGCGGCCGCATCATTGATAGCATGGAGAAGAACGACTGGTGCCCGTTCGGGCTGAACGTCATCGTGCGTGACGGCATCGTTCATTTGAGCGGCGTCATCACCGAGGAGCGCGCGCGGCAGGCGGCAATCGTCGCAGCCGAGAACGTCGAAGGCGTGAAGAAGGTGCACGACCATCTGTGCTGGGTCGACACCATGTCCGGCGTCTACCTGAACTCCCCCGAGGACGACGAACTCGCCAAAGCGAGCTGAGGTGGCAGGCTGAGCGCGAGACCAAGCTCAGCGAGGGGAGCTCAGCGAGGAATGACAGCGGTGGCCTCGATCTCGACGCGTGCCGCTTTTTCCACGAGCCGGACGACCTGGACCAGCGCCATCGCGGGATAGTGCGCGCCGAAGATGGTGCGGTAGATCCTGCCCAGTTCCTTCAGGTTCGTCAGGTATTCGTCCATGTCGACGACATACCAGGTCAGACGCACCAGATGCTCTGGCCGCGCGCCAGCTTCAGCCAAGATCTCGGCGATGTTGTTCAGCGTCTGGTTCACCTGCGCAACAAAGCCGTCGGCGAGACGCTCCTGGGCATCCCAGCCGATCACGCCGCCTGTGACGACGATACGCCCCTCGGCCGCCATGCCGTTGGCATAGCCCTTCGGCATCGGCCAGCCGGAGGGCTGAAGCACCTGTGGCCTGGGGCTGGCGTCATCCTCGGCGGCTGTCGGTAGCACCGCAAGCTGGGGCCCTTTCGGCGTGATCACAGACAATTCTTGATCCTCATCTCATTCGGCTGCGACGCCCGAGGACGTCGCCGCCGCCTGCGCCAATTGCCGCAGGGCAAAGCGCTTCAATTTGCCGGTCTCGGTCTTCGGCAACTGTGTCACGAACTCGATCGCGCGCGGATATTTGTACGGCGCGATCTCGCGTTTGACATGCTCTTGCAACTCGGCCACGAGCTTTGCGTCCGGCGTCACGCCCGGCGCGGCGATGACATAGGCCTTCACGATCATTCCGCGCGCCTCGTCCGGTGCACCGACGACGCCGCACTCCGCGACCGCAGGATGCGTAAGCAGCGCTGCTTCCACATCGGTGCCCGCGATGTTGTATCCGGATGACACGATCATGTCGTCGGAGCGCGACTGATACCAGAAGTAGCCGTCGCCATCCATCAGATAGGTATCACCGGTGATGTTCCAGCCGTTCTGGACGTATTTACGCTGCCGCTCGTCGGCGAGATATCGGCAACCCGTTGGCCCGCGCACCGCGAGCTTCCCGATCGTTCCCGGCGGCAAATCATTGCCCTCATCGTCGACGATCTTCGCCTCATAGCCTGGCACAGGCTTGCCGGTGGCACCGGGACGGATTTCCTCCTCGGTCGCGCTGATAAAGATGTGCAGCAGTTCTGTCGAGCCGATCCCGTCCATCAGCTTGATGCCGGTGGCCTTCAGCCAAGCATCGAATGTCGGCTTGGGCAACGTCTCGCCGGCAGACACGCACTTTCGCAGCGAGGAAATGTCGCGGCCCGGCAGTTTGCCGATCATGGCGCGGTACGCGGTCGGCGCCGTGAAACAGACGGTGGTCTTATATTGCTCGATCGCCGTCAGGATATCGTCGGGTGTCGTCTTCTCGAGAACGACAAAGGAGGCGCCAATGTGCATGGGAAACAGCACACCGCCAAAGCCGAAGGTGAAAGCGAGCGGCGCAGACCCGACGAAACGGTCGTTTTGCTGGGCCTGCAGGATGTTGCGGGCGTAGCCGTCGCACACCGCCAGCATGTCACGATGAAAGTGCATCGTTCCCTTGGGATCCCCAGTCGTGCCGGACGTGAAGGCTATCAGGCAGACGTCGTCGGAAGCCGTATCGACCGCCTTGAACTCCGGGCTTGCATCCGCGATCAGGGCTTCGAACGAGTCGGGGGCGCCATTGCCCCAATAGACAACCTGCTTGAGGCCGGGCGCGGCAAGCTTTGCCTTCTCCATCTCGTCGGAGAGTTTTCCGTCGCAAAGCGCAAGCGTGATCTCGGCCTTTTGAATCGGATAGGACAGCTCCTTGGCACGCAACAATGGCATCGTCGCCACGCAGATGCCGCCTGCCTTGATCACCGCGAGATAAGTTGCAACCATCATCGGATTGTTGGCGGAGCGCAGCAGCACACGCCCGCCGGTCACAAGACCGAGCTTGCCGACCAGCACGTTGGCGATGCGGTTCACCAGCGCCTGCAATTCGCGGTAGGTGTAGCAGACGGCAGGACTGATGACGCAGGGCGCCTCGCCGTGCCCCTGCTCGACCCAGCGGTCGAGGAAATAGCTGACGCAGTTCAATCGTGCCGGATAGCGCAGCTCCGGCCGCGTGAAGATGAACTGCGGCCACAGATCCGGCGGCGGCAGATGCTGGCGTGCGAACGTGTCGACATGGGCGCTCGCCGCGTATGCGTCATGCGAGCCCGAAACTTGAACCTTGGCAGCGTTGGCCATCGCACGCTCCTTCGCGCATGGAAAGCACCCGGCAGCACTATCTGGAAAACATTTTAGGCTTAAAATAATTTGGCGCAATAGCGGATTTTAGGCATCCCGTGCATTTTCGTGCGGCAAGGTGGGAATGGCGGCCGTACCGGGCCCCATAGACCTAAGGCTTACGCCGTGCGGCCGATTTCTGCGCAGATGCCTTGGTCTTGGCCAGCAGCCGCATCAGCTCGCGTACATCCTTCGGCGTCAAATCGGCAAAGAGATCGGCGATCCAGGTCTCGTGCTCTGAGGCCATCCTGCGAAACTCGGCACGACCGAGTTTCGTGAGGCGGATCACCTGGACGCGGCGATCCGTCTCCGAGGTGCGGCGGTCGAGGTGGCCGGATTCCACCAGGCGCTCGACAAGGCCGGTGACATTGCCGTTGGACACCATCATCCGCTTGGACACGTCAGACAGCGTCATGCCGTCGGGCGCCTTGTCGAGCTGCGCCATCAGATCGAAGCGCGGCAGCGTGACGTCGAAGCGCTGCCGCAGTCGGCCGCGGACCTCGCCCTCGATCAAGGTCGTGCAGGTGAGCAGACGCAACCACAGCCGGAGCTCTTCGGCATGGTCTTCCGGCGTTTCGACAGCCTTGGTCTCGGAATCGAGCATGTCTTTGCAATCACTCACGGCCGGCATTGGCGCCAGCACGGATTCCCAACGTTTTGAGCTTCAAATAAATCCGGGCCGGCCGCAAGTCCAAAGCTGCAACAATCGACCACAGGCCAACTTCTTTAGGCTTCAAATAATTGGCGCGCGGCTTGCATGCACCGCTGCTCGCCAGACGGGCATCGCCTTGACCTTGGCTTGCCGCTAGCGCCGTCATCGGCATAAGCTTGTATCGCAGTACGCGGCTCGCACTGGGAGCCTTCGTCACGGGGGACAGATCATGAAGACGAAATTGACCATGGCTGCGGCCATCTTGTCGCTCGGCACCGCAATGAGCCCTGTCCTCGCCCAGGAGAAGATCAAGCTCGGCGTGATCGTGACCCTGTCGGGGCCGGCCGCCGCGCTCGGCCAGCAAGTTCGCGACGGCTTCGCGCTCGGCGTGAAAGATCTCGGCGGCAAGATGGGTGGCCGCGATGTCGAAGTGGTCGTTGTCGACGACGAGTTGAAGCCGGACGCGGCCGTGACCAAGGTCAAAGGCCTGCTCGAGCGCGACAAGGTCGACTTCGTGGTCGGCCCGATCTTCTCCAACATCCTTCAGGCGATCCACCGGCCCGTCACGGAATCCAAGGTGTTCCTGATCAGCCCCAATGCCGGTCCGTCGACCTTCGCCGGCAAGGACTGCAATCCTTTCTTCTATGTAACGTCGTATCAAAACGACCAGGTCCACGAGATCCTCGGCAAGGTCGCGCAGGATCGCGGCTACAAGCGGATGTACCTGATGGTGCCGAACTATCAGGCCGGCAAGGATTCGGTCGCAGGCTTCAAGCTCGACTACAAGGGCGAGATCGTCGAAGAATCCTACATGCCGCTCAACACGCTGGACTTCCAACCGGAGCTTTCCAAGATCTCCTCGCAAAAGCCCGATGCGCTGTTCACGTTCATGCCTGGCGGTCTCGGCGTCAATCTCGTCAAGCAGTACAAGCAAGCGGGCCTCGCCGACAGCATTCCGGTGCTTTCGGCTTTCACGGTGGATGAATCGACCCTGCCGGCGCAGCAGGATGCAGCCGTCGGCATGTTCGGCGGCGCGAACTGGGCGCCCAACCTCGACAATCCCCCGAACAAGAAGTTCGTCGCAGCCTATGAGGCCGCCTACAACAGCGTGCCCGGAACCTATGCCATGCAGGCGTACGACGCTGCGATGCTGATCGACAGCGCGATCAAGGGCGTGAAGGGCGACCTCTCCAACAAGGACGCCGTGGCGGCGGCCCTGAAGAAGGCGGATTTCACCTCGCTACGCGGGTCGTTCAAGTTCAACACCAACGGCTATCCGATCCAGGATTTCTACCTGACCAAGGTCGCCAAGCGGGCGGATGGCAAGTTTCAGACCGAGATCGTCCAGAAGGTTTTCGAGAACTACGGCGATCGCTATGCCAAGGAATGCAAGGCGGCGAACTAAGGCCGTGTCTCGCGCAATGGGAGGACTGCAATGAAGAGCGAAATCACCGGCGTCACGCGGGCCAATGAGGGTATCCAGGGCATCTCCTGGAATATTTTGGGCCAAACCTATGTCCCCAAGAGCTGCGCCGAAAACAGCTTTTCCTGGCACGCCACGCTGCCGCCGGGCACGTTTGTGCCCCCGCACATCCACCCCGACCAGGATGAGTATCTCTACATGCTGGAGGGCAAGCTCGACTTCATGCTCGGCAATTCGGAAGCGCAGGCAACGCCCGGCGACCTGATCCGGCTCGGCATGGGTGTGCCGCACGGCATCTTCAACAAGTCGGATCAGACCGCAAAGGTGCTATTCTGGGTGTCGCCGACCAAGAAACTGTTCGACTTGTTCTGGGGCCTTCACAACATGAAGGAGCAGAAGCCGGAGGATGTCGTGGCAATGGCTGCCGAGTTCAACATCCACTTCCTGCCGCCGCCTCCCGGCGCCGGCTAGCAGCACGACCCCGGAAAAGTGTGAAGCGGTTTTCCGGAAGGGTCATGCTCAATCAAGAACACGTCAGGCGCGCACCGCCGCGAGTCCCGGCACCGCGGCGAAACCGGCCTTGGTGGCATAACCGCGCACGATTGCCTCGCGCTGGGAATAGCTCAGCACATTGTCGATATTGTCGAAGCCGTCGGGCGCGAGCTGCTCGACGGCGTCGATGACGCCCTCCGGGCCGCCGCGCCGGTTGGAGCGAACGATATCCGCGGTCATCGGCAGGCGCTTCTTCTCGTATTCCATCAAAGCCTGACGCGGATGCTCAGCGCGCACAAGCGCATCGGCGAGGCAGCGCGCATCGAGGATCGCCTGCGAGGCACCGTTGGAGCCAACCGGATACATCGGATGCGCGGCATCGCCGAGCACCGTGACGCAACCGGACGACCAATAAGGCAAGGGATCGCGATCGCAGGTGGGATATTCGTAAAATTCAGGCGTCGCCGAGATCAGGCTTTTCACATCGATATAGGGCACCGAGAAGCGTGCGACATGCGGCATCAGTTCCTCGCGCCGGCCCGGCCGCGACCAGTCTTCCTTTCGTGGCGGCGGCGCATTGCCCTCGCCCACCTTCACCAGCACGGCCCAATTGGTCAGACGGCTCGCGGAGCTCGATCCTTCCGCGATCGGATAGATCACCACCTTGGCATTGAGGCCGCCGGCGACGATCATCGATTTTCCGGTGAGGAACAACGGCCAGTCGCGCGCACCGCGCCAGAGCATCAGGCCGTTCCAGCACGGCGGCCCTTCGTTCGGGAACAGCGTGTCGCGGACGCGTGAATGGATGCCGTCGGCACCGATCAGGATATCGCCGTGCGCGGTGTGGATGTGCGCACCCGCACGATCGAAGAAGTAGGCCGTGACGCCGCCCTCGTCCTGTGTGAAGGCGCCGAGCCTGCAGCCGGTGTGGATCGCCTCTGCTCCCAGCCGCTCCTCGACGGCGCGATGAATGACGCCCTGGAGGCGGCCGCGGTGGATCGAGAATTGCGGAACGTCATGGCCGGCGTCCACGCCGCGGGCTTCGCGCCAGACCTCCTGGCCATGGCGGTTGAGGTAGTAGAGCTGGTCGGTACGGATCGCGACGTCGTCGAGTTTCTGCAACAGGCCAAGGCTGGCAAGCTCCCGCATGGCATGCGGCAGCGTGTTGATCCCAACGCCGAGCTCGCGGATCGTGTCGGACTGCTCGAAAATCTCGCAGCCGATGCCGCGGGCCCCCAGCATCAAAGCCGTGGTGAGACCACCGATACCACCACCGACGATAATCGCCTTCATCGCCCTAACTCCACTCAATACGCAGGCAATGGGGTTAACGTCGCACGGGCGGTCACTCCGCCGCAAGCGGCTTTGTCGCCTCCGACCTGAGCTCGGCCCGGGTCTTGGGCTTAGCCTTAATTCTCAGCTCCTCGAGATCCTGCCGATCGCGGATGCTATTGCGGAAAATCTGGTCCTTACCTGGCAGATATTGCGGCGGGCAGAACGCCTCATTCGCGCCATACCAGGCCGCCGCCTTCATGGTGAAGAAGGGATCGACCAGATGCGGGCGCCCCAGCGCGACGAGGTCGGCCCGCCCGGCAGCCAAAATGGTGTTGGCCTGGTCCGCGGTCGTGATGTTGCCGACGCACATGGTCGCCACCCGCGCCTCGTTGCGGACCTGATCGGAAAATGGCGTCTGGAACATGCGGCCATAGACCGGCTGCGCATCGCGAACCGTCTGCCCGGTCGAGACGTCGACGAGATCGACACCCGCCTCGGCAAAGGCCCGCGCGATGGCCACCGCATCGTCTCCGGTAATGCCGCCGTCAGCCCAGTCGGTTGCGGAAATGCGCACAGACATCGGCTTGTGCTTCGGCCATACCGCGCGCAGCGCCTCAAATATCTCGAGCGGGAAGCGCAGACGGTTCTCAAGGGAGCCGCCATATTCGTCGGTACGTGCGTTCGTCAGCGGCGAGATGAAGCTCGCGAGCAGGTAGCCGTGGGCGCAGTGCAGCTCGAGCATGTCGAAACCGCAACGCTCACCGCGCTCGGCCGCGGCGACGAAGGAGTCTCGCACCGCATTCATTCCGGCCCGATCGAGCTCACGCGGCACCTGGCTATCAGGGAAGTAGGGCAACGGCGATGCCGAGACCACGTCCCAGCCGCCTTCGTCCAGCGGGCGGTCGATGCCATCCCACATCAGCTTGGTCGCGCCCTTGCGGCCCGCATGCCCGAGCTGGAGGCAGATTTTCGCTGCGGAGTTCCCGTGAACGAAATCCACGATGCGTCGCCACGACGTTTCCTGCTCATCATTCCACAGCCCGGCGCAGCCGGGCGTAATCCGCGCGTCGCGGCTGACACAGGTCATCTCGGTAAAGATCAAGCCCGCGCCGCCGATCGCGCGCGAGCCGTAGTGCACGAGGTGGAAATCGCCTGGCACGCCCTCTTTTGCCGAGTACATGCACATCGGCGACATCACGGCGCGGTTGGCGACCTCCATCTCGCGAAGCCGGAACGGCTGGAACAGCGGCACCATGGGCTTGTCGATATCGATATCGAAGCCGTTGCTGCGCACCTGTTGGGCGAATGACTTCTCCACTTCGGCAACGAAATCGGGCGCACGCAGCTTGAGATTGTCATAGGTGATCGCCTTCGAGCGCGTCATCACCCCGAACGCGAACTGCACGGGGTCGAAATCCCAGAAACGGTCGACGTGCTCGAACCAGACCAGCGAGACGTCTGCGGCGTGCTGCGTCTTCTCGACTTCTTCGCGGCGACCGTGCTCATAGACATCCAGCGCGGCCGTGATGTCCGGCGCCTTCGCCATGGCGTCGGCCAACGCGATCGCATCCTCCATCGCGAGCTTGGTGCCGGAGCCGATCGAGAAATGGGCGCTCGCCTTGGCGTCGCCGAGCAGGACCATGTTGTCCTTCACCCAGCGCTTGCTGCGGATCATGGGGAAGTTGCGCCACATCGAGCGATTGGTGAGCAGCCTGTGCCCGTCGAGGAACCAGCCGAAGATCTCGGCCATCCGCGCGGCGGACTGGGTCTCGTTCAGCCCGGTCAGCCCTGCCCGCTCGAACGTCTGCGGATCGGTCTCAAAGATCCAGGTCGAGTGACCGGCTTCATATTGGTAAGCATGGGCGATGAAAGGGCCCCACTCCGTCTCCTGGAAGATGAAGGTGAAGGCATCGAGCGGCCTGGTCGAGCCCATCCAGGCGAACTTGTTGGCGCGGAGATCAACCTCCGGCTGGAAGTGCTCGGCATATTTCTCGCGGAAACGGCTGTTCACGCCATCGGCGAGCAGGATGAGATCGGCATCGGCAAAGCGCGACTCGTCGTCGATGTCGACTTCGAAATGCAGGACAACACCGAGTTCGCGCGCCCGCTCTTGCAGGATCAGAAGCAGCTTCTGCCGCGAGCAGCCGCAAAAGCCATTACCCCCGACCCGGTGCACCGTGCCGCGAAAATGCACGGCAATGTCATCCCAATAGGCAAACTCCTGGGTGATGCGGCGATAGCTTGGAAGATCGTGCTTCTCGAAATTGTCCAACGTGGCATCCGAGAAGACCACGCCAAAGCCGAACGTATCGTCGGCGCGGTTGCGCTCGTAGACGGTGATGTCGGCGCTCGGGCGCTGTTTCTTCAGCAGGATCGCTGCGTAGAGACCCGCGGGTCCGCCACCGATGATCGCGACTTTCATGGAAGCCTCGCCAATTCACCTCGCCATAAAAACTATTTTAAGCCTAAAATAATTTCTGGCAAGCCTTGGTTTGTGCGATGCCAGCCCTCTCCGCAGCTCAGTCGCCTCTGAACACGGGCTTGACCTTGTTGGCGAAGGCCTCGAAGGCGCGCTCGAAATCGGCCGTGGTCATGCACAGGGCCTGGGCAATGGCTTCGGATTCGATCGCCTCCTCAACCGACATCGCCCATTCCATGGCCAGCATCCGCTTGGTCATGGTGTTTGCGAAGGTGGGGCCCTCCGCGACCTGCCTGGCCAACAGTTGGGCCTGGGTCAGCACCTGCTCTGGGGTGACGATGCGGCTGAAAAAGCCCCAGCGCTCGCCCTCGTCCGCGGTCATGAACCGGCCCGTGTAGAGAAGCTCTGAGGCGCGGGACTGGCCGATGATCCGCGGCAGGATCGCGCAGGCGCCCATGTCGCAGCCCGCAAGCCCGACCTTGTTGAACAGGAACGCCACCTTGGCACCACTTGCGGCGAGCCGCATGTCGGACGCCATGGCGATGATGGCGCCAGCGCCGGCACAGATGCCCTCCACAGCGGCCACGATCGGCTGAGGGCACGCCCGCATCGCCTTGACGAGATCACCGGTCATCCGCGTGAACGCCGTCAGCCCCTTGGTGTCCATCTTCACCAGCGGGCCGATGATCTCGAACACGTCGCCGCCGGATGAGAAATTACCGCCGGCGCCGGTGACGACGATGGACTTGACCGCGTCGTCGAACGCGCAGGCGCGGAAAAAGTCGGTCAGCTCTCGATAGCTTTCGAAGGTAAGTGGGTTCTTCCGTTCTGGACGGTTGAGCGTCACGGTGGCAACGCCATCGACGACCGCCAGCAGGAAGTGTTGCGGCGAATAGTCCGCAAGCGGCACGGTGACGGGATTGGCTGGTCTGCTCATGCAATCTCCTTGGCTTCCTTGTTCCGCGCCCGCGACGCTAGATCTCGCCCCCGGCCACGGCAATGGCCTGCCCCGTGATCGCGCTGGCGTGCTCGCTGCACAACCAGAGCACGGCATTTGCCACTTCCCGCGTCGTGACCAGGCGCCCCTGCGGATTGTGCTTCGCGAGCTCGGCGATCGCCTGCTCGCGGGTGCGTCCGGTCTTCTTCATGATGTTGTCGATGCTGCCGGCGACCAGATCGGTGTCGGTGAAGCCGGGGCACACCGCATTCACGGTCACCTTGCTGGCGGCCATTTCCAGGGCCAGCGAGCGTACGAGACCGACCACCGCGTGCTTGGCCGCCGTGTACGCGCTCACGTAAGCATAACCTTTGAGCCCGGCCGTCGATGCAATTGCCACGATACGCCCATAGGGCCGGTCCTTCATCTCCGGCAGCACCGCGCTGATGGCATGGACAACGCCCATGAAATTCACATCCATCATGCGCGCAAAAAGGGCGCTGTCCGATTTCGCAAACGGCGCCGATTCGGCGCTTCCGGCGTTGGCAATCAGGATATCGATCGGCTTTCGGGCGCTCGCCTCTGCGACCGCGGCTTTCAGTGCGGCTTCGTCGGAGACGTCGGCGACCGCCATGAAATGTGCAGCCCCTGCGGCAACCGCTTCCTGGAGGCTCGCGGAATTGCGGCCAAGCACCGTCACCGTGGCGCCCGCGCCGACAAGAGAGGCCGCAATCGCGCGGCCGATACCTCGGCCACCCCCGGTCACAAGCGCGTGCGGCGAGTGCGGCAATCCGGACATGCGCTTGCTCCCTCAAGTTTCTACGGACTGATTGCTCTGATATATTTTAACCTTCAAACATTTGCAAATGAAGTCGCGTTGCCGCTTCCACGGCAGTGATCTGAACAGTCCGGCCCGAAAATTGCTTTAAGTATAAAATTATCCCTTCCCATCCCCCACAGGCCTGTTAGCATCGCTGGGCCACGCATAAGGATGTCTCGTGTCGCAGCCTGCGCCAATGATAACAAGGGACGGACGCTTCGCCTATGAAGCCGCCGGAGATCCGGCCGCGATACCTCTGATTTTCCTGCATGGCATTGGCGGCGCAGCACGGGCTTGGCGGCAGCAGCTGGCCGCGTTCGGCAATCGCTTCCGCACGATCGCGTGGGACATGCCGGGCTATGGTGGATCCGCGCCGCTGACCAGCGTCAGTATCGCTGCCCTGGCCGATGCGTTGCAGCAGTTCATTGAGCAGATCGGCGCAGCGAAACCCATTCTGGTCGGCCATTCGATCGGCGGCATGATCGTCCAGAAATGGCTGGTGCAATCGCCGAAGCTGGCGCGCGCGGTCGTGCTTGCACAGACCAGCCCGGCCTTCGGCAAGGCCGACGGCGACTGGCAGAAATCATTCATCGCGGCGCGGCTGGGGCCGCTCGACCGCGGCGAGACTATGACGTCGCTGGCGCCATCACTCGTGAAAGAGCTCGTCGGCGACGATCCTGATCCCAAAGGGATGGAGCTTGCCCGCGAGTGCATGGGAAGCGTGCCGGAGGCGAGTTATCGCGCCATGATGCTGGCCTTGATCGGATTCGATCAGCGCAGCACACTTAAGGAGATTTGCGTGCCAACACTGCTGCTGTCCGGCTCCAAGGATAACAATGCGCCAGCGCCGATGATGGCGAAGACAGCGACCTACATTCCCGGCGCCGAATATGTCGAACTCCCCGGCGTCGGCCATCTCGCCAACCTCGAGCGCCCTGACGCCTTCGACCAGGCTCTCGGCCGCTTCGTGAACTCCGTCGCCGCAAAACACGGGTAACCGCGCCATGACCATGCAAGTCAGCAAAACCATCGGCGCGAGCGGCAAGGTCGCGCTGGATGCACCGATCTTCGATCCCGTGGCGTTCCGCCTGACCGATGAGCAGGCCGGAATCATCGCGCGGGCACGCGAGATCGGCCAGAGCGTATTCGCCGGCCGCGCCGCGGAATATGATCGCGAGGCGATCTTCCCGACCGAGAATTACCGCGACCTGCATCGCGTTGGCCTGCTCGGCATCGCGGTGCCCAAGAAGCACGGCGGGCTGGGCGCCAACTATCAGACCTATGCTCTCGCCGCAGCTGAAATCGGCCGCTATTGCGGCGCGACCGCCCTGACCTGGAACATGCATGTCTGCTCGACGCTGTGGTCCGGGCCGCTGGCCGATGATCTCGACATGGACGCGGACACCCGCGCCGAGCACGAAAAGCGGCGGGCGGTCCACTACAAGCGCATCGTCGAGGACGGCGCGATCTACTCCCAACCCTTCTCGGAAGGGGGCGCAGCGGCAGCCGGCGGCGTCGCCTTCGGCACCGAGGCAAAGCCTGTCCAGGGTGGCTGGATCGTCAACGGCAAGAAGATCTTTGCGTCGCTCTCCGGCCATGCCGATTATTACGGCGTCCTCTGCACGGAGATCGAGGAAGGCGAGAAAGCCTCGCGCCGCAATACGCTGTACCTCGCCATTTCAGCAAAGTCGCAGGGCGTCTCGGTCGTCGGCGACTGGGATCCACTCGGCATGCGCGGCACGGTCTCGCGAACGCTGCTGTTCAAGGATGTGTTCGTTCCCGACGACTCCGCGCTGATGCCACGCGGAGTCTATTTCCAGGCGGCGATGCGCTGGCCACACATGTTCCTGACACTGTCGCCGACCTATATGGGCCTCGCGCAAGCTGCCTATGATTTCACCGTTCGCTACCTGCGCGGCGAGGTGCCGGGCATGCCGCCGGTCAAACGCCGGATGTACCCGACCAAGCAGATCGCGGTCGCGCAAATGCAGATTAAGCTCGAGCAGATCAAGGCAATCTGGTTCCAGGCCGTCACCGAAGCGCGCGCCAATCCGAGCAAGGAGCAGGTGTTGCGCGCCTATGCTGCGCAATATTCGGTGATGGAGGGCGCCAACGACCTCGCGGCCCTCGCGATCCGCACCTGCGGCGGCCAGGCCATGCTGCGGTCGTTGCCGCTGGAGCGCATCTATCGCGACAGCCGGTGCGGCTCGCTGATGCTGCCCTGGACGGCCGAACTCTGCCTCGACCGGATCGGTCGCGAGGCGCTGTACGAGGCCGGCGAAACGGACGACTAACGGTGGATCTCTGTAGTCTGATCGATCGCAACGCGGCGTTTGCGCCAGACAAAACAGCCATTGCCTTTGAAGGGAAGCGGCTGAGCTACGCGGCATTCGCCGATCGCATTGAACGGACGGCGACAGGCTTGAAACGGGAGTTCGGCGTTGGCCGCGGTGATCGCGTCGCCATCCTGAGCCTGAACCGGCCAGACTACCTGGTCCTGCTCTACGCATGTGCCCGGCTCGGCGCGATGCTGGTGCCGCTGAACTGGAGGCTCGCGGTCGCCGAGCAGCTCTTCATTCTCACGGATGCCGGCGCCAAGGTGCTGGTGCTCGAGCAGGCCTTTGAAACCATCCTCTCCGAACTTGCAGCGGGGACTGCCGTCATCGGGCTCGATTTTGCACCACCGAGCGGAACGACATTTGAAGGCTTGTTGACGCACGGTGACGGCAGCAGCCAGAATCCGCACACCGATCTCTCCTGCCCCCTGCTCATCGTCTATACGTCAGGGACCACCGGACGGCCGAAGGGCGCGGTGCTGCGCCAGGAGGCGCTGTTCTGGAACGGCGTCATGAGCCAGCACATGCACAACATGACGTCGAACGATCATGTGCTCACGGTGCTGCCGTTTTTCCACGTCGGAGGCCTCAACATCCAGACGACCGCGGCGCTCCAGCTCGGTGCGACCGTCACGATCCACGCCCGTTTCGGCCCGGAAGCGGCGCTGGCTGCGATCGAACAGGAACGACCGACCTTGACGGTCATGGTGCCCACAATCATCCAGGCCATTAGCGAGCATCCTGCCTGGGCCGCCACTGACCTTTCATCGTTGAAAGCCGTCACCACCGGCTCGACGATCGTGCCGCCGCACCTGCTCGAGCGTTTTGTCGCGCGCGGCGTGCCGGTGCTGCAAGTTTACGGTTCGACCGAGACCTGCCCTATCGCAGTCTACACCCGTCTCGGCGGCGATCTCTCGCGCGCGGGATCGACTGGACTGGCCGGGCTGTGCTGCGAAGCCAAGGTGATCGATCAGGCCGGCAACGAAGTACCTGCTGGCACACCTGGCGAGATCGTCGTGCGCGGGCCCAACGTATTCTTCGAATATTGGGGCAACGCCGACGCCACGCGCGACGCGCTCCACGACGGCTGGTATCGCACTGGCGACATTGGCCTGCGCGACGCGGACGGCTATTTCTGGGTCCGCGATCGCAAGAAGAACATGATCATCTCCGGCGGCGAGAACGTCTATCCCGCCGAGGTCGAGCGCGTGTTGCTCGAACATCCCGACGTCATCGAATGCGCCGTGATCGGAAGGCCAGACCCGCGCTGGGACGAAGTGCCGATTGCCTATGTCATCCGGCGATCCGTCTGCAGGCTCGAAGCTGACGAGCTTAGAGCTCACGCTCAGGCCCAGCTCGCCCGCTACAAGGTTCCGCGCGACATCGTCTTCGTCGCCGACATGCCGCGCACGGCACTGGGCAAGGTCCAGCACTTCCTGCTGAAGCAGCTTGACGCGCAGACCCGGGCGCAAGGAGAAGCATCTTGAAGATTGCGGTTCTGGGTGGAGGAAACGGCTCTTTCGCGGCCGCGGGCGATTTTGCCCTGTCGGGGCACGAGGTCCGGCTCTGGCGCCGTGACGCGCACCAGGTCGAAACGCACCGCGCCGCAGGCTCTCGCATTCTGGTCAAGGACCACAATGGCCGTCATGATGTGACGTTGGCACTGGTAACGACCGACATCGCGGAAGCCATTGGCGGTGTGGAGCTGATACTGTGCCCTGCCCCGGCTTTCGCGCAACCGGATATCGCCCGCCTCCTCGCCCCGCATCTGCGGGATGGCCAGGTGGTGTTCCTGCCTCCGGCGACGTTCGGCTCGATGATCTTCGCGCAGGCGGCTCGGGACGCCGGCAATCGCGCCAAGGCGAGTTTCGCCGAAACCGGCACGCTACCCTGGCTGACCCGCAAGCACGGGCCATTCGAGGTCGCCATCACGATACGCGCCAAGCGCCTGCCTGTTGGCGTATTCCCGCTCGATCAGGCGCCGCATGCGCTTGAGGTGATTGGACGCGCCTTCCCTGACGTGATCGAACCCTGCGGTGACGCGCTATCCGGCGCGCTGATGAATGCAGGCTGCATCATCCATCCGCCATTGATCGTGATGAACGCGGGCCCGATCGAGCATTTTGAGCGCTGGGACATCCACAAGGAAGGAACGCAAGCCGCGATCCGGCGCGTGACCGATGCTCTCGACGCCGAGCGGATCGCCGTGCGCGAGGCACTGGGATATGGCGCACCGCATTTCCCGCTCGTTCATCATTACGCCAGGGAAGGCGAGATCTGGATGTATGGCCGGGGCTCGCACGATCGCCTGACCGATTCCGGCGATTGGCGCGAGCGGATCGTGCTGACTGAACACCGCTACATGCGCGAGGATCTGCGGCTTGGGCTATCGCTGCTGGTCTCCGTCGCGGAGCTGGCGGGCGCCGCTACGCCGCTCGCCAAGGCATTCCTCGCCATCGGCGGCGCAATCTGCGGCGAGGATTTCATGCAAACCGGCCGAACGCTGGAGACGCTGGGACTCGACAAGCTTCACAAGGCCGAATTGCAGACGCTGCTTCGTGAGGGATTCTGATCGATGAGCAGTCGCGCCAATATTGCATGTCTTGGAGCCGGTCGCATGGGCCGCGGCATCGCCGTGGCGTTTGCCTATGCCGGGCACACGGTCACGATGATCGACATCAAGGCCCGCTCGGCGGACGATTTCGCCAAGCTGAAATCAGACGCCCTTGACGAAGTCAGGAAGACTTTCGCCAGCCTGTCGAAGCTGGGATTGCTGAGCGAGGCCGACGCCGATCCTCTCATCGCGCGGGTTTCGGTAGTACCGGCCAGCCAAAGTGGCGTAGCTCTGTCCGAAGCCGAAATCGTGTTCGAGGGTGTTCCTGAGATCGTCGAACTCAAGCGGGAAATACTGGGAGCAGCTTCAAGGCAGGTCAGCCCGGACACGATCATCGCATCGACCACGTCGACCATCCTCGTCGATGATCTCTCTGGAGCGATCGAACGTCCGCATCGCTTCCTCAACGTGCACTGGCTCAACCCCGCCTATCTGATCCCGCTGGTCGAGGTGTCGCCCGGCAAAGCTACAGACCCCGCCATCATCGAGGACGTCAAAGCACTGCTCGAAGGCATCGGCAAAGTGCCGGTGGTCTGTGCGGCGACGCCGGGCTTCATCGTTCCGCGCATCCAGGCGCTCGCGATGAACGAGGCCGCGCGGATGGTCGAGGAAGGCGTCGCCAGCGCAGAAGAGATCGACAAGGCGATCCGCTACGGCTTCGGCTTCCGCTATGCGGTGCTCGGGCTGCTCGAATTCATCGATTGGGGCGGTGGCGACATCCTTTACTATGCCAGCAAATACCTGGAGGGCGCACTCGGCAGCGATCGCTATCGCGCTCCCGACGTCATTTCGCGCAACATGCATGAGGGCCGGATCGGCCTGCGCACCGGCGCAGGTTTTCTCGATTATTCGGGCCTCGACGTCGACGCCTATCGTGCGAAACGACTGCAGGCCATGGTGGACCTGCTCCGGCACTTCGACCTGGCCCGCCCTCCCGTGATCGACCGCACCTAAAGCGCGATGAGATTAGGGACCGTCATCGCGCTTTATGTTATTGTTTGAGCATGATCTCTTCGGAAAACCGCTTCGCACTTTTCCGGATCATGCTTTAGCCGAAGACGTCCTGAAGGGCACCCTCCCGCACCACTGCCATGCCGTCGAGCTCGATGGTCGTGCCCATCATCGGCAGGTCGAAATGACCCGCTGTGTAGCGACCAGCGAACTCATTGGCGCCGGTCGAGAACAGGAAGTTGCCGGAGACGGCGCGGATCTCAGTGCCGTTGGTGTCGCGCTGATCATACATCGACAGCGCCTCGTATCGCGCAGCCGGATTCATGCCGAATCCCACATGCGAAACTGCATAAGCCTCCCGATCGCCCCACGCGGCAAGATATGCGCGCATCATCGCAACATCCGTGCCCTCGCCCTCCAACTCGACGACGTAATCGTCCTTCAGGGTCATCTTTACTGGGGATGTCAAATAGCGCTTGAATGTGAGATTGATATCGCCGGGTGCCATCACCAGCGTACCGTTGATCGTCCCGCTCTTGGGGAAGCTCACGACGATGCCGCCCGGCCAATGCGCCAGCGTGCCGGGCTTGTCCGTCCAGCCCCAGACGCCAACCGTCGAAGCGCCGACCATATCCACATCGAGTGCAGTGCCAGCTTTCGAGGTGACCCGCATGCGCTTGGTGCCGCGCAGCATCTTGGCAGCCGCGCGGACTCGCTTCTCCAGCGCCGGATCCGGCACCATCCGCTCCAACGCCTCAGGATGCTCATTGGAGATCACCAGGATGCGCGCGCCGGCCTTGAGGATCTCAGGCGTTTCCACCGCATGCATCAGGCCCTCAATGGTGCAATCCACCACGAAGCCAGCCTGTTGAAGCGCAGTTATAACCGGACCAAGCCTTTGAATTGCCTCGCTAGCCCCAGTCGACCGAACCGGCACAATATTGCGGTTGCGCGGCGTCGGCATGACCAAGTGAAACGGTTTCGCCCCCATTCGCAAGAGGGCTAGCTCCGCCAAGTGCACATTGAGAGCGCGAGACTGCGTTTCCGACAGGATTGCGGCTGTATCGCCGGCCTTGACGGCGCAACGCTCAAAGACCTCGCAAAATGTGTCGATCCATTTTGCCTCGATGCGATCCGCCAGCATGGTTCACTCCCGGTCTTCTGGTTTCTTGTTCGTCAGGTCACGCTTCGGGGAAGCCCCGCAAAAGGTACGATCGCAACGCTCCCAACAACGCATTGAGGATCAACCCCAGCAGCGAGATCGTGATCAGCGGCACGAACATGTCGACCGCCTGGAACGTGCGGGCCGCGGTCACGAGCGCGTGCCCCAGTCCGTCGGTCGACGTGATCATCTCGGCTAGAAACACTACGATGCAGGAAATGACAAGGCCGATCCGGCACCCGGTCAGGATCGACGGCATCGCCGCCGGCAAGACGACCTTGAACAAAATCTCATAGCGCGGCGTTCCAGCCGCCATCGCCGACCAGATCAGCTTCTGCTCGACGGTTGATGCCCCGTAATAGGTCGACAGCAAGATCGGAAAGAGAGCGTCCGCCGCGACCAAGGTGATCTTCGATCCGTGGCCGAAGCCGAGCAGCAGCAACAGCGCCGGGTAGAGCGCGACCTTGGGCAAGGGCGCCAGCACGCGCACGATCGGACGAACCACGGCATTGGTCGCCGGGTTCACGGCGGCCGCAATGCCGATGCCGACGCCAAGGACGACCGCAATGGCAAAGCCGGCGAACAGCCGGACCAAGGTCGCCGCGATCTCCTGCTGAAACGTCCATGTCACGAGCTGTTGGAGCAGCCGGCCGAAGACAAAGCCCGGCGGCGGCAGCAAAACCGCCGGCGCGAAGCCGAATGATACCAGGGCCTGCCACAGCGCGATCACCAGCATGATCGGCACCAACCCAACGACGAGGCTTGGTGATAGAATACGGGACATCACGAGAAGCTCAGCGGCATGTCGAACTGGGGCTCCGACCACCGCACAAGCCCCGCACGGACCCGCTCGAAGATCGCATCGAGGCAGATGCCCATCGCTCCGACGATGATGATCATCGCATAAACCGTGTCGTACTGCCCCATGTCGAGCGCGTTGAACAGGATATTCCCTGCTCCCGACTGGCGAGCAATCATCTCGCTGGTGATCATCGTGATCAGCGCCAGCACCAGCCCGGTGCGACACCCCGTCAAAATCT
Source organism: Bradyrhizobium campsiandrae (assembly GCF_014529705.1). GTDB lineage: Bacteria > Pseudomonadota > Alphaproteobacteria > Rhizobiales > Xanthobacteraceae > Bradyrhizobium > Bradyrhizobium campsiandrae. Next base: position 83,706 of record NZ_JAANIH010000003.1, read on the forward strand.
CCGGCAGCGCGGCCGGGAGCACGATTCGGACCAGACGCTGCCAGGGTGAGAGCCCCATCGCAGCGCCAGACCACAGCATCTTCTCCTCGACAGCCTTGGCGCCTTCAAAACTGTGATAGATCACCGGCAGGCTGACACCGAGGAAGATCACCAAAATCTTCGTGGCTTCACCGACGCCGAGCCACAGCATGATAATCGGCATCAGCGCCGCCTTGGGAACAGGATAGATCACCATCAAGAGCGGATTAAAGAAGGATGCGACGGCCCGGCTGCGGCCCATCAGCAGACCGAGCGGAATCGATACCAGCACGGCAATGCCAAAACCGATCGCCATGCGGCGAAGCGACGCCAGGATGTTGATCAGCGATTCCTTGTCGCCAAGGATGTCCGGGATCGCGCGGACCGCTTCGAGCGCGGTCGGGAAGCTGTCGTTCTTCAAACCGAGCGACGCAAGCTGCCAAGCCGTCAGCAATCCGATGCAAGCCAGCACCGGCGCCGCGCGTCTTACGATGGTAGCCGGCGCGATCATGAGGGCGCGCCCGCGGCGTCGCTTTCATCGAACATGCGCTCGATGTCGACGACATATTTCTGATAGCGCGGATCCAGCAACAGCTCATTGCGAAGCCTCGGTCGCGGCAGATCGATATCGATGACTTCCCTGATGCGGCCGGGAGATTTCGACATCATCACGACCTTGTCCGAAAGGAAGACGGCCTCGTCGACCGAGTGGGTCACGAACAGCACCGTCTTGCGGTCACGCTCCCAGATGTTCAGGAGATCGTTCTGGAGCCGCGTCCGGGTATGAGCGTCGAGCGCGCCAAACGGCTCGTCCATCAACAGAACTTCGGGATGGTAGGCCAGCGTCCGCGCCAGCGCGACGCGCTGCTTCATGCCGCCTGACAATTCCTTCGGGTAGAAGTTCTCATAGCCCTTGAGTCCGACCATCTCGATCAGCGCGCGGCTCTGCGCTTCTGCTTCGGTGGCTCGCACGCCTTGCTGGCGCGGGCCATACATCACGTTGCCTAGCACGGTCTTCCACGGAAACAGCGCGAACTCCTGGAAGACCGGTCCACGATCCGGACCCGGCCCCATAATCGCCCGCCCCTTCATCTTCGCCGCACCGCTGGTTGGGCTGACGAAACCTCCGACGATATAAAGCAGTGTCGACTTGCCACAACCGGAGGGACCAAGGATGGAGACGAATGCCCCCTCTTCGATCGTCAAGGAAATGTCCGATAGCGCCAAATGATCCTTGCGCGCCGAGGTCTGGAAGACCTGCGAGACGCGGTCGATCTCGATGATCGCAAAAGCCGGCTTTTGTGACGCCACCGGTCTCATCCATTCGCTCGATTTCGAAGGCACGACCTTCATTCCGTCTCCCACTTCACTCGCACGCCAACGTCACGCAACCGATCTGCTGAATGTTCTTCATCAGCGGCACGAGCTTAGCAAGAAACCTGCCAGACGGGTCGTCACTCCGCACACGCGATGCATCAATCGAACCAGGGCCATTCCGCCGGTCCTTCGTGCGTGACCGCCCCGCCCGGCGCCTGACCGACCAGACGCGCATATTTTGCGAGCGCGCCAGCGCGATGGCGCGGCGGGCGTTGCTTCCAATCGCGTCGGCGTGCAGCAAGTTCCTGTTCGTCGACCAGCATGTCCATACGCCGCTTTGCGGCATCGATCCGGATCCTGTCGCCATCGCGGACGAGCGCCAGCGGACCGCCGACAAACGCTTCCGGGGATACGTAGCCGATGCACATGCCGCGTGTGGCCCCCGAGAACCGACCATCGGTGATCAGGGCCACCTTCTCGCCCATGCCCTGCCCGTAGATCAGTGCTGTGACGCCAAGCATCTCACGCATGCCGGGACCGCCCACCGGCCCTTCATTGCGGATCACCAGAACCTCGCCGGCCTTGTAGCTGCGATCGCGAACCGCGGTGACACACGCTTCCTCATCCTCGAAGACGCGCGCCACCCCCTCGAACAGCTGGCTCTTCAAGCCCGCAACCTTGATAACCGCGCCATCAGGGCAAAGATTGCCCTTCAGCACCGCAACGCCGCCATCGGGCATGATTGGCGCGCGGGCCGCGTAGACCACCTCGCCATCGGGCAGGTTCGCCACACCATATTCCTCCGCGAGCGTGCGTCCCGTAATGGTCAGGCAGCTGCCATCGATATGGCCGCTCTGGATCAACTCGCGGATCACGACGGCCGCGCCGCCGATGTCGTAGACGTCTTTGGCGGTGTACTTGCCGCCCGGCCGCAAGTTCCCGATCAGCGGCGTCCCGGCAAAGACCTCGCCGACATCGTCAATCGTGAATGCGATGCCGGCTTCGTTTGCGATGGCCGGTAGATGCAACGCCGCATTGGTCGAGCCACCAGTCGCAGCAACGATTGCCGCGCCGTTTTCCAGGGATTTCCGCGTCACGACGTCGCGCGGCAACGGCCCGCCACGCTCCAGCATCTCCATGATCAGGCGTCCGGCACCGCGCGAGATCTGTGCGCGCTCGGCATAAATGCCGGGCACCATCGACACGTTGGGAATGGTCAGGCCCATCGCTTCCGACACCATTCCCATCGTGTTCGCCGTGAACTGTCCAGCGCAGGCGCCAATCGTCGGCAGGCAGGCGCGTTCGATCCGCTCGAGCGTCGCCGCGTCGATCTCGCCGGTCATGAAGCTGCCAACGGCTTCATAGGAGTCGAGCACCGTCAGCGTCCGCCCATCCACGCGGCCCGGCAGCGAGCTGCCGCCATAGATGAAGATGGAAGGTACGTTGCAACGAACCATGCCCATCATCACGCCTGGGAGCGTCTTGTCGCATCCGCCATATCCGATCAGCGCGTCATAGGCGAGACCATGAACGACGGCCTCGATCGAGTCGGCGATCAACTCACGCGAAAACAGGGAGAACTTCATCCCTTCGTGGTTCATGCTGATGCCGTCGGATACCGAGATGGTCGAGAACTCGCGCGGCGTGCCGCCAGCCTCCTCGATTCCGGTCTTGGCTGCGGCCACCTGGAAGTCGTGGGTCATGTTGCAGGGCGTCTGCTCGCCCTTCATGCTGACAATGCCCACCATCGGCTTGGCAATGGCCGCATCATCCAGACCCATGGCGCGCATGAAGGCGCGGTGCGGAGCCCGGTCGAGTCCGTCAGTCGTTATCCGTGATCGTAACTTCTTCATGCTTGCATCATCTTCGTGCAACGTCGCGTACGCGGCGGGACGTTGCGACCTCATTCGCTGACGATCCGATCGCTTATTGCAACGGCGCGACGATCGTCGGGTGCTTGAACTGCGCCACATCCAGTTTCGGCAGCATTCCCGTCTCAGCATAGATATCCAGCATCTTCTGGATCGCGGGAAAATTGGGCGCCGCGCCGGGATCGCGCCCGAAATCGTTGTCCTTGAGCAGATAGGTTTCAAGCACGGGAAGCGGCGCCTTCAGCACTTCATTGACGACCTTCAAGGTCTCTTCGCGGTTCGCGAGCGCCTTCTTCATGCCCGAGGTAATGTCGCGGACATAAGCCTTCACCAGCTCCGGATTCTTGTCGACGAAATCGGCACGGCAGGCTTCTAGAATGTGCACGATGTTCGGCATCGCCTGCGACAGCGAGAACAGCTTTCGAGTGCCGCCCTTTGCCTCGGCCCGCGCCGCAAACGGCTGGTTCATGTTGACGGCGTCGACCCTGCCCTGGCGCAGAGCGTCCTCGGACACGGCAAAGCCGACTTCGACCAGCTTGATGTCCTTGGCCGGATCGACACCGTTTTGCTTCAGCAGCAGGTTGAATGGGCCCTGCGTGCCGCCGCCGATCACGGAAATGCCGACCGTCTTGCCCTTGAGATCGGCAATGGTCTTGATCGGGGAGTCATCCATCACCGCCCAATAGACCGAGAATCCACCGGGCTTCTCGAACACATGCTGCGCCACGATGTAGGCCTTCAGGTTGCCACCGACAACGCCGTTGGCCAGCGAAAGCGGCGCCTGCGTCGCGCAATCCAGAGCGCCCGCCGCTAACGCCTGCGTCATCGGCGCGGTGCCCTGAAACTGGGTCCATTCGATGTTGTAGGTCTTGCCGATATCAGGAAATTCGGCCGGCCTGCGCATCATCCAATATTTGGATTCTTCGGCCGGGATGGTCCAGCCGACGCGGATCGTCTGCTGCGCCCATGTGGGGCTCGCGCCCGAGATCATGGCCGCGAGAGCCCCTGTTGCCAGCATCCACCTCGAAACTGCCCGCATCGTGCCCACTCCGTTGCTTCGGCGCCGACCAGCGCCACCCAACCCGACCGGCCTAAATGTTTCATGGTTCAAACAATCAGGCAAGCCATGCAGGCCGGCCTGTTTCGCTGCGGGATGCGTTATGTATGGTGCGGTGGCGGCCGCGCGCCGCCGGCATTGCGAGAGAAGGAGGCAACCTATGGCTGATGCGAGCAAGGCGGACCCGCGGGGCGGCGAGAGGCTCGGCTATCTCGGCCTGGGATTGATGGGGACACCCATGACACGTCGGCTGCTCAAGGCCGGTCATCACGTCAGCGTCTGGAATCGTTCAGAGGGCAAGATCGCTCCTCTCGTCGAAGCTGGCGCAAAGCGCGCTGACACGCCCCGTGACCTCCTGGCGAACTGCGACATTGTCTTCATGTGCGTAACCGATGCCGCCGCCGTCGAGGAGGTGATTTTCGGGCCGGAGGGGCTCGCAGCGGCTCCAGGGGCGGGCAAGCTCGTGGTCGATTTCTCATCGATCCACCCCGACGCCGCACGCAAGCTTGCGACCCGATTGAAAGCTGCGAACAGCGCAAGCTGGATCGATGCGCCGGTGTCTGGCGGCACCAAAGGCGCCGAGGAAGGTACGCTGGCGATCATGGCGGGCGGAGAAGCAGCTGATATCGAGAGGGCGCGGCCCTACGTGCAGGCGATGGCGCGCAGGTTCACCCATATGGGTCCGACTGGCACCGGCCAGACCACCAAACTTTGCAACCAGGTGATCGTTGGATGCGCGATGGCCGTTCTCGCCGAAGCAACGCGACTTGCTTCGAACGCGGGGATTGACGCAAGCCGGTTGCCAGAGGCACTCGCCGGTGGCTTTGCGGATTCAATCCCGCTTCAGCTCTTCGTGCCGCGCATGGTCCAGGGTATTCACTCTCCGCCACTCGGCCACATCGCGACGATGCTGAAGGACCTCGACACGGTTGCCGACGTCGCTCAGGCAACGTCAACGCCGGTGCCGATGGCGACGCTCGCCGGCCAGATTTTCAGACTGGCCAAGGCGGCCCGCGGCGCCGACGCGGATGCTTTGGAGATCTACAAGCTCTCGGCGACGGGCCGCTGAAGGGCTTTACGGCGACTTGCGCTCGTCTTCGGCGAGAAAACGGCCATATGACCCCCGCGCAAACAACAGCGGCTCGTTCGCGTTGTAAGCATAGGCCTCGACGGCGCCGAGAAAGATCACGTGATCGCCACCATAATAGCGATTGACGGATCGGCACTGGAAATTCGCGACGCTCTCGGCAAGGACCGGCGCATTGCCGAGGCCCGGCGTCCAATTCACGCCGGCGAACTTGTCCTCGGACGATTTCGCGAATTTGTTTGCCAGCGCCTGTTGCGAGCTGCCCAGCACGTGGACCGTGAAATGGCTGGCGTTCTGAAACACGGTCAGGCTGGATGAATACACTCCAAGGCTCCAGAGCACCAAGGGCGGATTCAGCGAGACCGAGGCAAACGAATTGCAGGTGATACCATACGGCTTTCCGTCAGCCGCCGTGGCCGTGATGATCGTCACGCCCGTTCCGTAGGTACCGAGCGCATTGCGAAAATCACGCGGATCAATCTGCGAATTGTCGCTCGCGAATTCATTGGCCGGATCAGGAGCGGCCGGCTGCTTAGGCAGATCATTCATCAGCCGGCCTCACAAGGTGAGATTCTCGGACGGCAGGCCAAGGGCCACACGTCCGTAGTTGGTTCCGGCCGCATCGAAATTGAAAGCAAGGTGCGAATTGATCGCATGGGCATCTCGGAACTGGCGCTGCAGCACGCCCGTGGTGAACAGACCGCGCGCCCCGCTCGCAGCAAAGAGCATGGAAACGGCATCCGTGCACAGATTGACCGAGAATGCCCCGTCACGCCGATATTTGGTCTTCCTTGCCATATCTGGCGTGCGGTTGCGCCGCGCGTCCTCCATCGCCTCGATGCAGGCAGAACGCATGATGAGGCGCGCAGCATCGATCTTGGCGGAGGCCTCGGCGATCTTGATTTGCGTGCTTTGAAAGTCGCTCAGTTTGGCGCGGTTGTATGTCGATATGCGGTGACGCGCGACCTCCGCATAGTCGTCCAGGCACGCCTGCGCATTTCCGAGCGCGACGCCCGAAAGAACATAGGGAAACAGCGAGAACACTGGAAGCGCATACAGCGGATTGGGATTTACCTTGCTGCCAGGCGTCGCGCCACCCGCGAGATCCCCCACCGCGACCGTCATATGTTCGGGTACCAAGGCGTCCCTGACTTCGACATCCGACGACCCGGTGCCACGCAGCCCCGCGACGTTCCAGGTGTCGAGGATCTTGTAGTCGGCCTTGGGCAACAGAAAGATGCGGTATTCGATGCCATCGGCCTCATCGTCGGAGGCGACGACGCTAGCCAGCATGTTCCATGCGCAGGAGCCGACTCCCGACGAGAAGGGCCAGCTCCCGTGCAGCCGATATCCGCCCTCGACCTTCCTGGCACGGCCGGCGGGAAAGATGAACGATGACGCGATCAGCACATCGGGGTCCCCGCCCCAGACCAGATCTTGCGCACGCTGCTCGAACATGCCGAGCATCCAATGGTGACTCGCCAGATTGGCAAGATTCCAGGCCACCGATGCGTCGGCTTTTCCGAGCAGTTCGGCGCAATCGATTAGGGCAACGTAGTCGAGCTCGGCGCCGCCGACGCGCTTCGGCTGAAGCATCCGGAACAGGCCGGCGTCGTGCAGGTCGCGCTCGGTCTCGAGAGGCAGGTGCCGCAACTCCTCAGTTCGGGCTGCGCGTTCCCGCAAATGCGGCACGAGCGATCGGGCTTTGGCGACCATCGCCGCATAAGCTCGCTCGCCGGAATCTGTCGCTACCGACTGAACCTCGCTCGGCTCTTGACCACGCGCCATTCGTGTCCCTCGCTCTCGCCCATTTATGCGGCGAGAACCATGCCAAATCAAGCAGGAGCGGCGCTCAGGTCGATGTGCTGGCTTTGCGTAGCCCGAATGCCCCCTTTTCGGCCAACGCCGCAATCCGATTCTCATCGTAACCAAGCGTCTCGCGCATGACGTCTGCCGTATGTTCGCCCAGCAAAGGCGCGGCGACGGGATCGACCGCCGCCGTCAGGCTCATGCTGATCGGCGGCTCGATGTTTGGCACCCATTGCGCCGTGGGATGCGGGATGCGGCTCAGGCGCGCACGTTCGCGTGCTTCGGGTGCATTGAAACCCTCCTCGACGGTACGGAGATAGCCGACCGGAATATTGGCCAGTTTCATCTTTGCCATCCAGTTCTCGAGCGTGTCGCTGGCGAATACTTCCGCGATCGCCGCGCGCAGGAGCTCCTTGTTCTCGGATCTCGTTTTGCGTGTGGCAAATTGCGGCGCGTTGATGAGATCCGGCCGGTTCATCACCTCGACGACCAGCCGTCGATACAACCGGTCATTGGCGCAAGCCATGTAGAGCGGACCGTCAGATGCCTCGTAGACACCGACGGTGGGCGAGCCGCTCGGCGAATTGCCAAAGCGTCCGGGATTCTCGCCATTGATCAGATAGGCCATGCCGAAGAAACCGGTCATCCCCATGGCGACGTCGAATAGCGCGACCTCGACATGCTGCCCGCGACCGAGCCGATCCCGTGCCAGGAGCGCGAGCAGGATGGCATTGCAAGCCGACATCCCTGTCGCCATGTCGACAATCGGCGGGCCAGTACGAACCGCCGGACCGTCGGCAAACCCGTTGAGCGACATGAAGCCACTCTCCGCTTGCGTAATGGGATCGAAACCGGGGCGTGAAGCAAAGGGTCCGGTGCGCCCATAAGCCGAGATCGAGCAATAGACGAGCCGCGGATTGAGCGGTGCGACCGCCTCGTAGTCGAGGCCGAACTTCTTCATCACCCCGCTGGAGAAATTCTCGACAACCACATCCGCCTTGCGGATCAGATCCCGCGCGATCTCGCGCCCCTCCGGCACCGAGAGATCGAGTGCAATGCCGGTCTTATTGCGGTTCAGGCTGAGATAGGCCGCGCTCTCACCGCCGATTTCGGCGTGCTCATAGGCACGCGTGTCGTCGCCACCGTCAGGGTTTTCGATCTTGATGACACGCGCCCCGAAGTCGGCAAGCGTCTGTGTACAGGCAGGACCCGCGACCACGCGCGTGAAATCGATGACCAGCAGACCATCAAGTGCAGTTGGCGCTCCGGCCGCCCGCGACGGACGGACCGGCAATTGAGGCTTGGTGGACATCCCTGGAGCTCCCTTACATCGGCTTGTGCTCGCCGAATTTGCTGCAAGCGAACTTAAAGCCCGCCGACGCCGACTTCGCAAGTCTTCAGCTACAGCGCTTCAAGACGCAAAAAGCACCCGGCAGCGGTCAGGCTGCCGGGTTCTAGGGTGTTCCAGCTGGACGAGGTCGCACCTGGACTGGCGTATCCGATCTGACGGCGCATTCCGTTCCGCACCACGGGAAACCCGGTTCAGCGGAGCGACCGGCGCCAGTAGAGCGTGTGCGACCAGGCCCAGGGCACCTCGGGCTCGTAGAGCCGATAGCCCGCCTTGATGAAGTTATTCGCGGAGACGAGATTGTCCGTCGTGTCGGAGACGATCGCGTGCCACCCCATGCGCCGGCCTCGCGCTTCGACGGCCCGCATTAGTCGGAGCTGGAGCCCTCTGCCCCAGTGTCGTTGAATAACCCCGACCCTGGAGAAGTAGCCGCTGTTCCGCACATGGGTGGACGGCACGACGCCGGCAAAAGCGACCGCATCGTCGCCATGATAGGCGAGCCACCACGCTCCAAGGTCGAACTGCGGCATCGCCGCCGCATCGAAGAATGTCAGCCGATGCAGATCAGCCAGGGTGTCGACGACATCCTCATCAGACGCGTCGACCATGCGGATTCTGTACATGACGGGCCTTATCGGAATGAAACGATCAAGATCGGCCGTGCGTCGACTTCACCGCGACCAGAGCCTCATTTGCCCAGCACCACCTTCACGCCGAGCCAGACGGCTCCCATCAATCCGGTGGCAATCACCGTGATGACGGCCTTGAAAGTATAGCTTTGCGCCTGCTCCACGCTTTTTCGCCACCGCCGGAGATGCTGGAAATCCGCCCTCAGCTCCCTCCGGTCATCGTCTTCGATCCCGAAGGACGCCAGCACCGACGACACCGCCTTGAGCACGATCGCATCGATACTCTCTTGTTGAAATCGCTGGTGCTCCGCCAGCGTCTCGGTAACGATGGCCCTGATCTCGTCGTCTGGCAGCTTCATCGCTTGATGATCCTTGCAACATTCTCGAAACCGCGCTTCGTGAAGTAGAAGGAGACGACGAGGTTTGCAGTGATCGCCGCAAACCCCGCCAGAGGATCCGTCGATCCGAGGCCGAGAACCTTGTCCCAGACAAGGAGCTTCGCGAAATAGATCGTGACGCAGTATCCGATCAACTTGTCCGGTTCGTGCCAGTAGCCGAGTTCCGCCGTTCTGAACTGCGCGACGGCCTTGGTTTCCGCAGTCTGCGCCGCGATCTCGCTCGCTGCGAGATCCGCAGCAATCTTCGTGTCGACGGTCTCAGCCTTCAGCTTCGCGCTGTAGGCATCGACCAGCGCCTTGACGACGGGGCCGCCGAGAAACGAGATGATCGTCATCCACATCAGTCTTTCCTCCGAAGGGTTCGCAGCCGCGCGATAATGGTCACGACCGAGATCGCAAGCAGGATGCGTCCAGTGATCTTGACGTCGCCGATCGCCGCGCTGATCTGATCCTTGAGGCCGGGATCGCCCAGCGCGTCGGCAACATCGTCGACGATCGAAGCCAAAGCACCCGCGAGCGCGATGCAGTAGCTCCAGGCTATCGTCATGGAATGCAGACAAGCTGCCTTGATCTGGGTGAGCATCACAGCATGGCCCGCAGCGCGGCAAGCTTGGCCTCGAGCGATTTCACCTGGGCTTCGGTGCCGGTCACGAACCGGAGCAACGTGTCCTTGACAAGCCAGCAGGCACCGAAGCCGGCGACGAAGACGATGACGTCGAAAATGGTCGGCATATTCATTTCCTTCCTGAAATGGCTCTGATCAAATTGACGACGAACGCGCCGATCGAGCCTTTCGACGGGTTCGTCAATGAAGGCCTGGCGGGATCGGCGCTCGCCGAGCTCTTGGCGATCTTTGCCCCCGCAAAGCTGATGTTTGGATCAAGCTCCGTCAGCGCCATCAACAGCGCCGCACACCCCAGTTGGGGATCGACCTTGCTCGGATCGTAAACGCCGTCGCGCACGTACTTTCCGGCCCGATACTGGTCGGTCCCGGACCAGAGATAGGGCGACGGAACGGCGCGCGCTGCATAGCCAATGCCGTTGTAGGTCTCGAGCGCAGTCAGCGTGCCTGCGATCGACCAATCCTTATGATGCGCCAGGAAAGGTGGGCACTTGACCAGCGCATCGACCGCCGCAGTCTCCCAGGAGTCAAACGGACCCCGCCCGGTCGGAACGTGAATGGACACCCGATCCCAGGGGTCGCCTTGCGCCAGGGAGGCATTCCATTGCTGAGACGATTCACGCTCGTGAATGACGGCAATGGCCGGCCAGGGAACGCCCGTCAGTCGCTCCACGGCGCGATAGCGTTGCCGGGCCTTGTAAAGGCGCAGCGCGACATTGGCGGCCTCCGCCTTCCGGGTCGGCTTGGCATTTGCCCAGCGCTTCGCATTCGCCGCAGAGAGGGCGTTCAGGTCTACCATGGATTGACTCGGTTGGGGGGTGAAGTGATAGAAGCGCAAAATGCGCCAGTTGATCAAACAGAACGACACACTGCGGCGGCTGTATTACAGGTCGCGGCTGTGGCTACCCAAGTCGGAGGCCGACGAGGGAGACATCATTGCCAACTTGACCAAGGACTGCCCACGCACATTCATTGAATTTGGATTTCATCCGGTCGAATTCAATTGCATCAGGCTCGCTCAGAACCCGGAATGGCGAGGGTTGCTCGTCGACGGAAGCAAACAGCAAGCGGACGATGCCAGGGCGCTCTGGCCGGATCGAATCGATATTGTTCACTCGTTCCTGACACTCGACAATATCGACTTCATTCGAAATCAATTTCCTCAAGTTGGTGTGCTTTCGATCGACGTGGACGGCAATGACTATTGGTTCCTCAAAGCGCTGATCGGTCTTAGGCCCTCGCTTATCATCGCGGAGTACAATTCCACGCTCGGCCACGAACCAATCACTGTGCCATATGACCCGGCATTTGATCGCTTCCAAAAGCATCCGCGAGGCTGGTATCACGGTGCATCCCTGACCGCTTTGACCAAACTTTGCGCCGAACATGGTTATGGGTTGGCGGCAGGCTCTGACGGCAGTTGCAATGCCTTCTTTACAAAGACAGGCAAATTGAATCCGGCCGAGGTATGGAAGCCGAAAAAGCTGCGCGAACAGCTTTCCGGGGTTTCTCATATGGACCAATGGCAGAGCCTTAAAGATCTGCCTTATGTCCATGTATGAAGGTCCGGCTGCGACGGCATAGCGCGAGCTGCGTAGCGAATGTCGTTGTAGGTCTCGAGCGCAGTCAGCGCGCCTGCGATCGACCAATCCTTATGACTCGCCAGGAAGGACGGGCACTTGACCAGCGCGTCGACTGCCGCAGCCTCCCAGGAGTCGAAGGGAGCCCGCCCCGCCGGGACGTGACCGACACCCGATTCCAAGGGCGCTTTGGGCCAGGGAGGCATTCCATTGCTGGGAGGATTCTCGTTCGTGGAAGACGGCAATGGCCGGCCAGGGACGCCGGTCAGTCGCTCCGCGGCCTGGTAGCGTAGCCGGGCCTTGTAAAAGCCTAATGCGGCATTGGCGGCTTCTGCCTTCCGGAGCGGTTTGGCATTTGCCCATCGCTTCGCATTCGCCGCAGAGAGGCGTTCAGGTCTACCATGGGTTGACTCTATAAGGGGGAGGAGTGATACGCTCGCAATATGAGATTTGACGGTATTCAGATCGCGCGCGCCGTTGCCGCACTCAGTGTTCTTTATTTCCACTCATGGACCGCACTTGTGCGGTTCTCTGCGGACGCGACATATCCCCTCTGGCCACTCGCCCGGTTCGGAGAGCTAGGCGTCGATCTATTCTTTGGAATCAGCGGTTTCGTAATCTCAATGATTGCGGCAAAACCTGGTTTTCGCCCGCTCGAATTTCTAGTCAATCGCATCTTCCGTATCTACCCGCTGTGGCTCCTATGTCTCGGCACCATCGCGGTGCTATTCGCCGTCTGGCGCGGTTGGCAAAGCTCGGAGACCCTTTCTTACCTGCTATACTCCGCCACGCTTCTGCCAACGCATGAGCTGCCGTTCTACAATATTGGCTGGACCCTACAGCATGAGATTACGTTTTACGTTCTAGCGGCCGCGATCGTTCCTGCTTTCGGCTTGATCGGGCTGCTCGTTGTCTTAGTGCTCTCATTCGTCGCTCTCGGCAGCGCGCCCTGGTATCTCTCGAACTTTGCTGGGTTCCATCTTGAGTTTGCCGCCGGAATTCTCGCTTACATGCTGCTGCCTCGGCTGCGCTGGGTCGGCGCTCTATTACCGATCGCAGCCGGCGTCGTAGGCATGTGTGTTCTGCACTTCTACCTTGGGCATCGGGGCGTAGCCCCAGCGCTGTTGCTTGCCATCATCGGCTTCGCGAACCTCAACTCTGATAGTTCAGTGTCTCGTTTTTTCGTCTCGATGGGAGACCGATCCTATTCGATCTACCTGCTTCACCCCATCGTATTTTGGAGTTTCTCGTCTATTGTAAGCCTACTGATCGCGAAGATCCCTCTTTGGACCGCAGAACCCATCCGATTTACCTGCATGGCAATCGTGATCGTAGCTGCTGGCCAAACATGGGTTTATGTCGAGCAGCCAACAATAAGGTTAGGCAATCGCTTCGCAGCTCGGTTGACGCGAAACGCGCCAACCCTCACCGGCGCCTCGCCCTCTTCAGCTAGATGATCCGCAGCAACCTATTTGCGATGATCGTGGGAGGAATGATCGCAAATGGAGTGCTTGTACCCCCCTGTGGGTTCATGGTGAGAGTGCCGTGCACTCCGACGGCCGAAAGAGATGAATTCGCTGGAGAAGTTGCGCCACTGATCTGCCCTCCCGCTGCGGCGGCGCCGATAGCGCCATTATCGTTCCAAAGAACATTGTGATCAGTGGTGCCGACGAAAACACCGCTTGGCGTGTAAGGCGGCAATTCTCCAACAATCAACGTGTGAGCTTGGGTACCACCCGTTGCACCAAGCGCGAGTGCGCTATTGCCGAGGTACGTATTCGTCAAGCGAGACGCTGCGCTTCCGCCCATGTCGTCCCTTCCTGCGACGAATCGGCCGCGGCAATCCGGAATGTTGAAGGTGGTCGAGCCGTCGCCCGCGCCATAGGTCGTGCCGAACAAGGAAAACAGCGTCGCATATGTCGTACGCGAAATCGCCTGGCCGTACGCTAGCACGAAAGAACTGTTCGGCGCGGTCAAGCCCCAGAAATCAACGCTCGCACCGATAGGGATACTATAGGGATTCCCAAAAAAGCTTTGCAGGTAAAATGCTTGGTCGCCACTGTTGTAAACGGCCAAATACGGCGTCCCCTGGATGATCGTACCTGCTGGGAGATCAACGTTGGGAGACGAACGCAGCGGCTTGGCACCGAGCCCGTCAACGTTCAGGGTCACCATCGCACCGCAGGTCGCGTGCGGCGAAAAGGCAATGACCTGATTTGCGAGCGCCGACCATGAGCCAAAGCCTTGATAGCTCGCGACCGTGTACGCCGTACTCGTCCCCCCTGTTACAATTGCTCCCGCTATATCATCGCGATATTTTGCGATTGCCGCCATCATGCCGCGCGCGGAATCGTTGACACTGGAGGGGGCTTGCCCTTCGGCCCAATTGATCGTCGAGTCTGCCGTCGCGTCGACGGACGCCGTTTGAGACCATTTATAAAGAGTCATCTTGCTTCCTTGATGTGAGACACCTGTGGATGTCAGGGGCGCTACTGGCCGTCAGTCCTGGCTCTTCGCTTCGCTGCCGCACAGCTCGATATATTGCGCGCAGCGGCAGGCTGGCGCACGGGCCGTGAGCAGGTTGCGAATCACGCCGGGCGGCACTCCGGGGCTCTGGCTTGCGATCGTCGCCACGCGTTCGTCGATGATGCCATCGATCTCAGCACGCAGGTCCTCGATCCGGTCTTCAAGCCTCGTCGCGCGCTGTTGCTTCGTCGCCATGCGTCGCTCCATCCTTCAATTGAGTTTCAAGCGCCGCCAACTTCCGGCTGGCTGACGCAGCTTCATTTTGCGCGCGCCGGAGCGCGCGTTCGCGCCGGGTCTCGTGCGCCGCGAGATAGACCTGGATGTCGTAAGGGAGCGCACGGAACCGCTGTTTGAACTCCCGCGGCCAGGATCTGGGCGGAGCCACTCCCGCAATCGCGCTGATCGCATCCGCGGCGGGGCCTCCAAGCGTGGGATCGGCGAGGCCCAGCAACGTATGCATCCGCGATATCTCCTGAAGGGCCGACCAGAGCCGATCCCGACCGAGGGATGCGCACTCGGCCACGAAGCGCGCCACCGACGAAGGCATCGCCGGACAAGGCGCCACATTGTTCAGTTCGCACCATCTCACGAACACCGGCGCATCGCGCCTGCGCGCCTGCGCGAGCGCGTTCAGCAACGGATGCGTCATCGATTGGCTTTGCGAAGCGCCTCGTGGAGGCTGCCCATGCGCCGGCGCAGCTCGATGAGCTCAACGCGCCTTCGCAGGCTATGAGCGCTCGAATCGATCGTACCGCCCAGTTCGGCATCGAACCGTTCGAGCGCTTCTACGCGATTTTTCAGGCCGTGGAGCGCGAAGTTCTCCACGATCCGATCCGTCGACATCGGGCTTCCGTACAGATTTCCGGTGATGGATTCAGCGCGTTCGATGAAATTCCTGTCGTCTTCGCTCATCGTGGAGCTCCTGTCATGGGCATATGGCGATCTGGCACCGCGATCGATGTATGATCGCAGGGCATGCTCGGCTGGGACTTGAGGAGAACTAGGATGGATAGGTGGCGTGCCCCGAGGCCAAACGAGGTTCAATTGTCTCTCGTTTGGCAATGGCATCAACGTAGCCGCTTAGCGCCGGCTCGCCGTCTTCGCCTGGTAGAGCGCGACCGCGTCCTTGAGATCGCCTGAGCTGGACAGCCGGGCGCTCAACGCGCGCAGATCATGCTGATCGCGTTCGCCTCGGCCGGCCGCCATGCCCGGCCTTTGCACCGGCGGTACCGGCTTTGCCGTCACGGCGTCCCTCGCTTTCATCATCAGCCGGTACTTGCCGGCGTCGTACATCATCCGCTGAAACGTCGCGTTACGCATCAGCGGTTCGCTGTCGAACAGGCGCTGCAACTCGCCCGGCTCGATACCGCTGGCCTTCGCCGACGCCATGATTTCCTGCGCGACAGCCTGCCGGACATCTCTCGCCTCGCCTTTGAGCAGCGTCTCCAGCCGCGCGTCCTCTGTCCTTGCGTAGTTCTGAAAATCGCGCCGTGAGGCGTCCGCCGCTCGCCGCATCTCCTCGCCCTGCCGGGCACGCAGCTGCTCGCTACCCGCGATGATCGCCTGAACGCGCGACAGCTTCGCGGGATCCTGGCGCGCCATTTGCGCCAGCGCTTGCGGAAGCTGCTCCGGACCAAGGACGGCCAGCTCCGGAAACTGGCTGACAAAGCTGGCCTGGGCGATCTGCATGGCTGCATCGAGCCCTTGCAGATAGTCCTGCCGCGCGCGTTCGACCTCACCGACCTTCTCCTCGAGCGCCAGGCGGACCTGCGGGTGCTGCATGAGCATGTCGATGTCGGAATCAAGCGGGCTCGGCTCTCGATCGCTCGTCTCGTCCGACGGAGGCGCCGTCTCGTCCTCTCGCTCGCTGTGAGCTTCAGAGGATTCGAATCCGTAGAATTCCGGCGCATCAGGATCGCTCGCCGCCACCTCGGCGCGCAATGCATCGATTCTGTCGGCAAGAGCCTCCGACGACAAGCTCTCGGCGACCTGCTGGTCGCCAGCAGTTGCGCTGGCATAATCACGGGCTGCGCGGGACAGCGTCACAGCCTCGTTTGCAGCCGCGCGCTTCCCCTCTGCATCGGTGTATTGCCTGACGACAACTTTGGCCTGCGGATCGGTCAGCCGGTCGGCAGCATCGTGGAGTGACGCGCTGTCGCTCACGATCGACTCGCGTTCCTGCTCGCGGCCAGGGTCCGGCATTTCCGAGTAGCCCGCGTGAGCGAGGTCAAATGAAGCGCCAGTCAGGTTGGAATCGGGTTCGACGGTCATGACTACTTTCCGAAGTTGAACTTGAAGGGGCTCATGAGACTGCCGATGCCGCCGGCAAGCGTCGCGAATTGATCCAGGCCGGATTTGTCCTGCGTCGCCGTCGTCGTGTTGTTGCCTTGGCTCCCGAGCTGGGCGATGGGCACACCCAACTGCGTGAGCAGGCTCAGCGCCTGCACAGGAATGCCGCGGCGCTGCGCTTCTTCCGCCAGCGTGGCGTTGGCGCCATAATTCTGGGCATCGAGCGCCGATTGTGCGGCGGTCACGCCCTGGCCGCGATTGGCGAGATCGGCCTGCTGCATCTGGGTCAGCGCATTGGCCGTGGTATTGCCGGCATTGTACAGCGCGTTCGTGGCCGCCAATTGGTTGGTCACGTCCTGATTGTATTGCGCGGCGATCACCGGCGCCTCCCCGGCCGCGACGCCCCTGCCATAGGCCATCATATTCGCGGCGCTGAGATCGCGGCCCGCGGCGGCGAACTGCGAGTTCACGTCGTTGCCGACGTCGGACCTTATCTGCGCCAGCTGCGCCGTCAGGGCCGGATTATTCCCGATCATGCTGCCGCTCGCATAGGGCGTCAGCCAGTTGCGATAGGCCGCGAGATTGTTCTGCACGTTCGCGGCCTGCGCAGTGGCATCGCCGCCGTTCAGCATCGACCGCGCATAGTCCGCGATCTGGCCCGCATAAGGGTTGCCGGCAGCGGCGTTGTTCTTCAGCGAATCCAGCGCCGAGCCTTCCGCGGACGTCAGGCCGGTGTTGTTGAGCCCGGTACCGATCTGACTCAACATCGTTTGCAGGGCCGGCTGCGCCGCGGTCCAAGGCGCCGACTGGGATTGCACGGTTTGTGTCGAAGTGGATTGTCCGCCCATGGACGGTGTTCCTTCTGAGCTAGAGCAGTGTGGAGACGAAGCCGCGACGACGGTGAGGCCCCGCGACCATGAAAAATTGTCAGTCGAATGGAAAGAAAATCGGCGGTTGGATTGACCTGCCTTCTGAACGATCGCTCCCGCTCAAACGCAGCATCTCGCCCCGGTGTCGCAGCAATGCATCCAGCTGCTTCGAATAGAATGGCAGAGGCTGGACGAGATCTGGCTCCGGTTGAACGAAGCGGCCTGGCTGCCGGTCCATGAAATCCGACGACGGCCCGTCAATGCCAGGTTTCAACGGCAATGGCCCTGCATCCCAGCTCCGTTCGGCACGGCGTGCCCCCATCAGCCAATCGAGCAAATCGGATCCGCCAGGGTCCCGCTCTCTGGAGTTGGCCGCAGCGGAGCAGGCATCTGCGGTGGATTGCCGAAGGGATTTGAATCGGGAGAGACCGCTGGCGGTGGCGACCACGGCGGAGACGCGGGAGGGACTACTCGCCAATGGTCGGGGTCTGCCCACCAGGGCGGCTTGGGTATCGCCCCTTCAATGCCGAAATTGGGGACACGCGTATATGGATATCTATATGATCGCGCCATCTGTGCTCTCACGGAAACAAAAGTCATGTGAACGATGTATCGGTCAGCATGGCGCAGACGTCTCGTGCGAGAGGTCTGCCACCGATCTGCAATTTGTGGACGATTTGCCAATCAGGGGTCGTAGATTACGCGACGCACGAGGCCCAACCGTTTTGCGATTGCATCGACCTCCTCCTGACTGTCCGGATAGTGCTGGTAGACGAGCCTGGTCTTGATCGCATTGGCATGATAGCGAGGGTTCCAGGTCCATAGCACGACAGGATACTGGCCAGTCGATCGATACAGATTCATCAATTCGCGCCTGACGAACCTGCTCTCCGGTGGATCGGTAAAAGCAGTCGCGGAAACTCTATCGCGATAGAATTCATTCCACCGTCGTTCCACTGGCCTCTCGTCACCGGGAGGCGCCGAGCAGCGCAACGACGTCAGGAGAGGACCCAACTGATCCTCACCCTCGATGAATCCCGTGCAGTCGTCGTCGGCATAGCGCCGAAAAACGCCCCAGGCCACCAGGGCATCGTCGGGAACGTAGGCCTCAGCCGAAGCAAGCAGGATGAAACTGGCGCAGGCATACAGACAGAAATCGCGCACGACGACGACTGCATTGCGATCTCGAAGCAAATTCGCCAATTGAACTGCGCGCTCAGCGTCCCCTCCGCGGCTGCGAACCACCGCGATGCCATGGGCCGCTAAATCTGCTGCGACCGAAACGTTCAGGTCCGATGGGACCACGCCATCGAGACACAGCACATGTTTGTCCTGCGATACCGCGATCGGCCGAGCCACATCGCCACGACAATATTCAGCCGCGCGAGCATAGGACGATAAGCCAGCCTCCTGCGCCGCCGGAGTGCGACCGCCCGCGCCAATCAACAGGCAGAGCAGCGCAAACCCGCTTCTCGCAACGAGACGGGATAGCCCAGCTCCGTTCCCCAGCATCCAACGGCATCTCCGCCGCCACGTCGCGGAGAGCGCGACGCACTTCTCTCCCGAACCTCCCGCGATCAACGACATCGTCGGCCTCTTCGCTCGCGAACCGATAGCCGTTTTAGAACAAAACAGGAACAATTGCAACCCGCGGCTGCACGAATGCGGCAGCAAGTGTCCTCTGCCCCGCTTCCGATAAGCGCCTCGCCGCTACGCCAAGCGCTTGTCGATGATCGCGTAGGTCTGTTCGTATCCGTCGAGAATGCGAGCCCAGCCTCTACGCCCGAAGATGCGCACGCAGCGGCATCCCTCCGCCTGTGCATACGCCTCGATGCCGCTGATCAGCGGCAGCCATTGCCTCATGTCCGAGCCGGCGCAGGCCGTGATGACGCAGACCTTGCCGGCGTCCGTCCGCTGGAGGCTCGTCGCAGCAGCAGCCGCGATGCTGTGGCCATTCCAGACGATCCAGAGCAGCGAAAGACCATCGAGGACATCGCGCTCGATTATGGCAAACGCCGATAGACCCGTTCTGCTGATCGCCCGCCTCAGCAGCGGCGCTGCGAACGGCCAGATCGAGCGCACGTGCTCCGGATCAATACTGACCAGCCGCGAGTCCCGGCCGCGCTGATCGCCTGTGCGCGTCATTTCAGAACGGAAAGAAAATCGGCGGCTGCACCGACAACGGCCTTGAGGGCTCGTTGGTCAGCAGTTCGCGTTGGCGCTCATTCGCCGCTTGCGGGACATCGGGCGTCGGATGGGGCAACGCGTTCGATGATGCATCCTGCGGCGATGCGACCAGTCCTGCCGGAAATGCCGGTGCGCCGAACACCGGGTCAGCATGATCGGGAAAGGCTGGCGCTTGCGGACGCGGTGGTGACGGTAGCGTCCGCATCTTCCGGTCAGCCCATGACTTCAGGTCTCCGATCGTCATGTTTTCGAGAAATGGGTTGGCTGTGACAGCATCATCGCCAAGCACCGACCTTGCCGAAGCGCCGGGGTCCGCCCCGAGCACCTTGAGCGCGCCCGAGGGACCGGCAAAATGCGCCAGATAGATGTTGCCAGGGGTCGCCTCATGTCCGGCCCGAACAAGCTTCTTGGCGTTCTCGGCCGCATAAGCCTCTACCATTTCCGCCGACAGCCTTGGGTCCTTGCGGAGCGCCGCAAGCTCGTCCGGCGTGCCCGTCAGATCCGGACGGTATTTGGCCAGCATGTCGAGCCAGGTCCGGCGCAGGAATTGTCCGGCTCCCAACGCGCTCGAGAGCCCGTTGGCGGCGTTTGCTCTGCCGCCGCTTTCGGTGCGGACGATCTGGCTGGTCAGCGGGTCGGTGGTCCTCGCCACAACCGGTCGATAGGCAGCCTGTTGCTGTTGAAGCGCACGAATGCGATCGATCAGATCAGCTGCTGCGCCGCCGAAGGCCTTGCGATCATAGACGTCCGGCGCTGTCGCGGCAGCCTTGGCTCCCTGTCCCGCCTGCCCAGCGCTCGCCGACAGTCTGCCGATCAAACCGCCGGCGCCAGCGTATGTCTGCGGGTCAAACCTAGCGTCATTGCGGAAACCCATATCCAACTCCATGTCGGGATCTGAAAAAGAGCTCGGCCCATCTTTGAGACGAGCAAGTCAAGTACAGTTGCAATGCTGGACGATCCATCTATAGCTATGGACCCCACCACCGCAGGATGCGATCGATGAAGCTGCTACCCGTTGCGTTTGCCCTGATATCGAGCTGTACGACCGCCAGCGCCGTCGACTTCCGCTGGACCCTTGGCTACGGCCAGGGCACGCTGGAGGCGAACATCGAGAACGCCGCCGGATCCACCTTCAGCATCTATTGTCCTGCCGGCAGCGATGACAAAACGCCGGGCATGTTCATCTCGGCGACGCGGATCAAGCCCCAGGTCAAAGAAAGCATCACCGCGCAGATCATCATCGACGGCAAGAACCATCCCTTCCTGCTCGAAGGAAGCCAGTTCAAGGCGGAAGGACGTCAGAACCAACAGGATTTCAGGCAACTCGTCATAGCATTGGCCACAACCAAACAGAAATCCTTCGTCGTCGAATTCCCGAAGTATCAGACCCAGGAGACGTTTTCGCTACTGGACGTAAGGAAGACCCTGGGGACTGCGAAGAAGACGATCATCCGGGAGTGCGACGATGGGACGTGACGGGGTCGTCGCAAAAAGCTGTGCGCTTATGGAAGTGAGCAATCCGCCGCCTCACCAACCACGCGTCTTCTGAATCGCGTCAGCTGGGCGGACATCGCGCGTACACGACGGGAGGCGGCTCAGTAAAAATCCCAAAACGATCCGCTCGATCCGGAACGGGACGTACCGCGCTGGCTCAAATTGGAAAGAAAATCGGCGGCTGGACAACTCTCTCCTTCGCCGGCCGTTCTGCTGCACGCCACGGAGTTGACGCGGCTTCCGGCTGAAGTCTTCGCGCTCCGCGTTCCCCTGCATTTCAATCAGACCGATGCGGACCTTCGCCGGGCGCACCGTCGACACTCGCCGTCTGGTACGACGGATCATATGTGCTCCGCTGAACTATCGCATGTATCATACCCGGCAGGCCGCCCGGTTCGTTCTGTCCTTGCCCGGGAAAATCCCAAGGCTTCAACTGATATGGAGCAGGCTGCTGCTGCCTGAACATGTCCGGCAAACGAGGCACGGGCGGGTCCGGAAACGGAGTGGGGCTCGTGGGGAGCAGCGGCGGAAGCAGCCACGGGGGAAGCATGGGCCTCGCGTCTGGCGCGGGACGAACTGGCGGGTCATTCCAGATGTTCAGCTGTGGCGGACGCGGATCAATCCGCGGCGGTGGTCCGAAGGGTTGCTCGGGATTTGCAGGCTGCGGAAGCAACTTCCGGCCATCGGGGATTGTCGACTGATCTTCCGGACGGGACGGGCGGCCTATTCGGGTCTTGTCGGACGATATGTTGTCGCGGAAGGAACGAGACATCGGTCTTCTGCCAAAATCAGAAATGGAAATGTGAAATGGCTAACGTCGGCAGTGAACACTGAGCGACGGCGTCATTGCGCCATGGGAGCCGACTAAGGATCGTAGATAACGTAAGTCCCGAGGCCGTATCGCGCCACCAATGCATCGAGTTCGGCTTGGCTGCTCGGGTAGGCCTCATATGTAATCTTCGTCTTGAACGCGGCGGAGCTATATCTGGGATTCCAGGTCCAAAGGACATTTGGGTATGTCCCCGTTGATTCAAACATGCTCTTCAACACCCGGCGTACCGGGATGCTTTCCGGCGGATCTTCGTACGGGAAACGCAGCAGCCGAGAGGCAAAGAACGTTTCCTCCAGCTCTTTCAGCGCAAACATGGCGGGTCCGTACACGGGCGCGGCATCCGAGCAGGCATCCTGTTCCAACCGTCTTGGTCCGCCATCTATTGCATCCCGGAGCACTGGACAGAGAGGCCACGTCGTATGGTGCCAGGCGACGATCGTATCGCCGATGACATAGGTCTCGCTCGATGCAACCAACAAGTAACTGGCGCAAGCTGACAGGCAATAATCGTAGACGATAACGGTCGCCAGCCGCTCCCGCAGGAAATCGGACAGCCAGGTGGTTGTACGCGCTTCACCCCCAGGACTGCGAACGACGAATAGGCCCCCCTTGCGCAACTTGCTCAAGAGCGAGAAGTCAAGGTCGCGCAAAATCGCACCGTCAAAGCAAAGGACGCGTCCATCGAGATCGACGGTCATGGGCCGCTTGGTGGCACCACGGCAAAACTCTACTGCTCGCCTGTACACGCCAAGATCTGCACTTTGAGCGAAAGACTTGTCCGCAACTCCGAGCATACAAGGCAAAAACCAGAGCACAGCCAAGCACACCGCATGAAACACCGATCGGCGAAAGCTCCGTGGCATCTCCGCGCCCCCATGAATACGCGCGGAGCACGTCATGCTGCTGCACCAAGCCTCACTCCGGAGCCCTTTCCAGCTTCGCATGATCGACCCACCTCAATAGACCAACCGCAGGTAGAATAGAACATATCATGAACAAAATCAACCCTTAATTGTGAGCCTGCTCTTCGGGCTCACCCCACTACCGCCCACAAAAACACCCGCCCCGTCGTCGCGGAGTTCGCATGCGTGATCGTGAACACGCCGTTCGCCACCGCGCGCACATACATCGTATAGTTACCAACCTCCGCCGCTGCGTTCGCCCACGCCGGCACAGAAGGACCATGATGTCGCGGCCGGGATGCGTATCTGGAAGCGAGAATAGCAGGTGTCGCGCCTGACGTCACAGCGGCGGCTCCGGGCATTGACCAGGACTTCCGCACCTGCCGTTGCCGCCGCTGCTGGCGTGTCATCACCCCCCAACCGCACGCCTTGCTGTCACTACAAGGGCTTGTCGATAATCGCATAGGTCTGTTCGTATCCGTCGAGAACACGGGCCCAACCTTTCCGCCCGAAGATGCGCATGCAGTGGCATCCTTCCGCTTGCGCATACGCCTCGATGTCGCGGATCAGTGGCAACCAAAGCGTCATATCGGAGCTGGCGCATGCCGTAATGACGCAGACCTTTCCGGCATCCGTTTGCTGCAGGCTCGTCATTGCAGCCGCGTCGGCCGCCTGGCCATTCCAGGCAACCCAAAGCAGCGAGAAACCATCGAGGACGTCGCGCTCGACCGTCGCGAAAGCCGACAGACCTGCTTTGCTGATCGCCTCTCTGATCAGAGGCGCCACGAGCGGCCAGATCGAGCTCACGTGCTCCGGATCGATGCTGACGAGCTGTGTGACGGCACCGCTCCGATTGCATGTGCCCGACATTTCAGAACGGAAAGAAGCTCGGCGACTGCACCGATCTTTCGTTGTCCTCGAAACTCATATCAACTCCATGACCGAATGTGGGAGGAAGCTCGCGCCTGCCTCAAGGCCAGCAAGCGCAGTTGCGATGCCGGACGATCCCTCTATAGCTGTCAGACGATCTAATGCAGGATGCGAGAAATGAAGCGGTTACCAGCTGCGTTGGTTCTGATATTGAGCGGCACGGCCGCCCTGGCCGTCGACTTTCGCTGGCCCCTTGGCTATGGCCAGGGCACGCTGGAGGCCAACATCGAAAACAGCGTCGGATCCACCTTCAGCATCTATTGTCCGGCTGGCAGCGAAGACAAGACGCCAGGCATGTTCATCTCGGTGACGCGGATCAAGCCCCAGGTCAAAGAAACCATCACCGCGCAGATCATCATCGACGGCAAGAACCATCCCTTCCTGCTCGACGGAAGCCAGTTCAAGGCGGAAGGACGTCAGAACCAACAGGATTTCAGACAGCTCGTCATGGCATTGGCGACGGCTAAACAGAAATCCTTCGTCGTCGAATTCCCGAAGTATCAAACCCAGGAGACGTTTTCGCTACTGGACGTAAGGAAGACGTTGGGGACTGCGAAGAAGACGATCATCCGGGAGTGCGATGATGGGATGTGAGGGGGCGGTAGTAAGACGAAGATCGATCGATAGCTTCACATATAGTCGTTTGGCTGCTCGTATTCGGGTGGTTCATCAGCTAAGCGATCGTCAGGACGTTTCGGACGAAACTCGTTGTAACGGTCGAGGACATTCTTTCTGATAAATCCGGGCGGCGCTCGGTCAACGAAGTCACGCTCGCGGCCAACATCTGGAACACCCGGTAAAATCTCTAGTGAGATAATCTCCTCAAGCACATCCGAGAACTCGTCTCCACGACCGAGCCTCAACAGAATTCGCGCCTTATTGCCCAGCGCCTCTCTCCGAAAAAACCCCGTCCGATGCGCTCGCACCAAGGCCACATTGATTGACTTCAGCGCGTCGATCGGCTGATCGAGTAAATCGTAAATGTTCGCTTTGACTATACCGGGCCGGACGTCACTCGGATCGCGACGCAGCTTGGCGTCGAGGATCGCCAGAGCTTCCGTGTCTCGCCCAGCCTCCCGCAAGAGAGAGACTAGCTCGTCGGAGAGGAAGCAAAATCCCTCATCCTCCAAAAGGGGGAGGCGAGCGGCGACAGTACGAATGACGGTAGCTATCGAAGAGCTCCGTCGAAGGTCCTCGATCCATTCGTGAAGGACATCTACTGATTCAAAGGAGGTCATGTTTCCAAATGAGGACTGGGGGCGTGAGTCCAGTACTTTAGCATGATTGGGCTCTCTTTCCTAACGATCCCCATTGAGCCAACGCTCTTCGTCTTCGGTCCCCCATTCTCCCAGCTTGTCATCCTTGTTCCGGTTCCGCAAACACAGCCCGTATCTATAATCAGCGCGATCCAGACAACCTCGTCGAAAATCGCTCCACGGACGCCCATCGAGTCCGATTGCATTGCGTTCGTTCCAAGTCTGCCAACATGTATTCTTCTCCGCTTCTCTTCGTGTACTACAGTACCTCTTGCCACCATTTCCATTCTTGCGACCGCCGTTCCTGTTCCCGCCCGTACCCGAAGCAGTGATCTCGGGACGTTTCCTTTCGGGAGACGCCTGCTCTGGCGCCAATGGCGGAGATTCGACTTCGTTTCGTGGCTCGTCCTCACCATCAGGTCTGGACAGGATTGCGGCGCGAGGATCGGGGCCGACGCGCCTCAATTCTCTATAATTTGGATCCCCTCCCGATGGCAGTCCCGCAAGCCCGACAATGGAAGGAGGCAAGCGGCGACCACCGCTCGCCTCCGGCGCGAGCGGCGGCCTGGAGGGCTGCATCTCGGGAAGTTGCTTGCCACTAAACGTACTCGAAAATCCAAAAGTTCTGTTAGCATCGGGTAATGTTGGCGGGAGGACTTGCCGCCCAACGGCGCCAACGGGTAGAGGGCCAACTGGCATGGCGCCTGGAGGCAAGAGAGTTTGCATCCACCACGGCAATTCAGCGGGCGATGAAGTCAAACCCTCGCCTGCCCTGCTCCCGGCACTTTCCCTAGCAGCAGGTCTTAAGACTGCGGGCGGCGGGCCATAGGGCTCAGGCCGAGCAGACCGCAAATCACTCGGAAGAACACCGTTCGCCGGTTGGGCCCCACCCTCAGCACGAAATGCTAAGCCACCCGTTGGCCTAATGGGAAGACCTCCGACGACTTTGGGCACCGTAGGAGAGGCTGCGCTTGCTACCTCGAAGCCGGCGCGCGGCAAATAGTCTCGCGCTTGATTATATATGTAGGCTTCTTCCTCTGTCGTGGGGGCCGGACCGGTAACGATGCGAGAGGCATCAACCATATCTCGGACCGTTTGAGGTAGACTCATCAATCCTTTGATTTGGGCAAGGAGACCGAACGGGGTTGGATGGTCCCAGACATCTTGAAATCGCTCCGAAAACGATCGGCTCGAACGTTCAGGCTGGTCGACATACGACATCGCATTTTCCTCAATAAGTTGATCAATCGGTTCGGAACTGCAATCGAGTTCGGTCGCTGGCTCGGATCGGTCTCCACGGTCGGGGCACGAGCGCGCTCGCACGCGTGCATGACAGGCGCGGGCCTTGGATTTTGTCGTTGGTTGGCTACGGGCAGTAACTCAAAGAAGGAGCAATAAGGATCTGGCGCCGCGCCCGCCTCTCACCCCACCACCGCCCACAAAAACACTCGCCCTGTCGTCGCGGAATTCGTATGCGTAATCGTGAAAGCGCCGTTTGCAACGGCGCTCACGTACATCGTGCCGTTGCCGACCTCCGTCGCCGCGTTCGCCGACGCCGGCACCAGGATCGGCACCGAGCCTGCCGCGCAATTCGTCGTCGTCACGGTCGTGCTCGACGCGCCCGTCGCCAGCGTCACGCTGCCGACGGCGTTCGATCGGCCGGCGGCGAGCTGCTGGATTGCGAGTACGATCTTCTTTAGATCTGTCTCGGTGATGCCGGGAACGTAAGCCGTCATAGCGTGCCGTTCGGTGAGAGATCGGGAACGATGCCGGCGCAGAAGGACCACGCCGTCGCTGCGGGAATGCGAACCTTGAAGCGCGAATAGCGGGTGTCGCGCCTGATGTCGCAGCGGCCGGTCCGGGCATTGACCAGGACTTCCGCGCCCGGCGTTGCCACGGCAGCCGGCGTATCGCGCCACGAGACCGAGCCGAACAGCGTCGCCGCATCGGTCACAGGACGGAAGCCGCGGATGGTGATGCGGTTCTCGTCGGTGCCCTGCTCCGGGCTCTCCAGCGTCGCTTCCAGGCTCGGCCCGCGGAAGAAGCCGAGCAGATGAGCACTCGAGAATTGCGCGATCTCCGGCTGCACCGCGGTCGCATAGGCATCGAGGCTCAGCGTCAGTGCATCCAGCGACGACGAGATGCTGTCGAGATTTTCCAGCGTCAGGCCGGTCTGCGAGATGCCCAGCAGATATTCGCCTGTGACCGCGACCGGGAAAAAGCGATCGAGCAGAAAATCGTAGCCGAGCAGCTTGTCATAGGTGCCGACCGTGCCGGACACGGATTTGTAGGCCCAGTACACCCGTGTCGAGCGCGGGTCGGCCGCGCCCATGAAGAGCTGAAGGTTGCCCTTGTCGAGATCGGCGAGAAAGGTGCGGTCGACCTTCTCGCGCCCGATCTGCTCCGGCACGCCGCCCGGCTCGATCTTGTGAAAGCCCTGGCCCGCATAGAAGAAGATCCGCTCGCCGGCGCGGATGATGGAATACGGCGCGTACAACCCTTTGTCCTGGGTGATGCGATCGATTTGGAAGATGATTGGCGAGCCCGGCACATAAGACATGCGGCGGATCGCCTGGTCCTGGAAGATGATGCCGGCTTCGCCGCCGGCGACGCCGCGAACGATGCCGCCGTCCGGAAAATCCTGGAAGTCGGACGATTTGATGCCGCTGGTCCAGCTGTCAGCGGCGTTGAAATTGTTCAACCCCGACCACTGAATCCGATACGGCGTCGACAGCAGCCCTGATAGCACCAGGAAGCGCCCGACCACGCTGATATAGGCGGCCTGCGGCGGCCCACCCAGCGCATCGGCGAATGCCGTCGACGATGACAAATCGAATATCTGCAGCACCGCGTTGGCTTGTGTGGCGAACACGAAGTTTCCCGTCTGGGCAAACTGCCATTGCGCCGTGGCTGACAGTGCCGAATAGGACGCTCCGCCCTTGGAGACGTCGACCCAGGTGAAATCGATGTTGTTGAGCCGATAGAGCCTGGTGCTGGTGCCGGCGAAGGTGATGACGGTGCCGTCCGACTTCAACGCATAGAAGGCGCCCCGGCAGGGCGCCGGCAGCGCTGCGGTATATGCCGAGAAGGACGGAAATGGGCCATAGCCGTCGCCGCGCGGTATCACGTTGAGGATGTTGCGCGTGGCCTGCCCTTCGTAGTCACTGACGTCGGGGCGATACTCGCCATAGGAAAGTAGCGGCATTATTCGGTCGTCCACGGTTCGAGTTCGATCGGAGCAGATGTCCATGTGCTCGCCGGCGCCACGTCGATCATCCAGAGGCTTGCAGGAGGTGCGGCACCGCCCCAGGTCGTCGACTGCAAAGCCGCTTTCACTTGCCAGAACATCGTGTCGAACGGCCGCCGGACCCAGGCTTCATGATCGCGGTCGTAGGTCGAGACGCCGCCGGTCGAGACAAATGCACCCTGCATCGAAGCAAGCGACACAAGAAATCGGGGCGACACTCCCGACAACGCGACCGCGCCCGGTGAAGCGATTGCGCTGATCGTTTCGCTCGCCGCTGAACCCGTCAGCGCGAACGAAGCTCGAAGACCCGGCAGCAAGGATACAAACGCAGCCGCGCCACCGGCGAGAGTAAAAGCCCCGACACTGCCCGGCTCCGATATGCCGAAGCCGGCAGGGTTGCCCGATGCAGTCAACGCGCCCGGCGCAGACAACCAAGAGGTCCGGAAGGCTGCAACCTGCCCGGCCACAGCGACCGATTGCCCGGAGGCCTGCAGCGCAAGATTGCCATTGCGCGGGAGTTGGGCCAGCGCCCATCGGCCAAGCGCATCAAAGCCGAGAAGGGACATGGCTCAGAGCACCGCGGCTGCGCGAAAGAACGTGTCCAGCTGGTCCGAGGACCAGCCGTAGGCCGTCGCGATGGCAATTGTCAGCGGGTGCCATCGCTCGAATGTCGTCGCGCCGGCAACGATCATCGTTGCGCCGAACTGCTCGTCGGCCGGCAGGCCGTTGATCAGCTGTTGGAGCGCGGCCGGAATAACGCCGGTCCTCACTGCAGCCAAGGCGTCGTCTTGCGAAACGATGCCTTGTAGCGCGAGCTGCTGAAAGAACTGCCGATCCGAGATTGCGGGCGGCACGGCCGCCGCCGGTACAATGTACGGGCCAGGTGTGTTTCCAGCGGCGATCCACGCATCGAACGCTTGGCGGTCGATGTTTTCAGGATCGTTCGGGATGTTCGCATGATCGGCCAGGCGAACGACGGTGTCGGTCTCAGTGAGTAGATAATCAGACATGATCGCCTCTTACATGCGGGCGTCGGATTTCCAATGCAGCCAAATGTTGGCGGTGGTCACCGAACTGAGAGCCACCCAAACATGAAAGCTGCCAGTTCCGACGGTCGGAACATTTGCCGCCACGTTGATCGACGAGTTTCCGCTGTAAGCGTTCCCTGCTGCGCCGTTGTTCGGTGAATACGTCGTGATCGTCGGCGTTGCTCGCTTCGGAGCCTTGAAGCCGACCTGGAGCCCAATCGCTGTCAAGGCGGAGCCTTGATTGATGATCTGCCATTGGCCTACCGACGTAGCCGTGCCGGGCGCGGTGCCGTAGTCATAGGATTTCTCCCAATAGCGCTGGCAGGTCAGCAGCTCAGAGGCAAAATCCGGAAGCTGGAAAGCTGGAGCAGCCGCCCCCTCATAGAGGCCCACGTCGAACAACTCCATCACGGCGCCATTCGTTGCCAGTAGGTTGGCTTGTCCGTTGATGGCGGCGTAGACACGCAACTCCATCCCGACGGTGTTGTCTGTGCTCCACGTTCCCGTAGCGACCCCCGCCAAAGTCACCGTCTTTACGACATCGGCTCCTGCTTCGCCTGCCGAGATCGTAAACGTGCCGCTTGCACCCGACGCAGCCCCGTTATTGTAGACTGCAACGGTATAAGTGCCCGCGGGAGCGTTCACGCCAATCTGGGCAGTGACTGTTTTTGCGGATGCAGAACCCCACAGGAGATCGGCGCAGCGGTAGCCCTCGATACGCTGAGCGACGATCAAATAGCTCGACGCAATGGAGGCCTGAGCTGCGGTGACCGTGACGCGCAGCCGATTCGGCGAGCCGCCTGGGGTCGCCTTTGCCACCTGGGCTATCGAAGCTGTGCCAGTGAGCGCGCTGGCGTAAAAGAACCACTGATCGAGCACATAAGTGGTGGCTGTGCCGGTGGCCGAGATGGCCGTCGACCCATTCTCCTGCGACACCATCATGCCCCCATTGATGATGTAGTTCTTCTTGGTCACGCCGAGATTGGCGCGCGCTTGCGCCATCTGCGCAGCCGTGAAGGCGCTCGGCTCCTCGATCGAAATCAGGTCTTCCTTGACGGCGACGATCGCCACGTTCGGTGCCGCCGCAAAGTTGATCCTGGTGCCGGCGCCGCTCTGGCCTGAGGACACGCCTGAGCCCGACGAATTGTAGAGCACGATGGCGCGGATGAATGTGCCGCTCGCGGCAGTATAAGTGCCCTCGGCGATCTCCCATTGGGTGAGATCGCTGCTGATTGCGATGAATTTATACTTGCGACCGTCGATCGCACCGGCCAGCGTCGGAGACTGGCAGCCGCCGACGGCCGACGCATAGACCCAATCCGTCGTTCCGCCGGCCGAGGGAACGAACCGGCAGTTGTTGAGAAATGCTGCCATGTCAGGTGATCGTCAGGATGCCGTTGGTCTGGTCGAGGTCGATGGTGAACGTATTGCCGTTCGTCAGCGTGATGGCCGTGCCATAATCCCACCAGCCGATCAGCGGCTTGGTCGGCGATGTCGCGTTGTAGAGCACCGCATATTGAAACGGCCCGATCGAGCCGCCCGAGGCGGTCCAGGCCGGATCGGTGCCGCCGACGAACTTGAACGTGCCTGATGTCTGCGCGCCCGTGATGGTGCCGACACTGTTGCCCCCCGAGGCATAGCCGTTACCGGCCGCGAGGTCCGCGGGCGTGTTGTATACCGTGTTGGTCGCCACCGGCGCCGTATTGGTGAGATAGATCTTGTAGACCTGCACTGCCTGTCTTCATGTCGTGAAGCGCGTTGGCGACGTCCTGCACGAAGCAATAGAACTTGTTGAAGCTTGCCATTGTCGTCTCCTAGATGACCTGTCCGGAAACGCGCACCGTCATCGGCCCCGCGTTGAAGGTCGATGTCAGTCCGAGATTGTTCAAATCCGTGAGCGCCGACGTGAAACCGAGACCCCAGGTCTGGATGCGCGCGTCTTCCTTGATGTACGGCGCGGATTCGAGCAGAGCGCCGTATAGATAGAGATCGGGCGCCATTGCGAGCAGCCAATTGACGGCATTCGAGGCGAGTGCCGGCACGTTCTGCCGGTACACCATCTCGATCGTGTAGGCGGCGTCCGGGGTCGGCGCGAGCTCAAGCTCACTGCCGAACACCGTGAAGTAACGCGGCTGCGCGGCGATATCCGACGTCGCGAAGCGATATTCGTCCATCTGCGTCCCCGACTTGAACTCGAGGCACGGCTTGCCCGTCACGCTCGACAGCCGAACCCTGCGCATGGACTGGAAATCGGACGGCAGCGAGATGAACTCGGGCTCGTTCGAGCCGAGGTTGACGAGCGCCGTCGCCCGCTGCTCCATCTGGCGCACAAACAGCTGGCGGTTGAACTTGGCCTCCGCGAGCTGGACGAAGGTTGGAATCCGCGCGATCAGCGTCGTGTCCTGATCGCGCGCGAGATATTCGGTCACTGCTGATTGCAGCGAGATGTAATCGGTGATCTGGGTCACGAGAGCTCCGCTGACCAGCCTGCTTGCAATTTCGGCCTGTCGGTTCGCAAATACGCCCATTCGGGATCATCGAGCTTTCTCTGCACGATCGCGTCGAATTCGGGCGTGAACAGGCGCAACGAGGCATTGCCCCTGGCATGCTCCTCGTTGAGCCATTTGACATAGATGACGTTGGGAATGCGGGCGACGTGTCGCCCCCATTCGCTGCGCTGCTCGTCGACGCGTGCCTGCCTGTTCCATTCCAGGATTGGCGCCACGTCCTGAACATGCTCGATCGCAAGGTCTTGGCCGTTGCTGTCGAGATGAGGCCGGATCAGGACACCCTCCATCACGACATCTCCGTGATCCACAGCGTGCCCGCCGTCGCCGTAACAAGGCCGTTGGTGGCGGCCTTCAACGCGGCGATGCGCTGGCCTGGGCTGACGGTGACAAATTCGACCACGTTGGCGGGAAGATACGGATCCGCGGTGGTCGCGGTCTGCGCGCCGTCGCCGATGCGGTAGCTGCAGCCGGAATTGGCGACCAGGCGAACCTGGTAGGTCTCGCTCCCGAACGCGTTGGTGGCGCCGACACTGCCGTCATAGGCAATCGTCTGGGTCGTGCCGATGCGCGAGGAGTTTTGCTTGGAGAAGAATGGCATATCAGGCGGTCCTCACAGCGATGGAGAAATGCATTGGAATGGCAGCGCCTGACGCTCCCGAGGGCGTCAGCACGATCACGTCGTCCTCGTTGAGATAGGTCGGCGACGGCGGCACGACCGAGAACAACTGGCCGGCAGCCGAGCCCGCCTGCGGAACGGCAAACGTCGCAAGCGTCACCGAATTGGCCGACACGGTGATCGTGCCGTCGGTGGTGGTGAGAGCGCCGCCGAGAATGCCCGTGACTTTCACGACGCGGCAACGGAAGGGAGCGCGGACATAGGCGGCGACCGGGCTGGCGCCGCAGGAGGGTGTATAGGCCGTGAGATCGGCGGTATTGAGCGGACGATTGCCGGGAAGCGGCATCTTGGATCTCCAAAAAATGAGGGGCGACCCGAAGGCCGCCCCGAGGTAAAATGAACGATCCTGATCGCTCAGGACGTGGTGTTGTCGAACACGCCGCCTGATGCTTTCTCGTTGCGGGCAACCAGCGCATATTCCGCCAGGATCTGGCGGCGATCGGAGTCGCCGGTCTTGGCCAGCGGGATCGAGATCATGTTGCGGCCGTTGAGATAGGCCACCGCCCATTTGTCGAGCTCGAGCACCAGTACGTCGCGTGGCCGCTGGAAGCGGTTGGCCACCACCTTGAGCTTGCCGAAATCGGACTCATAGGCGTCGACCGATGCGACGATCTTCTTCGACTTCGACTCCTCGATCGCAGTGGAGCGACCGGTGAAGGTCGAGAACACCTGCTTGTTGAAGGCGCCGGTCATGATGGTGCCGGGCTTGCCGCCATTGCCCCAGATCGCGGACAGCACGGTCTTCAGGCGCACCTCGGTGAAGGCGATCTGGCTCGACGCATCGGTACGGCTTCCCGTACCGTCAGCCGCCGCAGGATTGGCGGGAGATCCGGCGGTTCCCATGGACGTATTCGAAAAGATCCAGGAGAGGACGGATGCAGTCTTGCGCGGCGTCGTCGTGTTTCCCGCAACCTTGGCCTGGTTGGTGCCGCACAGGATGGTCTCGAGATCGCGCTTGAGCTCGAGACCTTTCAGCATCTCCTGATAGGCGAGCTCGTTATCGCGGCCGGCGTGATCGACCGCCTGCTGCGTGCCCGAGACCCGCGCGACCTTGTAGGAGATCTGGCAGAGATTGCCGAGCCGGACTGTCGGCGTGGTCGTGTTGGTGTTGGGATCGTCGCCCTCGAGCTGGGCGTTGGTTGCGTCGGCCGGCGCGAGCGCCTGCGTCTGCCATTCGTGGTTGACGGCAGACGCCTTCTCCTTGTCGACGCCGCTCATGAACGGCGTGTCGACGGGATCGATGCGATAGATCATGTCGCTGAGATCTTCGCGGTTGCCGACCGCGGAGTAGGTCACGAAAGTTGAAGTCGGTAGAGTCATTTGGTTTTCCCGATAAAGGCCCATGGCTTGGCGTGACACGCAGGCGTGGCACGGCCGCGCGAGGGCACAAGTGTTTCTGGTTGCAACGCTGCAATCTCGCTGGCTCGATGGCGCGGAAGCGAATTCCGGTTCGGCGGGGCAAGACTCGTTCGCCGGGAGCCTGCGTTATCGACGCAGGGGCGGCATCGACGCGTGGAAGCGTCCCGCAATCTATCTGGAACTGGCAGTCAATATGGCGCGCGGTACGAACTCAAGTAACGTATCGGCGCGTCCGTCTTCGGCGGCCAGGCGGCCGGCGACGGCTCGTCCGGATTCACGCCCGCCAATGAGGCTGGGAACGACAGAACGCCCTTGCCGTCACCGCCTGTGTTTGCCGGGTCTTGTGAGGGTGTGGGATATCCGTAATCATTGTAAGCTGTCGGGCTTCGTCTCGCGGCAGCACCAGCGGCATAGCCCTGAGCAATGTTGGCCTCGTTGCTCTTGGTCAGGAAATATTTGCCGCTGACGTCGATCTTTCTATTGTTCAGCCAGCTGTACAGGTTGTGAATCCCGCCGCCGGCCTCGGCAAGCTCGCGCGGCAAGCCTGCCGCACCCAATACATATCCAAACTGATCCGATGCCGGGCCTACGTATGCCTTGACAAACGAGTCAGGCGGAATTCCCCAGCGCGGGTGGCGTTGCAGATCTTCCGGGCCATCAGGCTCGAACGAATGCGCGATCGGCGCCAAAGCCGGCAATGCGCCGACTTTCTGCACGCCAGCGATCGTGTCCGCAACGCGCCTGGCGCTCGCCTCGTCGTGGAGCCTTGGAACGACGAGGTAGTTGTTGGGATTGGCGATTGCACCGGGTGTACGGTTGCTTCCGGATGCATCAGAATAGAGATCCTCGGTCTGCGCCTCGCCGGAGATCGGGGCAACGACATACGAGCCGTTGCGCATGAGGAAGGTCGAGGGGACATAACCGGTGATTGTCCCTGGTACCACGCTTGGTCGAGGCAACGTAGAAAGTCGGGTCGTTCACTGGGTCTTCTCCAAATGACTTGTGGCCGGCTCACCGGCATTTTCAAGGGCGGCCGGGCTGATCGAGGCATGAGCCCTCAAGGCGCGGAACAACGCCATGATGTCTAGTCAGACTAGTTCTTGCGGTCCCATCTCAGTTGGCTCGTCGATGGATACCGAGTCCAATCGACCGGACGCCATGGGCATGCAGCCTTAGTTGGCGAACAAGACCAGATAGAAATCACCGAAGCGGCGGCGGACCTCTGGGGGCCCCCATGCCCCGCTGTACTCTTTGAACCGATCAAGCGCTTGTTTCCATTCGGGCGATCGTTGAGCCTCGGGCTTAAGAAATCCTCCCGTGGGATCATAGATGATCGAGAGCGAGGCCGGCGTAGAAGGAAATCCCATCTCGAACACCGTGGTCTCACAGAAGCCAATGGCGTGTTTTTCGCCGTTATCGACAAAATCGAACATGTGGCATTTCGCAATGTATTGCTCGATCGGGGAGGCGTGAATGCGGAATCCAACTCCGATGAGACCTCCATCCAACTGTGCATCGATCATTCGAACGGTCTGAATGATGACCAGAGTTGCAAGCAGCAGCGGTGCGCTGCGAGGCTTTGGCAAGAAAGCACAAACGACTAACCAGGGCATCGCGATGATCGCACCGATCCAACCGATCAGCCCCAGCCAGTTGGCAGCTTCCGGTAAAGGATACGTCAGGAGGTCTCCACCGATCCATCCCACCACGGTAACTGCCGCAAAGATGCAGGTGAACCGGGGCAAACGCTTGATTGTCGAACCTCGTTCGCTCGCCGGAGCGATTTTCTCGCCATCAGAACTCAACGGAAGACCTCTCGCAAAACCTTCCGTGCACTCCCTGTTGTCAGAGCTCGAAGTGCACCATGAGACATTTCGCAATCTGCGTGGTGGGATGACAAAGGTGAGCGACGGATCGATATCGGCCATCCATTGAACAAATCAAGAACTATGTCAACTCTCGCTGTAGTTGTGCAGAAATCGTGCAGATCAGATGATGCCAAACCGCTTCCGCCGCTCCGCCGTTTCCGCGAGCTCCTTCAGCTCGGCCCGCGCCAGCTTGCCGTTGGCGACGACGCCGGCGAGATGATCCCGCACCTTGCCGACGATGTTGATGGCGAGAAACAGCTTCTCCCTCCCCGTCGCATCGTCGACTGTGGTCGCGCGCCAGGCCGCGATGTAGCTCTTCTCGAGCGTGTCGAAGGACTCGCTCAAGAGCTCGTCATCAAGCAACGCCTCGGCGCGGACCGCTCGCGCGGCCGCCCTCTCCAGTGCGCTCTCGTCAGACATTTGTTTCCTCTTCGTTGTTCGGCCGTCGCGTCTTGATGTCGTGGCGCGGCGGATGCGGCGAGATCGAGCGCCGGGCGGTAGCAACCACCCCGTACTGCTTGTGCTTGTCGGCGTGCGCGTGCTGGAGCTTCTGCTTCCACCGGATCGCGTTCAAATGCGCCTCGAACAGCGTGATCGTCTTATCGAGCGTGGCGTCGTTTCGCAGCCTCGATCCGCGCCTGCATCTTCACTCAGCGCGAAGTCGTTCACGCTTCCTCCGCCTGCACCGTCGGGCAGACATCAGCTTAGCGGAGCGGCGAACAGCATTCCCGATCACATTTTCGTCTTTCCTCAAGCGCCTCGCCTGAAAGAATTCGGCTTTCCGTGTACTTTTTCTCAGAGAGGAATCGTAAGCAAAGCGCGGGATTTTCCACGCTTGCGTCCGCAATCTTCTCGAAGCCCTCCATGCCGATATAGCCGTCCGCTGATACTGGCGAAATCGCCTGGTAACTTCGTTCGAAGGCAATCACATTGTCTGCATACGCAATCTTGCCGGCAGATCCGTAGATCTGCTTAGCTTCGCTGCCACTACAACCCTTCGGGCAGGTCGGTGAGAGAATTGATAAATTCTTTCAATGTCGGGGCGAGAAACACAACGTATCGATCAGGGTCTTCATAATCTTCATGTGAAATGAACATGATATTCCCGAAAGACTCCGGCCTCACACTATAAAGAAACATGTCGCCCCCAGAATCTTCCGCGAACGGTATATACCCTCGAGGAAATTCCGGCGTCTGATCCACCATCATGGTATAGGTTCGTTCGAAGCTCTCCCCCTTCGCGCCGGTATTCATGGAATAGAAGCAGTAAACATCATATGCGTCTCCATCCTTGGGGAAAAATTGTGGATGAGGCGTTCCGCCGTTGTGCAGAAGGTAATGTTCCTTCAGATCCTGCGGCAAACGAAGACCGAGGCGGTTCTCCACGCGCTTGATGTCCAACTCGGAAAGCGGTGGGGCAGTGTCTTCGAATACAACCACTACTCGTCTCCTGATCAGCGCTTATACTTCACACCGTGATGCTTCTCGTACTGTGCAACCGAACCGGCGTGAGGCAATGCTGCACGATGTGCCTCTCTGGGTATAAGCTCGAGGGTGGCCTCTCCACTCGTCGGATCGAAGTCGTCAACGTGGTGCCACATATATCCCTTCGGTATTCCGGGGAACTTACCGTCCTCGTTCGCTAGATTGAAGTCATCTCTTCGGCTGCCAGTAGGCTTTATTTTCACAACGTCTCGTTGCCCTTGTGCCACAAGACAGAGATGCCCGGTTTCTACAAGACTCGGCCCGCCATTCACGGTGGTTCCGACACCGGCGTATCCTTTCTTAGACGCCTAGGACGCCGGAGAGAGCCGAACCTTGCTTGTTAGCGCTCGTAATTCAGCGGTAGCGACGCGCCCGGCGCCCTTCGCGCCTGGTATCAGTCCGATCGCGGCCTCAATGCCTGCGCGGAGATCATCGCGGCGTTTCGCATCGATGAGATCGGCTCATTCTGTGCTTGTTGGCCCGGCGCCTGCTGCGTGACGCCGTCGGCACTGAACGGATCGTGGTCGACTGGGACAAGAGAGACATTCTCGAAGTCCGGCTGGTGCTCGACCGGCACCAGAGAATAATCAACCATGAGGAACGACCAGCAGATATTTGCCGGGCCGGTTGTCATCAGGCAGATAGTGGTGTCCGTCTTTCGCCTGCCGCGCGCCAGGCGGATACGAACGCTGCGCCTTCCCTACATCGATCGCCGCCTTCAGATGCGTCTCCAGTACCGACATCTTGGCCTCGAGCGCGGCTTTGATCTTGGCAAGCTCGATCTCTCCTTGCGTCTTGACCTGGAGATGGATCGCGTCGTTCTGAGCCTTTTGTTGCTGGAGCTGGGCTTGATGTGCGGCGAGCGCGGCGTCGACCTAGGCTCGCGCCTGCACGGCCAGTAGCTTCGGGTCGGGCGGCGGCTGCAGTGGCAGAGAGCTGCTTCAGCAAACGTCCGGTCCGCGTGCCTTCAGCCTAGATGCATCCGCCACACAATCACGATCTTGGCTTCGATTGGGCCATGCAAGCCGGCGCAGAATCGGCCAGCAGATCCATGGACAGCTGGGCTCTGCTGTCACTCCATCCCGACAGGTAATTCGGTTAGAGAATCGATAAATTCTCTCAAGCTTGACGCAAGAAAGAAAGTAAATCGATCTTCGTCGCCGTAAGCTGCTTGTGAATTGAACATTATATTCCCGAAGGACTTGGGCGTGACGCTATACAGAAAATAATCACCTGCTGAGTCGTACGCGAACGGTATATATCCCCGAGGAAACTCGGGTGTCTGATCCACCAGCACTACGTAAGATCTTTCGAAGGTTAATCCTTCGCGGCGTGTGTTCATAGGCAAGAATTCCCTTACGTCATATGCCTCTCCATCTTTGATGAAGAATTGAGGCCGAGGTGTTCCGCCGTTATGCTGGAGGTAATGCTCCTTGAGATCTTGCGGCAAACGTGTGCCCAAGAAGTGCTCGACGCGCTTAATATCCAGCTCAGAAAGCGGCAAGGCCGTGTCTTCGAAAACAACCATCACACGTCTCCTGATTAACGTCTATATTCGACACCGTGGTGGTTCTCATACTGTGCAACCGAACCAGTGTGAGGGTAAGCCGATTCATGCGCTTCCAGTTTAACTAGCTCGAGAGAGGCCTCTCCGCTCTTCGGATCGAAGTCGTCGACATGGTGCCACGAATATCCCTTCGGCGTCTCGGTAAACTTACCTTCCTTGTTCGCAAGACGAAAGTCGCCTCTTCGGCTACCGGTAAGTCTTATTTTCACAATGTTTCGCTGCCCCTGTGCGGCAGGATAGAGGTGCTCAGTCCCTACAAAAGTAGGCCCGCCGTTCGCGGTCGTTCCGACACCGGCGTATCCTTTTTTAGCGGCCCAGGCTGCCGGAGAGAGCCGAACCTTGCTTGTTAGCGCCCGCAATTCAGTGCTAGCGACGCGCCCGGCGCCCTTCGCGCCTGGTATCAGTCCGATCGCTGCCTCAATGCCTGCGGGGAGATCATCGCGGCGTTTTGCATCGATGAGATTGAGGAACGATCCGGCAACTCCGAGCGGGGTCAAGCTCAACAAGTTGCCGATGCGCGTCGCCAGCTCCTGGGCATTGTGCAGTGGCACGCCGAGATCAGTCAGGGCGTTGATCGCGCGATTCCCGATCTGCTGTGTCGGCGTGAAGGTCGCCGGCTTCAGCTCGCCAAGCGGGATAAAGTGCGACAAATCAGGAGGGGGCTTGTTCTGGGGAGGTATCGTTGCAGCCGGCCGAGCCGCTGCAGACGTATCGTTAACTTCGCTTTCCGGATCCCAGGATTCGCCCTCCTCTGGCGTCTGCGTGATCTTCGCTGCCGGACCGACATAGAGTCGCTGAACCCCCAGCGCTGGCTGGGGCGGCGGAGGCTGCGTTGGTTGACTCAGTGCTTGTTGGCCCGGCGCCTGCTGCGTGACGCCGTCGGCACTGAATGGATCGTGGTCGACTGGGACAAGAGAGACATTCTCGAAGTCCGGCTGGTGCTCGACCGGCACCAGAGAATAATCAGCCATGAGGAACGACCAGCAGATATTTGCCGGGCCGGTTGTCATCAGGCAGATAATGGTGTCCGTCTTTCGCCTGCCGCGCGCCAGGCGGATAGGAACGCTGCGCTTTCCCTGCTTCGATCGCCGCCTTCAGATGCGTCTCCAGCACCGACATCTTGGCCTCGAGCGCGGCCTTGATCTTGGCAAGCTCGATCTCTCCTTGCGTCTTGACCTGGAGATGGATCGCGTCGTTCTGAGCCTTTTGTTGCTGGAGCTGGGCCTGATGTGCGGCGAGCGCGGCGTCGACCTGCGCCCGTGCCTGCACGGCCAGCAGCTTCGGGTCGGGCGGCGGCTGCGGCGGCGCCGGCGGCGGATGCAGAAGCTGCCCGGTCTGCGGATTGACGGCCGTGGGATCGTTGAAGAACTGATCGGGATTCCTGTGCCCCATGATCCGGGTCAGCTCTGCGGCGGTGTTGTAGAGCTGCTGGTCGCCGACGAGGTTGATCTTGCCGCCGGCGAGCAGCTCCTTCTGGACGTTGGCGATCGCCATGGTCTGCGCGAACTGCTGCACCTTGCCGCCCGAGCCGAGGCCGACATTGATGGTCATGTCGTCGCGCGTCTTCCAGTTGCGCGGATTGACGTCGACCCAGGCGTTGCGGAGCCGCACGACCTCCTGGCGCTGACCGTGCTTGTGGATCGTTCCGTGCAGCAGGGCAAAGATGTCGCGGACGCCTTCGGCCATGATGCGCGCGATCAGCTTGATCCGCATCTGCGAGGCCGAGAACACCTGCGCAACCGCGGTGGCCGACTGGTTCTGCAAAGCGTTGGCGTCGATGCCCTGCGCCTGCTTGCCGAGACCGGTGCGGCTCTCGACCTCGGCATCGACATATTGCAGCATCGGATAGATCGACGTGGTGATATCAGGCACCACCTGCCAATTGAGCCCGCCCGCCGTCTTGGTGCGGACCACGCCGCCCGGCCGCGACACCAGGAGATCATCCAGCGTGTTCGGCCCGGCGTTCTGCTCGGCGACCTCTACGCGCGGATTGTTGTGCAAATAGAGATTGTCGAGCGCGCCGCGCTTCAGCGCAGTCTTCTCCCGCTGCAACGGCATCACGAGGTCGGCGATCGAGCGGCCGAAGAAGCGATGCGTCACCGGCACCGGCGTCGTGGCGGCGAACGGCATCTGGTCGAACGGCGTGATGCACTCCTTGCCGTCCTTGCGCAGGATCTCGGCCTGGTCGCCGCCGG
Source organism: Bradyrhizobium campsiandrae (assembly GCF_014529705.1). Classification (GTDB taxonomy): domain Bacteria; phylum Pseudomonadota; class Alphaproteobacteria; order Rhizobiales; family Xanthobacteraceae; genus Bradyrhizobium; species Bradyrhizobium campsiandrae. The sequence continues at coordinate 124,662 of NZ_JAANIH010000003.1, forward strand.
TGATGACTTGATAGAGGCAGGGGCGGTCCGAGCCCTCGTAGTCCATCCGCACGTAATGCTCAGTGATGCGCACCAGCCGCGCCGCCGCATTGGCGCTGCCGCCTCCGGCAGTTGCGGACAGATGCTCTTCCACGGTGTCGCGCGCCAGCGTCTCGATCTCGGTCGTGCCGGTCTGCGGCCGCAACGCCCTGATCTGGCCCGCGTCAAATCCTTCCGCGATGAGCTCCGCCTCGGTCTTGGTGACGACCTCGTGGAAGCAATAATTGCAATCGCGGATGCTGCGCGCACCGCGTTCGATGCCGAATTCTTCCGGCGGCACCCCCATGACCCGCGCCTGCGCAAGCTTACGCGTGGTGACGATGGTGACGTCATGCGTGACAAGAGAGCCCATCGGCGCAGGCGGCGCCGGGACAAGCAAAGGAATAGGCATGTGTGATTGAACTCTTGGTTCTGCGCAAGGGCCCGCCGCGCGATGCGGCGGGTCGGGTTAGTAACCGTTATTGCGCATGTAATCCTGAATCAGGCCGAGCAGTCCGCCGGTGGACTCTGGCGCCGTCGTACCCGGATCGTTGGCCGCATTTTGCCGCGAGAGAGGTGCTGTGCTGCTGCGCGAAGATGAAGCCCATTCGGTCAATCCGCGGCTGCGATCAGCCGCAAGCAGCGCCTCGAGCGGAAACCGCACGGGCGGCAACGCAGCGCTGCCGCCACCGCTCGCGCCTGAACTCACCGGACCAGATGCGCCGCCGAGAGAACTCCACTTGCCGAAGCGATCGGCGGCATCCCGCTGTCTTGCCCCGAAGGAAAGGGTTGGCCTGAATGGCGTCGTCGTTGAGGATCGATTCCACCGGCGCATTCGGATCCGCCTTCATCAATCTGACGCCGCCGCCCGGGCCGGCAAAGTGCATGAGATAGGTCGAGGCCGGTGTGACGGGGACGCCGGCCTGACCAAGCCTCGTTTCGTTTTCGGCTGCGTATCTGGCCGTCATCTCCTTCGAAAGGTCGGGGTTTTTCCGAAGCTCGAGAATCTCCGCGTCGGATTTGCCGTCTGCCAGATCGTGCCGGTAGCGCCTGATCACGTCGAGCCGGGTCGCGTTGATGAACTGCCCGAGCCCGAGTGCGCTCGCCGTCTTGTTCGGCTCGTTCGCCTTTTTCACATTGCCGCTGCTCTCGGCAGAAATGATCTTGTCGAGAATATTCATTTGGCCTCCGCAAAAGAGAACGGCGGCCACGAGGACCGCCGTTCAACTCCAAAATCAACGTTTGATCAACGCGCCATCGATGCGCTACTTGCCATCAGCGCGTCCCCACTTGCGCTCACTGGGATCGAGCGCCTCTCTCATCGCCGCGGCCTGCGCATCGTTTGGTGCACCGAGGTAGGACATCACCCCCTCATGGACCACCACACCCCACGCCTTTGCGCCCTCAGGCGCAAACAGGACGGCCAGGTGGGTGTCGGCGCAACTGAATTCAACGGCACAGACGGTGAATACCTCGTATGTGACTCCCTGGATGTCCACCGGCTCGGCGTCGGTCGTCGTGTAAGCTACCTTATTCCGGGCGAGAACATCCCGCGCCCAGTCCGGCAGCTGGCCGGCCTGCTCGATCAGATTCTTCGAGGCTTGCGCGTAGGCCGGCTTCTTGAGCGCGTCGAACAGATATGACGTCGTCATCTTCGGCACAGGCTCGGGAACATAGAGCGCCCGCTTCAGCACCGCCTGCTGCGCCTCGCTTGGAGCTCCGACGTAGGACACAACCCCTTTCTCGCGCAGTCCGGCCCAGGCCTGCGTGCCATCAGGCGCAAACATCAGGACGATCGAAGTATCGATGCATTTTGTCACCCGCACGCAAATGTCGAACAGCTCGTATTTGGTCCCGTCGATCTCGTGAGTGAAGCGCGGGCTGCTCACATAAGCGCCGTTCCTCTTGAGGACTTCACGGGTCCAGCTCGGCGCCTTGTCGAGCAGCACAGTCAAGGCCTGAACGTAGGCCGGCTTTTGCAGGACACCGGAGAGATAACCGATCGCCACCGCGGACGGGCTCGCGGCCAACATGGCCACCAAGCCCGCTGCCATCATCATCCAACGAAACTGCCGTCGCATGCCTGCTCCCTCGATCGCCTTCACTCGAGGTTCCTCACTACCACAGGTGGCGACCGCTGTTCCAGACCATTGGCCTTCGATGATGAGGCGATCCGCGATTCATCCGGCTGACCCATCCCATCATGCACCGTGTGCGCGACGATCTTCATCGCCCCGTTCGATTCCGCGACATCCTGGGCAAGCAGCGCGAACTGGTCGTCGGTGAGATCGTAATAGGTCTCGCGGCTCTCTTCTTCCCGCTCCTCCCACCAGACCTTGACGATGCCGACCTTCGAGAGCAGCGCGTCCTTGATGAAGCCGTAGAGCACCATGAAGCCCGGGTTCTGCTGCATGAAGACGTGATTGACGTAGTCCGTCTCCTGCTGCGCGGCGAGGACGTCGTCCGGGCCGACCGGCTCGAACCGCACCACCTCGTCGGCGCCAGCAAAGATGTCCATCAACTGCGGCATCAGGCCTTCGATGGCGTCGGCGACGTCGGTCGACACGGCGCGGGAGCGGCCGTCCTGCGCCGGCATGTCCTTGCGCATGTCGCCGAGATAATAGTCCATCGCATCGGCCCGCTCTTCGGCGAGCCGCGCGGCCGACATCGCGGCAAGCGCGTTGGCTTTTTCGCTGGCGAGCATCGCCTTCACTTCGGAGATCGACATTTTGGGCATTGCTGACCTTTTGGTTGGCAGCGCGGCGGACATCACGCCGCAAAGCATAACGGGACATCATCGGCCGCAGGCGTCATCGCGCGCGGCGCATCTCTCACACCCACCCCTGCTCCGCATAGCGGATCGGCCGGTTGAACGCGGCCACCCGGCCCGGCTGCTCATAGCAGATCGCCATCAGCCCGAGCGCATCCGCCGCGTGGCTCGACCAGTCGTGCTCGGGTCCGAGCCCGATGTTGCGCGTCTCGTCCTTGCGCTCGTGATAGAAGCCGAGCGCCTCGCGCCCCGGCTCGGTCGTCTCCGCGTTGAACCAGAGCTGCGGCGCGAGCCGCCGCAGCGCCTCGATCCGCATCATCGCCGCGCCCGGCCCCTGGTTCTTCACCGGCGGCTCGACCGCAAAGCCGGCCTCGCGCAAATGATCCTCATAGCGCTTGCCGGTGATGGCGTTCGTGGCGACGCCGTCATGCGGCAGATAGAGGATCGCCTTGTCGTAGCCGCGCGCGCGCAGCCAGCCGACGTGAAACGCCAGCACCTGGCCGACGCTCTCGTAGTAATCCAGCACGCGGATTTCGTGACCCACCCATTGCACGATCCAGATCGTGAACGCATCCGCCGCAGCCCCGGCACCGCCGATATCGATGAAGGCACGCAGCGGCAGCAGCGGATCGGCGGCAACCTTTCCGATCCGCCCCTCAGCTCGCGCCTGCGACAGCAGCGCGGCAAAATACGCGCCCTCGAAGGCGCGCGCATAGTCGCCTTCCCAGATGTGATCGTAGCGCTCCGGATAGAGTTTTTGGTCGAGCAGCCGCTCCTCCTCCAGCACATCGGGAAACCAGGGATTGTCGCGCCAATTGGCCTTCACCACCAGCGCGCCGTCGGGCTGACGGGTACGCAGAAAATCGTCGATCGCATCGCTCTTGCGGCACGGATTCCAGCTCGCCCACAACTCGGAATCCTTGGCGCGGATGGTCGGCCGCAGCAGCGCGAGGCTGCGCGCGCTCAAGCCTTGCGCCTCGTCGATCCAGGCGATGCGGAATCCCTCCAGGGACTTGATCGTATCCGCCGTGTGGTCTTGAAGCCCGCGGAAGATGATCAGCCCGTCGCCCGGCGTCTCGATCTTGTCGCTGAAGACTTTAAAGCCGTGCCCGAGCCCGAGGCTCGCGATCTTGCCCTCGATCAACCGCTTGGACGATTGCGCCAGCGAATGCTGCGCCTCGCGGATGCAGACCGCCAGCGTGCCGCGCTCGGCCTGGCAGGTCTCGACCAGCAGCTCGCCGAAGAAATGCGACTTGCCCGAGCCGCGCCCGCCGTAAACGCCCTTGTAGCGCGCCGGCTTCAGCAGCGGCGCGAAGATTTTTGCGGTTGGAATTTTCAGGGTCGACAATGGATGTGCTCGCTCGACTTACGGCAGGCCGATGCGCGGATTCTGTCCTATTGCAGCGATCGGGTGCAGCGGGTTTTTACTGCGCAGCGCAAGACCAGCAAGCAGACAAGGAACCAGCTGCTTGAAATGTCTGGAAGCTCTTCGAATTGAAAACCCGCGACCGATTGTCCGGCGCGGGTTGAGCTACATATTTCGATGATTCCACTCTGCCAGTGTTTTGCCCGACGTGTCAAACGATCAGTCGCGCAGAGTTCAATTTCAGATTTCTGACGCCTCAAACGTCGGCGCCGCTCTCACTCACGCCGGACTTTTCCGGATGCACGATGATGCGCTCGATCCGGTGGACCAATTCCAGCAGGCCGTCTTCGCCATTCTCGATCGGTTGCGCCACCTTGCCCCAGCCTCGATCGAGGATCGCGTTGGCGGCCGACACGCGGGCCGCGGGCGTCGCATCGTTGCTGCGCATGATGCCGACGAGCACGTTGATCGCAGTCCTGGTGTGGCTGCGCGCCAGCGAGCGAATCTCGGTCAGCGTTCGCGCCTTCGCCGTTCTCCTCGCCACGGGCCGGTAGACATCCGCGACCTTGGGTTCGTATTCAAGATCGTCGCTCATGCAAAACTCTCCCACGCGACAATCGCGACCAGACCCGCAAGCGCGAGCGATATCAGATAGACCGTCATCGTTCCTCCAACAAAAACAACATTGCGGCAGATCGCGGCACGATGCGCGATCGTTTCGGCGCGAACCTTATCCCCGTCTCGCGGAGACCGCGGCGGCGCAAGCAAAGGCTCGCGCCGCGGGCCGGCACTTTCGCGCGTGCACGGCCAATAGATGGTTCGGACGGCGGCGCGCTGATCGGCGCTCCATGAACGCGTTTCAACGAGGGCGAGGCCGCGATGCGCGGGACGCCGTCCGATTTCTGAAATCGAAACGAAAAAGCCCGCAGCGGATGCTTCCGCGCGGGCCACACAAACTCATTTCGATGATGCCACTATGCCAGTGTTTTGCCCGACGTGTCAAACGCGCCGAGACGCGCTGGGAAATCCGTAGCAGACCTTCAATCCTGGCGGAGCAGCGGTTGTATCCAACGGGAGAACCATTCTTCTGCATCGTTACCTGGGCTGGGTGAGGCTCCCAATCCCCAGATCGGCGGTGGAATAACAAAGCTCGGCCCATCAGCGAATGTGCCAACCGGGCTGCTGACCTGCTGTGGCCGCTTTCCTTGCTCTTGCCAATTGCCAAATCGATTGTCGAATTCGGGAGAGGCCAGATACGGCACCGGCGCGCTGCCTGATTCAAACACGCTGCCGGCATTCGAGGCGTTTACGCGGGTGAGACGGCGGACCTCGTCGGGCGCGGTTGCTCCGGCAGGAGCAGCTAGGGCTTGCGGATTGCTAGACGGCTGAGATGATGCAGCGACAGCTGGAATGCCTGGCCAATTGCCGAAGCGATCATTGAATGTGCCAGGGCGCGCCGGATCTTGATCGGCAGCGTTGTCCGTCAGCGACCGCGCACTCGATTGAGCTCCGAGTATCCCCCCACCCTTGCTGTTAGCGTTCGATGAAACAGCAGTGCCGAACGGATCGTAGGGAGGCGCACCGGTGGCAAATACCCCGCCGCTGGCGTCATTGCCCGGCCGTGCTTTAGCAGGCGAGGTCGCAGCTATACCTGCTCCACCCAGAAGGCCCAAGCCCCACGCCCACGCCGGTAACGTGGGTAACGCGGGTATAACGAACGGCGCTGCCAGGCCGAGTGCTGCTCCGCCGAACAACCAGGGAAGCGCATCCTGCGCGACAGATGACTTGCTGTCGGAGTCACGCATCAGAGGATTCTCATGATATGGAAGTGGCGCCCCGGTCATCGGATCGAATTCGAGGACAAGCGGATCTGACGGCGTTGCGGCACTTGGCGGCAGCTGTCCGAATCGTTGCCAATCTGAACTGGCCGCGGGGAAGCCAGACAATCCATAGGTCCAACGCGGGTCACTCCGGGCGAAGCCTTCCGGAGTGAACTGTGGAGGAACGGATGGAATGAAGCCCGGCAACTGCGGAACATGGTTCGGATTGATGGCCTCTGAGCCAGGCAAACGAAAATCGTCATCAGCAACCACGAACTTCTTTCGCCACGGCGTTCCAACCAAATCCTTGTTTCTCGGAGTGATGTTAAGTCCGGGATTATCCTTGATTGCTTTGCTTAGCAGCTTTTCCCTCGTGGCATTTCCCAGGATTGCTGCAAATTTCCCCAGATGGTCGTATCCTGCCTCCGCATTCGTCTGATCAGATTTCCCGAGCGCATCAACTTGCTTCCGGTTGTTCTTCCGATATTCTCCATTGCGTTCGACAACCTTCTTAGCTCCTCGAGCCACTTCTTTACCGGTCCCTCCATTTGGCACATTTGTGTAGAGATCGCCGTTGACAAGACCGACGCGCATTGCATCGATCAAGTTGCGTATCTGCTTTTTACGTAGTCTTGGATTCTTTTCTTTTGCGATCTGTTCAAGAGTCCGTCGAACCGCCTCGTAATAAAGAGGATCATGCCCGCCGGGGTGCGGCGATACGCCCATCTTTCTGGCCAACCCATAATTTGCTGGCAGATAAATCAGGTTGCGCAGAGCCTCCACGCCAAACTCCCGCTTATCCAAGCCTCGAAACGCCGGGTGACCTTTAAATTTTCTCGGTATGATATGATGTTCCCACAGAATTGCCATGGCGTCCCCAATGGCGCAGACTTTGCGCGTGTTGAATGTCGTCGGCTGTTCGGCGGGCTTTGCCAGGCGGCGAAAAAGTGCATCGCGCAACACCGCGCCTATGCATCGCCGGCTGCGCGTTCTCGGCGCACGCCAGTCGGTCCAAGAAACCTGATGATTTCAGTGGCGGTCGCTGAGAAGCTTGATCACGCAGTCTCGCGTTTTGGTTCTGAGAACCGACGAGCCCGCGCAAGTGCCACCGTCGGGCCGAGATGCGACGGCAGCCGACAGAAACGAAGAGATGGATCTATGATGAACTAGAGATCGGTCGCCGCATCGGAGATGCCGGATCGAAAATTTTCGGCGTATTGCCCTGGAAAAGACTGCTGTGAGGCAGCGCTGAAGACGGCTTTGTCTCACCGGTCATTCAGAACATCAGTAAAGTATATCTTCAAGCCTGCCGACTTGCAGGCATTCTTCAGATCGTCGTCGCAAATTTCGCAGGAATCGTCATGGGCCATACGAAAGATATGAGCATCGCCGATCAAGTCTTCCCGAAACACCAGTTCACGTCGCCCGAAAAACTCATGGTACTTTCGACCGAAGGTCAGCTTACGTCGATCGTCGTCGATACCAATGTTCGAACGTGACCGGCCCTCATCCAGCGCGTCGAGAACACGAACGACCTGACAGAGCCAATATGGCGGCCCATCCCAGGTTCCCTTCCGGACCCGCACCGTGCATGGCGCAAACACAAACCCGTTCGGGTCGACAGACTCGAACACAGCCTTTGTCCGATCGGAAATCAGCCATGCATACCAAAGAGGTGCAAGATCCCGCGGGCGACGTGCAGCGGACGGGCTAAAAAGGATGCGTGGGGTTTCTGCCAGGCCAGAGATGCGTTCTAAACCGGACGGGAGTTCCTTCTCATTCTCCAGTTCGAAGCTGAATCCGTCGCCGCCCGATCGATAGGGGTCGACTCGATAAAACTTTCTTTTGCGCGCGACTGCCTCCGGGCGCCGCGGACGCTTTTTGCCTGGGGACACAGTCATGATTGCGTCTTCTCAGGGTGTCTCATTCTCGGCTTTTCACGCGAGATCCCGCCAAGCATTGCCAGTTTGCTTCTCGTGCTCAACTATGACGAGCCGTCAGTACAGAAGAACACAGGCATGCCGAATTGATCGGAATTCTTGTAACGAACGGCGATGCGCTCGTTCGCGTCGCCGCCAAAGGTATCGCCGTCTTTGAGCACGCGCCCGTGCTCGATGAGATAGACGACGAGTCCTTCCACCCTTTCGAGCAGCGCGTCGAGCGGCAGCCTCGACGTCTCGAACTGGATCTCGCGGTCGACAAAAGCAGTCAACCCCATGGTTACAGCCCCGATGCCTGTTCGCGTGCGGAAAGGCAGGACATCGACCCAGAGCGGGAAAGGATAGTCTGGAAACGGGGCGAAGGATTGCCTGGACAGGTCCAGCCAAAGATCTGCTGGACGCGCGACCTTGGTGTCCCACACGACAGCCCGGCATTCCGCCACGGTCGCGATCAAAGCGCCGATAACAGCTGTCATCAGACGAGCCTCGGACAATAGTGTCTGGTTTTGCCCGACCACAGAGACGAGCAAATGACCGCGGTGTCGCGCTGCGACGGTGTTCGCCTCGGGCCAGGCCGTAGTCGCGCGCGACCATAACCCTGGATCCTGCGGAATGGGCGCCGGCATTGACATGACCACGATCAGTTGATCACCGCAGCGAAGAACCGACCCACCGTCAGACCCCTGGCCGACGTCCGAAGCGCCGACATCTATCTCCGTTGCCAATTCCGGGTGCCGCCTGCGAACCGCCTCGGCAAGCGCGACCATGTCAGGGGTAACTGGTCTCTCCAGCAAGACAAGCGCAAGAAACGACGTACTCATCACCGCCTCAATTTGGATCGAACGTAACGTATGGTCATGATCGTTTCGACCAGAGGTTGGTTTGGAACATAAAGGGAACAAAGTCAATTCTTTTTTACGGCAGGATCGCGACCGGATGCCGGACGAGAGCAGCGCGCTACGCCAGTCAGGACGGTGGCATCGAAAAGCCCGCGGCGAATGTTTTCCGCCGCGGGCTGAACCAAATTCTTCGATGATGCCATTCTGCCAGTGTTTTGCCCGACGGGTCAAGGCTAATTTTGATAAACCGAAATGGCTCCAAGCCCTGGGCGAGGGCTCCTTGCGGCGAGGTGGCATTCCGAACACGACCAATCGATCCGCCAGCGCCGACCTCTTCCACGTGGTCCCTGGCGCAACCTTGTCGGCCGCCCCGCCCGCACCAGCGTCTCATCCGGATCGGACAGCTCAAACTGGTACATCCCCCACGGCTTGTCCTCGGGTGTTTGCTGAAACTCTCGCGCCGCGGCGTTCGGAGATGGGAGCGCGAGGTCCGCACGGCAACGCCGTCCCGAGCGCGACGGCCGCGCTGTCAGCCGGCGCCGCCGATCAGTCTGTCGAAACCGACCAGGGCGCCGAACACGGCGCCGGTGACGATGATGAAGGCGGCAACATACCAGATGCTTTTCATGCCGGGTTAATTCGCAGCGGCCCGGATGGTTCTGCGCGCGGCGATCTCGCCTCATCTGACGCGAGGCCCGCGACGACGCGGCGGATGCTCCGCCTTGCGGGCCGCACGCGATTTTCGATGATGCCAGTGTGCCAGTGTTTTGCCCGACGGGTCAAGCGATTTTATGATAAACCGAAACGGCTCCGGCGCGCGACGGGGCTTCTGCGCCGGAGCCGCCATTCCAGCCGGCCAATCGGCGGTTATGCCGGCGCGAAACAAAAGCCGCTGGGAACCGAAGGTTCCTAAGGTGGCGCGCGAGCGCCCTCACGCCTCGTTCAGTCCGGCGCCGCGATCGACCACGGCCGCTTCGCCCTTGGGCGTGAGCTCGTAGGTGTCGCCGTCCTTCTGCACATAGCCGTCGGCGATGAGCCGGAACAGCGCCTCGTGCCGGTCATCGCTGAAGGCGATGGACTGGCCGATGTCGCAGAGCATGGCGATGTCGGCGTCTGTGAGCATGAGCTTCCTCCGGACTTACAATCATCCGGAGCCGCTGCCGGTTCCTGCGCGACAGAAGGCGCGATGCCGCCGCGGCATCAAGGCAGCAAAAAGCCCGCTGCGGATCGTCTCCGCGCGGGCCGAGCGTCGCTTCTGCAATGATGGGATGATGCCAGTGTTTTGCCCGACATGTCAAAGCTCAAAACGCGGGACGAGATGCGTCGGTCCTCCCAGCTCAATATGTGGTGCGCAAGGGGCTTGCTTCAAGCCTCTCACCTCGGTGTAGACCCCCCGCCTCATCACCAAGCCGAGGGGCCGCCACATGCCGATGATGCATCCAACGCCACGCGCGCACGCCAGCACCGCGCAACCGCGCGGCCTGGCGCCGGACCATCACATCGTGATCGCCGGCGGCGGGCCGACCGGATTGATGCTGGCGGCGGAGCTGGCGCTCGCCGGTTGCGACGTTGCCATCCTCGAGCGGCGCGACAGCCAGAATCTCATGGGCATGCGGGCCGGCGGCCTGCACGCGCGCAGCATCGAGATGCTCGATCAGCGCGGCGTCGCCGAGCGCTTCCTGCGCGAGGGGACGATCACCCAGCTCGCGGGCTTTGCCTGGACGCGGCTCGACATCGGCGACCTGCCGACCCGCCATGCTTACGGCCTCGCGCTGCGGCAGAGCCACATCGAGCGCATCCTGGCCGATTGGGTCACCGAGCTCGGCGTGCCGATCTATCGCGGCTGCGAGGTGAGCGATGTGGTGCAGGACGAGGCTCATGTCGAGGTGACGCTCGCCGGCGGGAAACGCCTGCGCGCGGATTACCTGGTCGGCTGCGACGGCGGCCGCAGCCTGGTGCGCAAGCAAGCCGGCATCGAATTCGCCGGGACGGATGCGACGCTCAGCAACCTCATGGCCGAGGTCGCCATGCGGCAGGCGCCCGCGTGGGGCCTGCGTCACGACGCGCTCGGCTTTCACGGTCTCAGCCGGACCGAGAACGGCCGCGTGCTGGTGGTGATGACGGAGGCGATGATCGATCGCCGCGGCGAGCCCACTTTAAGCGATCTCAGCGCGGCGCTCATCGCCGTCTACGGCACCGATTTCGGCGTCCACAGCCCGTCCTGGATCTCGCGTTTCACCGATGCGGCACGGCAGGCCGTCGCGTATCGACGCGGACGCGTGCTGCTGGCCGGCGATGCCGCTCATATCCATCACTCGGTCGGCGGACAGGGCCTCAACACCGGCCTGCAGGACGCCTTCAATCTCGGCTGGAAGCTGGCGCTGGTGGCGAAGGGCCTGGCGCCTGACAGCCTGCTCGACAGCTACCATGCCGAGCGCCATCCCGTGGCCGCGCGCGTGCTGCGCAACACCAGGGCGCAGATCGCCCTGCTCCGCCGCGATGACGACGGCCGCAGGGCCGCGCGCGAGATCGTTGCCGAATTGCTCGCGATGGACGAGCCGCGCCAGCGCTTCGGCGCGATGATGAGCGGGCTCGATATCCGCTATGATCTCGGCGACGGGCATCCCCTGCTCGGCCGTCGCGTGCCCGATCTGGCGTTGACGGCCGAGGGCCGCTCGGTGCGGCTGTTCACGCTGCTGCACGATGCCCGCGGCGCGTTGCTGAATTTCGGCGGGCTTGATCCGCGCGACATCTCGCCCGACATTTCGCTTTGGGCCGCTCGCGTCATGCGCATCAACGCCTCGTGCGATGACGCATGGGAGCTTCCCTGCATCGGAGCGATCACAGCGCCCAAGGCCGTGCTGGTGCGACCCGACGGGCACGTGGCCTGGGTCGGCGATGATGGCACAAGTGGACTCGTGGAGACGCTGACGAGCTGGTTCGGCGCCGCGTGACATCGGCGGAGACGCCACACAGGAGCAAGCTCTTCAAGGCTTGCTCCTGTGTTCAAAAGTGTACTTTGGAAGCCGTTCGCGCAAAATGAGTAAGTGGCTCAAAAGGCTGAAATGACACGTCAAAAACAGCGCGCAGATTTCTTGGACGAGCTATCAAATGATGAAGACTCTGATCGAAACGAGGCGTAGAGTTAATCATCACCGCAAGGTCCTCCGGCAGATATCGGTGATGAGAACGCCCGATCGCGCTCCCGCCTTTCTCGAACATGGGAGCAATGCCATGTTGAAGCGGCGTCGTTTCAAGCAGACCAGGACACTCCACGAGCGGCTCACAGACGAAGCCGCGCAGCTTCGCGAGCAGGCGCGCGCGCTGAGCCCCGGACATCGCCGCGAGCTGCTGCTGCGCCGTGCGCGGCAGGACGAGATGGCGATCCAGATCGAGGCCTGGCTGCATTCGCCCGGCCTGAGGGCGCCGACATGAACCAGCAGCAATATCGCGCCTACCTGGTCGGCGAGGACGGCGTCTTCCGCTCCGCGGAGGCTTTCGAGGCGACGTCCGACAGCTCCGCTCTCGCGCACGCGCGGCAATTCGCCCGTCGCGGCAATGTCGAGGTCTGGCAGCTCGGTCGGAAGATCGGCCTGCTGAAAGGCGCCTGGCCGCCCGAGGCCTGACCAGGGCCTCCACGCTCCGCGGCGAGATCGCGGCAACGCCCGCCAGTCCCTGCGCAACGATGATCGTCACGCGACACGCCTCCTGCGATCGAAGGAGGCTGTGTGCGCGTCATCACGGAGGCACGCGTCACCATCGTCTATCAGTCATTCCACGACGACATTCTGCTTCAAACCAAACAGAACAGGTGGACCATGACGAAGACGGCGATGATCACGAAGATGGCGGCCGCGATTGCTTTGGCGGGCGTGGCGGCAGCTCTTGCAAACAACCCGGCGCAGGCCGGCTGGGGTCCGAACGGACAATATGGCAACGCCCAGGTCCAGCCCGGCCCCGGCGGCTATGGCGGCAACGGCGGCAATCACCCCGTCGTGGTCGTGCCCGGCCCGCGCCCGCTTCCGCCGCAGGTGGTGGTCTATCCGCGGCCGGTGCCGCCCCCGGTCATCGTGCGGCCGGTCCCGGTGCCTGTCGTCGTCAACAGGCCGGTCTATGTCCCCTCGCCGCCGGTGGTGGAGAAGACGGTGGTCGTGCAGCGGCCCGTGGTGGCGGCTGCGCCCGCGCCGGTCGTGGCGCCGGCTCCCGTCGTCAACAACAATTGCAACTGCCTCGTGAAGGAATATCCGCAGGCCGGCGTCGTCGTGTTCAGGGATATCTGCACCAAGGAGAGCGCGACCTACAGCAATCTGCCGCAGCAGACCACGCAGGCCGTGCTGCCCCCGACGCAGTAATCGCGCAGGACCCGAAACGAGATATGAACGCGGCAGGATCTCCCGCCGCGTTCATGTCTTTCCGGTGCGCGGTTAGGCCGCTTGCCGCAGCTCCGCGGCAGGGGCGAGGCGCGTTTCCAAAAGCGCAATCGAGGTGCGCAAATTGTCCCGGCGCGCGCGCAGCGCGTGGGCCAGCATCGAATAGGTGGCGCTGCCGGGGTCGGCATTGCCGGAATTGCGCTCCTCCTCGGCAATGTCTCTCTCCAGCATCTCGACCCGCCAGTGCAGGTCGGAGATCAGCGCGTGGAGCTGCAAGGACGCGGTCGCTTCGAAACGGGACGTTGACTGCATGTGATCGCCTCAATGTGGGACGGCCCGACTGGCCGGGCCGTCATTGAGACGACATTCAGCAAGAGCGATGCCAGCCCTGCCGGGACACCGGAGCCAGGCGCACCTCACTCCTCCGCCAGCTTCCGTTCGATATAGGCATCCACCGTCTCGGCGAACGAGCGCTGCACGCCAACCGAGCTGACATGCAGCTCGAGCGCATCCTGCTGGAGCTCGCGCAGCCCGCGCCTGCGGGCGCTGACCGGCGCCATCGCCAGATAGTCGTCAATGGCGCTGATCGCCAGCGGGATGCCTTTCGGATCTCCCCGCGCAATCAGCAAACGCAGGAAACTCAGGCAATCGGCCAAACCCGGCATGGGTTAATATCTCAGCCTTGCTGCGACTTGGGCTTTGACTCGGGCCTGGGCTTCCTGACGGGCTCGGCATGGGTCCCGAACAACGCCAGCAGCAACGCGACTTCTTCCTTAGAACCAACCTGGATCATGGCTTTCTCCTTTTCGCTCCGTTGGTCGGTTCCACCAGCGAGGGAGTTCAGGACGATCTGGTTTCAGGACTGTTTCAAGGCTGTTTCGTCGCAACGGCCGGCCGGATCGCGCGCGACCGACGTCGGAAGGCCGATCCATCAGCCAGCGGGAGCGCATTAAGGGCGCGGCGACACGCGGCGCAGAACCCGGACCGGAGCGGGATCCCTGCGGACCGGCGCCTCGGCTCCCGCGATCTTCTTTGCGCCCTCCGGTTCGGCTCGATAGGCCAGCGCTTCCGCCATCCAGCGGGCCCAGCCCGGCGAGCGCGGCATTGGCTCTGACTGCGAGGACACAGGCACGGAGAGAACGCCTGGCATTTTCCGGCTCATCGCAGCTTCTCCTCGCCACTCGTATCAAGGTGAGGCATCTCCGCTGTGCCCGATGTCTCGATCCGGTTGGCGGCAGGCGACGGATTATCCGGATGCACGATCACGCGTTCGATCCGCGTCAGCAGCTCCAACGGGCCTTGACTGTTCGCCAATGGTTGGGCCGGCTTGCCCCAGCCGCGATCGAGCAGCTCCTTTGCGGCCGCCACACGCGCGAACGCGTTTGCGGTCTCTCTCACCATGATGGAGGACAGCACGTGAACGGCCGTCTCGGTCCTGCTCCTCGCCAAGGCCTGAATGTCGGCCAAGGTGGGGGCCATGTAGTCTTCGCTCGTCATTGGCTGCGCGACATGCTGGTAGACGGGTATCCGTCTCCTGATCCTGGTCATTTCAAATCTCCTCAAATGGGCAATTGCGTCTCCGGCAACAAAAAGCCCGCGGCGGATGTTTCCGGCGCGGGTGAACCAAACTCGTTTCGATGATGGCATTCTGCCAGTGTTTTTGCCCGACGTGTCAAACGAAGGGATTGGTCGACGCCTGAAGTCAGCCTCGAGGCCGGTGTCAGACGGGCGTTGCCCCATCACCGGCTTGACCGCTATGGGCCAAGTTCGGAAATTCAAACGAGCCAATGAAAAAGCCGCCCTTAGGCGGCTCCATGTTTTTGATACGGTTGATAAAGATCAGGCGGTTGCCAATGCAGGCCTTGCCTTTCGACGCACCGAGAGCCAACCAAGACCGCAGAAGCCGAGCAACATCATGGCCCAGGTGGAGGGTTCGGGGACGGCAGAGGCGATAGGTTGATTTCCGCTCATCGGCAAGAACGGATCAGGTGCTCCCGCAACTAGGATAGTAATTCCAGCGCCTCCTGCTCCGCACAAGCCAGCCGACGCGGTTTGAAAACACAAAGTGTCTCCAGCGCCAGTGTAAAATTTGAGAGCGTCGGCTTCCGGGCTGGAAAAATCGAAGAAAACCTGAGTGTTCGTGACCGAGATCGTATGTCCCGAAGGGTTGCCTACAGCCACATATGCATTGTTGCCCGTCGAGGAGCCGATCAACGTCGCGCTATACGCTCCCTCGGTAAGCACGAAGCGAAATGGAGCGCCGACGTCGCTGTTGTAATTCGAATTGGTGAAAGCGCTAAAGAAGCCGGTCGCTGTCGCGCCCGGAATCTTAATATCAACGTAGAAAGGAATGTATTCAGACAAGGCCACGCTTGCTGATGCGCCTGCAGTGAAAGATGTCAGCGCAATGAACGTCGAGGCGATTGCAGTTACTATTTTCATTTGAAACTCCCCCAATTAAATATGCTGAATTCTGTCCTATATTGGAACTCATGGGCAAGGGGAAATTGCCTCGTTTTGTCACTTTTTCCCGAACCGCCTCTTGATGAGCCAAAACTTAGATTAGTCGTTCTTACTCGCGCAACTATAGGTTACCCGCGGCTAAGAAGGCTGTTAACGAGCAAACAAAAGCCCGCTTCGGGCTGCTCCGCGCGGGCTACCCGAACTTTTCGATGATGCCATTCTGCCGGTGTTTTGCCCGACGTGTCAAACGAAGGGATGGATCAACGTATGAAGTCAGCATGCATCGGCAAATGCCGGACATAGGTTAAAGACGATCAATGCGACGGCGTCGCCAACTTCGCCTTGGGCAGGAGGGCCGCTCATGAGAAAGCCGACGCAAGTTTTGTTCGGGAAGCGCAAGCTCAAATCGATCGACGACATCGAGCACAGGCTCGCAGCGGTCAATGAGATGCAACGGTTGCTGGAGCTCGAATCCTCGCCTCCCTTGGCAAACTCCGCCTATCGAAAGCCACCGGCAAAGAGGGCCAGCGCGAGATCCAACGAAGCTAGAGGCGATTAAACATTTGTTGTATTCGGCGCGCGTGGCTTTGCATCGTTCCACGGTAGGAACAACGCCGACCCTGACGAATTGTTGCGCAGGAGGGCGCAATGAAGCTTTTGGTGGAGTATTTGGAGCGAGCTGTTCAGCTCGAACGATTGGCAGCGAGCGAGGCCGACGCTGCCTTCAAACAACAATTGCAGACACAAGCGCAAGCCTATCGAAAGCTCGCTGCCAAACGAGCGAAAGATTACGGGTTGCCTGCGCCGAGCCCGTCTGAAGCGGCGCGTCTATCTTCAACCACCTGACCGAGTCGAAATTCGCAGCGCCGACCAATCCATTGCATCGTCAGAGTCGTTCAATACACCTGAGACAGCCATTTATTTTTCAACGTTGTTCAGATGAGCGAGCATCAGAAATCGAATTCCGGGCGGAGTGCCGGCGCCGACTCTCAAAAATGCACCGCCTGCGGAAATGCGGTCAAAGTGTTGACGATGCTGGACTCTCGCTCCGGCCGTGCCGTGCATGTTTTTAGGTGTGACTGCGGGAAAAGCAGTTGGCGGGATTGAACGGGAGATCTTGAGGCTCGCGTCAAATCCATGATGTCAATATGCAGGTGTTTTACCCGACGGTTCGACCTCATTCTAATGAAAAACCGAATCGGCTGTGTACGATGCCGTCGCTGAGACGGCTCTCCACGAGGCCCCGCGGTCTGCATTTCCGCCAAGGCACGCTCCAGCTCGCCGGCTCAGCTCGCATCTGTTCCCAACACCAGATGCCCCGAGAAGGCCCTGGTCGCCCCAACACGACCGGGGCCTTTTTGCGCATTGCCAATGGGGACGGCGACCCAACAAATGTTAAGCGACCGCGGCACTCGCGACAGGCACCTTGACGCTATGTGGCGCCGGTTCCAAAGTACCGATCTTCCCGACATCGGAGCCGGAGAACGTTGATGACCCTGTCGGATCGCGTGCGATCGAATATGGACGTGGTGCTGGAGGAAATCTGCCGAGGCTTGCCCAACGGCGGGGACCATGGAAGCCGCAAGCTTATCGCCGAGCAGCTCCTGGAAGCTGCCGAAGCCGGCCAGATCAGCTTGGCTGATCTTCGGATCGTTGCGCTTCACGCATTCAAAGCGATCATCAAACCTCACTAACTCTCGAGGGCTGGGAGGGGGGCCATGGCATTGGTGCTTTTGGTGGAAGACGAAGTGCTTATCCGAATGATGGTCGCGGATATGCTGGAGGACCTTGGTCACACCGTTGCAGGGGAAGCTGGCGATCTGGCTTCCGCACTAAGTCTTGCAACCAGCGGTACGTTTGATGTCGCAATCCTTGACGTGAGTCTTGGCAGCCACAACAGCAAGCCTGTTGCTGATGCTCTGCAGGCCCGCGGCATTCCATTCGCCTTTGCGAGTGGCTACGCAAGCGACGGTGTGCCTGAAGAATATCGCGGGCGACCTCTGCTTAAAAAGCCATTTCAGCCGAATGAGCTTGAAAGCTGCCTTGGCCAATTGCTGGCCTAGATCAAGACCGGACAAGCACGAACCTGACGTGTCCTATTTCCCCTTCCGCCCGAGCTTGCGCTCCACATCGTTCGTTCTCAACGTCCTACCGACGGAAGCGAAAGCCCGCCACGGAGTGCACCGTGCGGGCTCACGCAAACTTTTCGATGATGCCATTCTGCCAGTGTTTTGCCCGACGGGTCAACCTCTTTCTGATGAAAAACCGAAGTTATTTCGGGCATCTGCATGGTGAGCCGATGGAAGAGCCGGCGCACATCGAGGCTTCACGGAATGTCATTCTTGCTCCGGCTAGGCCCGATGCTGTGCGGCTTGTTGAGGAAGAACTCCCGATTGCCAAAAGCCGCTTCCGCGTATTGATCAATCGAGACCTGGATGGCCTCGATGTGCGCGCGGCACCAACCTTCTCGCGTTGAAAGGCGCCGGGCTTGGTCGAGTGCCTTGAGAAACTCCGGCGGGCTCTCCATGTCGGAGAAATACTTTGGCCGCTCAGCTACCACTTCCGTCCTCCCAGCACTCTCTTCTTAGCCCCTTGCGGTTCTGCCTTCTTCATCTCGTCTCTGAGGGAAACGAGGTCGTCCACCTTCGCCTGCATGCGGGACAGGAGGGCTTCAGCCGACGCTGTCCCTATCCCCGCCCGTTGCAGTTGGAGGATTTCTTTGCGCTGACGACTTATCTGCGTGCGCATGTGCTCGATCTCCGAGCGGATGTATTCGAGTGTAGGCATTGACCAAATCTGCGATTTGGCTAAAAAGAACAAATAGAGAACACAGAGTCAAGAGCCGGCTTGGGTATTGGGAGTGTTCAAAAAAACGGCCCCGACGCACGCGAGTAGACGCCGGGGCCGGACGGCCGCTAGCGGTGTTGCATCGGGTCGCGGCCGTCAGGGTAAAATACGAGCACGAATAGGAATAGTTTCACTGTCCTAATCTGTCCTGATTAGGACAGTACCCGGCTTGGCCTCCGATCCATGCCGCCTCGTAACCGTTGTCCCCCTGGTTAAAACGCGTCGTCAGCAGAAGGTCAGGCGAACTGATGTGCAATCTCTATTCGATCACCACGAACCAAGCCGCCATCGCCGATCTCTTCCGCGTCGTCAGGCGCTACGAAGGCAACCTCGCGCCGATGCCCGGCGTGTTTCCGGATTATCCGGCGCCGGTCATCCGCGATCCCGGCAATTGCGAACGCGAGATGGTGATGATGCGTTGGGGCATGCCGCCGCCACCGCGCACTGGCGGCCCGCCCGTCACGAACATTCGCAACACCTCCTCGCCGCACTGGCGCGCCTGGCTCAAGCCGGAGCACCGCTGCCTCGTGCCCGCCAACAGCTTCGCCGAATACGCGCCGGAGCCGAACCCGGAGACGAAGAAGAAAGACGTCGTGTGGTTCGCGCTCGCGGAGGCGCGACCACTGTTTGCGTTCGCCGGCATCTGGACCACCTTCAACGGCGATCGCGGAACGAAGTCAAAGCCCGTGCCGGGGCCGCATCAGGTTTATGGATTTCTCACGACGGCGCCCAATGCGGTGGTCGAGCCGATTCATCCAAAGGCGATGCCGGTGATCCTGACGACGGCCGAAGAGTGGGACATTTGGATGCGGGCGTCGTGGGATGAGGCCAAAGCGCTGCAGCGCCCTCTTCCAGAGGAGAAGCTCAAGGTTGTCGCGCGAGGAAGTGAAAAGGAAGACGTGATGTCTGCATCAGCTCCGTCGACCTAGCCACCCCCGACGCGACTGTTATCTTGAACCTGAACAAGGATGCCGAAAATATAGGCTACCCTAGCGAATGATAGGAAAGCCCAAACAAACAATGAGAACCAAACGACTATCATTAGGTAGAGGTATTTGTCGTCTGGTGCTATCGCAAATTTCCAAACGAGCAGCGGCATAGAAGAAACCGTGAGCAGAAACCCGCTCACGATGGCCCGCATAATGTAAGTGTTAAATCTTCTCATTGAACGTGTTCGTCGGACCTCTCCAATGAAGCCATCATT
The DNA here is from genome assembly GCF_014529705.1 of Bradyrhizobium campsiandrae. GTDB lineage: Bacteria > Pseudomonadota > Alphaproteobacteria > Rhizobiales > Xanthobacteraceae > Bradyrhizobium > Bradyrhizobium campsiandrae. Next base: position 144,299 of record NZ_JAANIH010000003.1, read on the forward strand.
CTTTCCCGCCACAAATCCATAGATCGCAAACACACAACCGGTTTGAATAGACGCCCATCCAAAAACCGCTGAAAATAGATTACCTATCGAGATTTTGTCCGCCGCGATTAGCGGGATGATTGACCATCGGAACAACCAAAGCAAAGCAAGCACTGCAGAGGCGCAACAGATCGGTCCGAAGGCCTCTAATAACCACCCAACAGATTTGTTAGAGCCACGCATGCATTTGGTCTCTGAGGGCACTCAATTTCACTCGATAGTTTGCCTCTGGATCATTGACGCTAAGCTCGAGCCTGTCCCTTACAGAAAGAATATCTTCCAACAAATCCAGGTCTTCTGTCCCCTCGCCCTCTTGCCGAACTCTCGCTTTCATACTCGAAATTTCGACTTGATCTTGTACTGCTTGAGCCCTGAAGTGGCGGACCATGGCCTTGATCCTTTCAGAGAGTCCGCCGGACTGGTGTCCCATCGAAAGATCAATCGTTATAGTAGGCGCCTCATATGCTTCGCCCATATCGCGAAATGACCTGACAATTGATTGTGCGCCACCGCGGTCCATCGCGGTAAGATTCGTCGGACCTGCCACGCTGATCGATATCTTTCGAACGATTCCTTGATTGAATTTCTCCCACATGTCTTGGCGCACGATGGGCTGAAACTCGAACCGGGCTCCGTCAACCATTTCTCGCAGATACTCTGCAATCCGTCCTGGCGAAATGACGCGCGGATCATATTGCAGACCAAGATGGTCCGTAGTCGGCAGATATCGAAAGACTATACCGTGCCCTAGCGGATTCCTGATCCGTAAGGGTCGACGACCTGTTTCACTTACCTCAGATGGATAATTGGTTTTCTGTATGCGCGTGAACTCCCCGTGAATTGAACCACGAGCACTCTCCACGACCTCAGCTCTCACGTAATAATCTTCACCTAGTTGTTGCTCACGATCAGCTGGCCGAGCGATAGCGCCAATTTGTATAACAGCGTCGCTAAAATTGAGCCGGCCGCCCGGCGCTCTGACCACGCGATAAAATCTAAAAGTAATACGTCTATCCACTTAATCCCCCCTGGCCTACGTGTTGTGTCACCAGAATGACACAACTATCGCGACGTATCCAAGAGGCGCTCAAGTGGAGGGCTGCCTGTGAATATGCTTATTAGAACAAAACGGGAACATTGTCAAACGCCCAGCGAGGCTAGTTGGGCATAGTTGCCGTACCCATTCCGGGCCGAGTAGCATGACGTGCCCGGACCTGATCAGGGCGGTAGAACTTTTATTAGAACGTGGCCCCCGGAGGCCCGATTGGGCGCGCTCATCTCGGCCAATTTCGATGATAGCCGATCTGGCGACGACGTTTGGGTAGTCGCAGGCTATGCCGGATATGCGAACCAGTGGGATTATTTCGAAGAGCTTTGGGATGTGGCCCTTAAGAAGCACGACGTCCCGTATTTCCACATGCGAGAAATGGCCGACGAAACCGGCCCATTTGCAAAATGGCTGCCGGCGAAAGACCATCAGAAAGAGGTAATAGCTTTCTATACGGACTTGGCGCAGGCGACACGCAAGAGCCATCTTCGCATGGTGGCCTCTGGAGTATGGATGCCGGACCTAGAGAAATTCAACGCCATGCATGGATTGAGCCTAGAGGCCTATCCGCTGGCTGCGTATGCCTGTCTGGTGCAGATATCGCAGGAATATCATGACGCCCCCGCAACAGCCGTCTTTGATCGGGTGGAAAAGGTGGACGACAAGCTGAGCAAGGCTAGGGTGTACGCAAAGTCCGATCCTCGCTTCTATCCCGCTGGACCGTGTGATTCAGTCGCCAGCAGACCAATCCCGAAAGGGATCACGTTCCGCAACGTTCCCGCACTTCAGGCAGCAGACTTTATCTGTTGGGAAGTCAGGAAAGCATTATTCGGAATGAAAGATTGGCAGCTATTGCCAGATAAGCCTCAAGGAGACCGCGCGCTTCAATGGCAGCACTACCTGGAACATAAACGCAACGTCACTGGCAAAAGCGAAGTAATACGCAGGTCGCTTGGCGCCCTAATCCGGGACATGCCTGTTCATTCTGTCGTTTGGGATTGGGATCAACTGGACAGTATGCATGCTTCTAGGCGTGGGGTTTGGACTTTGGAGGAGGCGGCTTCTGCCGTGCAACGCGGTTAAATGCCTCCTCGAATCTTTCCCCGCGCTTATCAACACCAAGCTCACGAGCGGTTTCTATGAACCGCTCGGATTGCTCTATGTCACTCAATCTCGATTTTGGCTTTTGCTTCTTTGGAGGACCGTCGGCTGTTGCCATACGGTGCGGCTCCAGCATGTCCTCGGGTATTTGGCCAAATTCCCTCGCCGCGGAGTCGGCCTTATCGAGGTCGAGACAGAACCCCAACGGATTTCGGCCCGGAACAGCCATCGCCCTGCTGCATAAGAAAAAGGCCCCGCAGCGCGGGGCCTTCGTCTTATCGGGTCTGATCAAAGCCTATCGCCGCGTCCCTGCGCCGTAGATCTCGCGCTCGCGGCCGATGTCCTCCGGAGACAGAGGCGGGCTCGCCGCGTCGAAGTCGTTCCAGCCTGACTTCTGCCAGGCGGAGCTGCGCTCCTGAAGATTGACGGAGCGATCATGCAGCAGCGCATCGAGCCGGGCGCGATCGTTGTCGGGCACGCGCGCGGTGACGAGCGTGCCGCCGCGGCGAACGCCTTCCGCATAGCGCGAGGCGTCTTCCTTCGACACGCCGGCTTCGGTGAGCGCGCCAACGATGCCGCCGGTGGCCGCACCGGCCGCCGCGCCGACGGCGGTCGAGGCGAGCCATCCGGCTGCCACGACCGGGCCGAGACCGGGAATGGCGAGCAGGCCGAGGCCGGCGAGCAGGCCTGCCGCGCCGCCGACGCCGGCGCCGATGCCGGCACCCGTGCCGGCGCCTTCGGCGCGATCGTCGACGCCGTCGCGGTCACGGTCGACCTTGCCGCCGCGCGAGCCGAACCAATTGTCGGAATTGTTGGCGACGATGCTGATGTCGGAGTGCGGCACGCCGGCGCTCTCGAGCCGGCTCACGGCCTGCTCGGCATCGGCATAGCTGTCGTAGAGGCGGGAGATGGTGGTCGTCATGCTATCTGCTCCTTATTTCGCGGGATTGACGTTGCCCTGGAAGTCGACGCTGACGTCGGTCTTGGTGCCGGCCTTGTCGGCCTTGCCGCGCCAGACGCCGTTGTCGTCCTTCTGCAGGCCGGAGACGTTGGAATATCCCGCCCCCTCGATGCGCGATTTCGCCTGGCCCTCGGTAAAGCTGTTGCGGCCAGAGACCGGCGCGTTCGAGTTGTTCTGGTCGGAGCTGTTGACGGCGTTGTTGCCCGGCCCGCTCTGCGCGGGCTGAGACTGGGCGCCCGCGGGCGCAGATGCGAGCAGCAACAAGGTTGCCGCCAGCAAGGTTAGACGTGACATTTTTTTGTCTCCTGCAAGTGATTGTGCCGGCGACAACAAGCGAGATTCCAATTGGTTGCTATGGCGCGACGATGCGAAGCGCTGAAGCACGCTGTCGCTCTTGATCGGAAATACCCACCGCACTTCGGACAGATAAATGCCCGCGACGGATTTCTCCGCGCGGGCTGAACCGAACTTTTTCGATCATGCCACTATGCCAGTGTTTTGCCCGACGGATCAAATGTGAATCGAATGCGCCGAATCGGATTCGGCGGAATGAAATCTCTCCGCTCCATGCTGGCACAGGTCCATTCTCATGCGAGGGAGCCATGTACTACGTTGCCGCCGCATTGCTCGGCCTGTCGGGATTGTTCTATTCGGCGGGCCGCCATGAGCTCGGCTCGTTCGGTGCCGATGTGTGCAGCTACGGGGGAGCCTTCTGCGACAGCCCGGTCATCGTCTTCACCGGTGCGGCGCTTGCCGCCGCCTGGGGCATGTTCGTCAGCATCAGATAGACGACGCCCGGCGCTCACGGAGAGGGCCGGGCCGGTTGCCTGCACACGCGGCCTACTGACGCGCCGAGCCGGGCGCGCCCGGATTATTGCCGCCATATTTCGACGATCCGGTGCCGCTGAGCGTGGTCGGCCCGCTCGCGGTCCCGTTCGGATCCGTTCGCGCCGCGGTGCGGCCGGGGCCATGCATCATGTTCATTGAACCGAACCAGCCATGATGGCGGACGTGCCGGCTGCCATGCGCCGAGGCATAGCCGGCAGGGACCGCCAAGAGAATGACCAAAGTCAGAGCTGCTGTTTTCATCGGGCTTTCCTCCTCTGGGGAAAACCGCGCGCTGCCTTGCCCGTTCCCGCCGACGACGCCGGCACGCCGAAATAATACGAACCGCCCGCCGGCGAAGGACCGAAGCTCACACCGACAGCTCCTTGCGAACCGCGGCGGCCGAATTGCCGACCTTGTCGACGGCCTGTTGCAGCTTTTCCCTGGAGACGCCGAGCGCATGGGTCCAGTGCTTGACCTCCCAGGCTTCGTGCATGTTGATCTTGCTGCGGTCCGGCTGTTCGCGTTTCGTCAAGCGGTCCATTGCGACGTCCTCCTCGCGACAGAAGAACGCCACCACACCCCCGCCGTTCCGAAGTCGACGCGGTGCGGGCTCTTGCGGGTGAAAGCGCCTCTGGTGGTGAAAGCCGGCACCGGCATCGAGATGGATTCGCATTCGATGCAGAAGCAGCTCTCGACGCGAAAGACGCCGAATCCAGGCTTTCACCACATGTGCTTTCCTAACATTTGTTGTATTCCAGCATTTCGCTAACCCATCGTCCACAATGTTGAGACGCCGCGGCGGGCTCGCTTAACCTTTGTTGTCAACAGCACGCCGGGGTCTGTGCTTTTTGGCCGTCACACGCTCAGGCGTGTGGGGGACGAGTGAACGTGACAAGCGAACTGATCTGGGCGCCGCTGTTTCAGCGCTTGAAGACGACGACCGGCGCCGATGACCTTGACCTGCAAGCGCTCGCGGCGCTGCCGTTCACACTCCGCAACTTTCGCGAAAACCAGACCGTGCTGCGCGACGGCGAGCAGCCGAGCGAATGCTGCCTGATCGCCGACGGCTTCTGCGTCCGCTCCAAGACCATCGCGGACGGCAGGCGCCAGATCCTGTCGATCCACATTCCCGGCGACCTGCCCAATCTGCAGAACCTGCACTTTGCGACCGTCGATCATGACCTGATCGCGCTGTCAGATTGCACGCTGGCCTTCATCGCCCGCAAGGCGCTGAACGAGCTCATTCGCGAACGCCCTGGTGTCGGCGACATGTTCTGGCGCGACACGCTGGTGGACGCCGCCGTGTCCCGCGAATGGATCGTCAATGTCGGCCAGCGCTCGACCTACAACCGCCTGGCGCATCTGATCGTCGAACTGCGCGAGCGGCTGCGCCTGATCGGACGGGTTATCGACGACACCTTCGCCATCCCGCTGACTCAGGAGCAGTTCGGCGAAGCCATGGGCGTGACGAGCGTCCATACCAACCGCATCCTGCGCGAGCTGCGCGTCGACGGCGTATTGGAGCTTCAGCGCGGCACCGTGAGGATTCTCAACGAGCACAAGCTGCAGGAGCTGGCCCAGTTCGACGGCCGCTACCTGCATCTGTCGCCCACAACCTAGGCGAGCTTCCCTTTCACGTGGACGAGGACCGTGCGCAAACCACGGGTCGCACCCTTGTTGTGAAGCGAGGCTAGACCCGCGCAACAGGGGCTTTGCACGCGATGATGGCGCCGGCCACGGCCCATCACTGGCCAGCCGTGGAACTTTCCGGCTATGGTCGCGCTTAAGCCTTGAATTCGCAATTTCCGGAAGGTGAGCCCTGTCGAACCGATCCAAACATCAAGCCCGTCCTGACAAGGTCGTTGCGCCGGCCAAGCCGGCACGAACGTTGCTGCAACGGCTCGGGCCGGGCCTGATCACGGGAGCGGCTGACGATGATCCTTCGGGCATCGCCACCTATTCCCAGGCGGGAGCGCAGTTCGGTTATGGGCTGCTCTGGACGGTGTTCCTGACAACGCCGTTCATGATCGCGATTCAGCTCGTGAGTGCGCAGATCGGCCGGGTCACCGGCAAGGGGTTGGCTGCCAACGTGATGGAGCTCGCACCGCGCTGGCTGGTGCTGGGGTTGGTCGCGCTGCTGGTGATCGCCAACACCTTCAACATCGCCGCCGACATTGCCGCGATGGCGGAGGCCCTGTCGCTCGTCATCGGCGGGCTCAACCACGAACACGCGCTGATCTTCGCCGCCGGCTCGACCCTGCTCCAGGTTTTCCTGCCCTATCGGCGCTACGCGCCGGTGCTGAAATTCCTGACATTGACGCTGTTCGCCTATGTCGCAACCGCCTTCACCGTGAAGATCCCGTGGAGCACTGCGCTACTCGCCGCGGTGTGGCCGAAGGCTGACATCAGCGCCGACTATTTCATGATGGTGGTCGCGGTGCTCGGCACCACGATCAGCCCTTATCTGTTCTTCTGGCAGGCCTCCCAGGAGGTCGAGGAAATGAACCTCGGCAAGCGCGACCGGCCGCTGCGGGAGGAGACGCATCAGGTCGGCCATCCCGAACTCACGCGCATCAAGCTCGACACGACCTTCGGCATGCTGCTCTCCAACGGCATCGCCTTCTTCATCATCCTGACCACGGCCTCGGTGCTGAACGCCAACGGCGTCACCAACATCAATTCGGCGACGCAAGCCGCCGAAGCGCTGCGGCCGCTCGCGGGCGACTTTACGTTCGCACTCTTCGCACTCGGCATCATCGGCACGGGCCTTCTGGCAATCCCGGTGCTGGCGGGCTCGGCGGCCTATGGCGTCGCCGAGATCTTTGGCTGGCGGGCGACACTGGAGGCGAGGCCCGAGAAGGCGGTCGGCTTCTACACCATCATCGCTGCCGCAACCATCATCGGCTTCGGACTTGGCTTCACCGGGATCGGCGCGATCCACATGCTGGTGTGGAGCGCCGTGCTCAACGGCATCGTCGCCGTCCCCATCATGGCGATGATGATGATGATCGTCTCGAACCGGACGATCATGGGCCGCTTCAGGGCCCGATCGCAGCTGATCGCGCTGGGATGGCTCGGCACCGCGCTGATGGCGCTCGCCGTCCTCGCGCTTCTCGGCTCGTCGTTGATGGGCTAGAGCATGATCCTGAAAAGTGCGAAGCGTTTTCAGAGAAGATCATGCTCAAACAATAACCTAAAGCGCGACTATTCATCCTAATCTCATCGCGCTTTAGAGCGGTGACAGCGCCGCCGAGATCTGCGAGGCGATGATGAAGGCCGCGAACACGGCCGGCACGCTGATGAACCGCAAGAACTGATCGATCGAAAGCATTGTTGTCTCCCCAAAGACAAAGCGCCCTCGCCTGCCGCGCTACTCCACCCCTTGCGCGACGTGCTGATCGGCTGTGAGCAACCGGTCGGAAATGGCGGCCCCGCTCATCGTGAGGAGCGCCAGAACCGAGATCATGGCCAGAAACTGCATGCCTCCGTGATCGACCCCGATTGTGGCCAAATCGGTCAGGGTTTGAGACGATCCCAAGAAACATCAAGACCCCCCGGATTCTACGGGCTTTCCGCCAGCGCCGCCAAAAATCGATGGCTGGGCAAGCGTTTGCGAGCTTCACGGCACTGGGTCGTTAGCCTAACAATTGTGGCTGGGCCGGAGCTTGCGACCGGGACCATAAAACCAATAACGCCCGGCCGGGCGACAGGGAGCGATATGCCAAACTCATCAAAAGCAACGAGTCTCGAGATCCTTGCCTGCGATGCCGGCTGGAGAAACTATCACTTTGTCAAGGTGACGACGGAAGACGGCGTCGTCGGCTGGAGCGAGTTCGACGAGGGCTTTGGCTCGCCAGGCGTCGGTGCCACGATCCAGCGGCTGTCCACCCGCGTGATCGGCCAGAACGTCTTCCAGCACGAGCGCATCCATGCCGAGTTGTTCGCCGCCACGCGCCCCGCCGCCGGCGGCGTGGTCGCGCAGGCGCTCGGCGCGATCGAGAACGCGTTGCTGGACGCCAAGGCAAAATGCCTCGGCGTGCCTTGCTACGAGCTTCTTGGCGGCAAGATCCGCGACCGTGTCAGGGTCTATTGGTCCCACTGCGCGACGTGGCGAATCAATCATCCCACCTGGTACAAGCCGCCGATCGAAAATCTCGACGGCGTCAAGGCCATGGGCCGTGAGGTCCGCGAGAAGAAATTCACCGCGCTCAAGACCAACATCTTTTCCTACGATGACGGCAAGCCCACCGGCTGGCGGCCCGGCTTCGGCTCGCCCTTCGCGCCCGAGATCAACGTCGACCGCAAGATCCTGCGCGACCTGCACATGCATCTCGAAGCGATCCGCGACGGCGCGGGCCCTGATGTCGACATCCTGCTCGACTGCAATTTCAACGCCAAGACCGAAGGCTATTTGAAGATCCTTCGCATGATCACCGACCTCGACATGTTCTGGATCGAGATCGACAGCTTCAATCCGCAGGCTCTTGGCTATATCCGCAGGCAGAGTCCGCATCCGATCTCGTCCTGCGAGACACTGCTCGGCCTGCGCGAATTCCTGCCCTATTTTCAGGAGCAGGCCATGGACGTCGCGATCATCGACACGCCCTGGAACGGTGTGTGGCAGTCGATGAAGATCGCTTCAGCGGCGGAAGCCTTCGAGGTCAACGTTGCGCCGCATAATTTCTACGGTCATCTCTGCTCGATGATGAACGCGCATTTCTGCGCGGCCGTCCCGAATCTGCGCATCATGGAGATCGACATCGATCGCCTCGCCTGGGACAAGGAGCTGTTCACGCACGAGCCCGACATCCAGAACGGCCACCTGATCATTCCAGACCGTCCCGGCTGGGGCACCGAGCCAAACGAGGAAGCCCTTCGCGCGCACCCGCCAAAGACGACCGGCGGACTCCTCAACTACGGCCGCAAAGGCTGAGCAAGGCTGAACTAGGGCGAAGCTCAAGGCGTCACCGGATTGACGGTCGGGGAGGTCTTGGGCCCCAGCCGTTCCGGCTCGATCGGCGATTTTGGCTCGGTCGGAAGCACCTTGGCGCCGGCCGCGTGTGCGGCTTCGCCCGTGGTCGCGTACATCGCGACATGAGCCGGCTGGGTCTTGGCGCGGCTCCACGGCCCGTGGTCGACGATCAGCATCGCGGCAATCGTCACGGCGGCCACGATCATCGCGATCACGCCGGGGTGGCGCAGCGCGATAGAGACTGAGTTTGCGAAACGACCTGTTGCCATCGAAGCATCCGCACCATTGTCCTCTCGCGGGTTAACGCAATCACGGCCCCGCGAGTTCCGGCGCTGACTTAAGCAAGTTCCGAGCCAATACCCTGGAACCAAGGCCTTTCTCTTCGTTCACTTGACGTCTGGCCGTGCGTCACCGACGAACTTGTCACGGTTCGGCATCTTGATCGCTGCAAGCGATGTGGCATCGAGCGTCGCATCCGCTCCGATTAACCCGTTCAGGTTCAAGATATAGGCAGACACCGCGTAGACGTCGTCATCGCTCAGTGACTGCGGCGCATTCTGTGGCATGGCACGACGGATATAGTCGAACAGGGTTGGCGCATAGGGCCAGTAGCTTCCGACCGTGCGGACTGGCTTGGCGGTTCCGATCGTCCCCTGCCCGCCGACAAGGCGATCGCCGACGCCGCCCTCGCCATTGTCGCCGTGGCATGACGCACATTGCTGCGCGAATACTTCGCGACCATGGCTGACCGAGCCGCTTCCCTTCGGCAGATTGCTGCCATCGCGCCCAACATCGATATTCCAGCCTGCAATCTCGGCGGCTGTCGCCGGCCGGCCGATGCCATAAGGACTTTGCGCCCGCGCTTCGCTGACCCCGACGCTGCAAGAAATCGCCAGGGCAAAACCGCAGATCTCATGCCAGCGCATTGGTCACCTCCCCGTCGGCTGCGACACGCCAGGGCCAGATCGCATTGTTATGGTAGAAATAATTCTCACCGCGTACCTTGAGCAGTTCGGCGAGCGTCGGCTGCACATAGCCGGTCTCGTCGATGGCGCGGCTCTGGATCACCGCAGGCTTGCCGTCCCATTGCCAGGGAAAGCGAAACCGTGTCAGCGCACGTGTCAGTACCGGCTCCTGCAGTCGCGCCTCCTGCCAGCTCTTGCCGTCATCGACGGATACCTCGACCCGTTTGACCTTGCCATGGCCGCTCCAGGCGATGCCGGTGATTTCGTGAAAGCCAGGTGCGCCGAGACGTTGGCCGCCCGAGGGGCGCGTGATGATCGATTTCGCTTCCATGTAAAAGGAGAACTCACGCGCCGTGCCATCAGGCAGAAGATCGGTGTATTTCGAGGTCTCCTCACGCGAATAGGCAGGCCCCGCCGTCACGTGCAATCGCCGCAGCCACTTCACGTTCATATTGCCTTCGAAGCCCGGCAAAAGCAGCCGCAACGGATAGCCCTGCTGTGGGCGAAGCCGCTCGCCATTCTGGCTGTAGACGAGCATGGCATCCTCGAGGCATTTCTCGATCGGGACGCTGCGGGTCAGCGCCGCTGCGTCGGCGCCCTCTGCTATAACCCATTTGGCCTCGGGCTTCAGTCCCGCCTCCTGGAGCACCAGTTTCAGGCTGACGCCGGTCCACTCGGCGCAGCTCAGAAGACCGACGAGGTCCGATGCCGTCTTGCCATAAGGCTTGCTGTAACCGGGATTGCCGGAGCATTCGAGGAAGTGGATGCGCGATTCCGACGGAAAGCGCCTGAGATCGTCGACGGTGAAGATCAGCGGCCGCTCGACGAGGCCGTGGAGCATCAACCGGTGCTGCGCCGGGTCGATGGTCGGAACGCCGCCGTGATGGCGCTCATAGAACAGGCCGTTCGGCGTGATGATGCCGTCGAGTTCCTGCAATGGCGTTCGGCCGGACGCGGAAATGTATTGCTTGAGGTTGTTCGAGATGTTCTTGATGACGCCTTTTTCGAATGGCGACGGCGCGCCGTAGGGCTGGCTTCCCATGGGATCGCCGGGTGACTTCATCCAGTCGGGGACGTTGGGCGGAAGGTTCTCCGTCTCCGCAGCGGCGGATGCACCGGCTCCGAGGACGGCCGCACCCGCCACCGCACTGCCACCTTGCAGGAAGCGGCGGCGTGTGCTCCTCGCGAATTTTCCGCTTGTATCGATCGTGTTGCTCATGGCGGACCTCGGCTGAACGTCGGCCCGCATAAAAGCTTTCGCGACGCATCTTTGCAATTCGCGCGCATTTCAAAAGCAGGCGATTTCGATCAGGACTGATCTAAATCCACCCGCGCCGACAGCAGTTCCATTCTTTGCGGCGCACAAATGACCCAGCGTCACTCTCCTGGCGCGATCGCGTTGCTTGGCGTCGGTCGATCGGTGATCTGCTGGCCGAACAGGCTGCCAATCAGCTCGACTGCGGTGCGCGCGGTGCGGCCACGCTCATCCAGGAACGGATTGAGCTCGACGATGTCGACCGATCCCACCACGCCGGAATCGTGCAGCAATTCCATGATCAGATGCGCCTCGCGATAGGTCGCGCCGCCTGGCACCGTGGTCCCCACGCCCGGTGCGACACAAGGATCGAGAAAATCGACATCGAAGCTGACATGGAGCACGCCGTTGTTCGCCTTGACGCGCTCGATGACGCGCCGGATCAGCACCGCGACGCCGAACTCGTCGATCTGGCGCATGTCGACCACCCTGATCCGCCGTGCGCGCATCAGCTCTCGCTCGAGCTTGTCGATCGAGCGCGCGCCGAACAGGTCGAGCCTGTCAGGATCGATCGGGGCGCGCGGATCATCACCGAGGAGGCCATCGAGGCCCGCTTCACCGCACAGGAAGGCTGCGGACATGCCGTGCATGTTGGCTGTGATCGTCGTCGCCGGCGTGTTGTAGTCGGCATGCGCGTCGAGCCAGAGCACGAACAGATCACGTCCGCGCCCCCGCCAATGGCGCGCCATCGCATTGACCGAGCCCATCGACAGGGTGTGATCGCCCCCGAGGAAGATCGGCAAGGCACCAGTTTGCGCGATCTCGTAGCCGCGGGCGCTGAGAATTCGCGTCCAGCGCTGAATTTCGCGGTAGTGATTGGCGTTCTCGGGCGGCCTGTCGGCAAGGTCCCTGATCTCGGCCACGGAGAGATCGCCGTAATCGACGACTTCGAAATCCAGGCTTTCGAGCAGCATTGCAAGGCCGGCGGTGCGCAGCGCCGCAGGGCCCATCAAGGTGCCGCGCTGCGAGGCGCCCATGTCGATCGGTGCGCCCAATAGCGCGATGCGCCGGGCTCGATCCAAGGTGGTTCGATCGGTCACGGCAATCTCCTGAGGTCAGTGAGGCTGCACCAGCGTAACAGAGATTCGCACCCGTCGTTTCACGGGGAAGCCGGAACCATTTCCCGTGCGCCGCATTTTCCCAGCAAGGCCGGCACCCGCCGTTCAAGACGGCGCCTGTCGCGGATAGCCAAAGGTCACTTGACCCGCTGTTCACAACGAGCGCACGCGCGGATAGCCAAAGGTGCCGGCCTCAGTTGCGTCGTCTGGTCTGGAGATGGCAAGCTTGAGCATGGACATACCGCAGCCCAATTCCCAGCCCGGCATGGCCGAGCGCGCCATCGACGCGGCGACCGACGTGTCCCATACCATCGGCGAGGTTGCGGGAGGGTTGCGGGCCGCAGTCGATCGCCTCACCTATGCGATCGATGAAGCGCGAAAACCCGGACGCCCGCTCGCGACAGTGGCGGCGATCACGCGCGAGGCCCCCCTCACCAGCCTGTTCGTGGCTTTTCTCTTTGGCATTGCGATCGCGCGTCGGCGTTAGGATACTCGAACGATCAGTGGAAAGCCCTGACTCTTGTTGAAGCGAGTTGCCCGCGGAAGAAACGCGTGCAGCTGGCTCGTTGTCAGACATCGCCCGATTCTCGTGCCATCCGATCGAGGAAGGCCGCACCATCCGGAGCGAGGCCGATGATCTGGAGCGATAAGCTCACCAGTAACTGAAGTTCCGCTCCGGCTGCGGCGGCTTCAGTCATTTCCCTACAGCCGCAATCCGCTGTCTCCCGAAGCAAAGGCAACTCCCGCCATTGCCGAATCTTCCCGAATCGGAACCGCGCAGCGCGGCGAGGGTTGATCGGTATCTGCATTAAGGAGGTTTCAAATGAACAAGCGTCTATTCCTGGCTACTTCAGCCGCTGTGGCGATCGCGACTTCGGCGCTCGCGCAGACTTCTCCGAGCACATCGAGCTCCAACCCGCCGGCTGCACAGCGTCAACAGGACTCCACATCGACGACGGCGCCGTCATCTTCGACGTCCACCCCGTCATCCAGCTCGTCTTCGGGGTCTGCGCAGACGAATTCTTCGACGAATTCGGCTCAGACGCAGTCTTCGCCATCTACTGGTCAGACCGCTGCTGGACAGACGTCAAACTCAAATTCGGGCACCAACACGACGCAGGCCCCGACTTCCGGCACTTCGAACAACCAGGCACAAACCAGCCAGCCCTCCAATCAGAGCACGACGCCTTCGAGCCAGGCGCAGACCAATCCCCCCTCTCCTTCGACCACCCAGAGCGCCAACCCGCCGGCATCGGGCGCCACCCAGGCACAGTCGCCGACCGCGAGCGGCTCGACCAATACGGCCCAGCAGCCGAACAATCAGCAAAACACAACCGACCGTTCGTCGAATACCAATGTGAATGCGTCGGTCAACATCGACGATCAGCAGCGGACCCGCATCAGTTCGTCGATTTCGCACTTGAACGTGCAACCGCTGACCAACGTGAACTTCGCGCTGTCCGTCGGTACGGTCGTGCCCCGCGATGTCCGTCTGCAGCCGCTGCCGGCCGACGTCGTCCAGATCGTGCCGCAATATCGTGGCTACAACTTCGTCCTGGTGAAGGACGAGATCGTGATCGTAGAGCCGTCCAGCGAGAAGATCGTGGCGGTGCTGCCCTACTCCGGCCGCTCGACCGCATCAGCCCCGGCACCCGTGGAAAAGCGCAAGACGACGTTTAGCGAAAGCGACCGAGAGGTGATCCGCAAGCACGCGAAGGCACGCCCGGTCGAGCGCGAGCGCCGAACGACCGGCAGCACGGTTCGCACCGAGATCCGGACTGGCGAGCGCGTGCCTGATAGTGTGGAGATCGAGGCGTTTCCGGAAGACGTGTATCGGGATGCTCCGACCCTTCGCGAGTACCGGTACATCAACCGGGACAGCCGCACCTACATCGTCGAGCCGCATGAACGCCGCGTGATCGAAGAGATCGATTGATCCCTTCTGAAGAAACTGAGCGACAGATCAAGAAGGGCCACTTGTAGCGGCCCTTCACCTGTCACATCGGCATATCCAAAGGCGGCACCGGTTCAGGCTGCACTGACAGTTTCGAGTTCGATAGCCCAAAACTGCCTCTCGAACGCGTCGGCGGGCATCGGACGGCCGAAGAAATAACCCTGCCCTTCGGCGCACCCCATGCTGACCAGGAAGTCGGCCGTAGCGCGATTCTCAATGCCTTCGGCAACGACTGTCAGGCCAAGCTGCTTGCTCAGCCCGATGGTCGAGCCGACGATCGCGGCGTCGTCGGAATCGGTGAGCAGATCGAGCACGAACGAGCGGTCGATCTTGAGCCCGTCGAGCGGAAACTTCTTCAAATAGCTCAGACTCGCATAACCCGTGCCGAAATCGTCGAACAGGATGCGGACGCCGAGCTGCTGAATGCGCTTGAACATGTCGAGCACGCGGACCTCGTCGTGCAGCAGGATGTCCTCGGTGACCTCGATTTCAAGCAGCGAAGGGGTCAAACCCGTGCTCTTCAACAGGTCCGAGACCGAATGGGCGAGATCGCCGGAGTGGAGTTGCGACGGCGACAGGTTGATCGCAACCCGCACGGCATTGCCGGACAATTCCCATGCACGCGCCTGCCGAGCAGCGGTCTCCATCACCCAGCCCGCGATCCGATCGGACAGCGCCGAAGTGTTGACAACAGGCATGAACTCTCCAGGCGAGACGTAACCGCGAACCGGGTGCCGCCAGCGGATCAGCGCCTCGGCTCCGACCAGACTGCCGTCAAGCAGACGAACCTGGGGCTGGTAGAACAGCTCGAACTCGCCGCGATCGGCGGCGAGCGCCAGTTCGCTCTCCAGGGTCAGTCGATTCTCCAACTCCTGCCGGATCGCGCTCTCGAAAATCACATGGCTGCCGCGCCGCGTCAGCTTCGCCTTTGTCAGCGCAAGATGGCCGTTGCCCAAGAGATCGTCCGCGTTCTGGCCACCGTCGGGATAGACGGCAACACCCATGCTGATCCGAACCCGGTGCTGGCGTGTCCCCGTAGCAAGCGGCGCCTCGAACGCGCGCGCGATCCGCTCGGCGAACGCGGGGATCGGCTCGTCGAGGCCTGTGCAATCCAGCGCGATCGCAAACTCGTCTCCGCTGAGCCGGGCGATGACCGCCTTGCCGTCGGCCTCGGTCCGCAGGCGCTCGGCGACAGCCCGCAGCACCAGGTCGCCGGCCGCATGTCCCAGCATATCGTTGATCTGCTGAAAGCCATCGAGCCCCAGCACGAGCAGCGCGACCTCGGAAGAGCCTCGCTCCGAGGCAGCGATCAGATCGGCGAGCCTGGCATGCAGGGTGTTGCGATTGGCAAGTCCCGTCAGCGCATCGTATTCGGCGAGATACCTCACCCGTTCCGCCTCGCGCTTGCGCACGGAAATGTCGCGCAGGATCGCGCCATATTGGAAGCCGTCCGTTCCCTGCCAACCCGAGAAGCTCGCCTCGACTGCAAAAGTTTCGCCATTCTTGCGCCGCCCCTCGAACTCGACGACGACGGCACCCCCGGGCACCAGCAGCGCCTGGCGCGCGGCGTCGCGAATGGCGAAGGTCCTCGTGCCGGCGTCCGCCGGAATGGCACAAAGCATGTCGAACGGACGACCGATCACCTCTGTCGGCATGTAGCCGAAGATCGCGCTCGCGCCGGGATTCCAGACCGTGATGCGGTGATCTTCGTCGGTGCAGACCAGACCATCGCCGAGCGACATCGCGATACGGTGAAAACGACTTTCGGCGATGCGTCCCAGCAGGCTGCGGAAATCGATCTCGTCCAGCGCAATCGCCGTCAGATAGGCGACGATCGCGATGTGGAACAGCGACGTATCGATCACGAACGGCCATCGCTGCTGCACGAAGACCGCGGTCAGCTCGATTGCGGCCCCCGCTGCAATCAGGATCGCGACGCGGACGCCCGGCGCGACACGGCGCCATGAAGACATCATCAGCAGGCAGATCAGGCCGAGGCCTGCGATCATGCCGACATCGGACGTCCAGCGCAGCATGCGGTTCTGCAGGACCGATTCCGTCGCCAGGGCCTGGAGGAGGGGTCCGGCAACGATGCGGCCATTCGGGACACTGAACCGGTCGCCCAGCTCGAGCGCCGTGGCCCCGACGATGACCTTCTTGTCCCTCAGCCTGTCCAGCGCCGCGGCATCACCCCGCAGCACATCGACATAGGAAATGACGGGAATCGATGTGGCCCGGATGCTGAAGTCGATCAGGAAGGGCGGCCGCCAATTGGCGTCCTGCCCGGCCAGCACGACGGCCATCGAGGGCATCTGGTCATCGCCGAGCCTCTCGCCGACCGGGTAGCGGCGAACCAGCCCATCGGACTCGATCGCGACATTGACGAGGGCTGGCCACGACTGGTTGCCGAAAGGCTTCAGCGGACGATTGATGTGAGCCGCGCCACCCTTGGGCGTCGGTTGCCTGAAGGACGGCAGAATGGTCGAGCCGCCAACCTCCCGGAGCGCGGTGAGGAAGGCCTCGTCGGAGGCCGCATCCGACGGCGTGCTGAAATCGATATCGAAGGCCACGTCCTGCGCACCGGCCGCCTCGAGCCTGCGCAGGAGGTCGGCGTGCAAGCGGCGCGGCCAGGGCCATACGCCGATCTGATCGATCGAGGGGGCATCGATCGCCACCACGACGACGTTGCCGGTGGGGGAACGCGAATCCCAGGCGAAGCGGAGGTCCGTCAACGCATTGCGAAGCGCGCTGTGCCACCCCGTGGACAGCACGACCGCCAGCGCGATCACGACAAGGATATGTGGCCGATAGCGTTTCACCTTGCTCCCCGCACCGACGGCGCTCACCGTCCAGTGCTCCCCCTCATGACGTCAGCGCGATCCTAATGATGCTTGTACCAACCGTAATGATTGCCGTTGTTGCCGCCATTACCGTTGTTGCCGCCGTTACCGTTGTTTCCGTTTCCGTTGTTTCCGTTGCCG
Source organism: Bradyrhizobium campsiandrae (assembly GCF_014529705.1). Taxonomy (GTDB): domain Bacteria; phylum Pseudomonadota; class Alphaproteobacteria; order Rhizobiales; family Xanthobacteraceae; genus Bradyrhizobium; species Bradyrhizobium campsiandrae. Next base: position 161,521 of record NZ_JAANIH010000003.1, read on the forward strand.
CTACCGGTGGCGCCGCTGTTGCCGTCGCCGTTATTGCCATTCCCGTTGTTGCCGTTATTGCCGTTGTTGCCACTGCCACTGCCACTGTTATTGTTGTTTGCGGCGGGCGCGTCCCTGGTCGAGCCGGCGGCGACCGCAGCTGCGGTCGTCGGGCTCGATGACGTACTGCCGCTCACCGTGGCAGCCGTGACGGTCGAGCTATTGGCCGCACTGGTGGTCGCGCTTGACTTGCTATCGCTCCACACCGTGTTGCTGTTGGCATTCGCGTTGCGCACCTGCCCCGGGACGACGGCGTTGTGGGCGAGCCCGTGCGTGACCTTGTGGAAGTTCAGCTTGACCTCGCCGAGCGAGCTGGAGATGCGCACGACGCCGGCCCTGGGCGCGTGAGCGCCGGTGAGCTGACGCGAGGGCGTCGGTGCGCCCGCCAGCTTCGTGCCCTTGTCGATCGGGCCCAGCGCGTGGATCGCATGGCCGCCTGCCGCATCGCGCGGCGCCGACAGGCCCGACTTGGGCACGGGGACGCGCTCGATGGTCGAGGCGCGCGGCTTGCCCTGTTCGATCGGATTGAGGGTGCCGGAGCCGCTGAGGTTGAGACCGGCCTTGCCGTGTTCGAAGGCGGTGGCCACTTGTCCCGGCATCACCTGGGCGATCTGGCCGGTCCTGAAATCGGAGACCTCGACCTGGCCGCGCAGCACGCCAACCTTGGTGCTTCCGTCGCCCACCGTGACGCTGAAATGCGTCCCCTTGACCACGGCGGCGAGATACGGCGTCTCGACCTCGAAATGCTTGACGTTGCGCTTCTCGACCTCGAGCAGGATCGAGCCCGCCTGCTGGATGATGGTGGTCGAAAGCCCCTCCTTCTTCTCGGCCGGCACGCCGACCACCGAATTGGGAGAGATCAGGATCGTCTCCTCGCCGCGAACGAGCAGCACGCGCCCATTGCGTCCGGTGCGGATGGTATCGCCCGCCTTCAACGTCTCCTGCTGGTTCAACGACACCGGCTGAGCGCCGCTCGTGGCGAGCCAGACCTCGCCCGACGACTTGCTGACCGACCAGACGCCGTCATCCGCAGCGGATGCACCTGATACCGTTCCCAGGATCAGCGCCGCCATCAAGGCGCACCGCATTCCAATTCGAACCAGCATGATGAACCCCTCAGCGCGAGTGACTGTGAGGCTGATGCGTATCCGAAATCACTCAAGATTGACTTAGCAGGAGCCCGGCAGTTCAGCGGGCGCATTAACCGATCATTGACCATAAAAAACTATGAAAAATCATGCGCCTACCTGCCGCTCTTCATCATGTCGGGAATTCTCCGTTAAACTACGGGGAACGATCTGTGCGTGGCGCGGTCGGACGGTATTTTGCCGCCTTGCTCCTGTCACTCGGGCCGACGTTTGCGGGAATTCCGCTGGCGCTCGCGCAACAGGCGAACCAGCCGGGGTTCGATCCTCGCCAGCCAGAGAAATATTTTGAAAACCAAACCGAGCAGGAATCTCTAAGCCGGCCGCCTGTGAAGCTGCCCTCGGTCGGCCAACCCAACATGGGCGCGGATGCCAGGCCGCAGTTCATCCTGCGTGGCATCAACGTCAACGGCGCACGCGCTATCCCGCGTGATCGCATCGCCATGATTTACCAGCCGTATCTCGGCAAGAAGGTTTCTCAGGCCGACCTCGCCACGATCGCCGGTGCGATCAGCGATCTCTACCGCATACGGGGCTTCCATCTGAGCCGGGCGATCGTGCCTCCACAGGACATCGCTGACGGCCGTGTCCGCATCCAGGTGATTGAAGGCGCCATCGTCGAGACCGATCTGAAAGGCGATGGTGCCGAGCAGTTCGGCGTGAGGCCAATGCTCGGGCCGGTCCTGGCCGAGCAGCCGTCGCGCCTGCCGACCCTCGAACGCCAGCTCTTCCTCATCAACGGCAGACCGGGTGTTCGGATCATCGACACCGCGCTGGAGGAAATCGGCACTGCGACCGGTCGTTTCCGTCTGACCGTCTATCTCAAGACGTGGCACGTCTTCACCTCGTTCGGCCTGGACAATCTCGGCTCATCGTCGGTCGGTCCGTGGCAAACTTACGCGACGGGGGCCTTCAACTCCTACCTCACGCCCGGCGACACGCTCGCGGTCAATCTGTCGACAATTGCCAACGACCCGCGCGAACTCGGCTTCGGGCGGCTGTCCTATGATGCGCCGGTCGGCGTCGACGGCGTACGCCTCGGTGCATCCGTCCTCTACAGTGCGGTACGGCCCGGCGATGTCCGCAGGTTCGCCAGCGACATTACTACGACCGAAGCATTTGAGCTGCGTGCCAGCATCGTTCCTCTTCAGTCGCAATCTTCCTCACTCATCCTGACTGCAGCGACGAACTTCAGCAACGTGTCGGAGCACGATCGTTACGGTCCCTGGTACAACGACCACATCCGGACTGCGAGCCTCACCGCCGATTACCGCCTTCAGGATCCCTTCGGCGGCACCAACTACGCGACAATGACCTTGCGCCAGGGCCTGGACGTGTTCGGCGCCTCGCAGTTCAACGACGATCTGTTGTCGCGCGACGGCGCATCCCCGAATTTCTCGGTGCTGAACTTCTGGTTCACGCGATACCAGACTCTCAACGATGCGTGGTCGCTCAAGCTGTCTGCGGCGAGCCAGACCGCGTCGCGACCACTGTTCACCTCGCAGCAGTTCTATCTCGGCGGCGCAGCCTTCGGCCGCGGCTACGGTGCGGCCGAGATCAGCGGCGACAACGGTCTTGCCGGCTCGCTCGAACTGCGTTTCGACCAGAAGCTCAATTTCCGCTACTGGAGCGGCTACCAGCTCTACGCCTTCGGCGACGCCGGCGCAGTCTGGAACGATGGCTACCGGCTGAGCGATGGCCTTTCGCTGACGTCAGCCGGCGCCGGCGTGCGGTTCTTCCTGCCGGAGGATCTTCAGGCGGATTTCGGCGTGGCCGTCCCCCTGAGCTACCGGGCACCGGACAATGAGCGCCGCAGCCCGCGCTTCCTCTTCACACTGTCGAGCGCATTCAGGCTCTGCCCCGAGCGCGGCCGGGGCGGCTGCCTCTAGTTGCACGGCGTTCGCCCTGGGACGGCCCCTTTGCGGCCGTCCTCACAGACTTGCCTAAATTTAATCCCGTAACGTGCTCACGATCGCTCGATCCCCGGGTTTTCTATAGCCATGTTCAGCCAAAAGTGATTGAGACGGAACCATGAAGAGGGTGTTTGCAATTCTGGCTTTTTTCTGGGTCCTCGCAGCGGGCCAGTACATCATCGTCAGCAAGTTCGCGATTCATCACGAGATGCTGTCCTTGTTCGACGCGTCGCGTCAGCGGCCGATCTCGGTCGAGATCGCCGTGCGGCGCGATTACGAGACCAAGGCCAATCTCGGCCTATGGAGGCTTCCAGTCGCCATCATCAGCAACGGCAACACCGTCAAGGCCACCGAGTATTCCTTCCTCGCCAACGTGCTTGCAGCGCGGGGCTATCTCGTCGCCAGCATCCAGCAGGATCTGCCGAGCGATCCGCCTCTGATGACCCATGTCGGCCAGCAATATGTCGGCCGGCGTGACGTCTATATGCGATGCGAGGCCAACATCCTCTTCGTGCTGAGCACGTTGAAGGGACGGCAGGAAAATGCCGATTACGACCACATCACGCTGGTCGGCCATTCCAACGGCGGCGATGTCTCCATGTATGTCGCCAGGCAGCATCCCGAGCTCGTATCGAAGGTGATTACGCTGGACAATCTCAGAGTGCCGTTCGTACTCAACGACCACATGAAGATCCTGTCGTTCCGCTCGAAGGACCCGCATTTCGTAACCGACCCTGGCGTGCTCCCCACGCCGGAAGAGGCCAAGGCGCGCGGCATCGACATCATCCATACCGGCGCGCAGCACACCGAGATGAGCGACCGCGGTCCCGACGCGGTCAAGGAGAAGATCCAGGCGACCCTCGACCGCTTCCTGCGGGACAGCGCCAGCAGCGCGCTGGCGCCGGCCGATACGACCACCCCGATGATCATGAACCCGGGCGACTACTAGTCTGGGCGCTTTGCGTCAGATCAACGCAGCCGCCCGCCGGCCACGGTAGAAGGTCTGCAGCACAAGCGTCGGAGAGGCAGGTGTCGCACCATTCTCAAAGGCTGGATACCGAGAGCCTTGGCCTGCCCCCGGCGAGAGTGCCGGGATTCGCCAGGCATCTTTATCGCTCAGTCCGCAGGCTGCTGCGGTCGATCATTGCCCGCATCGACCTCTCGCAGTTTCCGGGATCATGTTGCGGCTGAGCATCCGGCCCACAATCGAATCCAGTCAGAGGATCAGATGCGCAGACACGTAAGACGAATTTGGCTTCTGCTTGCGACAGTCTCGGGCCTCACTGCGTCGCCTGTTTTCGCGGCCGATCCTGATCACGGCGCCGATCTCGCCCGGCGTTGGTGCGCGAGCTGCCACGTCGTGACGAGCGGCCAGACCCAAGCCAGCGCCGACGTGCCCTCCTTCGCATCGGTCGCACGCAGGCCTGATTTCAGCGCAGAGAGACTTGCCTTCTTCCTGCTCGATCCGCACCCGAAAATGCCGAACTTTCCATTGAGCCGGATCGAAGCCGCCGACCTTGCCGCCTATATCGGATCGCTGCGCCAATAGGCGGCGCCAAGCCCTCAAGCCAAGCCCTCAAGCCGAGTCCTCAAAATGCAAATCCCTGCCGGGGGAACCGACAGGGATCAGCAGAAAGGATGATGGACGGCGGATGACGCACATCCGGTGGCCCATCATGGACCTGCAGCGGAATTGAAATACGTATCGTGCCGCTCCGCAAGATCAATTTGTGAGCAGGCGGCGGCGCGCCGGATCAGGACCAACCTTGTCAGGATTTGCCCTTTCCCGACTGCATGAAGTTGCCGGTCATCTGGCGCATGTGATCGCCGGCATTGGTGAACTGACTGCGCAGGAATTCGGACTGGATACGCATCGCTTCCTGGAGATCGGTTGCGTGAACCAGCTTGCGGGCGTGTTCAAACGCGGCCTTCATGTTCTGCTCGGTGAAGGCGAGCGCCTGCTTGGACACGTCCGCGCCCGCTCCGGGAACGGATGACATGGATTTGGTGGCGGCATCGAAAAACATGCCGAATGCCTTCTCCGCCTGGTCGATCGTCTTCTCGGCCAGGTCGCGCAGTTCCGCCGGCACTTCGAGCTTCGGTTCGATCATGGTCGCGCTCCTCCCCTTTTTCCTGACTGATTATCACATTTGCCGCACCGCCTTCCAGCGGCCAAGCCGTAGCGGCGGCCGCCATCTGGCGGTCGAGGTCAGGCCAAAAGATGGACAAAAGTGTAACGTCGGCGCGGTCAGGTTCAAGACAAGGGATGTTCGGGGATGGTTTCTTCGGTGACGAGGTCCTCGACCAGCTTGATGACCTCGAAGCGCTGGCGGGGAGCGAGCTTGAGAAAGGCACGCAGCAGGCGAAGGCTCTCGACAGTACTGTTCGCAGGTGCGCCAAGCTTAAGGTGCAGTTCAGCCGCGAAATTGAGGTTCTTCATCTCCCACCTATGACAGGATTCGGCCCTTTCGGGGGCGGACGTCGGAGGCCCGATCGAGGACCGGATACCGTAACCGAAGGCAATGGCGACGACGAACTCTTGGTCGGGGCACCCCACCGTCTGGCACCTTGGAGCTAGACATCCGCACGGACTCGGCCCGACCCGAGAGGTTGCAAGTATGGCAAGGAACAACCCTTCGGGCAAGCCAAACTGTAAGCCCTAGCGATGCTTCGTCGGCATCGTGCCACGGCAATTCCGGATAACAGGAATAAGCGCCGCCGTCACTCACCTGCGTCAAGAAGCAGCATCAGTCACCACACGGCCCCGATTGTTGTCAATTCGACCAATGTTTCGCGTTGTTTCCGAGGCAATCGGAATTCGGCAACCACGGACTAACGTTTCTTCAGCGTATACACGTAATTGTTGAGTCCAATCTCAGCGGTTGCATCATCAACGAAATGGACGCCGATCTCGCAGCCGGTCTCCAGCGTCCTGATGCGAGCACCGTTGAAGCCGAGCGAAGCGGCAAGCGCCTGCGGATCGGCCTTCTTGTCGGCGCGCTGCATCTCCTCGAACGCCCCCTGGAAGATCATGTCGGGACCGTAGTCCGTCATCTTGTATTGCGGGCTCGCGCAGGCAAATGGACGCGGACCGGAGATTTCCCGGGTCTTCAGCACCAGCATCTTGCCAATCAGCCGCGTGCGCTCGGCATCATCGGGCTTGCGGTGCCGATCAGCCCACGGCGCCACCACCGCCCCGGTCAAGGTCCAACTTCCGATATAGAAGGGCTCAGCCGCCGTCGCGGAGCCAACCGCACCGAGTGACGCGAGCAGACAAGCGATGGCGGTGAACTTCATTCGACGAGTCCCTTTTATCTCTCCGTTTGGACTCACCGTTCCGCACCACGGTTCATCATCGCCCAATATTTCTGGTGGATGAACCGTCGTTCAGGAGGCCGCGACCAAGCGGTTGCGAAACAGCCACGCAGATCGCGGGCGCCAAGGCTGATGGACTGTTCTATGCGGGCGCGCGTCAGCACCAAAGGACCATTGCATGCTTTCTCGCTGCGATCTCATCAAGGGCGCTGCGGTTGCGCTTCTCACACTCTCGACACAGGGCGCATGGGCGCAGGAGACCAAAATGAACCTGTTCAAGATCGTCACCATCAAGGATGAGATCATCATCGGACTGTCGCCCGAAGAGCTCCAGGCGCTCGGCGGTAACGACGCAAGCGCGGTCGCGCACGCACTGGCGCAGAAAGGCGACCTCACGGTCTGGCAGTACAATGTGCACCGCGGACAGAACGGCGAAATGCAGCAGGCGCCGACTGCCAAGATCGGGCTGCTGGCCAACGCCTCGCTCCGCGTCGAGCCCTACACCACGCCCTACCAGATCGTGCCGCATCCATGAGATGCGAAGGAGGTGTGCCGGCGGCGCAAGCCGCCGGCCCCTCGGTCAGCCACGCCGCGCTGACGCATCCGTCGCAAAGCCGTAGACCAGCGCCAGCCGATCGAGGCATTCGCGAAAGCGCCGGGCGAAATAATCGTTCCAGCGCTGGGTACGGACGGCGCGGCGCTGTCCAATCTGGTCCATGGTCAAACCAAGCACCAGCACGTCATGCACCAGCGCGGCACCGTCGGTGCCGAGTTCACGTTCGACCCGGTTGAGGCGCAACACAGCCTGGCGCTGGCTCTCGGTCACCGGTTCACGGAAGCCGGTGCCGTCGACATATTCGCGGGTCGGATCCACGGCCTGAGGGCCCCGCTCTGCCCTTTCCCAGTCGTTCTGGTAGGCGCGTCCACCCCGATATTGCGCCTCGTCGATCTGACGGTGCGAGTGCAGCCGGCCGAGCGGATCGCTACGGATCGACCGCATGGCCGTGATCTTCTCGCCGGAATCGAGCGCGAGAGGGTTGTCGATGTCGACCTCCGTGACCTCGGCATTGAACGGCAGGTCGCGCGAGCGCCGGTCGTGAAGTTCGGTCAATCTGTAGGACTTGTTGCGTCTGGCACGAGCCACTCGGAAGCTCCTTGCGAATTGACTTGAAAAGGGACAGTCAGGCGGCGGAGACCAGCCTCAGCACGACAGCAGCAGCCGCACGGGCCGCGCCCGGACCGCGCGTGAGGCGCGCATGCGGCGCGCAATAGCTTGAGCCTGGTTGGCGAGGGTGGCCGCAGAAGCTGATCTCCTCCCCCTCCTCGTCGCCGCCATAGGGGTAGCGGCAATCGTCTCGTTCGAGTTCGTCCAGCGTGACCAGGCGCGGTTGAAGGCCGACGCAGCGCAGTTTGACCGGATTGGCCGGTTTCAGGGCCGATGGCGGCGGCAGGTTCAGGCCGAGTGGCGCGGCACGAGGCGGTTTGAGTGGAGCAGACTCGCCCGGCAAGGACGGCACGATCGACGGACTTATCATTCGTTCCGGCGTACTGAACCCAAGCCCGAGCCGCTTGGCGCGACCGACCACCGCATTGCGCGTGTAAGCCGTTCCAAACCTTGCGTTAATCTGTCTTCCAATCTCCGCATATGACAGTCCTTTGAAGAAATAGTCGCGAAGCGCGTCGGATTGCTCCGACGACCAATGGCCCGGTTCCATGCTGCTGTCCTGTGATGCGCCCCCAATCCGATGGTCCGGAGGCGAAACACACATTCCGTTATTCCGAATATGAAGTCAAGCCATAATTCTGATATTCATAATTGCATGAATTCCGAATTTCGGATTATAAGGGACTGAGCCATGGGCAATCGAGGGAATCACCATGTTGGACGTCGCGATGATCGAGCGGGGCCTGGAGAAGACAGGCAAGAGTAAGGGCGGCTTGGCCGCGGCGATGGGCGTGCGTCCAGGCGCGGTATCGGAAATCCTCGGTGGCGAGCGTCTGGTGAAGGCCTCGGAAATCATTCCAATCATGGAATATCTCGAGCTCAATCTCGCACCGATCATGGGCCGCGTCGGGGCCGGCGCCGTGATCGAGCCCGACGTCGAGCAGGTTCCGCCGGAGGGGCTTGGCGACATCGCGCTGCCCTTCCCGATCATGGAGGAGACCGTCGCGTTCGAGATCGTCGGCGATTCGATGCTGCCCAAATATGAAAGCGGCGACGTGATCGTGGTCTACAAGGACCAGCGTCATCCGCTGTCCAGCTTCTATGGCGAAGAGGCCGTGGTGCGACTCAAGACCGGCGAGCGTTACTTGAAGACCATCGAACGGGGCAAATCCCCCTCGGTCGTCAACCTCACCAGCTTCAACGCCAAGCCGATCATCGGGGTCAAGCTCGACTGGGTCGGCGAGATCTGCCTCTCGATGCCCAAGGGCCAACTCGAGCGGCTGCGCGCCAAGTCGGCTCGCCCGCGCAAGAAAGGCCGGTAAGGTGCGGATTTCCGTTTTTCGGAAATCCAACTTGACAAAATTCTTTTTTTCGTAAATAATCCGCCGCGCACCGATACTCGGGGCGCGGCAGGATCGCTTGATGCAGTATTTCGTCGTGATGATCGATTACGGGCGACGTGGTCGCGAGGCGATCGTCGACCCTGAAATCACCAGGCGCGAAGTCATCTCCCGCATCAGCTCCGGCGAATACCAGAACATCTCGTTCATCCACGAAATCGCGGGGAATTCCGTCGAAGACGTCACCGAGGCCATTTTGACCGAGGCCGCCCTCCCCGAAATTCCACCCGAAGATGTCGATCTCCAGGCGATCCGCCTCGATCACATCAGAGACCTGCGCAAGCACGAGCAGACGTGACGCAGGCTTGACAAGCGGCCTGCGCCAACCTCCGGCAAATGATCACACCGTGAGGACGGTCGATCCGGTGGTCTTGCGCGCGGCGAGATCGGCATGCGCCTTCGCGGCGTCCTTCAGCGCGTAGGTCTGGTGCACCTCGATCTTGACCGCGCCGGATTTGACGACGTCGAACAGCTCGTTCGCCATGGCGACCAGGTTTTCGCGTTTCGCGGCGTAAGTGAACAGCGTCGGCCGGGTGACGTAGAGCGAGCCCTTCTGCGCGAGCAGACCGAGATTGAGCGGCTCGACCGCACCGGAGGACGCGCCGAACAGCGCAGCGACGCCGAGCGGCGCAAGGCAGTCCAACGATTTCAGGAACGTGTCCTTGCCGACGGAATCATAGACCACCGGCACCTTCTTGCCGCCGGTAATCTCGTCGACGCGCTTCACGAAATCCTCGCGCGTGTAGATGATGACGTGGTCGCAGCCGTGGGCCTTGGCGAGTTTCGCCTTTTCATCGCTGCTGACAGTGCCGATCACGGTTGCCCCGAGATGCTTGGCCCATTGGCTCAGGATCAGACCGACGCCGCCGGCCGCCGCGTGCAGCAGAATGGTGTCACCGGCCTTCACGCGGTAGGTTTGCCGGATCAGATATTGCGTGGTCAGCCCCTTTAGCATCATCGCGGCCGCGGTCCTGTCATCCACGCCGTCGGGCAGCTTCAGCAGCCGGTCGGCCGGGATCAGCCGCGCTTCCGAATAGGCGCCGAGCGGTGATGCGCCGTAGGCGACGCGATCGCCTGGCTTCAGGTCGCTGACAGCAGGACCAACCTCTTCGACGATGCCCGCAGCCTCGCTGCCGAGCCCGCTCGGCAATTGTACCGGATACACGCCGGAGCGGTTGTAGATGTCGACGAAGTTGAGACCAACGGCCGTATGGCGGATACGCGCCTCGCCCGGCCCCGGCTTGCCGACACTGACCTCCTCCCAAACCAGGACTTCCGGACCGCCGGTCTTGTGAAAACGAATGGCATGGGTCATGGGCGTCGCTCCCTTATCGTTGCGTTGATGGTCCGAGAAAATGGCGGATCGGTCGGAGAAATAGGCATTTGGTCCGCCCGTTACAGTATAGAAGACGTAACAAGAATGTCACAGCGAACGACAAACCCCTGCCGTTCCACCTCTGTTCGAAAGAGTTGATGACGGCATCTGCGGCGTCCGGCAGTAGCCTTTTCGCGGGGTTTGGTGGTCGCCTGCGAAGGAGAGCCGAGATGCCAGCTTATGTACAGCATCATCAGGACATCGAAATCGCGCCTGTGATTTGCCCGACATGCATGGGGTTCCTGCCGATGTATGTGCGCGAGGTCGAGCCCCACTGGAGCCTTGCCAAGATCGACTTCGTCTATGAATGCGCCGATTGCGGTGCCGAGCTCCGGCAGACCATCCGCAAGGGCCAGCTGCTGCGGCACTGATCGCGCGATCAGCCACGCTTTCAGTATTTGCGCTGAACGGAAAAAGCGCCCTATTGCGCGGATCAGGCCCGTCCCAGACGAGGCTTGTTCTTTGCAGGGAACGCGGGCAGAACAAGCCTCAAGCAAGACCTTGGGAGCGCCCTTTCGTGGCTGAACAGAAGGCCTCGACCTTGATCGAGGCAGTGGAGAGCGGCCTCGCCGCGCAGGGCTATATCGCGAGCCGGCAGATCGCAACTGCGGTCTATTTGTCGCAACAGATCGAAAAGCCGATCCTGGTCGAGGGACCTGCGGGCGTCGGCAAGACCGAGCTTGCCAAGGCGATCGCCGCCTGGCGCGGCAAGAAGATGATCCGCCTGCAATGCTACGAAGGCCTCGACGAGGCCAAGGCGCTGTATGAGTGGAAATACGCCAAGCAGCTGCTCTACACCCAGATCCTCAAGGACAAGCTCGGCGAGGTCCTCGGCGGCGCGCAAACGCTGCACGCAGCCCTCGATCAGCTCCACGATTTCGGCGATGTCTTCTTCTCCAAGGAGTTCGTCGAGCCGCGACCGCTGCTCCAGGCCCTGGAACAACCGGGCGGCTGCGTGCTGCTGATCGACGAGATCGACAAGTCGGACGCCGAATTCGAATCGCTGCTGCTGGAGATCCTCTCCGACTTCCAGGTCACGATTCCCGAGCTCGGCACCGTCTCGGCGATCACGCCACCGACCGTGATCCTCACCTCCAACAGCGAGCGCGATCTTGGCGACGCCCTGAAACGGCGCTGCCTGCATCTGCATATCGGCTTCCCCGAGCAGCGGCTCGAGGAGCGCATCGTCGAGAGCCGCGTGCCCGGCATCTCGCAGACGCTGCGCCGGCAGATGGTCGGCTTCATCCACGAGATCCGATCGCTCGATTTGAAGAAGCTTCCCTCGGTCAGCGAGACCATCGACTGGGCGCGCGTGCTGGTGCTGCTCCAGGCCACGGAGCTCAACACCGAAATGGTCAAGGACACGCTCAACGTGCTCCTGAAATATGAGGCTGACATCGAGGCAGCGTCGCCGCAAGTGACGACCTTCATCGCCAAGGCGGCACGGTCCAACGTCTTCGGTTGACGCCGATGCGCGAGAACCTCCATCGTTTCTTTCGGGCTGCGCGGGGCGCCGGCGTTCATGTCTCGCCCGCCGAAAGCATCGATGCGATGCGTGCGGTGGCGCAAGTCGGCCTCACCGACCGTGCCATCCTGCGCGACGCCCTCCTCCTGACCCTCGCCAAGTCGCAGGACGAAAAGCTCGCGCTCGGCGACTGCTTTGATCTGTTCTTCAGCCAGCCCGAGCCGCCGCAGCAGCAGTCCGAGGCCAACGACAACGATGGCCCGTCGCCGAACTCCGATCAATCGCCCTCGTCAGGCTCGGCCAGCGAAGCGGACGGAAGTCAGCCTCAGGACGGATTGGGCCCGCTCGCACAGATGCTGCTGTCACAGGATCGCAACGCGATCCAGGCCGCCATCGCCAGCGCTTCCGGTGCAGCCTCGCTCTCGGACATCCGCTATTCGACCCAGCGCGGCATCTTCTCCAGCCGCATCCTCGACGCCATGGGTCTGCAGCGCCTGCGCGACGATCTCGACGAGCTGACCGCGACGAACCCGGCATTGGCCGAGCGCCTGCGCGCCGCACTCGATGGCTTGCGCGAAGCAGTGCGCGATACCGTCTCGCAGGGACTTGCGCTCTATGCCCGCGAAGAAGCCGAAAACCTCCGCAACGAGATCCTGCGCAATGCGCCGCTGGCGCGTATCGACCGGCGTCAGGTGGCGGAAATGCGGGCTCTCATCCGGCAGATCGCGCGCCGCCTGCGCGAGCGCTATTCGAAGCCGCGCAAGCGCCAACGCCGCGGCCATCTCGACGTCCGCCGCACGCTTCGCCGCAACGCGGCCTGGGGCGGCGTGCCGTTCCTCACCGCATGGAAGCGCAAGCACCGCGACCGGCCGAAGATCGTGGCACTGTGCGACGTCTCCGGCTCGGTCGCTCAGGTCTCGGACTTCTTCCTGCTGCTGATCCACTCGCTCCATGAGGTCGTCGACGACGTCCGCTCATTCGCATTCTCGTCACATCTGATCGAGGTCAGCGAGATCCTGGAGAAGAAATCGCCCGAGGAGGCGATGGCCGAGATCATGTCCAAGGTCGGTTTCGGCTCGTCCGATTACGGTTCCTCTCTGGTCGACTTCGAAAAGGATTTCATGAGCGCGCTGACGCCCCAGACCACGGTGATCGTGCTCGGCGATGCCCGCAGCAACAATCTCGATCCGCGCGCCGACATCCTGCGCCGCGTTTCCGAACGCTCGAAGCGGCTGGTCTGGCTCAATCCCGAGGGACGCCTTGCCTGGGGCTTTGGCGATTCCGAGATGCCACGCTACGCGACCTTCTGCAGCGTGGTGCGACAGTGCGCCACCGCGCAGCAGCTCGAGCGCGCGGTTTCCGATATCGTTGCGACCTACCAGTAAGTCTCGGGCTCGCGGCCGAATTCAGTTTCGCGCAAGCTCTACATGCGCGACATTGCACTCGCGAAAGTGATAGGCGATTTCATCGAGCGCACGCTGCTCCCATTCCTGGGCTTGCGCCAGCCAGAAAACCCGACGCTCAAGATCAAGCGCGGCGCGCTCACGGCAGAGGGATTCCTGACTGCGAATTTCGACCAGCCTGTTCATGCACTCACACTCCTTGTCGTGTGAAGCCATTCCCCGCAAATCAGCCTAACAGAATGACCGGGCCAGCGTCTCACCCTTTCTGTGCGTATCGCGACGCAGAATGAGACAGTAGCGCTTCCCGTGCGCTGCGGTCGTCGCAGCGCAACATCAAATAGAGATCATCAATTAGTGATCGGTGATCGGGACGATGAGTGTATCCGCACGATCTTAACTATTGTGGCGCAACAGACTGCGGCAATTCGTGAAGAGAGATTCTAAACAGCTCACCGAATTCCCGACTCATTGTCGTCGCACGGTCTTCATGCAGCGCCGCTAACAGGGGCGCGCGAACCTGACTATCGCTTGAGGCAACATGAGCAACGACGTCGACTTCGATCTCACACCGGACCAGTGGGAGGCGCTGCGCGCGCTTCGCAACCCGGTGCCGCACGGTCGTCTCTCGAAGGCCTATCTCCTTGAAGGCCTCGTCAAGCTTGGGCTCGTCGTTGTCCATGACGGCGTACCCGCGATGACCGCAACCGGCCGCAAGGTGCTGGTGCGGGGATCGTGCCGCCTGCTTGATCTCGTCGCATGATATCAGCCGGGAAAAGAATACAGCGACCTGAAGCAGGTCGCTTCCGGCGTGGACATCGATGATCGGCAAGCTGTGATCGCGACGACGCGATCGGCCCGCACCGCGACATTCTGGCACGGTTGTTGCTCCTTTTTGACCTCCAAGACGCGTCAAACGGGGGAATCCAGCATGTCGACCGTCACCGCGGCGCCCGCCGCCGAGCCAAAGCCGCTTTATGCCTCGCTGTTCGTTCAAGTCCTGGCCGCGCTGGTCCTGGGGATTGTCCTCGGCGTGGCCGTTCCGGACTTTGCCGTCGGTCTCAAGATCCTCAGCGACGCCTTCCTCAAGCTGATCTCGATGATCGTGGCGCCGATCGTGTTCTGCGTCGTCGTGCACGGCATCGCCGGCGCCGGCGATCTCAAGAAGGTGGGCCGGGTCGGCGTCAAGGCACTGCTTTACTTCGAAGTCATGACGACGGTTGCGCTCGTCGTCGGGCTGCTGCTCGCCTACATCTTCGGTCCCGGCCACGGCATGAACATCGATCCCTCGACGCTCGACGCCAAGGCTCTCAACACTTATGCCGACAATGCCCACAAATTGTCCGGCGGCGGCATCGGCGCCTTCCTGATGAACGTGATCCCGACCACCTCGTTCGATGCACTGTCGCGCAACGACGTGCTCCAGGTGCTGTTCTTTGCCGTGCTGTTCGGCGTTGGCCTTGCGCTCGTCGGCGGCGAGAAGGGCGCGCTTGTCACCTCCGTCATCGATGCAGCTTCCACCGTGCTGTTCCGCGTGATGGGCCTGATCGTTCGGGTCGCTCCGCTGGGCGTACTCGGCGCGGTCGCCTACACCGTGGGAAAGTATGGAGTGGGCTCGCTGAAGCAGCTCGTCTCGCTGGTCATGCTGTTCTATGTTTCGGTCGGAATCTTCGTGCTCGGCGTGCTCGGCACCGTGATGGCTCTCGCCGGAATCAACATCCTCAAATTCCTCGCCTATCTGCGCGAAGAATTGACCATCGTGCTCGCAACCGCCTCCTCCGACGCAGTGCTGCCCCAGATCATGAAGAAGCTGGAGCGCATGGGCGTGAAGGATTCCGTGGTCGGCCTGGTCATTCCGACCGGCTATTCCTTCAATCTCGACGCCTTCTCGATCTACCTCACGCTCGCCGTCGTCTTCATCGCGCAGGCCACCAACACGCCGCTATCATTCGGCGATCTCCTGCTGGTGCTTGGCGTATCCCTGATCACCTCGAAGGGCGCGCACGGCGTGCCGGGCTCGGCCATCGTGATCCTGGCCGCGACGCTGAACGCGGTGCCGAGCATTCCGGCAATCGGCCTCGTGCTGGTGCTGTCGGTCGACTGGTTCATCGGGATGGCTCGTGCAGCCGGCAACCTCATCGGCAACTGCGTGGCCACCGTGGTGGTCGCCGCCTGGGAAGGCGATCTCGACCGCGCCAAGGCGGCCAAAGTGCTCGAAGGCGGCGAGATGGTGGATGTGACCGCGGGGTAGCTGGCGGATCAGTCGTTCCACTGGAGGAGCGGCGTTCCATACGCCCTCCTCCAGACCGACAGGAAGCGCGGGAACCAGGAATGGGCGACGGCGCCCTTGTACGCCCAAGTGCGATATTTCAGCCCCTGCTCGGAGATCAATTCCTGATACCCGCCATGGACCTCGGTCGCGGTGCGGATGTCCTTCAAGATCGCTTGCGCACAGGCCCGGTAGGTTTCTCTCCCCGCAAACTCGTCGAAGTCCAGCATGCGATCGGCGAACTCGACGTTGAACGTCGGCCAGGAGGAGCGCCCCTGGTAGGCCGGCGCCGCGATCTTGTGGATCATCTTGTTGCGCGGATTGTCCGCCGAGACGAAGAAGTGAAATGTGCTCGGGATGCGGAAGCGCGGCTCGGCGACGATCATATCCGTCGTGGCCGCAAACAGTGCACGCTCGCCCACATCGTTCAGATCCCAGAAGCCGCGATGCACGCTGACGAAATCCAGCGCGACCTGGGATGCCGGCGTGCCCGCCGGGCTCTCCAGCGAATGCCTGATATAGCCGTCCTTGCCGAACAGGCGGAAAAGGTCCCTTTTGTACTGCGCAAGGTCTCGCCCAAGCAATCGCTTCAATTCGCTCGCCTCGACGATGCCAAGCTCCACGCCCCACACGAACGTCGTGTAGACGCAGGCATTGGTGACGAAACGCCGGCGCTCGGCGCGGGTGTCCGTCGCTGCGGAACGAGGCCTGCTGGCGTCGCAGAGCAAATATCTGGTGCCGTCGGCCTCGAACGGCTCGAGCTCGCTTGCGAGCTTCACGATCGCCCGCTTCAGATCTCCACCATATTCGGCCAGCAACAAACGACCGGCATGGGCGCATTGCGACATCGCCAGATGGGGCGACTTTCGCTCCTCGGCGGAGAGCATCTGCTGCAGACCGGCCAAAACGCCGAGCAGCGTATCCGATGGCCGCGAGAAATAATTCACGCCGAGATACCGGCCGCGCCCCGCCGGGACGATGGTCGTGGTGACGACGTCGGCGCTGACTGCCTCCAGTAACAGACGCACACTCTTTTCGAGCAGGCGCACGCGGCGTACCGCGTCCTGCGCATCCATGATGGTCTCGGGATCGAGGACGTCAGGATAGAACCAGGCGAAGTCGCGTGGATAATAGGCGGAAGCGTGCGGCGCGCCCGTCACGAGGAAAGCCTCGGTCACCGAGAAGGCGCTGTCCATCGAGTGCCGGTACAGGTCCTCGATGGCCGACAACGAATGGGGCGACTGTCTCAGGAATCGATCACCGAGAAAATTGACCGCCTGAAGAGCATTCGCGACAAAGGTCGCAGCCATGCCCTGGTAGAACCGGTTCTCCCGATGCGCTGGAAATGAGATATCGCTGTTCATCTGCGTCGGTCGGCCGGCCTCTGGTGATCGCGGTAGTGGCAGTCTCTATTCTAGCCCTGCCTGATTCGCATCTCTACCCGGTGACTTGCGGGCCTATCCCACGCGCGGCCTGAAATTCTCGATCACCCGCAAGAGCACCCGCGCGCCGGCGTCGGCGTCCGCCAGCTCCACATGCTCGTCCGGGTGATGGCTGATGCCACCGCGGCAGCGGACGAAGATCATGCCGACATCGGCGATGTCGATCATCGCCATGCCGTCGTGCCCCGCTCCGCTCGGCAGCTCGAAGACGGAAAAGCCTTCCGCTGCGATCGCCTGCGCGATCTGGTCCCGCAACCAGGCCGCGCAAGGCGCGGTGCGGTTTTCATGGGTGACGTCGAGCTGAAGCGCCAGGTGCCGCCGCTTTGCGATCGCCTCGATCTGCCTGACGACGTCGGCCACCGAGCGCTTGCGATGCATGTCGGTCGGCGCGCGCATGTCGATAGTGAACGAGACCTCGCCCGGAATGACATTGGTCGCGCCGGGTCTTGCCTGGATGTAGCCGACGGTCCCGACCAGACCGCTCTCGTCGGTGCGGCAGAATTGTTCGATCGCGCCGATGCATTCGGCCGCCCCCGCGAGCGCATCGCGGCGCAGCGCCATCGGCACGGTGCCGGCGTGGCCGGCCATGCCGGTCAGCCGCGCCGCCAACCGCGTCGCGCCCGCAATCGCTGTGACGACGCCGACAGGCAGGTTCTGGGCTTCCAGCACCGGTCCCTGCTCGATGTGCAATTCGAGATAGGCCAGCAGCTCGCGCCGTGCCCGCGCCGCCGCGCCGATATGCTCGGGATCGAGGCCAAACGTGACGAGCGCATCGCGCATCGAGACGCCATCGCGGTCGCGCGCGTTGAAGACACTCTCGTCGAACGTGCCGGCCACCGCACGGCTGCCGAGCAGGGTCGAGGCAAAGCGCACGCCCTCCTCATCGGCAAAGCCGACAATCTCGATCGCAAATGGCAGCCGCTTGCCGCGGCGGTGGAGATCGGCAACGCAGGCAATCGCCGTGATCACGCCGAGCGGTCCATCCCATTTGCCGGCGTCGCGCACCGTGTCGTAATGGGAGCCAAGCATCAGGCAAGGCGCGCCCGGCCGCTCGCCTTCGTAGCGGCCGCAGACATTGCCGACGGCATCGAGATGCGCGTTCATGCCGGCCTCGCGCATCCAGCCGAGGATGAGGTCCGCGGCCGCCTTCAACTCCCTGGTGAGATAGATGCGGGTGAGCTTGCCGGCTTCTTCCGAGATCGCCGCAAGCTCATCGATGCGACGCACGATCTGTTCACCGAGCGATGCGGGTTGAAAGGCCTTGTCTGCAGCCATGTCGGTCGAGCTTTCCATCTGCAGAACCGCACAGCGGCCGCAACGACAATTGATACAAGTTCGGTGCCAGCGAATCAGCCAGCCGTCGCAGTCCAAGCCGGACGCGCGGGTTAACGGGACTGCAGCCGGAGCGCAGAACGCCAGCGTTATCATGGACCCCATCGGAACTCGACTGCCCAACTCAATTGCATACAATCGATAAGTAATGATTATAAATTGATCAGAATGCGTCGTGACTAAATTCTCATCGTCGTATAAATACTATATATATCAATAAGATATGAGAAAATGATCGCTTTATAGCCTATGGCACAAAGCTTGCGACATCCCATCCCGGCTCCGCCAGACCGGCGCAGCCGCGAGATTAAGGCGGTCGATTCCGCCCAGGGGAGCAAGCAATGGATTTTGGCAGGATTTCACGACGTCATTTGTTGCAGGGCGGCGCTGCCCTGACCCTCGGCGCGGCGGCCGGCGCCCGCCCGGGCTTCGCGGCCGAGACGACCATCGGCTTCATCTATGTCGGCTCACGCGACGACTACGGTTATAACCAGGCTCACGCGCAGGGCGCCGCGGCGCTGAAGAAGATTCCCGGCCTCAAAGTGGTCGAGGAAGAGAAGGTGCCGGAGACTGACGCGGTCGAGAAGACGATCGAGTCCATGATCAACCTCGACGGCGCGACCCTGCTCTTCCCGACCTCGTTCGGCTACTACAATCCGCACATGATCAAGATGGCCACCAAGTACCCGAAGCTGCGCTTCGAGCACTGCGGCGGCCTCTGGACCGACAAGGACCCGAAGAACGCCGGCAGCTATTTCGGTTATATCGACGAAGCTCAATACATCTCGGGCATCGTCGCCGGCCTGACGTCGAAGAGCAGCAAGCTCGGCTTTGTCGCCGCCAAGCCGATTCCCCAGGTGCTGCGCAACATCAACGCCTTTGCGCTGGGCGCCAAGTCCGTCAATCCGAAGGCCACAACGCAGGTGATATTCACCGGCGACTGGTCGATGCCGGTCAAGGAGGCCGAAGCCACCAACAGCCTGATCGACCAGGGTGTGGACGTGCTGACCTGTCACGTCGATGGCCCCAAGACCATGGTCGAGAACGCCGCGCGGCGCGGCGCCTTCGTCTGCGGCTATCACACCAACCAGTCGGCGCTGGCGCCCAAGGCCTATCTCACCGGCGCGGAGTGGAACTGGGAAGCGCTCTATCCGAAGTTCGTCAAGATGATCGCCGCCGGCGAAGGCATCCCGAATTTCTACCGCGGCGGCTTGAAGGAAGAGATCGTCAAGGTCTCGGCCTATGGCGAAGCCGTCTCGGCCGAGGCGCGCAAGGCCGCCGACGAGGCCAAGGCCAAATTCCTGTCCGCCGACGGGTTTGCCATCTTCAAGGGCGGCTTGGTCGACAACAAGGGCAAGACGGTGATCGCGGCCGGCACCGATCGTGGCCAGAAGGATCCTGAGCTCGAGAAGATGGACTATCTCGTCGAAGGCGTGATCGGGGCGACTTCGTGACATCGGAAGCAGCGGATTCCGCCGAGGCGGTCGGGACGGTGGCCCCGGCCGCCGACCCTGGCTTTCTTCAGCGCCACGGCGGCACGATCGAATATGTCCTGATCCCGGGCGCGGCGCTGGCCGCCGCGCTCGCGGTGTTCGGCATCTTCGTCATGCTGTTCGGCAAGAATCCGCTCGACCTGTATTTCTACATGTACTACGGCGCCTTCGGCACCTGGTTCTCCTGGCAGAACACGCTGACGCGCGCAGCGCCCCTCATCCTCACTGCTCTCTGCACCGCGCTCCCGGCGCAGCTCGGCATGGTCATCATCGGCGGCGAAGGCGCGCTGCTGATCGGCGCGCTGTCGGCGACGGGCGCGGCGCTCGCACTTCAGGGCATGCCGCCGCCGGTCGTGCAGATCGCCATGGTGGTCGCCGGCGTGATCGGCGGCGGCTTATGGATCATGCTCGCTGGCGCGTTGCGGCAATATCGCGGCGTCAACGAGACGATTTCGAGCTTGCTACTCGTCTACATCGCACTCGCAATCCTCAATCATCTCGTCGAAGGCATGATGCGCGATCCCGCCAGCCTCAACAAGCCGTCGACCCGCGAGATCGGCGCCGCCAACATGATCGGCACGATTCCCGGCACCGACGTGCATTGGGGTCTGGTCTTCGGGCTGATCGCCGCGGTCGCCGCCTACATCCTGATCTATCACACCGTGTTCGGTTTCGCCGCGCGCGTTGCCGGCGGCAACATCCGTGCCGCCAAGATCGTCGGCCTCGGCGTCAGCAAGCTGATCCTGACCGTTTGCTTCCTCGCCGGCGGTGCCGCGGGCCTTGCCGGCATGGTCGAGGTCGCCGCCGTGCAAGGCCGCACCAATGCCAATCTCGCTGCCGGTTACGGCTTCACCGGCATCCTCGTCGCCTTCCTGGCGCGACAAAATCCGCTGGCCATTGTCCCCGTCGCTGTCCTGCTCGGCGGCATCAGCGCCAGCGGCGGCCTGTTGCAGCGTCGGCTCGGATTGCCTGATGCATCGGTGCTGGTGCTCCAAGGCATCATCTTCGTCTTCGTGCTAGCCAGCGATGCGCTCTACGGCCGCATCGGGTTCCTGAAAGGCAAGTCCTGATGGCAGACGGATCGATCGGACTTTGGACCGTCCCGCTCGCCGTGCTCGGCGGTGCCATCCGCGTCTCCACGCCTTTCCTGTTCGTGAGTCTGGGCGAATGTATCACCGAGCGTTCGGGCCGCATCAATCTCGGCCTCGAGGGCACGCTGGTAATGGGCGCGATGAGCGCGTACGGCATCTCCTACCTCACCGGATCGCCCTGGCTCGGTGTGCTCGCTGCCGGCATCACCGGTGCATTGCTGGGCGCACTCCATGCCGGCATCTGCTCGCTGCCGCGCGTCAACGACGTCGCGGTCGGCATCGCCTTGATGCTGTTCGGCACCGGCCTGGCTTTCTATCTCGGCAAGCCGCTGATCGAGCCGACCGCGCCACGCCTGCCCGCGATCGATTTCGGCTGGTGGAGCGACATCCCGCAGCTGCGCGCCGCGCTGCGTGTCAACGTCCTGTTCCTGATCGGCGTTGCACTCGCGCCGATCCTCTACTGGGCCTTCCGCACCACGCGTTGGGGCCTCCTCATCCGCACCGCCGGCGAGAGCTCGGATGCGGCGCGCGCCATGGGTCACTCCGTGCTGCTGATCCGCCTGCGCGCCACAATGGTCGGCGGTTTCCTGGCCGGCATCGGCGGCTCCTTCCTGTCACTGTTCTATCCCGGAAGCTGGAACGAGGGTCTCTCGTCGGGCCAAGGCATCACGGCAGTTGCGCTCGTGATCTTTGCCCGCTGGGATCCCTTGCTATGCCTGTGGGCCTCACTCGCCTTCGGTGGCGCTGCGGCGCTCGGGCCGGCACTGCAATCGGTCGGCGTCACGTCCGGCTATCACCTCTTCAACGCAGCACCCTACATCCTGACGCTGGCGATCATGATCATCACCTGCTCGCCGAAACGCACACTGACCGGAGCCCCGGCCGAATTGTCGATCACCCGCTAGAGAGCGAAATCATGCCCGAGCGCTACATCAAATCCGAGCCTTACGCCTGGCCTTACAACGGCGATCTCCGCCCTGAAAACACCGCGCTCATCATCATCGACATGCAGACCGATTTCTGCGGCGTCGGTGGCTATGTCGACAAGATGGGCTACGACCTGTCCCTGACGCGGGCGCCGATCGAGCCGATCAAGAGGCTGCTTGCCGCCATGCGCAAGCAGGGCTTCCACATCATCCATACCCGCGAGGGTCATCGCCCCGACCTCTCGGACCTTCCCGCCAACAAACGCTGGCGCTCGCGTCAGATCGGGGCCGGCATCGGCGATCCCGGCCCGTGCGGCCGCATCCTGGTGCGCGGCGAACCTGGCTGGGACATCATCGAGGAGCTTAGCCCCCTGCCGGGCGAGCCGATCATCGACAAGCCCGGCAAGGGCTCGTTCTGCGCCACCGACCTCGAGCTGATCCTGCGCCTGCGCGGTATCGAGAACATCGTATTGACCGGCATCACCACCGACGTCTGCGTCCACACCACCATGCGCGAAGCCAATGATCGCGGCTTCGAATGCGTGCTGCTGCACGATTGCTGTGGCGCGACCGACAAGAGTAATCACGACCACGCACTGAAGATGATCAAGATGCAGGGCGGCGTATTCGGCGCGGTCTCGACCTCGGACGCCTTCATCGGAGCGATTTCGTGATCATCGGCGAGCCGCCTCCGCTTGTCGGCGCTTTCGGCGTCGATGCCATAGCCATGACCATGCGCTTCGGCGACTTCCTGGCGCTTAACAATGTCGAGCTGAAGGTACGACCGGGCTCGTTCCATGCACTTCTGGGCGAGAACGGCGCCGGAAAATCCACCCTCGTCAAATGCATCATGGGCTACTATCACGCTACCGAAGGCGACATCCTCATCGGCGGCCGCGAGCAGGCGATCGCCAACCCGAAAGATGCGCATGCGCTCGGCCTCGGCATGGTCTACCAGCACTTCACGCTGGTGCCGGCCATGACGGTCGCCGAAAACCTCGTGCTGGCGCGCGACGATGTACCGGCCGTTGTGAACTGGCCGAAGGAGATGAAGGAGCTCGAGGCGTTTCTTGCCCGCATGCCCTTCAAGGTGCCGCTCTCCGCCAAGGTCTCCGACATCTCGGCTGGCGAGCGCCAGAAATGCGAGATCCTCAAGCAGCTTTATCTCAAGCGCCGCTTTCTGATCCTGGATGAACCGACCTCGGTGCTGACGCCGGCCGAAGCCGACGAGGTGCTGGGCATGCTCCGTGACATGGTCGTCAAGGGCGAGCTGACCATCCTGATGATCACGCACAAGTTCCGCGAAGTCATGGCCTTCGCCGACGAGGTCACCATCCTCCGCCGTGGCAAGCTCGCCGGTGCCGGCAAGGTTTCCGAGCTCACGCCGGATGCGATGGCGCGCACCATGATCGGCGCCGAGGAACTGACGGTGCAACCGCCACGCACCGGAGAAGCCGGTAAGGCGCGCCTGGAGCTGGAAAAGCTCCGCGCGCTCGACGATGCCGGCGCCATGGCGGTGCATGACGTCTCCCTCACCGTACGTGCCGGCGAGATCGTCGGCATTGCCGGCGTCTCCGGCAACGGCCAGCGCCAGCTGGTCGAGGTCCTGGCTGGCCAGCGCGAGGCGGAGAGCGGCGAGATCCGCGTCGCCGGCGATGCCTATCACGCCAGCCGTGAGGAGATGCGGCGGCACAAGATGTCGCTTCTGCCTGAGGAGCCGCTTAAGAACGCCTGCGTCGGCGGCATGAGCGTCGCCGACAACATCGCCTTCCGCGAGTTTGACCGCGCTCCCTTTGCCAGTGGCGGCTGGTGGCTCAACCGCAGCGCCTTCCGCGACGACGCGAACAGGAAGATCGGGCAATACAAGATCAAGACCCGCAGCCCGGAAACACCGATCTCGGCGCTGTCAGGCGGCAACGTCCAGCGCGCCGTGCTTGCTCGCGAGCTCGCGGGCGACGTCGAAGTGCTGATCGCGGCGAACCCCTGCTTCGGCCTCGACTTCGCGGCGGTGGCGCAAATCCACGCCGAGATCATGGCGGCGCGCAACCGCGGCGCCGCAGTGCTGCTGGTCAGTGAGGACCTCGACGAACTGCTCGAACTCTCCGATCGGCTGGTGGTGATGTTCCACGGCGAATTCGTGTATGAAGCACGGACCAGCGCGGCCGACCTCACCGAGATCGGCCGGCACATGGCGGGGCACTAATCGGGAGTTGCCATGAGCAGC
Source organism: Bradyrhizobium campsiandrae (assembly GCF_014529705.1). Taxonomy (GTDB): domain Bacteria; phylum Pseudomonadota; class Alphaproteobacteria; order Rhizobiales; family Xanthobacteraceae; genus Bradyrhizobium; species Bradyrhizobium campsiandrae. The sequence goes on from NZ_JAANIH010000003.1 coordinate 185,515, forward strand.
GCAACTGAGCGCGACGAGCACTTCCTGCGTTTGGCCTTCGCGGTCGCCCGCCGCTCCCTCACCCACGGCAACCACCCCTTCGGCTGCATCGTCGTCGATGCCGACGGCCGCGTGCTGATCGAGACCGAGAACGGCTACATGCCCGATCGCGACGGCACCGCGCACGCCGAGCGCCTGGCGGCGGCGCAAGCCTGCCGCACGCTGAGCCGCGAAATACTGGCGCGGTCGACGCTCTATTCCTCCGCCGAGCCCTGCGCGATGTGTTCAGGCGCGATCTACTGGGCCGGCATCGGCCGCGTCGTCTACGGCCTCAGCGAGCATCGCCTGCGCGGTGTCACAGGCAACCACCCGGAGAACCCGACACTCGATCTTCCCTGCCGCAACGTCTTTGCAAGCGGCCAGCGGCCGACCGAAGTGGTGGGGCCGTTGCTGGAAGATGATGCCGCAGCGCTGCACGATGGCGCATGGACGAAGTAGATGTCCAACAAGCGCCATCGAAGGCTGGACCTCCACATCCTAAAAGCAGAACGGCGCCGCGCAGTCCTGCGCGACGCCATCCTAACCCTAAAATCTCAGGCGATCAGAACTTCACAGTGACACCACCGTAGACCGTGGACTCCGTGCAGCTGTTGGTGCTCTGGCCGGTTGCGGCGATGGTGCAGACGCCGGGCATGGCATTGTGGTCGAGACCGAACTTGTTCTGCCAATAGCGGTAGGCAACCCAGAGATCGACGAAGTGCGAGTACTTGTCACCCCACACCGCCTTCGAAGCGTCGAAGGTCAGGCGGATCGGCTCGCTGTTGAGCTCGGTCTTGGAGGCGGTGGACAACCGGCCGATACCGGAGAGTGCGGGCAGGCCGTTCGAGTCACCCTTCGGACCGTACCAGCCGGCGCGGCCGCTGATCGACCAGAACTGCATGTTCGGGGGCAGGAAGCCGAGGTCCATGTAGTAGTTGATTTCGACGGCCCAGGTCGGCCTGTAGCTGACATTGCCGTCCGAGTTGCAGCTGAAGCCCGGCACGGCACCGGCAAATCCGCCACCGCATTGCGTGAAAGCGTTGTGATTCAGGAACTCCCAGTACATCAACGGCGCAACGTTGATGTAGCCTTTGTAGGGAAGGTCGAAGGCAAACTGGAGACCGGCAACCAAGTCGCGCTTGGCCGGCGCGAGATAGTTGTTTTCCGTGTTGGCGTCCATACCGACTTCGAACGAGATGTTGTGCAGCGGGCCGGCAGTGAACGCCTTGGTGTTGAACAACTCATTCCAGCCGAATGTCGAACGGAACAGCCCGTAGATTTCCGTCGCGCCGGAGCAATTCGCAGCCGTTGCAACGCCCGTGCCCGGGTTGAACACGACGCCGGCGTTCGTGCACGGATTGGTCGGATCGTTCTGACCCGACTTGAACATCGAGATCGTGAAGAAGTTGGTGCCGTAGGCCCAGAGGTCGAAGTGGGTGAACGAGTAAACCTGCTTGGCCGTCTTGCCGTTGATGCTGCCATCGGGACGGACGCTCCAGATGCCGGGGTCGGTGCCCTTCGGCATCCAGGAGAACGACACGCGGTCATCGATCACCAGGAAGAATGGGAGGTCAGGTGCCTTCTTTGCTGCCTTGACCGGCAGATCCGCAGCCTGCGCCAGTCCACCCGTGGCGAGCGTAGCAAGTGACAGCGCCGCGGCTGCAATTGCCTTGAAACGAAACGACATCCTGAATACCCCCAAGTTTGGACACGTAAAAATGAACGTCCCTTGGGTGCGACACTTGCGCCGAAGTCCCGAGGTGAGAAGCCTCAACTTTTTTCAAGGCATGCCGCTTATTTCAGCAGCAATCGGCACGGCACAGCCGAATTTTGCGAGGTTTTGCGCGACAGCTGTCTCGACGCCCAACGATGCCGGGAACGCCATTGCCGAACTATCCTGTTTGATTCTGCTTACTTTTTGTGTTGAGAGATCGACCCGATCGCAACCGTCAAGGACGACCGCTGTTGCCGTAGTCCATTGCATACGAGCGCTGCCGCGGCTTTGCTCAACTTCACGTCAAGCCTGCATAGTCAGTTCCGATTTGGTTTGAACCGTTACAAATTTACAACAACCCGTGCATGGACGGCGCAGCCCGCGACGGCGCTGTGAGGCACGGATTGGGGAGATCCCGCCTGCGAGACGGCCGCGACTCGCGAGGCCTCCCCCTGCCGAAGCGTTGAGCAAGGGATGACGCTTTTTCACACCTTACGCGGCGGTTCAAACTAGCCCACTATTGAGGCAAATCATCCCATACCAGCGTATCAGCGAATGTTAGATCCGACGCCTAACGGCCTGCATTCCGGCGAGGCCCCGTTGCTTCAAACGGTCGGCCTCACCAAGCGCTATGGGGATTTCCTCGCCAACGATTGCATCGACATCGACGTCTGGCCAAAGGAGATCCACGCGCTGCTCGGCGAGAATGGCGCTGGCAAGTCGACGCTGGTGAAGGCGATCTACGGCCTGATCCAGCCGAGCGCCGGCGAGATCCGCTGGCAGGGCGCGCCGATCGTGCTGTCCGGTCCTTCGGAGGCACGCAGTCGCGGCATCGGCATGGTGTTCCAGCACTTCTCGCTGTTCGACAATCTCACCGTCGCCGAGAATGTCGCGCTCGGTCTCGACGGCAAGGAATCCTTCAAGGACATGTCGGCGCGGCTGGAGCAGGTGTCGAAGACCTACGGCCTGCCGCTCGATCCCAGACGCGAGGTCTGGCAGCTTTCGGTCGGCGAACGCCAGCGCATCGAGATCGTCCGGGCGCTGATGCAGGACCCGAAATTCCTGATCCTGGACGAGCCGACTGCGGTGCTGACGCCGCAGGAGGCCGACCAGCTCTTCGTCGTGCTGGAACGCCTCAAGGCCGAAGGCCGCGCCATCCTCTACATCAGCCACAAGCTGGAGGAGGTGAAGCGGCTCTGCGACACGGCGACGATCCTGCGGGGCGGCAAGAAGATCCAGACCTGCAATCCCCGGCTCGAGACCGCAGCCTCGCTTGCACGCATGATGGTTGGCGGCGAGATCAAGGAGGTGAAGTCGGCTCCCGGCCGCCAGACCACGATACCGCGGCTGGTCGTCAACGATCTCTCGCTCGCACCCGACGAGGCGCACGGCGTGCGGCTCGAGCATATCTCGTTCGAACTGAAAGGCGGCGAGATCCTCGGTATCGCCGGCGTCGCCGGCAATGGCCAGGATGAGTTGTTCGCGGCCTTGTCCGGTGAGCGGCTGTCGAAGGATCCCGGTACGGTCGTGATCGAAGGCATCGCCGCCGGCCACCTTTCGATCACCAGGCGCCGCAAGCTCGGCGCTGCCTTCGTCCCCGAAGAGCGGCTGGGCCACGGCACCGCGCCGCGCATGAAGCTGTCGGAGAACGCGCTGCTCACCGGACACGCCGCCAGCGGCATGGTCAATCACGGCTTCATCGACACGGCGGCCACGCTGAAGACCGTAGACAAGGCGACCGAGACCTTCGATGTCCGCAAGGCCAAGCGTGATCCGGAAGCTGCGAGCCTTTCCGGGGGCAACTTGCAGAAATTCATCGTCGGCCGCGAAATTCTGCGCAATCCGGCCGTGCTGGTGGTGAGCCAGCCGACCTGGGGCGTCGACGCCGGTGCCGCCGCCGTCATTCGCCAGGCGTTGCTTGATCTTGCGACCGCAGGCGCTGCCGTGCTCGTCACGAGCCAGGATCTCGACGAACTCACGGAAATCGCCGACCGCATCGCCGTGATGTTCCACGGCCGGCTCTCGGAACCGCTCGCGACGCGCGATGCCACGCGCGAAAGGCTCGGTCTTCTCATGGGCGGCAGCAGCCTCGAGCCAAAGGAGGCCGCACATGCAGTTGGTGCTTGAGAAGCGCGCTGAGCGCTCCAACACGATCGCGCTGGTCTCGCCGCTGATCGCCATCGGCCTGACAATCGTGACCATGACCATCCTGTTCGCGATCCTCGGCAAAAATCCGCTGCTTGCGCTGCACGCCTATTTCATTGCGCCCCTGACCGACGGCTATTCGCTGCAGGAGATCGCGGTGAAGGCGACGCCGCTGGTGATGATCGCGATCGGGCTGTCGCTCTGCTATCTCGCCAACGCCTGGAACATCGGCGCCGAGGGGCAATTCCTGATCGGCGCGGTCGCCGGAAGCTGGATCGCGGTGAAGACGCAAGGCACCGACGCCGGCGCCTGGGTGCTGCCAGCGATGCTCCTGGTTGCTGCCGCCGCGGGCGCGGTCTATGCGCTGATTCCGGCGATCTGCAAGGTGAAGTTCGGCGCCAGCGAGATCCTGACCAGCCTGATGCTGGTCTACGTCGCCGACCTGCTGCTGGACTATCTCGTCCGCGGACCCTGGCGCGATCCGAACGGCTTCAACTTCCCGACCACGGCGGAGTTCGATCCCGTGGCGACGGTGCCACTGCTGATCGAGGGCGGCCGGCTGCATCTCGGCTCGATCATCGCGTTGCTGGTCGTTGCGGCGGCTGCAATCCTGCTCGGGCGCACTATCAAGGGCTTCGAGATCCGCGTCGTGGGTGCAGCTCCCCGAGCGGCGCGGTTCGGCGGTTTCAACGCCAACCAGCTGGTCATCCTGACCTTCGCGGTGTCAGGCGCGCTCGCGGGCCTTGCCGGCATCATCGAGGTCGCAGGCCCCGTCGGGCACCTCCAGCCCGGCATCTCGCCCGGCTATGGTTTCACCGCGATCATCGTCGCCTTCCTCGGCCGCCTGAATCCGCTTGGAATATTAATTGCAGGCCTTTTTCTGGCGCTGACCTTCATCGGCGGCGAGCAGGCGCAGATCGCAATGAAGATCCCGTTGGATGTCACCAAGGTCTTCCAGGGCATTTTGCTCTTCTACGTGCTCGCCTGCGATTCCCTCATTCTGTATCGCTTCAAGCTGGTCTTCCCGAACCGTCAGGTGGCCCGTGGAGCTGGTTGAAGCCATCATCCTGTCGGTGCTCGCCGCCTCGACACCGCTGCTGATCGCGGCGACCGGCGAGCTCGTCACCGAGCGCTCCGGCGTACTCAACCTCGGCGTCGAAGGCATGATGATCGTTGGCGCGGCTTGCGGCTTTGGCGGCGCATGGCTGACCGGGTCGATCTTCATCGGCGCACTGTTCGGCATTGTCGCTGGGACGCTGATGTCGCTGATCTTCGCGCTGATGGCGCTCGGCCTTGCTGTCAATCAGGTCGCGACTGGGCTGGCGTTGACCATTCTCGGCATCGGTCTCTCCGGCCTGATCGGCGCAGGCTTCGTCGGCGAACGACTGACGCCGGCCGCGCATCTGTCGATTCCCGGCCTCACCGACATTCCATTGGTGGGCCGCGTGCTGTTCGGCGAGGACGCCTTCGTCTACTTCTCCATCGCGCTCATCATCGCCGTATGGTGGTTCCTGTACCGCACGCGCGCGGGTTTGATCCTGCGCGCCTGCGGCGACAACCACGTCTCCGCGCACGCGCTCGGCTATCCCGTGCTACGCATCCGCACTCTCGCCGTGATGTTCGGCGGCGCCTGCGCCGGGCTTGCAGGCGCCTATCTGCCGCTCGCCTACACGCCGTTCTTCATTCCCGGCATGACCGCGGGCCGCGGCTGGATCGCGCTGGCGCTGGTCGTGTTCGCGTCGTGGCGGCCGGGCCGGCTCGTGGTCGGCGCGTATCTGTTTGGCGCAGTGACGATCCTTCAGCTACATGCTCAAGGCTGGGGCGTCGGCGTTCCCTCGCAATTCATGTCGGCGCTGCCTTATCTTGCCACTGTCATCGTGCTGGTCCTGCTCTCCCGCGCGCGCACCGGCGGTTCGACCGCGCCGGCCGCGCTCGGCACCGTGTTCGTGCCTGATCGCTAGCGTTTTCATTTCCGCGGCGTGCGCGATGGGGCGCGCATGTTGCGGATCGTGGCTTTCCCCTGATGTTTGGAGATTGATGATGAGGAAATCACTTCTTGCGCTGGCTGCCGGCATTCTGCTCGCCGGGAGCGTCAGTGCAGCCTCCGCCGCCGACAAGCTCAAGGTCGGCTTCATTTACCTCGGTCCGATCGGCGATCTCGGCTGGACCTATCAGCATGAGCTCGCCCGCCAGGCGCTGGTGAAGGAGTTTGGCGACAAGATCGAGACCACCTATCTCGAGAACGTCCCTGAAGGTCCCGACGCCGAGCGCGCCATCGAGCAGCTCGTCCGCGCCGGCAACAAGCTGATCTTCACGACGTCGTTCGGCTACATGGATCCGACGCTGAAGGTCGCGAAGAAATATCCGAACGTGCACTTCGAGCACGCCACCGGCTACAAGCGCGACAAAAACATGTCGACCTACTCGTCGAAATGGTACCAGGGCCGCTACATTCAAGGCCTGATCGCGGCCAAGATGTCGAAGTCAGGCGTGCTCGGCTATATCGGCTCGTTCCCGATTCCCGAGGTCGTCTCCGGCATCAACGCGACCATGATCGCGGCGCAGAGCATCAACCCGAACATCAAGGTCAAGATCATCTGGGCCAACACCTGGTTCGATCCGGGCAAGGAGGCCGACGCCGCCAAGGCGCTGATCGACCAGGGCGCCGACGTGATCATGCAGCATACGGATTCGCCGGCCGCGATGCAGATTGCCAGCGAACGCGGCAAGCTCGCCTTCGGCCAGGACTCCGAGATGATCAAGTTCGGTCCGAAGACCCAGCTGACCTCGATCCTCGACACCTGGGCGCCCTACTACATCGCCCGGGTCAAGGCCGAGCTCGACGGAACCTGGAAATCCGAGGACACCTGGGGCGGCCTCGACAGCCACATGTTCGCGATGGCGCCCTATACCAACATGCCCGACGACGTGAAGAAGATCGCCGAGGATGCCCAGGCGGCCATCACCGCCGGCAAGCTGCACCCGTTCAAGTGCCCGGTCATTGGGCAGGACGGCAAGGAGATCGAGTGCAAGGGCGGCGCCAATCTCGCCGACGGCCAGATCCTCGGCATGAATTTCTACGTGAAGGGCATCGACGACAAGCTGCCGGGCAAGTAGCACGCTTCTTGCATTGCCTAAATCACCTGCTCCTCCCGGAGGAGGTTCGGAGGGGGTGGCCAGAAGCACCCGGCACTTGTGGTCGCCCCCTCCATCTATTTCCTATCCTGCCTGCATCGCCCGCGCCGCGGCGGTGTGCCGGTTGAGCAGGTCCGGAACGTCCAGTCCCGGGATCGAGCCATCAACCACGGCCCAGTTCCCCGCCACCATCACCCTGTCAGCCCGATGCGCCCCACACAGCACCAGCGCGGCCAGGGGATCGCCATGGCCGGAGAAGCGCAACTCGTCGAGCTTGAACAGCGCAAGGTCGGCGGCCTTGCCGAGCGCGATCTCACCGAGTTCCGGACGGCCGACGCAGGCCGCCGAGCCTTTAGTAGCCCAGCGCAGCGCGTCCTTGTGGCTGACCTTGGTCACGCCATAGCGAGCCCGCTGGAGCAGGAACGCCGCCCGCACCTCCTGCATCAAATTCGACCCGTCATTGGAGGCCGAACCGTCGACGCCGATGCCGATGCCGACGCCGGCCTCTTCCATGTCACATACCGGGCAGCAGCCGGAAGCCAGCAGTTGATTGCTACACGCACAATGGCTGATCGTCGTCTTCGCCTTGCCGAGGCGCTTCATCTCGTCGGCATTGAAAAAGATGCCGTGAGCAAGCCAGGTCCGCGCGTTCAGCCAGCCGCACTGATCGAGATAATCGAGCGGCCTACAGCCATACATCTGCTGGCAGAATTTGTTCTCGTCCTCGGTCTCGGCGAGATGGGTGTGCAGGCGCACGTCGAGCTTGCCCGCGAGATCGGCGGTGGCGCGCATCAGCGACGTCGTCACCGAGAACGGCGAGCACGGCGCGAGCGCAATCTGCACCATCGCATCCGCACCGCGCTGGTGATATTTCCCGACCACGCGCGCGCTATCGGCGAGGATGGTGTCCTCGTCCTGCACGACGCTGTCGGGCGGCAGGCCGCCATCGCGCTGCGACAGGTTCATCGAGCCGCGCGTCAGCAGCACGCGCACGCCGAGCCGCTTTGCGACAGCGACCTCGATATCGACGGATTCTTCCAGCCCCGCCGGGAAGACATAGTGATGGTCGGTCGTCGTGGTGCAGCCCGACAGCAAGAGCTCGGACATCGCCACGGTGACGCCGAGCTGCAGCGCCTCGGGCGTCATCCTCGCCCACACCGGATAGAGCGCCTGGAGCCAGGGAAACAGCTCGCGGTCCATCGCCGCCGGCAGAGCTCGCGTCAGCGTCTGATAGAAGTGATGATGGGTGTTGATAAGGCCGGGCAGCACAACGTGCTCACGCGCATCGAACTCCGCAGCATCGGCAGTCGCCGGCGTGCCGCCGGACGGTACGAGCTCGATGATCCGGCCCTCCTTCACCACGATCCCGCGCGCCGCACCGTCGGCGAGAATGGCCAAGGGATCCCTGATCCAGATCGGCTTTGCGTCACTCATGACTCAGTTTCTCCTCACCCTCGTTAATGAATAGCCTGCAAGGCGGAGGCCATCCCGAGAGCGTTATCGCTGTGACTTGTTGTTGCTACTTGGCGCTGGTCTTGCAAGACTTTCGCTGAAGTCAAATCCCCCGGTGCAGGCATTCTCGCAGCCATGGACTTGAATACCATCACAGCGGTCGCTCATCCGCAAACGCGCTCCGAATTGCCCGTTTGGACGCCAGGCGATGCTTGGCTCGCGGGCGGTACGTGGCTGTTCTCGGAGCCGCAGATCCATCTCACACGGCTGATCGATCTCACCGATCTGAAATGGCCTGCGCTGACGATCACCGACAGCCACCTCAGCATCGCCGCCACCTGCACCATCGCGCAACTCGATGCGTTTACTTGCCCGCCTGACTGGCTGGCAGCACCGCTGATCAGCCAGAGCTGCCGCGCCTTCCTCGCCTCCTTCAAGATTTGGAAGACGGCGACGGTGGGCGGCAATCTCTGCATGTCGCTGCCGGCGGGACCGATGATCTCGCTCACATCGGCGCTCGACGGCGTCTGCACCATCTGGAAGGCCGGCGGCGGCGAGCAAAGGATTCCCGCCGCCGATTTCGTCACCGGCAATCAACGCAACCGCCTGTCGCAAGGCGACCTGCTGCGACAGATAGACATTCCGCTTGCCGCGCTCAGGCGCCGCTCGGCATTTCGGCAGATTTCTCTCGCACCGGTTGGCCGCTCGGCGGCGCTTCTGATCGGAAGCCTCGATGGCGATGGAGCGCTGAAGCTGACGGTGACCGCATCGACCGTGCGCCCGATCCAGCTGTCGTTGCCCGATCCGACCGACGCAAGCGCGCTGCACGCCGCCATTGCGGAGGAGATCACCGACGATCTCTATCACACCGACATTCATGGCAAGCCGCTCTGGCGCAAGCACATGACGTTGCGGCTCGCCGAGGAGATCCGCTCCGAGCTGCTGGGTGCAATATCGCCATGAGTTTTGAGGTCAATGGCACGACGTTTTCGCGAGCGCCGCGCGCCGGCCAGTGCCTGCGCACGTTCCTGCGCGAGCTCGGTCATTTTGGGGTGAAAAAAGGTTGCGATGCCGGCGATTGCGGCGCCTGTACCGTATTGCTCGACGGCGAACCCGTGCACAGCTGCCTGATCCCGGCGTTTCGTGCCGAGGGACGCAGCCTCACCACGATCGAAGGGCTCGGCGGCGAGGACGGTGCGCATCCGATGCAGCAAGCCTTCCTCGACGCGCAAGGATTCCAGTGCGGCTTCTGCACCGCCGGCATGATCCTCACCTGCGCCTCGCTGAACCAGGCCCAGCGCACCGATCTCGGTGCTGCGCTGAAGGGCAACATCTGCCGCTGCACCGGCTATCGCGCGATCGAGGACGCCATCCACGGCAAGAGCAATGTCGAGGAGCGCGTCGAGGCTGGCGGCGCGTTCGGCCGCAGCCTGCCGGCGCCCGCGGGGCCGGACGTCGTGCGCGGCAAGGCGCGTTACACATTCGACACCCAGATTGACGGCCTGCTGCACATCAAGCTGCTGCGCTCGCCGCATGCGCATGCCAGGATCATTGCGATCGACAAATCGGCGGCGCTGGCGGTTCCCGGCGTGCATGCGGTGCTGACGCATGAGGATGCGCCAATGGTGCTGACATCGACCGCGCGGCACGAGAAGGATTGGATGGATCCCGAGGATACCCGCATCCTCGACGAGGTCGTCCGCTTCGTCGGCCAAAAGGTCGCGGCCGTGGTGGCCGAGAGCGAAGGCGCGGCCGAGGAGGCCTGCCGCCGGCTGAAAGTCACATACGAGATCTTGCCCGCGCTGATCGATCCGGAGCAGGCGATGCTGCCGGGCGCACCGCTGGTTCATCCTGATCGGACCACCGCCAACCGCGTTGCCGACGCGCAGCGCAATCTGGTCGCGGAGATTCACGGCGAGTTCGGCGATGTCGCCTCCGCGCTCGCCACATCCGCCGTCACATACGAGGCCACCTTCCACAGCCATCGTGTGCAGCATGCGGCGCTGGAGACCCATGGCGGCCTTGCCTGGCTCGACGATGCCAGTGTTCTCAACGTCCGCACCTCGACGCAGGTGCCGTTCCTGACCCGGCGAGCGCTCTCGAACATCTTCCAACTGCCGATGGACAAGGTCCGCGTGTTCTGCGAACGCGTTGGCGGCGGTTTTGGCGGCAAACAGGAGATGTTCGTCGAGGATATCCTGGCGTTGGCCGCGTTCAAGACCGGACGTCCCGTCAAGCTCGAGCTCACCCGTGAGGAGCAGTTCATCGCGACCTCGACGCGGCATCCGATGCGTGTCCACATCAAGGCCGGGGCCGATGCCCGGGGCAAGCTCACTGCGCTCCAGCTCGACGTGCTCTCCAACACCGGCGCCTACGGCAATCACGGCCCCTCCGTGATGTTTCACGCCGTGAACGAGTCGATCGCCGTCTATAACTGTCCGAACAAGCGCGTCGATGGTCGCGTCGTCTACACCAATACGGTGCCAGCAGGCGCGTTTCGCGGCTATGGCCTGCCGCAGACCGCGATCGCGGTGGAGGCTGCGATCGACGAGCTGGCGAAGCAGCTTGGCATCAGCCCTTACGACATGCGCCGCCGCAATATCGTCAGGCCCGGCGATCCCATGCTGTCGCCGCCTGAATCCGAATATCATGACGTGCTCTACGGCTCCTACGGGCTCGACCAGTGCATCGATCTCGTCGAGCGCGCGATGCAGGCGGATCGGCCACAAGGCGAGCTGTCACCGGACTGGTTGACCGGCGAGGGCATCGCGCTGACCATGATCGACACCGTGCCGCCCGCCGGCCATATCGCCGAGGCCATGATCGCGCTCAACGACGACGGCGGCTTCGATCTCACCGTGGGCACCGCCGAGTTCGGCAATGGCACCAGCACCGTGCACCGGCAGATCGCAGCGACTGTCCTCGCAACCACGGTCGACAGGATCCGCCTGCGCCAGTCCGACACCGCCCATGGCGGCCACGACACCGGCGCCTATGGCAGCACCGGCACGTTCGTCGCGGGCAAGGCGACGGAGGCCGCCGCAATGCAGCTTGCGACCGAGCTGAAGGCAGCGGCCGCCAACGCGTGGCTCTGCGATGCAGGGACTTGCACGCTCGACGGCGAGTTCGTCGTCAGCGGTGTGCGGCGCATGTCCTTTGTCGAGCTGGCGAAGCTTGCGCGCGCGGCGGGTCGTCCGCTCGCGGCGCAGGGCAATTCGGAGGGAACGCCGCGCTCGGTCGGCTTCAACGTGCAGGGCTTCCGCGTCGCCGTGAACAAGGGCACCGGCGAGGTCAGGATTCTCAGGAGCGTGCAGGCGGCCGATGCCGGCGTCGTCGTCAATCCCATGCAGTGCCGCGGCCAAGTCGAGGGCGGCGTCGCGCAGGCGCTTGGTGCTGCACTCTACGAGGAGATGGTGATCGACGCAGAGGGCCGCGTCACCAATCCGAAATTCCGCGACTATCATCTGCCGTCCTTCGCTGACGTGCCGCGCACGGAAGTGCTGTTCGCCGAGACGTCCGACACGATCGGACCCTTGGGCGCCAAGTCGATGAGCGAGAGCCCGTACAATCCGGTCGCCGCCGCGCTCGGCAACGCCATCGCGGACGCCACTGGCATCCGCTTCACGGCACCGCCCTTCAAGCCGGACCGGCTCTTTCCGGCGCTGCACGACAAGTTCGGCAATTCCGACGAGGTGCGGTAGCAGCGGCCACGGCGACACTTTGCTCCCTCTCCCCGCAAGCGGGGCGAGGTGAAGATCGCGCCGCATTCAGCTGCCGCGATAGGTCGAATAGCTCCAGGGCGTGACCAGCAGCGGCACGTGGTAGTGCGCCTCCGGCTCGCTGATCGCAAAGCGCAGCGGGATCTCGTCGAGGAACGGCGGATCGGAAAGCGGCACGTTGCGCGCGGCGTAGTAGTTAGCGACCCTGAAGCGGAGCTCGTAGCGGCCGATCGGCAGCGGCCGGCCGCCGATCAGCGGCTGGTCGGTGCGGCCGTCCGCATTGGTGAGGGTGCGCGCGATGATGCGGCTTTCGCCGAGCGCAGCGAGCTCGACCAGTTCAACCGGAATGCCCGGTGCGGGCTTGCCGGCGTGGCTATCCAGCACATGGGTCGAGAGCCGGCCGTGCACTTTCAGCTTGTCATCCGCACTGACAAGCTGATCGAGCCGCAGCGCCGAGATGCGGCCGATCTCCTCGATCGCGCGACGCGTCTCGGTCTTGGCGATATTGCGCAACCGCGTCTCGAAGTCGCGCAGCACGGAATCCTTGGTGTGCCGCCGCACGCAGACGATATAGGGGAAGCCGAACTTTTCGCGATAGGCGTTGTTGACGCGCTCGAAGGCGGCATATTCGGCCTCCGACAGCCGATCGAGACCGGCGCTGTTCTGCTCGGCGGTCGATTCCACCGTCAAGCCGGCCGCGCGCTGGGTCTTGTTGGCGAGATCCGGATGCGCGCGGATCAACGCCATCTGCGCATCGGGCTCGGCTGCCTGGATCGCCGCCATCAGCGCGGCGTGCAATTGATTGATGCCGGCGAACGGTCGCTGCGCCGCGATCTGTTCGGCGATCCACGGCGAATATTCGACGACATTGGCGAGCGCGGCGACGAAGTCGGCCTTGCTTGCGGCGTTGAGGTCGGCGAGCGAGATTTGCGCCATCACGCTCCCTACCCGATCTCGAACGCATCAGCGGCGAGATGCGCATGCTTGGCGTGCCAATGCTGCGCGATCTGCAGCCGCGTCGGCACCCAGACGTGCTCGTGCTTGCCGATGTAATCGAGGAAGCGCATCAGGCCGGCGGCGCGGCCGGGCCGTCCGGCGAGACGGCAGTGCAGCCCCACCGACATCATCTTCGGCGCGGTCTGCCCTTCCGCATAGAGCACGTCGAAGGCATCTTTCAGATAGGTGTAGAACTGCTCGCCTTCGGCAAAGCCTTGCGGGTTGATGAAGCGCATGTCGTTGGCATCGAGCGTGTAGGGAATGATGAGCTGCTTGCCGTTCGCGCCCTTGACCCAATAGGGCAGATCGTCGGCATAGGAGTCGCAGAGGTAGAGGAAGCCGCCCTCCTCCACCAGCAGACGGTTGGTGTTGATCGAGGAGCGCCCGGTGTACCAGCCGAGCGGCCGCGATCCGACCGCCTCGGTGTGGACGCGGATCGCTTGCGCAATCTCGGCGCGCTCCTGCGCCTCGGTCATGTCCTTGTGCTCGATCCATTTCAGGCTGTGGCTGGCGATGTCCCAGCCGGACTCCTTCATGGCAGCCACAATTTCCGGATTGCGCTTCAGCGCGGTGGCGACACCGAACACGGTGGTCGGCCATTTGCGCTCATTGAACATCCGCCACAGCCGCCAGAAGCCGGCGCGCGAGCCGTATTCGAACATGGATTCGATATTGGCGTGGCGCTGGCCCGGCCAGGGCTGCGCGCCGAGCACGTCGGACAGGAACGCTTCCGAGGCAGGGTCGCCATGCAGGATGTTGTTCTCGCCGCCTTCCTCGAAATTGACGACGAATTGCACCGCGACCCGGGCATTGCCGGGCCACTCCGGATGCGGCGGGTTGCGACCGTAACCGCGGAGATCGCGCGGGTAGCTGTTGTCGGTCACTCAGACTTCCTCGAAACGAATCGGCAGCGCGCCCTTCCACAGTACGCTCTTGCCCAGCGTCGCCAGGTTCTCCAGCCCCGAGGTCACGGTGATGAAGTGATTGCCGGCGAGCTGGCCCATCTTGCTGGCGAAGTGCACGCCGCCATAGGCGAGCAGGATCTCGGTTTCGCTGATGCCACCGGGATAGAGGATGATCTGGCCGGGCGCCGGATAGCTGGTGTGGTTCTCATAGCCGACGCCGAAATCGAGATCGCCCAGCGGCATCCAGACGCCCTCGCCGCTCCAGCGCACATGGATGATGTGGCTCTCGAACGGCAGCGCCTTGCGGAACGCCGCGACGGTCTTGGGCGCCGCCTGCTCTTCGAAGCGGGCATCGAAGGTGAAATCACCGGCGCGGATAACGAGTTTGCTCATCTCATCTCTCTGGATCGGGGCGACCGCCCCACGGGAATTTGCAAGCAAAGAGCATTCCAGCGGGTTCCGCGCAAGTGGCGCCAGGCCCATTACCTGCGATCGTAAGACCAGCCGAAAATGCCGCTCCGTCGCACCTCCGGCTCGGGCTCCGCAGTGGCGGCCGCCGCTGGTGGCACCTCCTTCAGTTCCGCCTGCGGTGGGGGCGACGCGGGCGCCGGCAGGGTCTCGCATTTCATGGAATAGACCAGCTTGCCATCTGCGGTGCGCCCGATAGGCGCGCAGGGGTCGACATGTGCCGCCGAGCTTTTTGCAGCGGGTTTGACCTGCGCTGCGGCCGGCGAGGCGATCAAAAGCAGGACCAGCAGATATTTCGACATCGTTGTCGTACCTAAAACCTAAATTACTCCCATTGAACCGGATTGCGCCGGTCAAGTCCATCGGGCCGGCAGGGCGATTGCCGAATATTTAGCCGGGACCAAAAAAGTTGCTCGCCCCATCGTGAAGCGGCGTTGCCGATCGTGAAGCCGGGCGCCGTTGATATTCGGCCGGGCGGATCGCCATGTCAGCCATGACGACGCACAGAAGGGATATTCCTCTCGCCGTGGGCGCGTCGTCACGGGAGAAACAACCATGCGAAAGACTCTTGCCATTCTTGGCGCCACGCTGATCACCGTCGTTACCGTCCAGACCGCCGCAGCGGGCGACCGCCATCACGTCCGCAAGGCGCGGCCCGCCCCCATCACTCAGTCGGTGCGCGACTCCAACGCGGCGATGTGGCCATCGCAGCCGTCCGAACCCGACTATTGGCGCTACGCCAACGGCGCATTGTCGGCCCCTGCGGGACGGTGATGTCGGGGGTCTAGGCACAGCTCTCTCCACGTCGTCATTGGTTAGCACCGGTCGAAGGTCGACCCGGGCTTGATCATGTGCTTCTCGAAATAACCCTGTCATTCCCCGCGAAGGCGGGGAATTCAGTACGCTGCGGCCATCGATTCAGTCACAGCCGTCTCGGAGTACTGGATCGCCCGGTCAAGCCGGGCGATGACAGCGAGTGCGTAGATGCAGACACATCTTCTCGCTCTCGCGACGCAATCCGCCCGAGCTTTGCCTGATCTCTCCACCCTCTCGATCAAGAGGGCGCAGGGAAGACCGGGTGCCAGCGGCACCCGCGGTCCGCTGCGCGAGATGTAGCGCAGAGAGAACCGCACAGCAGCATACAGGTGAAGCCCAACACACGGCCTTCCCTGCGCGATGGGTTGACGGCTTATGCCGCGCTCTCCCGGGAGCCGAATTCCTTCTGGCCTCCCTCGCCCCGCGAATTGCCGATGCGGTTGATCCGGTTGGACGCTCCACATCTCCGCGAAGGCTTGACCGTAGCGACGACGGCCGGGACCACACGGTTTTGCCGTACGCGCGTCCGCCAGCGCCGCAGGGGTCAATGGCATCGTGCACGTCGCCATCGACATGTTGGCGCGACGAACTGAACAGCGCCGTTCGTCTGCACGCGATTTCGGGCTCACAGGGACTACCCGCCCTGCCCATATCCCTCGTGCGACGCTGCCGCGTCCACCGCAAGCCCGGCTCGCGACACGTGACGACGTACGATCGCCCCTCAAGACCAAGCCGGGATGGGCGAAACATACGCTATTTCCGAATTTCGGTAAAGCGGAATATTTTCGCGTGAGCGGATTGACAGCCACCGGGGTGTTTTGCCCGTCGGGCGACGTCAGTACGGATTGTAGTAGTAGCGCGGGCCGCCATAGTAGCCGTAGCCCGGCCCATAATAGCGTGGGCCGCCATAATAATAGTTGTCGTAATATTCCTGGCGCCGGCTTTCGGCGATCGCGCCGCCGATGAGACCGGCCGCGACGCCCATGAAGGCAAGGCCCGCCGCGTTCGGCCCGCGGCGGTAATAGCGGTGACGCCGCACGGAGCTGAAATCGGTCGCGCTGGATGAGCCCTGCGCCGCCACGGCCGTCGCAGGCGCCGCCTTTGCGGACGGCGAGGACGCGGCAGCTGAAGGCGAGATCGAAGTGACCACCAGAGCCAGACCAGCGAATGCGGCCAGCGCCGTGCTGCGGCCAACTCTCGAATTTACGGACCTGTCACTCATCTCAACGTCCTCTGCCTTCGCCAAAAAGAAGATGTGGAAACACCAGATAATGCGCAAGGTACTGAAATAGTTTCCCGATCGCGGCAATCTGCCACGCCCAGAACGATCGTCAACCGAACCGGCAAATCCAGCTTGATCCATTCAACCTGAGCGGATCATGAACAGGCGCGCCGTTTTCCGAGCAACATTCAGGCCCGATACCTCCAGTACTTCCGGAGCGCATCGCCCGCAGCCTGGAGGTCGAAGCGCTGGTCGGGGCCGAGCTGCTGGGCGATCAGATTGAACATGTCGTTCAGGATCGAGCGCTTCTCACCGAAATAGGAATGATGCAGGCCGACAAGGCTGGTATCGACCAGCGAGGCATCGATGGTGTCGATACCGTCGACGACCGTCAGTGCCTCGCCAGCCTCGCCCGCCCGGGGATAGCCGTGCACGAATTTCGAGGCCAGCAGCGCGACATCGCGCGAGGACGCGTAGAGCGTGACGCACGCGGCGCAGCCTTTGAACTTGGCGGCGAGCTGGACGAAGCGATCGCGATCGATGTCGGGCGCGGCAAAGATGATCTGGCCGAGCTTCGCCGCGCCTGATGGCAGCTGCCAGGACGTGACGCGTTCGAGCGTGTTGATGACCGCGCGGTTGCCCATGCTGTGGGCGATGACGTGGACCTTGCCGGCGCCGACTTCGCCGAGCGCGAGCTGGAGAAACGCCTCGAAATGATCGCGTGACCAGTCGATCGTGCTCTCATCCACCGTGTACTTCTTGGTGTCCGCCGCCGAGGCCCAACTGTAAAGCAGCGTCCTGCCTGCAAATTTCAGATCCACCGCAAGCTGCGCGGCGCGCCGCGACGCATCCTCGAACGTCACGTTGTAACCGTGCACGAAGATCAGGACGTCGTGCAAATCCGCCGCAGCAAGCGAGTCTTTCAGGCGCGTGACGAACGCGTCGCGGTCGAGCGCCCCGACGCTTTTGAGGATCACGTGCTTTTCCGGATTGGGCGAGAATTCGAGGCGCCACCAACTGGGACCGGTGAGCTCACCGATGTCGCGGCCGCGCGTGGGGACGCTGACCTCCGCCACGCCGAAAGACAAATTGCCGCGCTCGCCGATAAAGTAACGCGCCGGCGTGTCGTCGCCCCGGGCGCGATCCGTGCCGTAGAAGACGGGGATGGTGACGATTCCAGTCGCCTCATCGGTGGCCGGCCGGACGGTATCGGGAACAACAGGCGGTGACACCCGCCCGCGACGGGTCACGGTCTCCCCGATGGCAACCGGCGCTGCCGTGTCCGCCATCACGCGTTGGACCAATTCCATGGCCGGCGGCTCGGCGAGCAGCCGCACGACCAGCAGGTCCAGCGATTGGCGAAGCCTATCCGGATCCTCGCCCTGGTCGGCGCGCCCGGCGAGCGCCTGCAATTCGTCGGCGTAAGGCGGCCATCTGTCGCCCAGCAGATCCTTCAACCGGGGCCCGAGTTCGAGCAAGGCAAGCAACAGGCGAAGCGTGTCCGACATCGCAACCCCCTCGTCGCTGGATGCGGCCAGGCGCCAGCCCTGCCGTCCGTTCCTAGCCTAGAGGTTGTGAACGATCTGGCAAGTCCGCATCGCGTGCCGGCGTCGACCTGCCCGGGCTTAAGACAGCGCCCCCAGCACGCCGCGCGTGGCCTTGTCGATCTCCTCGACATAGCGGCGGCGGGCGGTGCTCTCGGTCAGGAAGCCGACCACCTTGCGGCTGTCGGTGGAATCGACCACCGCCAGCATTTCGGCCTCCGCCTCATCGAACACCGCCATGGCCGACTTCACGTTCATTTCCGGGATCAGCACGATCTCGGTCAGCCGCGCGAGCTCGATGATCTGGATATCGTCGGCGATGGTGTCGAGGTCGCTGGAGAACAAATCGGGCAACAGGACCAGACCGACATATTCGTCGGAATTGTTGACGATGACGACGCCCGGGCGCGATCCCAGCGGAAATTCGCTGCGGGTCGCGGCGATCGTCGTGGTCGACGGCACCTTACCGACATCGGAGCGCATCAGCCGCTCGACGGTGAGGTTGCGCAGCCAGCCGACATCATTGGCACTGCGGATGGTCTCGCCGCGCAGATGCAGGCGCCAGGTCGAGAAGGAGTGGCCGAACATGAAGCGGACGCAGATCGAGGTGACGATGCAGCCGGCCAGCACCACGGCGGTGACGTCGACATTGCGGGTCATCTCGAGCACGAGGAACGACATCGTCAGCGGACCGCCGACGATGGCGACGCCGAGGGTCGCCATGCCGGTCAGCATCGCCACCAGCGGGTCGATCGCGAAGTTCGGGCTGATCAGCAGCAGCACCTCGGCAAAGAACTTCCCGATCAGGCTGCCGACGAACAGCGAGGCAAAGAACAGTCCGCCGCGGAAACCTGATGCCAGCGAGATCAGGCAGGCCGTCACTTTCAACGCAATGATGATTGCGACCAGGCCGATCGTCATGTCGTGAAAGAGGTCGAGCACCATGGCGCCGTGGCCGGCCGCGAGCACTTGCGGTGTGACGAGGGCGAAGCCACCGACGATGAGGCCGCCGAGCACCGGACGCAGCCAGACCGGCAGCCAGGCGAACAGCCGTTCGAACGCCGGCGAGGACCTCATCACGGCGATGCCGACGCCGCTGGTGATGAGCGCGAGCCCGATCAGCGCCAGATATTGCTCGACGCCGACGGCGCTGACCTTTGGTATTTCGATGGAGTACGGCGCGCCGCCGAGCCATTGCGCGGTCAGCGCGCCGGCGAGCGAGGCCGCCAAAATCGGCGCCGCGCTGCCGACCGAATAGACGCCGACGATCAGCTCGCAGGCGTAGAACGCGCCGGTGATCGGCGCGCCGAAGGCGGCCGCGATCGCCGCCGCCGCGCCGCAGCCGACGATCAGGCGCAAATCGTTGCGGCGGAGGTTGAAGAACTTTCCGAACAACGAGGCGATGCCCGAGCCGATCTGGGTGTAGCCGGCCTCGAGCCCGACCGAGGCGCCGCAGCCGTTCGAGATCAGGGTCTGGCTCGACACCACCACGCTGTCGCGCAGCGACAGATTGCCGCCGCGCAGCGCGTTGGCCTCGATCGGGTCGACCGCGCTCGAGATCTTCAGCCGTCGCCGCCACCATTCCATGATGCCGAGCGAGAGGCCCCCGAGCGCCGGCGCGATCATCGCCGCCCAGGGACTGATATAGGTGTTGGCCGAGAGGCGCACGTCGATCGGGATGCCGTAAATCACGACATGGGCGATTTGCGCGATCTCGGCCATCAGCGTCACGATCGCCCCGGCCAGCGTGCCGATCACGAGCGCCAGCGGGATCAAATAGAACTCGTTGCTGCGCAACAGCGCGCGCAGCCGCACCATGGTGCGGTTGGTCCCCTTGCCGTCGACGAAATATCTGATCCGCGCGAACACTGCTTGCGAGCCCTATCCTTCCGACAGGCCGTAGCCGGCCATGCGCTGACGGACCCGCTCGATCTCGTCGCTGGAGAGCAGCGGCGGTTTGCCGATCTGGAGGCAGCCGTGATATTGCCGCGCCAGCGTCTCGACCTCGACGGCGAGCCACATCGCCTTGTCGAGGGTCTTTCCGATCGCGATCATGCCGTGATGGTCGAGCAGGCAGGCGAGCCGGCCATCCAGCGCGCGGACCGCATGCTCGGACAGTTCCGCTGTCCCGAAGGTGGCATAGGGCGCGCAGCGGATGCTGTCGCCGCCGGCGGCGGCGATCATGTAATGGACGGGCGGGATCTCCATGCCCATGATCGCCAGGATGGTGCAATAGGTCGGGTGGGCATGGACGACGGCGTTGACATCGTTGCGCGCCTTCAGGATGTCCAGATGGAAGCGCCACTCGCTGGAGGGCTTCTGGCTCGGGGCGTGCGAGCCGTCCATCGCCATGAAGACGATCTGGTCCGGCGTCATGGCATCGTAAGGTGTACTGGTCGGCGTCATCAGCAGCCCTTCGCCGTGCCGCACGCTGATATTGCCCGAGGTGCCCTGGTTGATGCCGAGCGCGTTCATGCGGCGGCAGGCGTCGATGATGGCCTGTCTCTTGGCGAGCTCGTCCGCTGTCACCGACATCTCAAGTTCATCTCCACCTTCTTGGTGATGGGCGCTTGTTAGAGCCGAAGTACGTCAAAGCAATGTGGCAGTGCAAGCGAAAGCGGCCCGGTTCGGGCGCCGTCTTGCCGCCGCTCCTCATGCGGAACGAAATCGATCGTAAAATCAATAGATTAACAGAGTGTCGCAGAGCTATGGCAGCCTCGCCCGAACGGCCGCAATCCGGTTGATCACGAATTGCACCGACTAGGCCGGGAGCAGCATGCCGAGAGGCAGCAGCAGGACCGCCGCGACGGGCGTCGGCTCGGCATTTTCGCCGATGCCATGATTGCGCGCGGCGAACAGCTCGCTGCGTGAGCGCGGCGGCCTCGTGCCGGCGCTGTGTGAGGATGCGCGCGATCGCCTGCGGCAACGCTGGGCAAAGGTGAGCCCTTGCACCTGATCTCGCGCGCTGGTTTCGGTTTGGAACTTTCGCTCTCCAAAAGGCTTTGTCGCTCGAGGATTGAGGAGGGGGATGTCTTCCCTTCCAACTCGACAGGAGGACTTATGGCCAAGAAAGCAAAGAAGCGGGCGACCAAGACATCGTCGTCGCGAGGCGCACGGTCGCGCCAGCCCCAGAAGACGCTGAACGACCTTTTCGTTGAGACGCTGAAGGACATCTATTTCGCCGAGAACAAGATCATCAAGACCTTGCCCAAGATGGCGAAGGCCGCGCAATCCAAGGATCTCGCCGCAGCCTTCAACAAGCATCTGCGCGAGACCCAGGGGCAGGTGAAGCGGCTCGACCAGATCTTCAAGATGCTGGGCAAGCCGGCGCGCGGCAAGCCTTGCGAAGCCATCAACGGCATCACCGATGAAGGCGCCGAGATCATGAAGGAGTTCAAGGGAGCGCCCGCGCTCGACGCCGGCCTGCTCGCCGCCGCCCAGGCCGTCGAGCATTACGAAATCTCGCGCTACGGCACGTTGCGGACCTGGGCCGAGGAGCTCGGCATGCAGGACGCGGCCCGGCTGCTTCAGGCCACCCTCGACGAGGAGGAAGCAACCGATCACACGCTCACGGAGCTCGCCACATCCGTCATCAACGTCGAAGCAGAGCAAGAGCAGCTGGAAGCGGCCTGAGCCGCATCCCGCCCGACAATGCAGCGCCGCGGCCTCGCGCCGCGGCGTTCGCATTTTTGCAGATCGCACGCCGGCGCATGCCAAGTCGGCGTCTCCGCACTGGATTTTCCGGGAACCGGCCCCATATGCTGGCTTTCCCACCACCGAGACCGCATCATGCAACCCAAAAATCCCTTCGACTGGATGCTGTCCGAAGCTCTGGACCAACTGACCCGCGGCGAACGCATGCGCCAGCAGTTCGGCCGCCAGGACACTTGCTGGGAGCCGCCGATCGACGTGCTCGAGACCGAGCATGAGCTCCTCATCCTGGTCGCGCTTCCCGGCGTCAATCCGGACAATGTCGAGACGGTCATCCATGACGGCGTGCTGGTGATTTCCGGCCAGCGCACGCTGCCGCCGGAGCTTCGCAACGCCCGCATCCACCGGCTCGAGCTGCCGCAGGGGCGCTTCGAGCGCCGCATTGCCTTGCCCCTTGGCCGCTACGCCATCAGCCGCTTCGTGATGGACGGCTGCGTCGCGCTGCGCCTCGCCAAATCCTGAGGTCGATCATGGCCACCGAACAGATGAACAACTCACAGACGAATTCCCAGAGCAGCTCAGACGTGAAGATCCCCGAAGACGCACTGATCATCATTCCCGTGCGCGAGATGGTGCTGTTCCCCGGCGCCATTGCGCCAATCGCGATCGCGCGGCCGAAGTCCGTCGCCGCCGCGCAGCAGGCGCTGCGCGAGCAGCGGCCGATCGGCATCGTCCTGCAGCGCAGCCCCGAGATCGACGAGCCGGGTCCGGACGATCTCTACCGGGTCGCGACCATCGCCAACATCGTGCGCTACCTCACCGCACCCGACGGCACCCATCACATCGTCTGCCAGGGCGTGCAGCGCGCGCGCATCCTCGACTTCCTGCCGGGGACGCCGTTCCCGGCTGCACGGATCCAGCAAATTCCGGAGCCGACCACGAATTCGCCCGAGATCGAGGCGCGTGCGCTGAATTTGCAGCGCCAGGCGATCGAGGCGATCGAGCTGCTGCCGCAGGCGCCGCCCGAGCTGGTGGCGATGTTCCAGAGCACGACCGCGCCCGGCGCGCTGGCGGACCTGGCGACCTCGTTCATGGACATCAAGCCGTCCGACAAGCAGGAGGTGCTGGAGACCATCGACCTCGCCCTGCGCGTCGAGAAGGTGTCCAAGCACCTGGCCGAGCGGCTGGAGGTGCTGCGCATCTCCAACGAGATCGGCCAGAAGACCAAGGCCTCTTTCGACGAGCGGCAGCGCGAGGCGATCCTGCGCGAGCAGATGGCGACGATTCAGCGTCAGCTGGGCGAAGGCGACGGCAAGGCCGCGGAGGTCGCCGAGCTGACGGCTGCGATCGCCAAGGCCAACATGCCGCCGGAAGCGGAGGCGCATGCCAAGAAGGAGCTGCGCCGCTACGAGCGCATGCCGGAGGCTGCCGGTGAATCCGGCATGGTGCGCACCTACCTCGACTGGCTGATCGAGCTGCCCTGGGCGCTGCCCGCGGAGAAGCCGATCGACAT
Source organism: Bradyrhizobium campsiandrae (assembly GCF_014529705.1). Taxonomy (GTDB): domain Bacteria; phylum Pseudomonadota; class Alphaproteobacteria; order Rhizobiales; family Xanthobacteraceae; genus Bradyrhizobium; species Bradyrhizobium campsiandrae. Next base: position 208,813 of record NZ_JAANIH010000003.1, read on the forward strand.
CAAGGAGGCGCGGCGCATCCTGGACGCCGATCATTTCGGGCTGGAGAAGATCAAGAGCCGGATCATCGAATATCTGGCGGTGCGCAAGCTGGCGCCGCAGGGCAAGGCCCCGATCCTGTGCTTCGTCGGCCCGCCCGGCGTCGGCAAGACTTCGCTCGGTCAATCCATCGCGCGCGCGATGGATCGCCCCTTCGTGCGCGTCAGCTTGGGCGGCGTGCATGACGAGGCCGAGATCCGCGGGCACCGGCGCACCTATATCGGGGCGCTGCCCGGCAACATCATCCAGGGCATCAAGAAGGCAGGCAGCCGCAACTGCGTCATGATGCTGGACGAGATCGACAAGATGGGCCGTGGCGTGCAGGGCGATCCTTCCGCCGCGATGCTGGAGGTGCTCGACCCCGAGCAGAACGGGACGTTCCGAGACAATTACCTGGGCGTGCCCTTCGACCTGTCGCGCGTGGTGTTCATCGCGACCGCCAACATGCTGGACCAGATCCCCGGTCCGCTGCTGGACCGCATGGAGCTGATCAGCCTCGCCGGTTACACCGAGGATGAGAAGCTGGAGATCGCGCGGCGCTACCTGGTGCGGCGGCAGCTGGAGGCCAATGGCCTGACGGCCGAGCAGGCCGAGATCGAGCCGGAGGCGCTGAAGCTGGTGGTCAAGGGTTACACCCGCGAGGCCGGCGTGCGTAACCTCGAGCGCGAAATCGGCAAGGTGTTCCGCCATGCCGCGGTGCAGGTCGCCGAGGGCTCCGCTGCCAAGGTCGTGGTGACGACCAAGGACATCGCCACCATCCTGGGCCAGCCGCGTTTCGAAGGCGAGATCGCGCAGCGCACCAGCATTCCGGGCGTGGCCACCGGCCTTGCCTGGACTCCCGTTGGCGGCGACATCCTGTTCATCGAGGCCTCGCGCGTGCCCGGCAAGGGCGGCATGATCCTGACCGGCCAACTCGGCGACGTCATGCGCGAGAGCGTCCAGGCGGCGCTGACGCTGGTGAAGAGCAGAGCGGCCCAGCTCGGCATCGATCCGACGGTGTTCGAGAAGAGCGACATCCACGTTCACGTCCCGGCGGGCGCAACCCCGAAGGACGGACCGAGCGCGGGTGTGGCGATGTTCACGGCGCTGACGTCACTGCTCACCAATCGCACCGTGAGGAGCGACACGGCGATGACCGGCGAGATCTCGCTGCGCGGGCTGGTGCTGCCGGTCGGCGGCATCAAGGAGAAGGTGGTGGCCGCGGCCGCCGCCGGACTGAAGCGGGTGATGCTGCCGGCGCGCAACAAGCGGGACTATGACGACATCCCGAAGAGCGCGCGGGACAACCTCGAATTCATCTGGCTGGAGCGCGTCGACGAGGCCATCGCCGCCGTGCTCGAGCCGGCCGAGGCTCAAGCGAAGGTCGAAGCGGCGGAGTGATACGATGAAGAAACTGCTGGAAGAGGCGAAGCGATTGCGGAAAACACAGCGGCTGCGCCAGCTGCTCGGTCGTGCCGTCGACCGGGTGCGCGATGCGCTCGCAGGACCGGAGCCGCGGCTTCAGCCGGTCCCGGTCCGGGTGAAGCGCCGCAAGGGCTGATCCCCTCCGTATCGACCCCTGCGTCACTCAAGACAAAGGCCCCCTCTCGTCGAGGGGGCCTTTGCGTTATCAGGCCACGGCGTCCTTGGCGGCCTTGACCGGGCGGGCGCGGACGATCTTCCGGGCCGGCTTGGCCTTGAACATCATCTCTTCGCCCGTGAACGGGTTGGTGCCCTTGCGCGCCTTGGTCGCGGGCTTCTTGATGACCACGAACTTGGCGAAGCCCGGCACCAGGAACAGGCCGTTCTTCTTCAGCTCCTTGTGGCCGACGTCGGTCAGCGTCTCGATCACGCTCTTGACGTCGCGCTTGGAAAGCTCGGTGCTGGTCGCGATCTTTTCGATCAGCTGCGATTTGGAAAGTTGGGCTGGCATCGTGTCTCCTCTGATTCGTTGCCGGTTGCATACTAGACCAACCGGCGAAGGCCTCTAGCCTTCTGCACAGTTTTGTCGCGGTTTTACGGGCTTTTTTGGCCCCCTGTGACAAAAACCCCTGCATTTTAGCCGCTTCCGGAGCGGAAGGCGCCTCGCGCAACGGTTTTTGCCTTGTTTCAAAGGCCCGCAAGCAACCTTGCTAAAGCTGATTCGCAGCTTTCGACAAGCGAGGACCGGCCTCTTTGTGAGAGGAGACGCGCGATTCACCCTGAAAAATAAGGCTGTATCGTCACTCCGCGACGTTTCGCCCTGCTTTTTACGGGGCCACGGCGGCCTAAACGCGCTCGATGATGATGGCCGGAGCCATGCCGCCGGCGGCGCACATGGTGACGAGACCGCGCTTGAGGTCGCGCCGTTCGAGTTCGTCGAGCACCGTGCCGATCAGGATCGAGCCAGTGGCTCCGATGGGATGACCGAGCGCGATCGAGCCGCCATTGACGTTGACCTTGGTGCGGTCGAGCTTGAGGTCGCGGATATATTTTTCCGCAACCACCGCAAAGGCTTCGTTGATCTCGAACAGGTCGATGTCGTCGACGGTGAGCCCCGCCTTCGCCAACACCTTGCGCGTCGCCGGCACCGGCGCGTTCAGCATCAGGGTCGGGGAATCCCCCATATTCGCCATGGCGACCACGCGGGCGCGGGCTTTAAGGCCATGCGCCTTTGCGTAGGCGGGCGAGGCCAAAAGGATCGCAGCGGCGCCGTCGACGACGCCCGACGAATTGCCGGCGTGGTGGACGAAGTCGATGTCGAGATCGGGATATTTCTGCAGGATCAGGCCGCGATAGGTCGTGCCCTTGTCGTCCAGCGCATAGTCGGCGATCGCGGGAAATGCGGGCTTCAGGCTGCTGAGACCTTCCATCGTGGTCTGCGGCCGCGGATATTCTTCGTGGTCGAGCGCGAGGCTGCCGTCCTGGCGATAGACGGGCACGAGGCTCTTCTTGAAATGACCGCCGGCAATCGCCTGCGCGGCGCGCTTCTGGCTTTCCAGCCCGAGTGCATCGACGTCCCGACGCGTGATGCCTTCCATGGTCGCGATCGCGTCGGCGCAGACGCCCTGATGCGATTGCGGATGCCGGGCGCGAAGCCGCAGATTGCCTGAATCCATCATCATCGGACCGCCGCCGCGGCGCCCTTCCATCGACATCATCTCGCAGCCGCCGGCGATGACGAGATCTTCCGCGCCCGCCATGATCGAAGATGCCGCCATGTTGACGCTGGTGATGCCGGAACCGCAAAAGCGATCCAGCGTCACGGCGCTGGCGCGTACGTCATAGCCGGCATCGAGCGCCGACATGCGGCCGAGGTCGCCGCTCTGCGTCGCGACCTGCGCGCTGCAGCCCCAGACGATATCATCGACATCGGCGGTGTTGATGCCGGTGCGATCGGCCAGCGCGCGCAGCACGGTGGCACCTAACTGCTGCGGATGAATGCCTGAGAGGGCCCCCTTGCCGGCCTTGCCGACACCGCGCGGGGTGCGGCAGGCATCGATGATCAGCGCGTCGGTCATGGGCGTCGTCCTCTTGTTATGTAGGTTGAGGATGGTTTTGAATCAGGGGGAGAGTGGAGTCAATGCGCGGCGATTGCGCCTCTCGCCCGCATTTTCCACGCCACGAAAGCACCCGCCACGTCACGGCCGGGCTTGAGGTCCTGTCACGCCCCTGCCGCGTTCTTCGCGATGACGTTGCGATAGAAGCTCGCGCTGAGCTTAGCGGTGCGCACCTGCGTGTCGAAATTGACGTGGTAGAGCCCGAAGCGCTTGTTGAGCCCGAACACCCATTCGAAATTGTCCATCAGGCTCCAGAGGAAATAGCCGCGCACCGGAACGCTTTCTGCGGTGGCACGCTCGAGCTGGGCCAGATAGTTGCGCAGGTACATGATGCGATCGGTGTCGTAGATCTTGCCGTCCTGCGTCACCTGGTCTTCGCCGGACGTGCCGTTCTCGCTGATATAGATCGCATTCGTCTTCCAGATCCTGGCCGCCAGCTTCGGCACCCAGTAGATCGTCTCGGGGCCGACGCGCAACCAGTCCGAATTCATGTGCGGAAACGATTTCGGGATCGGCAATGGCATGAAGCCCGCGCCCTGGTCGGACGCGACGATGTAGTGCTGCGGTGCGTAGATGTTCAGGCCGAGGAAATCGACCGGCGAGCCGATGATCTTCAATTCCGCGTCGGTGTATTTCGGCGCGTCGGGGCCGGCATATTTCAGGAATGCGTCGGTGTAGCGGCCCGTCATGATGACGTTGAGATAGCCGGCATTCAATTCCCGCAATGCGATCTCGGCGGCGCGAACGTTCTCGGGCGTATCGATCGCGGGAATGCAGGCATCGATGTTCTCGGCAGGTCCGACGCGCGTGCCAGGACGGCCGTGGGCGCGCACGGCCTGCACCGCGAGTCCGTGCGCGAGTGCGCTGTTGTGCCTGATCTGGTTGACCTCGGCCTGCGGCAAGGTCAGGCCCGGCGCATCGATGCCGATGCCGTAGCCGAAATAGACGAAACGACCGCTCTCGTTCAGCGTGAAGACGTTCTTGACGCGATCGGTCAGGTGCTCGGCGACATAGGCCGAATAGTCGCCGAAGATCTTGCAGGTCTCGGTCGAGCGCCAGCCGCCAAAGCGGTCCTGCAGCGATTGCGGCAGGTCCCAATGGTAGAGCGTCAGCCATGGCTCGATGCCGTTCTTCAGGAGCTCGTCGACCAGGCGATTGTAGAAGTCGAGCCCCTTCGGGTTCGGCTTGCCGTCCCCTTCGGGAAACACCCGCGGCCATGCCACCGAGAAGCGATAGGCCTTGCAGCCGAGCTCCTTGATCAGCGCGATGTCTTCCTTGTAGCGATGATAGTGTTCATTGGCGCGATCGCCGGTGCTGCCATCCTCGATCTTGCCGGGGATGCGCACGAACTTGTCCCAGATCGAGGCCCCTCGCCCGTCCTCGTTGACCGAACCCTCGACCTGATAGGACGACGTTGCCGTGCCCCAGACAAAGCCCGCCGGAAAGCCGGCGGCGCGCGGCGCCGCCGCGGGCCTGGCCTCGGCAGCCTCAAGGGGGCCCGTCATTCCGGCTGCGGAAACCCCCGCGATTTTCGCGAACTGGCGACGCGAGAGCTTGTCCGGCATAGATGCTGCCCCGAGATTGATGACGCGGCGGCACAATGACGGGACGCAGGCCGTTTGAAAAGCGCCGGCACTGACGGTCAAGGATACGGAATTGCGCGGCTCGGGGTGCGACATGTCGATGCAGGCGATGCGGCGGCCGTCAGGCCCCAGCGATCACCGCGAGCGTTTCGGCAGCTTTGGAAGCTTGCCGGGATCGAACGCCGGGATCGGTTCGCTTCGTTCGGCTGCAGCCGCCGGCTGTTCCGTCAGAATGAGCGTTCCCTCCAGGACGACGCCGCGTGCCTGCCCCGATGTCGCCGTGTAGGTCGCGATCTTGCCGCGGCACGTCCCCTCGATGTCAAGCGTGAGCTCATCATAGACTCCGAAGACCGTGACACGTCCATCGGTATGACGCTTCGTCGACACCGTCGCCGTAAAGCGGTCACCATCGACCTTGCAGGAGCCGTGATACGTCATCAGGCTGTCGCGGCCCCAGATCTGGCCGTCAGCGACATGGACGATGCCGGTGCCTTGCTCGAGCGGCGTCTTGTACCACGCCGCGTAGGTACCGTCCTTCAGCATGGGAGCAGTCTCCCCTGGTCTTCCCGCGCCAATCATCCACACGATCAGGGCTAAGGAATCGTTAATCGCACGATCCGGGTCATTCCGGTGCCCCTCGGCTGCTCCAGGTGCTGCAGAACCGGGGTGGAGTGAGCAAAACCAACAACAACCCCATGCACAGTAGCCGGGGACAGCGAGATCAGGGACTTGAGGCGCAGCGTGGCCCGAACCAGCCGTCCCCGCCCGCGAACGCGCCAGCCGGCGCCATTTTCTGAAAAACCGCAAATCGCTTGACCCGTCGGGCAAAACAGGTGCATGATGACATCATAGGGACTGTTGGGCCGGTCCCTCCTCCGTCGCTCCGTCTCGATATCCCAAAGCTTCGCACTGCCTCCCACGCGTGGGGCTACGAAGCTAAGCTCGGGCGTGTCCTCATCGACGTCGTCTCATTAACGCACCGCGGAAGTCTGCCATCTTCCGCGTGATCGACGGCTTGTGACCCGTGGCGGACCTGTGGGCGGCCAGTGGAGTTGTGCTCAACAAAGTGTCCCGGCATTCAGATGGAGCATAAGGATGTTTGGCAAGTCTGACGGTGTTTGGTTAAACGAGCCGAGAAAGTGGTCCGAAAAGAACAACTATCTCGGGCTGGAAACAGACCAGGCGACCGATTTTTGGCGCGAAACTCATTACGGCCTTATCCGTGATAGCGGACATTTCCTCGCTTTTCAGGCCGGAGATGCGTTCACTGCCGAACTTCGCGTCCGAGGGAATTTCAAGGCGCTCTACGATCAAGCGGGCCTGATGGTGCGCATCGATGAACGTCGCTGGCTAAAGGCCGGGATTGAGTTTTCGGACGGGCGCGCCATGCTGTCGAGCGTGCTGACGACCGGGCAATCGGACTGGGCGACGGCTCCCTATGAGCACGATCCCAGTGACTTCCGATTGCGCGTCACGGTTGCGCATGGCGTCCTTCGTTTGCAGGCATCGAACGACGGAAAAATATGGCCTCTGATGCGACTTGCGCCCTTCGCCAAGAGCACCTGCTATCTCGTTGGACCTATGGCCTGCACGCCGGAGCGGTCCGGGCTGGAGGTCGCCTTTTCCGACTTCCGGCTGGCGCCGCCGCTTGGCAAGGAGCTTCATGATCTTGGATGAGGAGCACGGGCGAAAGAGGCTGACGTCCGCTTCTGGCCCCCTAGCCGACGTGCAAGACGATGACCGGCAAGGACCGCTTTTGACCCGTAGCGGACATTTCGGTCCGCTGTTATTCTTTCCGAATGGTAGGCGGCTGGGAAAAAGCTCGACGGATGGATTTGCGGCGCTCCACAGGCACGCGCGCCGATCCGCGTCCGCCTAAAGTTGTGCGCGGACCTGACTACCTCATAGCTCATGCCTGCTTCGAATGTCGGAAGTCGTGGAAGATGCAGGCGGACACGGACGCCGCTTGTCCGCACTGCGGCTCCTGTCTCCATCATATGGGACGGTCGTTCAAAGCTCCTAAGCGTTCCGACACCGAGCAATGGCAAAAGGTGGAAGCCCTCTGGGCAGCGGGCTTCCGCTTCCAGAGCTACCGAAGCCATCCTGACGCTGAACCATTGCCAGAACGATTGCGCGACGTTGATGATTTCATACGCCGCAACCCAAAGCACCCGATGCGTATCGCGCGCTAATGTCCCCTGTTGGCCCATCGCTGCCGTTAGAGTGCATCACGGCGAGGTGTCCGGAGTTGAGCGTAAAGCGGAAGCGTCCGACCGCTGGTCAGAACGGCACTTTTGACCCATAGCGGAAATGTCAGTTACGACTACCGAACCCCAGCCTCAGGAATGGACATGCGGCGACGTGAGTTTATCGGGCTATTGGGGGGTGCGGCTGGGTGGCCGCTAGTGGCCTGGGCGCAGCGTCATGTCCCTGTTATAGGCATTCTTCTGACCGGCGCAGCCGAGGCCTCTTCGAGCAAAACGCAAATAGAGCTTTTGCGTGCAGGTATGCAAGTAGTCGGTCTTGCGGAGAGCAGAGACTACATCTTCGAAATCCGTGCAGCCGATAATGACCCGCGCCAATTTCCGGCACTTGCTACGGAGTTACTGGCACTTCATCCGGCGGTCATGGTCGCCTTTACCAATCTTGCGATTACTTCAATTCAGAAGATTTCCGGCACCACGCCTATCGTTGGCGCGAGCATGAACTCACCGGTCGCGGTCGGCCTCGTCTCGAGCCTCTCGCATCCGGGCGGTAACGTCACCGGTGTCTCTACAATGGCCGATGAGCTGGTCTTAAAATCGGCCGAGATCATGCGCGAGATTTTGCCGACCGCGGGCAAGGTCGTTGTCATTCTCAATCCGACCAATGCGTCGAATGCAATCATGTTCGAAACGCTTCTTCGGCAATTTAGAAGCGACGGACTTGTCTTTTCTTCGGTCGGGATCGGCTCGTCGGCCGATCTGGACGTGGCGTTCGAGGAAATAGCACGCCAGCATCCGGATGCCCTCCTCGTCGTGACCGACAACAACCTTTTGGCACTGAGCAGCGTGATTGCCGCAAAGGCGATGATGCAGCGATTGCCGATCTTTGCGAACCAGAGCTTCGCATCTTCGCAAGCTGGAACCCTGGTTAACTATGCTCGGGCCCCCGACGAGGCGTTTCAGGCTGTGGCTCGCTTGCTGAAGAGAATCCTCAAGGGTGCAAGCCCCGCCGATCTTCCTATAGAACAGCCGACCAAGTTTCAGTTGACGATCAACCTCAAGACGGCAAAGGCGCTGGGGCTCAACATTCCACCGACGGTGCTTGCCCGCGCCGATGCGGTAATCGAATGATGTCGGCTTGTGGCCCCGGAGCGGATTGTGATCGTCGCTTCGTCTTAAGTTGCTTTTGCAGATACCAGATGAGGCCTTTACCGAAACTCGCCCGCTGATAGACTGGGCGTCCTTCAACTTGAGGCTGAGGAATATGAAAAAGCTTCTTTTTGCTATAGTTATCCTTTTGACGACAACGGCCGCGCACGCACAGCTCACCTCCGAACCGGCACCGGGAACGCTACCATCGGGTCAAAGCGTTCTGGTGGACGACGGCACCTGCGGCCCGGGAAAGATCAAAAAGGTGACTGGCGGAAGCGATGTGAACATGGCCACAGGCGAGCGGCAAAAGGGTTCAGGTCGGAAGAGAACCTGTATCAAAAAACCCTAAGCAAAATGAGGTCGCCCTCAATTGGCGGCCTCTTTCAATCATCCCGCGTTGACTTCCCCTTCTGATCCGTAGCGGACCTTTGGCTGTTCTCATTCCCTGCGGGATATTGTCCGCTTTAAGTTTCAGCATTCCAAGTTTGACTTGAACGAGAATCTGAAAATCGAAATCGAGCAACGCTGTGGGGCGCTCCCGCCAAGACGATGATCATTCCCGCCAGTTGAACCGACACTGGATACGGCCACACTAAGAGCCGGGTGCGATGTCCGCGTCTGGGCCTTGACCCTGCCGATCGGCGCACGACGGCACCGGCCACCGATGGCTGCCGAACGGACGTTCTATGCACTTTTTCCTTAACGAGATCGCTGCGCGCCTGTTCGGCCTCTATCTGGCCGTCGATTGCTTCCGCACGCTGCGGGCCGGCTATGCCGACAGGAAGATCAGGAGCTTCTATCACAGTTCGAGCATTCTGGACTGGGTGATCGACGTGTGGCTGCCGAGGCCCGTCTACGAACGGGATACATCGCCGGTCCGGTACTGGATGGAGATGAGCGGGCAGGCGTTCGTCTTTCTTTGCTGCGTGGTGATGGTGATCTTCGGCTGGGTCAGCGCTAGCACCTAAGCGTTCGCCAATGGCAGCGGCGCGTCGTTCTGACGTGCGATCCTAGCGCACGCTGTCGAGGTGACGGCACCGTCATTGAGGTTCGCCTTGTCGGGCGGAGCGGACTGGATCTGCTTGCGCTGAGCTTTTCGCATTCTGGCCCATCGCTTCCGTTCGCCGCTGGCGGCAAATTGACCGAACTTAAGGGTAAACCGGAAGGTGCCCGAGCGCCGGTCGAATCGGCGCTTGTGATCCATAGCGGAAGCCGAGCGGCCGATTTTCGCCGATGAACCATTTGAGCCGCGACCCGACCAAGGGTCGGAGAAGAGCTTTTACGGAGGCGCGTGCACACACGCGAGGCGGATTGGGATCGTCACCGGATCTGGTCAACTTGCTCTACCTCGTTGTCGTCGAGCCGCTGTTGCCGCTGCTGGTCGGGGCCGGCCTGTTCATGCTGACCCGCTCCCACCTTATCGCCGTCGGCCTTTCCGCTCTCGGCTTCGGCGCGTGGGGAGCCTTGTACTTCTCTCGCTTGTCGCTCGATGGCCCTTTGTCGGGCGCGCTCTACGGATTGGGATCCGAAGGCTTCACCAGCGGGCTCGCGGCCTTCGCCGGCAGCGGCTACGTGCGTCTCATCGCAGCGGAGGCGCGACGCCTCGGTACGGAGCGGGCGGCGATCGTGCACGCCGTCGGCATCGCCTTCGCGGCAACAGCATTTGTCCTGCTTCTCGTGACGAACGGTTCAGACAAGGTCGGGCTCGGACTCTATCTCGTTCTGCTTGCGTGGTCGCTCGGAGCCGCGGTTGCAACCGGCAGCTTCGGCGGCGTCGTCGCAATGGCGGCGTTCGCGCTGGTCGCCATGGTGCATGGCATCTGGGGCGCGGCACTCGCCACTGGTAGCCGTGATGCCGGCCAAGCCTATATCGCGATGTTCTATGTGCCGCCGCTGCTGGTGCCTGTTCTCGCGACCGCCGCCTTTGGCAGGTGGCTCGGCAGCAGCCTCCGCGCGCGCAGAAGCCACGAGCGACCAGGGTAGGCCGGCGTCGACCTTTGTCACGGCTGTGCATCTGTGACGGAGGTCCGCTGATCGCGGCAGAGCGGGAATTGCGGTGGCAGTGCTGGACTGCACTTCTGAGGTGCACTCAATTCACGACCAGGGCGGCCCTACGCGAATGATGCGTCGAGTTTCGTGCACTGTCACCGTAACGCTGCCGTAACGCTGTGACCCGCAGCAGACTCCGACCTCCACCCGAATAGCCAGGTCGACGAGCTCCCTTGGGCCCATCCCGAATTTAGGTTAGCCTGGAAGAGCCACATGCGACCCGTTTGGACACGAGACAAAGGAAACTCCGCCAGAACTGCAAGCTCTTCGCGATAGCATCGACAATCTGGATGCAGCTTTGGTTCACATCCTCGCAGAACGATTTAAGTGCACTCAACGGGTAGGGGAATTGAAGGCTCGCCTTCGGCTGCCGTCCTCTGACACAGCCCGCGAGAAACAACAGGTAGAGAGACTTCGCTCACTGGCACAGGACGCCAACCTTGATCCGGACTTTGCCGAAAAGGTCTTGGCCTTCATCATCAAGGAAGTGATCCGCCACCACGAGACTACGCTTGTCAGAACTGGGTCCAGCAGCTGAGCTCGTTCAACGGAGATATGCGGCACGTTTTTGGGCCGAGCACGATCAAAATTTGACAAACTGCCTGAGCCTGCTTCGTGGCCCGAAGCTGCCCTCCTGCAGGATCCGGGACGCGGCTGCTCTTTGGGGTGGACAGACGCGTTACGGGAGCCGGGCGCGATGGCCGGCTTTGACCTCAATTCGCAAGCGGTGAACAGCTTTCGTGGTGGCGCGGGCCGACCGCTCCGCTCGCTGAGCCCGACGGTTGGGCACGCACGATGGCAAGAGATGTCATCGAACTGTCGCGCAAATGTCATGCGCCGCAATGTATGTCCGGCCATTCACATTTTTGGGGTGGCGTTTATGTTTGGTAAAAAATCAATGCGGCGGGTTGTCGCGCATTCGGCCGGTGCGCTGGCTCTGCTCACCGTCAGCGGCACGGCTCGTGCGGCGGTCTTCATTCCGGATGATCTCGTCATCAGCACGGTTTCCGGAAGTACGCTCGATAGCGCCTCCGCGATCACCTTGCGACAGTTCGGTCTCTCCAACGGCGGCACCACGGCAACGGCTGCCGGCACGCTGGTGCTTCCGCAGACGACGACCGGCGCCAATTCCGCGATCTCCGGCGAGTACGGCTCGGCGTCCGAGGGAATCCTGCAACGCTCCGCGAACGGTCAATATCTGACCATGATGGGCTATGGCGTGAACGCAGCAGCCTTCAACGCCGCTCCGGTCGGCACTTACGGCACCAAGGCGCTTGGACAGACGACCAGCCTGACAGCAGCCAACCAAACCGGAACGCCGGTCACGACCGTATCGCGGGTGGTCGCATTGATCGGCGCGAGCGGCTCGGTCGACACCTCCACGAAATTGACCGGCGTGTTCAATCAGAACAATCCGCGAAGCGTCGCGACCGTCGACGGCAGTTCGTTCTATGTCTCGGGCCAGGCTTCCTCCAAGACCGATCCCACGCAGGGCGTGTTCTACGCCACGCGCGGCGCGTCGACGGCGACCGTTATCGACAACAGCACCGACACCCGAGTCGTATCCATCGCGAATCTCGGATCGGGCAATACGCTGTTCGCATCGCGCGACTTCAATCCGCCAAATGGTGGGACGCAGAATTTCACGAATATCAGCAGCCTGACGAACAGCACCGGCGGCCTACCCACCGGCGCCAGTGGCCTGAAGACGACCCATCTGACACCGCCGGCATCGCCGCTGTCCTCCGGCGGCAACAACGGATCGATCACCCTGACCGCCGCGCTCGCCAACGGCGTCAACAATGCCCGCATCGGTTCATTCGTGTATCTGAGCCCCGAGCAATATTTCTTTGCCAACGCCACGACACTCTATGTCGCCGACAGCGGTCAGCCGAAGAACGGCAATGCCAACAAGGCAGCCTTGGGCGAAGGCGGACTGCAGAAGTGGAGCCTCGTGAACGGCTCCTGGGTGCTCAACTACGATCTCGTCAACGGGCTGCACCTCGTCAACAATGCCAGCGCCAATTCGAACACGCCGACCGCCCCGGGCGTCACCGGACTGCTGGGACTGACCGGAAAGGTCGTCGGGGGTAAAGTCGAGTTGTTCGCGACGAGCTACGGTCTCAACGAACTGTCGCCGAGCTTCCTCTACGAGATCACGGACGATCTCGCCTTCACCACCGCGACGCAGTCCAAGGATGAACAGTTTTCGGTGCTGTATTCCGCCGACAACGGCACCTCGATCCGCGGGGTTTCTTTCGCGCCGGTCGCGGCCGTCCCCGAACCCTCCACATGGGCCATGCTGATCATCGGGTTTTGCGGTCTCGGCTTTCTCGCCCACCGCCGCAAAAACCGGCTCGCTCCCTCCGCGGCCTGATCGCTACCGGCAACAGATCTCGACAAAGCCGCTCCTCGGAGCGGCTTTTTCCTGGGCGCGCGCAGGACGATGCTACGCAGCGACGGGCATCGCTCGATTGCGCCGGCGATAAGTCATGACGCCCATAGCCGCAAAACCCAGAACCACCATGGCCCAGGTCGAGGCTTCCGGGACGGACGATGCGAGCTGCGTGACCACGACGACATAGGCGCCGCTGTTGTCGCTGAAGACATCGTCATGCACACCGAAATAGAGATGGGTCGGACTCGACGACCCGGTGTTCAGCTCGAATGTATAAATCCCCGTCGGATTGAAAGCCGGCACGTTGCCGACGAGATAGTTCTCGGCCTCGAGCAAGCCCGCGCCAGAGGTGCTGAACCCCAGATTCCAGAAATGATTGTCGGACGGTGCCAATGGCGGCGTATTCAGCGTATAGAATGCATCGCTATAGAGATTGGCGAACGCCTGTCCCAAGCCCGCGACCGTGATGGACACCGTACCGCTGTACTTGCCGACGCTGGCGACGCCATTCGGCAAGTCAAACGGTGCGTAGACGATTTCGCTGGCAAGAGCCGGCGATGCAATTGAGCCAATCATCGCCAGCCCCACGGCTGCGCTGCGCAAGCTGGAATTCATCTCGATCCCTCCGCATTCAAGAAGCCGGCCGACGCCGAGCATCGAGTGCCGCGACCGAAAGCGCATCTGACGTCCGTCGTAGGACCGAGCAAAAATCCGTTACGAGGGAAGTTCCGGGACCATGGTTGCCTTGTCGTTTCGAGCGTATCGCTTGCCTTGCAGAAGGAGCTGCGAAGCACGGGCTAAGTGCTTCATCGGGCAGGCCAACTGCCGAGGTCACCTCTTCGAGCAGCCTCAGAACGTCACGCGCGCGCCTGCGTAGAACGCGCGTGGCCTTGCCGGGCTCAGCGAACGCGGATCGGTGAAAGGATTTCCACCATTGGCGAAGTTGGGGACGGCATTGGTGTCGAAGAAGGTGCCATAGGTCGCGTAGCGGTTGTCGAAGACGTTGTCGACCCTGCCATAGAGCTGGACGTTCCTGGCAACCTGATAGGAGGTGTGGAGGTTGAACACCGCATAGGACGGCAGCTTCGAGGCCTGGTTGGATTCGTCGCCGACCAGATACTGGCTCGACACCCACAATGCATCGCCGCCGATTTTCCAGGAATCGGTCACGGCGTATTCGATCCCGGCCTTGACGCGATGGCGCGGCACCGCGGGGATCTGGTTCCCGGGCACGACCTGAATGGTCCCGGTGGCCGGATCGGCGAAAGGGCTGTTGGAAGACAGTTCGAGCGCGTCGAGGAAGCGTGCGTCCACGAAGGCATAGCTGGCGTGGAACTGAAGCGTATCCGATTTGAGGTTGACCTCGGCCTCGAGGCCCTGCCGGCGCGTCGCGCCGACGTTCTGGAAGAAGCCGAAGCCCTGACGTCCGGCCACGGGCAGGCCCATGATGTCGTCATAATTGGTGGCGCGGAAGCCGCCGATCTTCCAGCCGAGCGTGCCGATGGTCAGATCCCTGGTGCCGCGCAGGCCCGCTTCGATCGACTTGGACACCACCTGCTTCAGCGGCGGGTCCGAGACCAGGAACGAGGCGATCAGGCACGGATTGTTCGGGTCCGCGCAACCGAGCTCGAGCGGGGTCGGCACGCGGTTGGCCTCGGAATAGCCGGCATAGGCCGTGAGCTCCGGCGTGATCTTGTAGGTGCCGCCGATGACAGGATTGAAACGGTCGTAGGCATGGTCGCCGTTGAGCGCGGTGCCGAGCTGGTCCTCCAGCGTGATGCGGGCATGGTTGAAGCGGCCGCCGCCGGTGACGGCGAAGGCCTCGGTCAGGTTGAAGGTGTCGAGCGCATAGAGGCCGGTATACTGATTGACCGTGCGCAGCGACACCGGCCCCATCTCGCCGGTCGCCGGCGTGCCGGATTGGCCCAGGAAGACGCCGCTGCCACTGACGACATAATCGGTGCCGATGGTCCCGAGTTCGGCCGACGCGTTGAAGCGCGTCACGCTGGCATCGAAACTGGCGCCCACGACGAAACGGTTGTCATGATCGAACAGTTTGTCGGTGTTGGTCGCCTGGCCGGAGACGCCTGATGTGGTCGATCGCGTCATGGTCCGATCGAGCTCGCCGAGCAGGCTTCCTGACGGGAAAGGATTGGCGAGCTGGGCACCGTCGAGGCCGTTCGCCGGCGTCGTGGTGTCGCCAAAGCAGAGCAGACCGGCCGCCGCGCATTCCTGCACGCTGGTGGGATTGCCGTCGACCACGCGCTGCTCGAACACGCGGGCATGCGCGGTCGCCTCGAAGGTCCAGGTCGGCGTCGCCTCGGCCTTGCCGGTCAGGTTGACGTAGCCGACACGGTTGCTGGTGGTTTGCGGCGTGGTGTAGGTCGCGCCCCAATATTGCTGCAGCAGCTCGGCCGGAACGGTCGCCGATGCGCCGAAATTGTTGTTGGCGAGGCCCATGTTGACGTGGAATTCGCTGTCCCCGCCCCTATAGCCGACATCGCCATAGAAGCGCCGTACGTCCGACTGCGAGAAGTTGCGGAAGCCGTTGTCGTGCAGACCTTCGAGCGCGGCATAGACCGCATAGTTGGGATCGACCTGTTTGCCCCATTGCGCCGAGCCCTGGATGCGGCCGAACGAGCCGCCCATCGTGTCGATCTCGGCGCCCTGATAGGTAAAGCCGTCCTTCATTTGCAGATTGACGGCACCGCCAAGCGCATTGAGGCCGAAGGCCGGATTGTTGGTGACCACCGTGGCCGACCGGATCGCCGCGGTGGGGATCAGGTCCCAATTGACGCTGTCGGCAAATGCCTCGTTGATGCGGACGCCATTCTGGTAGACGGCAAGCCCTTGCGGCGTGCCAACGATGGGCGACGCGACGAAGCCGCGAAACTCGACATTGGGCTGGAACGGATTGCCGCTGACCTCGGTGATGTTGACGCCGGCGACATTGTCACGCAGCGCATCGGTGACGTTGAGCGAACCGGTGCGCTTGATCTGGCTGGCATCGACCGCATTGATGCTGGAGGGGACCTTGTCGACGTCGAGGCCCTTCGCATTGCCGGGCGCCGTCGGATAGACGTAGATGCGATTCCCAGGCTTGCCGGAACTGACCACGCGCGCCGCGGTTCGCGGCGCGCTCCGCCGCGCGGCCGGCTGCGGCGCCACCACCTCGATCGCGGGCAGGTTCTGGACGTTGGTCTCTTCGTCCTGCGCAGCCATGCCTGCGTCGGTCCAAAGCACCAGCCCCGTCGACATCGAAGCGATCAAGAACGTTCGCGCAGCCATCCCCAGCCGTCCATCCCCAAGCGTCGGCTGTTTTGAACACGCCGATTGCATGGAGAAGTGTAATCGGCCCGCGCGGATCCACTAGCCACAAAAGGTCGGGCAATATCCGCACCCGTTTTCCCGACCAAATCGGGAATTTTTCCCGATCGGGATTTTTCCCTGCGTGAATCGGGCGCGATCAGGCTGCCGCGGTCGGGACCAGCGCCTCGACGGTGACGCCGCCCTCGCTCGAGGCAACGTGGAGCGTGCCGCCGAGCGCCAGGATGCGCTCGCGCATGCCGACCAGCCCGAAGCCGAGCTTCTGGCCCGGCTCCATGCCGCGGCCATTGTCGCTGACCCGCACCCGGGCACAGCGGCGACCATCGCGGCCCGGCTGCTCCGCCGGCTCGATCACCACGGCGATCGCGGTCGCGCCGGCATGGCGGAATGCGTTGGTCAGCGCCTCCTGCACCACGCGGTAGATGGTGAGGTCGGCGGTCTCACCGGTTTCCCCGAGCGCCGGCGAGATCGTGGTTTCGATGGTCACGTCCGGATGCGACTCGCGCCACAGCCGCGACAGCGATTCCAGCGCCTTGCCGAGGCCAAGCTCGGCGAGGCCGACCGGGCGCAGACGCACCAGCACGCGGCGGGTGAACTGTTGCAGCGCGTTGATCTGCTCCAGGAGCGCGCCGCCGTGCTTTCGCACGGCCTCCGCACTCGGGGCCCGTCCGTCGGCGAGCTTCGCCAGCGCGCTGGCATGGGCGCGCAGCGAGAACAGATACGGCCCGAACTCGTCATGCAGCTCCCGCGCGATCTCCTTGCGCTCTGCGTCCTGGAGCGACACCGCGCGCTCGGCGAGGCGGCGTTTGTCCTCGACCGCCTCGCCCAGCGTTGCCGCCAGATGATTGAGCCTGGTGCAGATCGCGGCCAGCTCAGGCGCGCCGCCCGGTGCGACGCGCGCCTCGTAGTGCCCGTCCTCGAGCTCGCCCATGGTCTGCGCCAGCGATTCCAGCGGGGCGAGCGCGCGGCCGACCACCGTCATCATCACCAGGAACAGCACCAGCGCGATGACGGAGCCGACCTCGAGCTGGGTGACGATGGCGTCCCAGATCTCGGCGATCTCGTCGTTCGGATGCGAGGTGATGACGAGCGAGCCGGGCTTGCCATGCACCGTGACAGGCACGCTGACCGCGGTCTGCTCGGGATGAACCAGGCTGACAAACCAGGCCGGCGGCCCCGGCGTGTCGTCATCGGTATCGGGACGCGGCGGCGTCAGCGGGTTCCCGCCAGCGTCGCGAAGCGCAATGCTGACATGGCGGAGGCGATTGAGATCATGCGCGATCTGGTTCAGCCTGGCCTCCGGATCCGGTGCCTCGTTGAGATCGGCAACGATCATCTCGATGAATTCGCGCGCCAGCCGGATCACGCTCTGGTCCTCGGCCTGCACCCGCGGCCCCGCCTCCGCGACCTGGCGGGCGATGTTGACGGCGAGCCCGAGTGCAAGCAGCAGCGCCAGCAGAAGGTTGATGCGCCCGCGCAAGGATAGATTTTGCCACATTGGTACAGCCTACGCCCTCGGCAAGGTTCGCTCGTTTCGGTCCGATGACGTTGACAGAGACGAAGCGCCCGATATCTAATCGGAAGCGTACAGCAATCCCGGCCCGGTTGCATGACCCGACAGGCGTCCTCGTTCGGCATCATGCGGCACGAAAATGCAGGCAAGTGCGAAAACGGGAACGCGCTGTCGCGGGGAACGCCTATGCGCATCTTGATCGTCGACGATCATCCCATTGTCGCCTCCGGCTGCCGCGCCGTGCTGGCCGACGAAGGCGAGATCGAAATCCTGGAGGCCGCCGACGCCGAGGATGGCGAGAGCATCTTCATCGTCGAGCGCCCCGATCTCTGCGTCGTCGACATCAACCTGCCGACCGTCTCCGGCTTCGAGCTCGCGCGCCGCATCCTCGAGCGCGCACCGGAAGCGCGCATCATCATGTTCAGCATGAACGACGATCCCGCCTTCGCCGCCCGCGCGATCGAGTGCGGCGCCAAGGGATACGTCTCCAAGACCGGCGATCCCGACGACCTCGTCGAAGCCATCCGCACCGTCGGAGGCGGCGGCACCTATCTGCCGAGCGCGATCGCCCGCAGCATCGCCTTTGCCGGCCCCGCGCTGGCGCAGAGCCCGTTGTCGAAGCTGAATGCGCGCGAGATGGAGATCTTGCGGCTGCTCAGCGCCGGAAAAAGCCTGTCCGAGATCGCCTGGCTGGTGCAATCGTCCTACAAGACGGTCGCCAACACCTCCTCGATCATGCGCCAGAAGCTCGGCGTCAAGACCTCGGTCGAGCTGGTGCGGCTGGCGATCGACAG
Organism: Bradyrhizobium campsiandrae; assembly: GCF_014529705.1. Lineage (GTDB taxonomy): Bacteria > Pseudomonadota > Alphaproteobacteria > Rhizobiales > Xanthobacteraceae > Bradyrhizobium > Bradyrhizobium campsiandrae. The sequence goes on from NZ_JAANIH010000003.1 coordinate 227,388, forward strand.
CGGCGTGGCCTGAAATCGCGCCACAAATTTCGGTCACACATGCATTGCACAGATGAGGTGGTGAAATGCCACGGAGCTATCAGGCATGACGATCCAGACTGTCTCGACCAATATGTCCTATGGCGGCGTGCAGGGCGTGTACCGCCATGCAAGCACGGCGACCGGAACCGACATGGTGTTCTCGGTCTACGTTCCCCCGCATGCGCAAGGCGCCAAGCTGCCCATGGTCTGGTACCTCTCCGGCCTCACCTGCACCCATGCCAACGTCACCGAGAAGGGCGAATTCCGCCGCGCCTGCGCGGAGCTCGGCCTGATCTTCGTTGCCCCCGACACCTCGCCGCGCGGACCCGACGTGCCTGGTGACGCCAACAATGCCTATGATTTCGGCCTGGGGGCCGGCTTCTATGTCGACGCCACGCAGGAGCCGTTCGCCCGCAACTACCGCATGTGGAGCTATGTCACCGACGAATTGCCCAAACTGGTGTCGGGACATTTTCCCGTCGATGCCAAGCGGCAATCGGTGATGGGCCATTCCATGGGCGGCCACGGCGCGCTGACGGTGGCGCTGCGCAATCCGCACCGCTATCGCGCGGCCAGCGCCTTCGCTCCGATCGTGGCGCCCTCGCAGGTGCCGTGGGGCATCAAGGCCTTGAGCGGTTATCTCGGTCCGAACAAGGAGGCCTGGCGCAACCATGACACGGTGGCCTTGATCGAGGACGGCGCGAAGTATTCCGGCTTTCTGGTCGATGTCGGCGAGGCCGACAATTTCCTGAACGAACAGCTCAAGCCCGAGCTGCTGCAGGCGGCCTGCACCAAGGCCAACATCCCGCTGACGCTGCGGCGCCAGCCGGGCTATGACCACAGCTATTATTTCATCTCGACCTTCATGAGCGATCATCTGCACTGGCATGCGGAGAGATTGAAGGGGTGAAGTTCTTCCGCTTCGCCACCGCATTATCGTAGGGTGGTCAAAGCGAAGCGTGCCCACGGTTTCTCTCGAATCATTAATTGAGCGTGGGCACGGCGCAAGTGCGCCTTTGCCCACCCTACGATTCCCGACGCGCTGAGAGAATTTCCTACTCCGGCTTGCCGTAATTCGGCGCGAGCAGGCGGTTGCGGATCAGGTAGCTCATGGTGCGCGACCAGGATTCATCGGTGTTGCCGCGCATGTCGGCGCTCGCCGCGGTGATCATGTTGCCGGTCTTGACGTCGCGCAGATAGATGTTGAGGTTGATGATCAGGTTCGAGACCTTCTGCACGATTCCGGTGATCTCGACGTCGGCGCCGAGCTGCCCGGCCAGCTTGAGATCGCAGCCGCCGCAGGCTTGCAGATTGCTGTGACGGGCGGCATCCCTGATGGGTGAGATATCAAGCACCTGGAACTTGCCCGAGTTAGCCAGTTCCTTGCGCAGCTGCTCGCCGATGCGATCGAGGCGCGCCTCCTCGGGCTTGGAGCCATAGAACTCGCCCGGCAGGCTGGTGTCGATCAGCTCGAAGTCGAACACCGCAAGTTTCGGCGGATCGGCGAGTGCGGCCGACCCCGTCAGCAGCAATGCGGCGAAACACGAGAGCGCTCGCACGATCGTGAACCCTACGCTTGCGCGCGCGCGGACGAAATGCGGGGTTGCAAGCCTTGCCAAATCGGTCATGCTTCCAGCAGAAACAATTCTCCACCGGCGGTCAAGCCGGGGAGGATGTTTGGAGGAAGCATGATCCGATGGTTGCTCGGCCTGATTGGTCTCGCATTTGCGGCAACGCAGGCGCTGGCGGCCGACCCCGTCGAGATCGGCGTCGGCTATCTCGGTGTCGCCGGCACCAGATCCACGCTGTCGCTGGTCGAGCAGCCGGCCGAGAACGACGGCGTCGCCGGCGCCAGGCTCGCCATCGAGGACAACAACACCACCGGCAAATTCACGGGCCAGCGTTTCACGCTGGAAGAGCGCCGCATCAAGGAGGGCGAGGACCCCGTCCAGGCCGCGACCGCGCTCGCCGCGAAGAACGGCTTCATCATCGCCGACCTGCCCGCGGACGCGCTGCTGAAGGTCGCGGACGCCCTGCGCGATCGCGGCACGCTGCTGTTCAACGCGGGGGCCATCGACGAGCGGCTGCGCGAGGCTGACTGCCGCGCCAATGTCATCCACGCCGCACCGACGCGGTCGATGCTGGCGGATGCGCTCGGCCAATATCTGGTGTGGAAGAAATGGTCGCGCTGGCTGCTGGTGGTCGGCTCGCACGACGAGGACAAGCTCTACGCCGATGCCATCAGGCGCGCCGCGGCGCGGTTCGGCGCCAAGATCGTGCAGGAGCGTACGTTCGAGGATACCGGCGGCGCGCGCCGCACCGACAGCGGCGTGACGCTGATCCAGCGCCAGATGCCGGTGTTCACGCAATCCGCCCCCGCCTACGACGTGTTGGTCGCCGCCGACGAGAGCGAGGTGTTCGCCGCCTATCTGCCCTATCGCAGCTGGGATCCGCGCCCCGTCGCCGGCTCCGCCGGCCTCGTGCCGCGCAGCTGGGACGCCGCGCAGGACCAATGGGGCGCCACGCAGATGCAGAACCGCTTCATGAAGCTGAACGCGCGGCGCATGACCGCGCTCGACATGCAGGCCTGGACCGCGGTGCGGATGATTGGCGAAGCCACCTCGCGCACCAATTCCGGCGACGTCAGGAAGGTCGCGGATTTCATCAAGGGCCCGGATTTCTCGGTTGCCGCCTTCAAAGGCACCCGGCTGACGCTGCGCGACTGGAACCTGCAGCTGCGCCAGCCGATTCTTCTCGTCGACGGCCGCATGGTGGTGTCGGTGTCGCCGCAGGAAGGGTTTCTGCACCAGGTCTCCGAGCTCGACACGCTCGGCTACGATCGCCCGGAGAGCAAATGCAAGCTGAAGTGAACGATGTGATGCGACGGAGCCGCCGCAGCGATGGTGCGCTCCCTCCCCCGCCTGCGGGGGAGGGTTGGGGAGAGGGTGTTTCGACTACGAAGACTCCCCAAGAGGAAAGAACCCTCTCCCGCATCGCATCTATCGATGCGATGCGACCTCCCCCGCAAGCGGGGGAGGTAAGTGCCGCCCGCGGACGGACATCGCGCATGTTTGGAGCAGCATCACTTGTAGCACTCGCCCTCGCCGCAACGCCCGCGCATGCGTTCGTCGCTTATGTCTCGAACGAGAAGAGCAACACGGTCTCCGTGATCGACACCGACAGCTGGACCGTCACAAAAACCATCAAGGTCGGCCAGCGGCCGCGCGGCATCGAGTTCACCCGCGACGGCAAGTTCGTCATGGTCGCGGTCGGCGACGACGACACCATCCAGCTGATCGACGCCAACAAGCAAACCGTGGTGGACACCCTGCCCTCCGGTCCAGACCCCGAATTATTCACCCAGGATGCCGCCGGCAAGACGCTCTATGTCGCCAACGAGAACGACAACACGGTCACCGTGATCGATCTGGAGAAGCGCGCCCGCCTCGGCGACATCCAGGTCGGCGTCGAGCCCGAGGGCATGACCATCAGCCCCGATGGCAAGACGCTGATCAACACGTCGGAAACGACCAACATGGCGCATTTCATCGATACGGCCTCGCGCCAGATCGTCGCCAACGTCCTGGTCGACGCGCGGCCACGCTTTGCGGAGTACAAGCACGATGCCTCCGAGTTGTGGGTGTCGTCCGAGATCGGCGGCAGCGTCTCGATCGTCGATCCTGGAAAGCACGCGGTGATCGGCAAGGTGACGTTCGAGATTCCGGGCCTGCGGAAAGAGGCGATCCAGCCGGTCGGTATCGGCATGACCAAGGATGATAAAACGGCGTTCGTCGCGCTCGGCCCGGCCAACCGCATCGCCGTCGTCGACACTGCTACACGCAAAGTCACAAAATATCTCCTGGTCGGCCAGCGCGTCTGGCACATGGCGTTCACGCCGGATGAAAAATATCTGCTCACCACCAACGGCGTCTCCAACGATGTCTCCGTCATCGACGTCGCCGCGCAGAAGGTGATCAAGTCCATTCAGGTGGGCGAATTGCCCTGGGGCATCACGATCGCGCCAGGGATCGCGCCAGGGATCGCGCGATGACCAGCCCCGCCCCCATGGCCGCGCCACAGCCAACGCCGCAGCCTGATCCGGCCGCGGTGCCGGCGCTGTCGATCGACGGCGTCAGCCATTCCTACGGCCCGCGGCGGGCGCTGATGGATGTGTCCTTCAACGTGCGGCCGGCGAGCTTCACCGCCCTGCTCGGTCTCAACGGCGCCGGCAAGAGCACGCTGTTCTCGCTGATCACGCGGCTGTTCGGGATCCAGACCGGGCGCATCGGTATTTTCGGCCATGACATCAGCCGCTCGCCCGGCGAGGCGTTGCGGCTGCTCGGCGTCGTGTTTCAGCCGCGCACCCTCGATCTCGACCTGTCGCTGACGCAGAACCTGCTCTATCACGCGGCGCTGCACGGCATCATCAGGCGCGAGGCCGCCGCGCGCAGCGCCGAGCTGCTCGCGCGCATCGGTCTTGCCGATCGCGCCGCCAGCAAGGTGCGCGATCTCTCCGGCGGTCAGATGCGGCGGCTGGAGATCGCCCGCGCGCTGCTGCACCGGCCGCGGCTCTTGCTGCTGGACGAGCCGACCGTCGGCTTAGACGTCAAGGCGCGCGCCGACATCATCAGCCATGTACGCCAGCTCGTCACCGAGCAAGGCATCGGCGTACTCTGGGCGACGCATCTGTTCGACGAGATCATGGCAAGCGACGACCTCGTGGTGCTGCACCAGGGCAAGGTGCTGGCGCAGGGTCCGATGAACCGCGTCATCACGGAGGCTGGGGCTCAAGACGTCAACACCGCCTTCATGCGGCTAACAGGTGCGCAAGTGATGCCGGGAGGCGGCGCATGAGCAGCATCACCACGCGCGACGCACCACGGGGCTTCACGGCCAGCGAATACATGACATGCCTGACCGGCATCGTCTGGCGCGAGGGCCTGCGCTTCCTGCATCAGCGCGAGCGCTTCGTCTCGGCGCTGGTGCGGCCGCTGGTGTGGCTGTTCATCTTCGCCGCCGGCTTCCGCCAGGTGCTCGGCATCTCCATCATCCCGCCTTACGAGACGTACATCCTCTACGAGGTATTCATCGCGCCGGGACTGATGGCGATGATTCAGCTCTTCAACGGCATGCAGTCCTCGCTCTCGATGGTCTATGACCGCGAGATGGGCAATATGCGCACGCTGCTGGTGAGCCCGCTGCCGCGCGGCTTCCTGCTGTTCTGCAAGCTGCTGGCGGGCACCGCAGTGTCGTTGCTCCAGGTCTACGCGTTCCTGATCATCGCCTGGTTCTGGGACATCACCCCGCCCTTGATCGGCTACCTCACCGTGCTGCCCGCGCTGATCCTGTCAGGGCTGATGCTGGGCTCGCTCGGCATGCTGATCTCCTCCGGCATCAAGCAGCTGGAGAATTTTGCCGGCGTGATGAACTTCGTCATCTTCCCGATGTTCTTTGCCTCGTCGGCGCTCTACCCGCTCTGGCGCGTGCAGGAGGGCAGCCCCTATCTGTACTATGTCTGCCAGGCCAATCCGTTCACCCATGCGGTCGAGCTGATCCGATTTGCGCTGTATGGACAGATCAACTGGGTCTCGCTGGCCGTGGTCGCCGGGTGCACAATCGTCTTCATGATCGCGGCGATCTATGCCTATGATCCGTCACGCGGGCTGGCCCGGCGCGGGCCCGCGGGAGGCGAAGCATGATGGTTCGGACAGTTGCGCTTGTCGCCCTGGCGTTCGCGGTCTCGGCCACCGCCGCACGCGCCGCCGATTCACGCCATCCGGACTGGCCCTGTGCGCAGGCCAAGGTTCCCGAGATTTCGCTGGCCGCGGTCTGGGCCGGCCCCGAACTCGGCGATGCCGAAAACAAGTGGAAGGACGACGGCAGGATCAGCGCGCTCGTCTCGAAGCTGGCGGCCCGCAAGACGCCGCTGGACGAGGCCGAGAAGGCGGTGAAGGAATTCCTGGCCAGCTCCAGCGCCGACAAGACCGCCAACGCAAAGCTGCTGTTCGCCGGCCTGTTCGACACGCTGAACGCCCAGCGCTCCCAGGTCATGAGCGGGCTCGAGCGCGTCAGCCGCAAGCAGCGCGAGGCCGCCGACAAGATCCGCGAGGAGACGATCCAGCTCCAGGCGCTCCAGGACGCAAAGCCACGCGACGATGCCAAGGTCGACGCCATGAGCAACCAGCTGATCTGGGAGACCCGCATCTTCGAGGATCGCCGCAAGGTGGTGCGCTTCGTCTGCGAAGTTCCGACCACGATCGACCAGCGCCTGTTCGCGCTCGGCCGCGTCATCCAGCAGGAAATGGAATAGCGCGGGACCTATAACGTAAATCTTGCTGACGATTTTCATGAAAGTTCCCGCGATATCAACGCGCTCGTTCATGCTAACCGCGCTATCTGCCGGAACCAAATCGATCTAGGATGGCTTGTCCCGTGAATCCAAACGCCGGGAGGCCGCGATGGGAACAACAAAATTCATCCTCGCAGGCGCTGCAGCCGTCACGATGCTCGCATCCAGCGCCTTTGCCGACGACATGACCGGAATGGTCACCAGCATCAACAGGCTCAACAACACCATCTCGATTCAAGAGGTGCAGAAAGGGACGGTCGGCGGCAGTGCCGGTGGCGCCGGCGCGCTGCAGCAGTACAAGGCCAAGGATCCCGCCATGCTGGACGCCGTCCATGCCGGTGACAGGGTGACTTACTCCGTGACGGACGCGGATGGCGCGAGCACGTTGACGAAGTTGCAGAAGCAGTAGGGCTTCACTTGCGATAGGCGTCATGGCCGGGCTTGTCCCGGCCATTCACGTTTCGCCCCGCAGACCGAAGATGCCCGGGACAAGCCCGGGCATGACGGCTTTCACTATCGCTCAGGCCGCGGCTCCGGCTTCGCATCCTCCGTCGGCAGCTTCGCCCGCTCCCAGCCATCGGTGCCGTCGGGGTACCAAGCGACGTTGGCGTAGCCGTAGGCCAGCGCGCGCTTGGCCGCGTTCCAGGACATCCAGCAATCGGCGAGGCAATAGACGACGAGCAGTGCGGTCTTGTCGCCATGCGAGGCGCGCGCGAGGCCGCGCTGGAGATAATCGTCCATGGCCGGCGGCAACGCACCGTAGCCGGTGTCCGGCAGCCAGATGCTGCCCGGAATGTTTCTCCGCGGCATGTCACGCCACACCGTTCCGGCGGGCAGGTTCTTCGGCCTCGGCGCGCGTGGCAACACATCGATGAAGGCGCCGCTCTTGGCGCGCCAGATCGTCTCGGCGTCCGCAGTCGTGAGAACGCGCGCGCCTTCCAGCGTCGCCGGCACCGGCGCGCGGTAATTGTCGGTGCGATAGCCCTCGGGCTCGAACGGCTCCTGCTGCTGCGCCAGAGCCGGCGCCATCAAGGCGGCGGCGACGAACGCGGCGGCAAGATATCGCCTCATGAATATCGTCTCATGAATATCATCTCATGGCGCCTTCTTGGCGGTCTCCGCGCCGAGCGGCCGGTCGTTCTCGTCTAGCAGCGGCACGCCGAAGTCGAGCAGGATCTTGTTGATCTCGCCCTGGTTCTCCTGAATCAATTTGTTGAGCTGCCGCTTCCAGTTCTGGTCGGCGGCACGGACACCCATGCCGATCCGATAGACCAGCTTGGGTCCGGTCGTTTCCTTCACCAGCGGCGTCACGTGCATCGAGCCGGCTTTCTTGGCGTAGTACCCCGCCATCGGCCCCCACAGCACGCCGGCATCGATCTTGCCCGCGGCGAGATCGTCCATCATGGCCTGCGCGGAATTGTCGTAGCGCGTATCGATCATCAAGGGATAGGGCTTGGCGTCGCTCATCAGCCCGGCAATCGCCATGTTGGTCGCCGGCGGCGTACCGGCGATGATGCCGATATGCTTGCCCTTCAGCCTGGGATCCTCGAGCGTGTCGACCTCTTCGAGCCCGCTGCCTGATTTCGCAACCAGCGCGTAGGTCGTGCGATAATACGGATTGGTGCCCTGCACGAGATCGTCACCTTGCGGGAAGCCCATGATGACGTCGCAGCGATGCGCGCCCAGCGTCATACGCACGAAGCCCGTGGCCTGCGGAAAGAACACGTAGTCGAGCTTCTTGCCGAGCTTGTCCGCGAACAGCTCGGCGAGCTTGTTCTCGATCCCTTCGCCCTTCTCGTTGGAGAACGGCAGATTGCGCGGATCGGCGCAGACGCGCAGCACCTTGGGATCGACCAGCTCGAAGGAGAGATCGCCACCATCCGTCGTCTGCGCGAGAGCGGCATCTCCGACCGCGCAAGACGCTGCCATGACACACAGTGAAAACAACCAGCGACGATGTCGTCCGGCCTCCATCGCGCTTCCTCCTCAATTCGTTCGGATGCTATCCATGCAACGCAGGACGCACCATGTCTTGCCAACCTTGTTCTTGCCAACTTTGTGCTGGCTTATCCTATTGCAGTGCAATGCGGCAGACCCTGAACTGAGGCGGAAAAGTGTCGCATCTCACGTCAAAGATCGCAGCTCTGTTTCTGCTGGGACTCGCGACGCTAGCACGGGCCGGGACGGCCGAATTGCCTGTGAGCGAAGTCGCGACCGGAATCTTCGTGCACTCCGGGACCATCGCCCTCATGACCCGCGAGAACGAGGGCGACATTGCCAATGTCGGTTTCATCGTCGGTGCGGACGCGGTGGCCGTGATCGACACCGGCGGCAGCCTCCGCGAAGGCGAGCGGTTGCTGGCGGCGGTGCGGGCCCACACCACGAAGCCAATCCGCTACGTCATCAACACCCACGGCCATCCCGACCATGTTTTCGGCAATGCAGCCTTTGTCGCCGAGGGAACCAGCTTCGTTGGCCACAGCAGGCTGCCTCAGGCGCTGGCGACGCGGGGACCGTATTACCTCGACAATTTTCGGCGCATCATGGGCGGCGAATTGATCGATCCTGTGAAGATCGTGCCGCCCACGGAGCTGGTGAAGGACACCATGACGCTCGATCTCGGGTCACGCCTGATCACCTTGAGGGCATGGCCGGCCGCCCACAGCGACAATGATTTGACCGTGCTGGACGAGACCACCAAGACGCTGTTCGCGGGCGATCTGGTCTTTCTCCGCCACATCCCGGTGATGGACGGCAGCATTCGCGGCTGGCTCGCCCTGCTGAAAGAGCTGGAGACCGTTCCGGCGGCCCGTGTCGTTCCAGGTCACGGCCCTGTGAGCGCTTGGCCTGCGGCGCTGGCCGACGAGCGACGCTATCTTTCGACATTGCTGTCGGACGTGCGGGCCTCGAACAAGAAGGGCGAACCGATCCGGACCGCGGCCGACGAGGCCGCCGCGACGGAGCGGCCGCAATGGGAACTGTTCGACGACTACAACGCCCGCAACGCAACCGCAGCATTTTCTGAAATTGAATGGGAGTAGCAGGCGCGCTACCCTCGTTTGCCTGACACTGCTTCGACCGCGCGAGACCACGACCATGATGGGATGCACACGCCGCCTGCCCCTGATCGCCGCGCTGCTCGGC
>NZ_JAANIH010000388.1 GCF_014529705.1 Bradyrhizobium campsiandrae
GCTGCTCGAGCCCGCGAATCTCCGCGAGTTCGATCACGGCACGGTGCTGATCCCGGACAAGTATCTCGCCAAGGCCGCCGTGGCGCCGACGCCCGCGGGCCTCGACGGCTCGGCGTTGCAGCCGGAGCAGGTGACATCGTTGAGGCGACGCTGGAAGCCGGCCACCGAGCGGATGTTTTCCATGGTGATGCCGCGCGCGGCCGCCTGCTTCAGCGCGCCGACGACGTCGTTATCGGTGAAGACA
>NZ_JAANIH010000389.1 GCF_014529705.1 Bradyrhizobium campsiandrae
CTGGCGATTGTTGTCGGTCGCCGCCACGAGATGCGTGTTCGGCCGTGCCGCTAAGCGGCGGATCGCATCCTCGCTCGCAGGAGACCAGCCGCCGCCGGTGCTGACGTAGAGCGTATCGGGCCGCATGGCAGCATGTGGGCGGCTCATCGCAGCGAGAACGGCATCGTGGTCGGCTGGGAGGAGCGCGGCCCCCAATGGCGCGGATATGCGACCGGCGGGGCCAAAGAGCTGTTCCGGCTCGGCC
>NZ_JAANIH010000390.1 GCF_014529705.1 Bradyrhizobium campsiandrae
CTCAAGCGCGCGCATGCGCTGCTCGAAAGCGGCAAGTCGCGCGGCAAGATCGTGCTGGAGGGGTGGTAGGCGACCGCAACGCTGGAGCGTAGGGTGGGTTAGACCAGCAGCTGCGCAAAGCGCAGTTCGCACGGCGTAACCCACCACGCATCCGCGCGTGCTGAACGAAGATGGTGGGTTACGCCCATCAACTGCTGTTCTAACCCCCCCTACGCTCCAGCGTTGCGGTCTCCAGCGTTGCGGT
>NZ_JAANIH010000391.1 GCF_014529705.1 Bradyrhizobium campsiandrae
GGACCTCGACCGGCACCGACATGTACGATGCGCTGCAGAGCTCGATGATCGACTTCCTGCTTGCGCGCGAGGAAGCGAGGTAAGGCCATGTTCAGGACCATCGACACGATTTCCGACCGGGCGCGCTGTCCAGGAAGGCCTCCCGCATCGCAGGCGCGGCGTGGTTGCCGACAACGCCATCGAGGAACTTGCGGACTTTCTCGCGGCTGTCGTCAGGGTTGACGCGCTTGGAATGATGCGAGTT
>NZ_JAANIH010000392.1 GCF_014529705.1 Bradyrhizobium campsiandrae
TCCGAGCGCCCGCTCGATCAGCCGAGATCGGCGGCCGCGATCCAGAACACCTCGCCTTCGGAGTCTTCCGTGTCGAGCCAGAGCAGGGGCAGTTCCGGAAAGGCCTCGTCGACCAGCTCGCGGCCGCCGATCTCGGCTGATCGAGCGGGCGCTCGGAACAAGTCAAATTCCGCCACGTTCATCCCCCGATGAATGTCTCGCTTTCGGAGGATGTGCACATGCTCGCGCCATCGGGCGAATTGCT
>NZ_JAANIH010000393.1 GCF_014529705.1 Bradyrhizobium campsiandrae
GTCGCGGATCTCGATATTGGCGCCGTCGAGCGTGCCGATCGTGATGGCGCCGTTCAGCGCCAGCTTCATGTTGCCGGTGCCGGACGCCTCCATGCCGGCGGTGGAGATCTGTTCGGACAGGTCGGCGCGGAAAACATCGCGATCTTCGGCATGGAGGCCGGCGACGTGATGATCCGGCGCAAGCAGGGCCTGGACGCCTCGGACGTGATCCGCAAATCGCCGAAGCTGCAGCGCGCCATCAATG
>NZ_JAANIH010000394.1 GCF_014529705.1 Bradyrhizobium campsiandrae
TGATCCTGTTCGTGGTGTCGCTGTTCGCCGAGCTGATCGCCAACGACCGGCCTTTCCTGATCAAATATGACGGCCATCTCTACTGGCCTGCCTTCGTCACCTATTCCGAGACCACCTTCGGCGGCGAGGGTGCAGGCGTCGGCAGATCGAGATTGTGGGTGTCGTAGGAATAGCGGATCAAGGGCCAGACGATGCTGCCGCCCTTGTCCTTGATCAGCTTCTGCAAATAGGGATCGCGGTAGTC
>NZ_JAANIH010000395.1 GCF_014529705.1 Bradyrhizobium campsiandrae
TCGCCAGCGCGTGGCTGTCATTCTCGGCGATATGGTCGGTGACGCCGCTGATCCGGCTGTGCATCTCCGCGCCGCCGAGCGGTTCGATCTCGATGGTCTCGCCGGTCGCGGCAAATACCAGTTGCGGTCCGCCCAGGAACATGGCGCCCTGATTGCGGATGATGACGGTGTCGTCGCAGAGCGCCGGCATGTAAGCGCCGCCGGCGGTCGAGGGGCCGTGGACGATTGCGATCTGCGCGATAC
>NZ_JAANIH010000396.1 GCF_014529705.1 Bradyrhizobium campsiandrae
GTTGCGACCCGCAGAGTCGGAATGTGCAACTCCGTGGTCCCGCCCCGTTGGGTCGCCAGATCGATCGGCGAGACATAAATCTCGCCCGGCGCCAGTCGGATCGTTTCTCGAAAATAGGCGCGATCGCATCGCGGCGCGACTGGCAGCCGAAATCGAGGCCAAACCCAGCTACGGGCAGTTTCGCATCATCGGCGTTGACGACGACCAGCGCGAATTGGTCCGGGTCGATCGCTCCGGCCCGAA
>NZ_JAANIH010000397.1 GCF_014529705.1 Bradyrhizobium campsiandrae
TCTGCACCACGTTGAGCCGGTAATAGAGATCCTCGCGGAATTCGCCCGTGGCAGTGAGCTTGGCGAGATCGCGATGGGTCGCTGCAATGACGCGTGCCTTGGTGTGCACCGGCTTGCCGCCGACCGGGCCGGCGCCTTCCGTGAGGCCGCCAACGGCACGCTGTTCCTCGACGAAATCGGCGACATGCCGCTCGCGATGCAAGCCAAGATCCTGCGCGCGTTGCAGGAACAGGTGATCACGCC
>NZ_JAANIH010000040.1 GCF_014529705.1 Bradyrhizobium campsiandrae
CAGCTTCGGACTCCTCGCCCGATAGTTCCATCCGTCAGTCTCCTCCTGGCTGCCTCAACAGCCAAGAATCGCAGAGCACAAACCGAGCGGAAACCCATCAATCAAATGGGAGAAAAGCCTCGCTTACGCGCATCCGTCAATCAGGCGGTCTTCGTCGTATGCGTACAGATGACGTAGATCCTGAGCTCGTACAGCTCGAGGGCGAGCTTGTGCCCACCGAAAGCGGATCTCCCGTGCTCGACGAGACGGGAGCCGTTGTGGCCATTGTCGTTATGAGGGAAGTTACAGGAGGAATTTCAAAGAAGGCGTTGGCTCTTCCGATCCAAAAATTTACCGAATGGATAAAGGGTGATCAAGGAGGGCCCGTGACGGAGGCCGCTCGCTCCGATCTAGCAAAACTTGTTGGACAGGCAACTGGGCTCTGCATCTTCCTTGGTAAGCGGTCCGCATTGGCGAGGAAGCAATTGAGATATCCGGATGCCCCATTTGGCCGGGACATCCTTTCGCAAGTTCAGCAACGAGCAGCCGGGGAAACCGAACGAACTTTCACGCTTTTCGATAAGCCATTGCGTATTTCTCCCCAAGCAGCAGCCATAAATGTTCGATCTCGATGCCCAGAAATCGAAGATGGCAAGGCATACTATGGCTCCGTGGTTTCTCAGCTTACGCCAAAAACGCAAGTTAAAGTCGGCACTATTCAAGCAATGCGCTACCTCGGTGACGTCTTTTACTGGGCGAGAGTTACTGATGTCATCTCAAGCGAATAACGCTCTGTCCCTGCATACGAATTGATCAGCTTGCGAAACGATGTCACAATTGCGAGTCGCGCGTTCTGAGCCAAATAGGGAGCGGAAGCGCGCCAAGTCTGGCAAACCGCTCAGGACGCCGGTGCATCTTGCGTCGTTTGAGGACGATTGCATGGCGTAACTCTACACTTGGCGTCCGTGGCATTTTTTGTATTTTTTGCCGGACCCGCAGAAGCACTTAGCATTAACCGGATATTTTGCAGTCGGACGAGGAAATTGCCACTGCGGAGGCGGCGCCTTCAATTTGAGACCGGCGATTATTTCACGCTGGGCTTGCAGCTCATTGCGGCCTTGCGGCGAGAGGCCCTGCTCGTAGGGAATAAGACGAGCCATCTCCGTGTCAGCGGCAGCGAACTTCCCGGCATAAGCAAGCGCAACTGCGTAGTGGCTCCGAACCGGAATGACATGCCCCATCAAGTTCTTGCTGCGGATGGCCGGGAGCAAATTGCGCTCAAACACGTCCAGGGCGCCATCGTAGTCAAACCGGCTTAGAAATTCGTCAGCAAGATCTTGTCCAACGCGAACGAAGGAATCTAGCGCGTTCGCCATGGAGTAGAACTTCATGGCGTGAATGCGAGAAAGGCCAGAGAACGTTCCCATCCGATTGAGAGCCATAGCATGAAGATCAAGCGTATCCGCTAAATGCTTGAGATCGTCCGCCTGGCTTTCCCGGTCCTTTAGCAGCGGCATTAGTTTGTCCGGATTGTTTCCGATTACCATCTCCGGAGTAATTCCGAGCAGATCAAAATACTCAGGAATCAGAGCGCTAGTGATGTTTGAACAGCCCGAGTAGTCCTTTAGAGAAAAGAAGGCGCGAGCGAAATTGTATTTGGCGATACGCAGGTAATCTGGCTCATCCGGGACGGTGTTGATGACATGTTCCATCGCCTCGTGAGCTCGTCTTGAATCGCCGTTTCTCGCATAGTTGTTGACCCGCTTCATGGCGAGCGACAGCCGTTCTCGCGATCCCAAGTTGTTACCTTCTATCAATTCCTCCATCAATGAGAGCCGCTGATCGAGAAGCGCGAGGTCTCCCTTCTTGAAATCTGCGAAAGCCAACCCGTCCAGCGCCCAGAAGCGGTCGACGGCTTTCGTCTCGGCGGATCCAGCGAGGTTTTCTAGATAGGCGGCAATCTCTGTCATATAGCCGAGCTCATGAAACAACTCGTCCGTCGCCATGTCGATCAGCGGCTCTGTGTCTCCGAGAGCTGCGAACATACGGAGCATCAGTGAAACACGCTGCATTGAGTTCTTTTTAGGCAGCTGATCGACGAGCAGATTCTTGATGGCTAGTTGAGCTCCACGAAGCTCCTCGGGTCCAAGGTCATCCAAGTAGGAGCGCCCAAGCAGTCTCATCGCGTCGTGTACTTTGAAGTTGTCAACGCCAAAAACTTGCGCGGCACCAGCGGCCTGCAATTTTCGCAAGAGCGTTGCCGTACTGCGTTCGCTGAAGCTATAGGCGTCGCTCAAGACTGTTACAGCCTCGGATCGACTCAGAGGCACATCGAATAGGCTCAGAGCGCCGATCGCACGACGATCGCTATCTCCAAATTGCTCAAAGACACGCGACAAGATCAGCTCTTGCGCAGTTTCCACGACATGCGTCCGCCCCTCCAGCTCGTCACAAAACCGAGCGACATCTCCGTCATAATGATTTGCGGAAATTTGAAGCGCGTTCTGGACGTACAACGGCAGGCCCGCAGTCAGCACCTGCAATCTTTGGTATGCGGAGTAGTCCCCTCTGCATCCAAGAAACGATCCTTCGGAGGCGATGGTTTCATTCGTCCACCCGCCCAGACTTTCGGGAACGATATTGAGAGTCGCCTGCAATGCTCCCACTGCGGGCCCAGGTTGCGCGAGCAAGACAAAATGAAGGTGGGGCGCCAGCTCGATTAAGGAACGAACATCTTCATGGGAGACCCGATGAACATTGTCGATCACGACAGTTGCGCGCAGATCACTGTCGCTCAGATTCTTGCTGATAGCGAATAGTATCTGCGGGCTGGTTGCGCCCGGAAACAGTATTTCTCCAAGCTTTCCGCCAGACTTAGAGAACAGGCGCGCTGCAAGCTCCCGCGCCACGGTCGAGACAAGAGCCGTGCTGGGGACTTCAGTTGCATTGAAATACGCCAAGACATCTGTGGCATGAAGTGCGGTCTGAGAAACCCACGAAGTCTTCCCTGCGCCGGAAAATCCGGTGATTAGCCGGACGCGAGCGGGGGAAATCAGCGGCGGTTCATTGTCCTGCGGACGATAGCGTAATGGGGGAGCAGGAAAATCCTGCAGTTGAATGACCAGTTGCTCAAAAACGCCCGGCAGCTCTGCCGTCTCGAAGCTATGATCGGCGTGCGGCGCGAGACCCGCCGCAGCGTGCATGATTCTCCCAGCAAGCTTCCAAACAAGCGTCTCCGGGGCCAGCATCGCGAATGGCAGCGATTGAGCGAGATCACAGCAGGCTGCGAACATGGAATTGACGTCGGCTTGTGGAGCCGGAAGCCCGCTGTCAACCGCTGGGGGACCGCCAGGCCAAATGACTGCGACATCCGTTGGCCACGCTGGCTCAGCAAATCGCCTTTTTAACTGAGGACCGGGCGAGACGTTTGCAACAATTGCGAAGAAAGGACGCCCCTTTCGGCGCCCGGCTTCGTGCTCTTTCCGTATCGCAGCGAAACGGTCCACCGCATCGTCAATATCGCTGAACACCAGTGAGGCTTGTCGGGTCTTTATCTGGAGATAGACTTGTCGATCAGCGGTTAGCAGTTCGACATCCTCGTCATGCTCCACTACGACTTTAGTTGCACCGACTCTTGCTGCACCGAACAAACAAGCAGCGGTGTAGAGATGCTGGTAGAGGAAGCCGCGATGGACTGCCTCAATTCGTACGACCTGACGGCTATCGAGGGCTGCGACAATACTGTTGGCGGCAATCGGCATGGACAATCTCTGTCTGGAGTAGACGATGATCGGTCACGATTCGGGCCGACCGTCAAATTGCGTGCAATATAAAGATCAGTGTTTGCTCGCGCCGCGGTCGCTCTGGCAGGAGAAGTTTCGTAGCGCGATAGCAAAGGCGTTGAATCCTTGACCTCAGCTTGAAACTCCTCTTGACGCGAATCCTTGCACGACGTTTTGTCCATGAATACCATGGTCGGGTTGCCGGCGTGACCCGACACAACTTATCGTGTTTAGATGTCAAATATCAAATTGCTAGAAGCACAGTGGCTAGCGGACGTAAAACAGGCCATCGCTTTTGCTGAACTGTCGTTCGGAGAAGATGTCGTCTCGACGAGAAACGCCCTTTACGCGTTATGGCTAACCGTCGACCAATCTCCAGGATCGATCCGCGACCTGTTCCGACAATTCAAGGAAGAGGACTTGGCAAAAGCGGGCGGGGACATCACCGCTAAGGAGCTCTTCACCAATCTACCGCTGGCTGTTGGATCAGTCGCCGAGCGAACTAAGCTCCTCTATGCTCTTGCGGTCAGAATAAGGGCGCTAGAAGCAGCTCTTCACGAAATCTCCGGCGACGAGCCGGTGCGCCACGAGAACCAATGTCTAGCTAGGTACGGGGAAGCGGAAGCATTTATCCTCCTAAGGAACCCGCGGCACCGCACCGCCGCGACGAAGCAATCTTTCCGTAGGCGAGGGCTTGTCTCGTCCAGGGTCTTTCCGCGCGAGATTAAGGGTTACCGCGTCAAGCTCTTGTTGCCCGACGATCCGCGCGGGCGGAAACGTGCTGCGGCGCGGAAAGAGCTCTCGTTCGGGGCGGGTCTCTTTGCAGACATGACGTTTGACGTCGGTCACGATGCCGATGGCTTCTTCATAAGGGACGTGAGTATCCCAGACCAAATTGCCACCATTCGAGGGCACATTGCTGTCGCATCAAGCTCGGATTGCCACGGCATTGTCTATCCGGAGCTGACGATAACGAGCAGTACGCTGCTTGAGATCTGCAACGGTATCGGAACGGGTGAATGGGTTTGCGATCTGAGCTTGCTGGTGGCCGGTTCTCGCCATGCCGAGGTAGGCCAGCAGCGGTTCAACATCTGCTCGATTCTCAACGGATACGGAGAGGAGATCGCTCAGCACCGGAAGCTCTTGCAGTACAGTGACGGAAAAGAGGTCGAGTCAATCCAGCTTGGCGACGAGCTTCAGATCCTGGTGCTGCCGGATGCGATCTTCGCATTCGGCATCTGCCTGGATTTTTGCAACACCAGCGAAGATCCGCCCTACGCCGATCTCGATGTGGACTATGTGCTGGTCCCCTCATGCGGGAACGAGCGAACAATGTCAGGCCACGTCAGAAGGTCTGCGGAATACATGGACAAGCAGAAGACGCGAACCCTCGTTGTGCAGCAATTCTATTCGGAGGGCGCCACGGGTGACCTGCCCTTAGGCTATGTCCTAGCGAGGTGCGACGACGTGACAATTCAGGTCAAAGACCTGGAGAAGCGAAATCCATGGGAGATTTACAATATTTGAAGATACTTTACATCTGGACGTCCGGAACGAGTACCCATATTAAAGCGTCTTCAAGTATCAACCATTATATTACGCTACCCCTCGATAAATCGAGTAATAACAATGGCTTATGCAACAGGAGCGACCGAGCTGGACCGGCTACTGGACGGGATTTCAACCGCCCAAGCCAATCCTGACGAAATTTTCCCGCGGTTACGAGATACCGTCGCAGCCCTATCCAGGGCCTCCGAAGACACTGCATCCACGGACGAAGCTGTTTACTCGGCATTCCGGAACGCGGTCTGGACGTTCGTCGCGAGTGGAGACAAAGGGCCCCATCTTGATCGTTGGGCGGACCTCATCCTGCGCGTGCGGCAGCTTTTGCGGGTGCGCAAATCGACAATAGCCGAGAGGCTGACGACGCTTGCGGATTTCTTGGAAAAATCTGGCAACGCGGCCGACGAGTTTGAAAAGATCAAGCTCGGAAAGCACCATCGATCGGTTCTCAACCTGCTGCAGAAGCGTAAGGGGGAGAGCTCGCGCGCCGAACTTTTGAAAGAGATCGGTCTGAGAGACTCCAATTTCTCTCACGTCCTTTCGAAGCTCGCCGCGGCGAGGTTAATTGATCGGATTCCCATCGGTCGTGAAGCAACGATTCGTATTACAGACGAGGGTCGGAAAGTTCTTTCTGATCACGGAAAGCCACCCATACCGGCCCTGGACGAGACGCCACCGTTTGTTTGGACCGAGCCAGATTGTGCCTTGGCAATCGTCAGTTCGATGGACGGCCTCGTGAAATGCAACGCTGCGTTCGCATCGATAGTGGAGGCCACCGTCGATCAGCTGCAGAAGATGCCGGTGACGGCCCTGCGCGAAATTCTCGCGGCCAAAATTCAGAACTCTGATTTTGAGCTCAATGAGATCACAAGTATCGACGGGTGCACGCGACGGCTGATTGAGAAGGAAGACGGCAATCACACCTATTGGCTTGCTTTCGACGTCACAGCTTACAAGCGTAAGATTGACGAGTTGAAGAAGAGAGAGCGTGCGCTATCTAGCGAACTATCGGATCTTAGAGCCAAGACTGCTGCCTTAAAAACTTCCGCTCGGTCTCCTCAGTATTCTGGATCTTCTGCTTCCTATGGTCTTGGTCTTGCCTGCATGATGCAGGAGATGACACCTGACGTCATGACGCCGGTCAGATCGATCGCGGCAATTGCTCACATGCTAAGTGCAAGCACTAGTCTGAAGGGGTCAGATAAAGACTATCTTTCCGCGATCATCACTAACTCGAACCATCTTAAGAATGTTCTGGGTGGAATGATTGCGGTCGCAGACGCGGATATGCATGTACAAGTAGCAGCTCCTTTTTATCCTAACTCGGTCGCCAAAGAAATTGCCAACAACTTTACTGTCTCTTCGAGAAAGAACGGATACACGATATTCGTCGATCCAAGTGAAGACCACCTGGTTTTAGCTGACGGGTATGCCTTTAAGGCCGCTCTTCAGACAACCGTTGCCGAAGTGATCAACGCCGTTCCTTCAGGCGCAAGCGTCGGAATTCGGACGACGACCGATGCCGATGGGGTTGCGGTTCTGCTTGAAACAAAGCACATGGGTATGGCCAATTTGCACGCGTGGCCAAATGCGTTCGCGCGTTGCAATGCTTACGTTAGCCAATTCGGAGCTCGTGTTGATTTCGGGGGCTACGACAATGGCGTTGCGCGAACGACGCTTCATTGGCCGCTAGAGCACATTAAAGCCAAATAGAGAGGCGCTGTGCTTGATCGCTGAAGCACCAAATCTATTGACTGCTGCTAGTGCAATAAAGGCCAGACTCCCGGCGAGAACATTGTTAGCTACTGCGTAAAACGGTTTCGGCCTGTTTGCGGGTTTGTGGCGAGTTCATGCTCGCCGCAAATTGGTTTATCGAACGAAACATGAATCAAAGCCGCGATGCGGCTTATGAAGCCTGAATGCGATGACTGACACACGGCAAGGCAATCCCGCGCAACCAGATCTCAATGACGGGCAGGCACTTTACCCTGGCCCAGACTTTAGTATCCGAGCAGCACAGCAAATCCCAATTCCAAAGGATTGGCAGGCGCTTCAGCGCGGCTGCGTGATTTTATTTCAGTCCGAGCTACGAGATCCTCACGCGCAGGAATACGGCCGAAACGGTCAAAAGCAGCTTGGGATCGATGTTCTCGGCCGCCGCGATGGAAATCCCGATCACTACGTTGGCATTCAGTGTCGCTGCTATTCAAAGCCTCTCAAAAAGAAGAAACTTCTCGCGGACTGTCGAGCTACACTCGAAATCGAGGCTGGCCTCAAGGAGATCATATTCGCAACCACTTGCCCTAGCGATACCAAGGCAACGGACGCTGCTGTCGAGGTTGAACGCGAGTTGCGGGCGGAGGGATATGATCTCAAAGTCGCGCTTTATTCTTGGTCAGACCTTGAGCTGAAGATTGCTCAACATCCGAAAGCCTATGCATTCTTTTTTCCCAGCGCGGTCGCGACATCGGCAGTTCAGTCAGCAACTAAGCTCCATCCCGACGCCGTTTCGTCAATCATAGAGGGCCTCGCCGCTCGCCTTCAATTGCAAGATCGTCCAGCCTTGCCCGCCGACGTCAAGGCGCCTTCGAACAGCGTTGAAGATCCTGCGCTTCATGCCAAGATTGACGTTTTGCGTGATCTGTTTCGCGACAATAACCTGTTTTTGCCCGCTAAGCAGGGGCTCCTCGACATCCAAGCCAAAGAGGATCTCTCTGGCAAGCCGTGGGCGCGCTTTCGGATGGAGACTAATCTGGGATCAATCGCGCTTGGGCTGGGTCGACACGAAGAAGCGGCTACCCATTTTGAGAAAGCCTATGAAATTCGGCCTACCGATTGTAATGCGGTAGCCAACCTTGCGCTGGCCAGAACAATACAAGGTCGATACGACGAAGGAATGGTCCTGGCGAGGGCCGCTCTTGCCTCGACGCCTCGATCCGATCAGGCCATCTCTTATCTACTGCAGGCAGCTGCTCGATCGTCCTGGGACGGCGATCCTGAGAGTTTGATCCCTCCCGATCTCGTCGGCACTGTTCATGCGGACATGGGCCTTCTGGAATTTCTGCGAAAGCGGAATTCCCCTGGATGGGCCAGCAGGACGCGAGCGCTTGCCCGCAACCATTTGAACGAGCCGGAGTTCAAGCGAGTCGATGCGATCGCTGTGCTTGACTTAGCATTGGGACAGGAAGCTTTTGTCGGAAAACCAGGGGCCGTAACGCGTGAGGACATCGCTCTAGCCGCTACGAACATGCTGGAGATGGCAGAAAGTTGCCTGACGAACGCTTTTGCGGACCAGTACGACCTGCTCGCTTACGTTAATAACGCGGCTGTGCTGCTCAGACTGTCGGGCCGCCAAGCGGACTGCGAGTCTCTCCTCACTCGCGCGTTGCCCTTTTTGCCGGGCAACCCTCAGCTAAAGCGGCTTCTGGCCTTGTCCCAAGCGGCGCAAGACCGCTTCGAAGATGCCGAGACAACCTTACGTAACGATCCGGATCCAGAAAACCAATTGCTCGCCGCAGAGATGGTCGCTCGGCGAGACGCAAAAGAGGCGGTCAAACACGTCGAAAGCGTAGACGAGACTGGCTCTCCGGAGCTGGCAGAGCATAAATGGAGGATTCTGGGTGACTTGGCGCTCAAGGTTGGCGATTACGAGCGTGTAAACATCGCCATGGAGGGTTTGAGGAGCCTCCCCGAGGGGAGGTTGCTTGCAGAGCTGCTCCAGCTCCGTCGAGATGCACGGCTCGGTACAGACGAAGAAGAAAGGCACGACCGGCTGCGCAAATTGGCCGAAGCAGACTTTGCTCTGGCCAATAGTCTGTCGCGCTACCTACTTGCTGAGGAGATGCGCAATCAAGGGCTTCCCGCCGATGCGGCCAAACTTCTTGAGCCTTTTGCGGATCTAGGTTTCCTAAATCCGGCTACTCGTCTCTTTCTCGAGTGTCTCGTTGACGCTCGTCGCGACGAGGCATTTCGAAAAGCACTAGCAACTGCCGACCGGTCAGTCGCGCAAGATCCCGATATTCTTTGGCTATCGGCCACTCATTCTTGGAACATGGGTGATTTGGTCGAATGTAGACGCGCGATCGACATCTTGTTGGCCGAGCACCCGGACAATCCTCCCGCCAGGCTGCTTAGGATCGAGCTGTTGCTCCGATCCGACGACATCAATGGACTATTGCCCGAACTTGAGCGTCCAATCGAGCGCCTCAACTTCCGCACGTTGGGCGACAAATTCCGCGTTGCTTCTCTCCTCGGGCACTTCGGCCATATGGATCGCGCGGTGGCGTACGCCTATCGCCTCTTTCTAGAGAACAAGGAAAGGTCTCAGGCATGGCTTTGTTTTTCTGGTCTCATAACCAGAGAAGGGACGACGGCGGAAGCTGGCGAAAGGCCTTGGGATTGCAAGGTTGTTGGCAACAACGCAGCTGTAGACATTGAATACGAGGATCATGAACACCAGTTTCTCATAGTCGAGCCTGACAATCTCTTGCGGCGTCTCGACATCGATGCCTGGGAGCCGGAGCATCTTTTGATCCAAGCGATCACGGGGCTCGGCGTGGAGGACACGTTTACCGATCCGAGAAGCGGCAAATCTGGCACGATCCGTGCGATCAGGCATAAATATATAGCCAGATACCAGTTTGTGCTTTCAAAGCATGAGGTTCGATTTCCGAGCACGGGCGCGATCAGATCTGTCTCGGTTGATGTGTCCACGCCAGATGGCTTGGCTCCCCTTATTGAGGAGCTAAAAGCCAGACACGACTGGATAGAGCAGGAGCAAGAAATCTACCGCAATGCGCCAGTGCCGCTGGCTATTTTGGCCCACAAGGTCGGAAGCGACATAATTGACGCCGCCGAGGGGCTGGCTGCTCAGGAGCTGACCTTAAAGGTCGCACACGGCGCACAGGATGAGAGGCGTGCCGCCGTTAGATCGATTGCGTCTAACCGTGGATCTGGCTGCGTTCTCGATATTCTCGCGCTGTGGACATGTTGGCGCCTCGGCTCACTCGATGCGTTGAGGGAAACGTGCGGCGAGATCTATGTCGCGCGTAGAACTATGGATCAACTCCAAGCGCGGCGCGAGCGCATAAATCTTTCTTCAACGAGCGGCGTCAGGAGCGCCCAGTACAACGGTGGAAAGATCGCGGTCACAGAGGCGTCCCCTGACGTCGTTCAATCTTGGCTGAATGATATCGATGGGGCTATTAGTTGGGTTCGAACTAACGCAACCATATGCCCTCTGATTGTACCAGAGAACATCCCAGGAGCCCTGCGGGATAATCTTCGCGAAAGCCCCGTGGCAATCTTCGATAGCCTCATTCTCTCTATGCAGAAGCAGCTGCTGTTTGTATCGGACGATCTTCCCACCCGAGACTTCGGCAGGGTCTTCGGCTTTGATAGAAGTACGTGGCTGCAACCGGTTTTCATGGTTGCATGCGAGAAAAAGAAGATCGACTTCGATACTTATGTAAAATGGACCGCACACCTGATTGGTGCCGGGCACAGCTATCTCGGAATCTCGAGCGCCGCTCTCATCCGCGCCTCCACCATTGATGCAGAGGCCGGTGAATGTCCGGGCTATTATTCCAAGCAGGTCTCAAAGATGATAGGCGGTGCTGTGGCAGATCCCGCCTCTCACATCCGCGTTGTCATTGAGTTCTTGCGGCATATTTGGGATCGCCAATCGACACACTCTTATCGGGAAGCTGTGACTGGCCTCGTATTGGAACGACTTGTCCGGGAACGCACCTCAGATTTCGGGCTGATACTGCGGACTGTCATCACTTACGTATCCGACATTGCAGCCCTTATGGATTACTTCGGCGCCTGGTTGCGGGGGCACTTCATTGACCTGCGGGCCTAGGTGCGCTCAAAAAGCTCTACGTACGCCCCTAGGTGTCCAATCCGTGCTTCTTGAGCAGCTCCGGCGTTGTAGCCCAGGCCTTGCCAGGAATCTTGCTGATGAACCCGTCGAACACGCGCTTGAATGCCCGCTTGGCAGCAACGTCGTCAAAGCTCTCCTGTTCTTCCGCCGTCAATAGTGGGCGAACATCCGAGAGAAAGCCGCGATGATCGATCTTCTCGAACATCCGCTTCTCCGCTTCCCAACGCGGGATAGGCTTTTGCTTAGTGTACTCGACAAACATATCGACCGTTCGTTGCGCATTGAGATCAGGGAATACATCCAAGGCATGCGCAAGATCTACGAGATCGCGTCCCTTGTTGCGCTGGAGGAGTGCACGGAGCTTCGTTGACAAAATCTCCTCAGTTGAAAACGTTGGAATATTGGCAGCGCCAGAGAACCAAGGATTGTCCACCTTGAAAGGAAGCGATTTTGGAGGGTCGAGAGCTACGATCTCGACTTCGTTTACCTCAATCTTGAGACGGATATTCGCAGAGCCATCTTCCGCGGCAACAGTGTAGCGGAGCGCCGGAGCGGTCTTACTGCGAAAATATTCAGGCTCTCCAAGCCAAGGATCCAGCACGTCGTGGATGTGGTCCCATATAGGTTTCGAAGCCCCCTCTTTCGTGCGCGCGAGATCGATATCCTCGGAGTAGCGAAGGGGCTTAGGAAAGTGCAATTTGTTAAGGGCGGTACCTCCACGAAATCGCAATTCTTCGCACAAGAAGGGATCGCCGAAGAGTAGAACTAGCGCACGCGCAATAATGAGGTCCTGCTCTACCTGCCGGAGCTCCGCCCAAGGAGCCACTTTTGACCACGCGACGATGTTCTGGTTGGGAATCATTCATCGACCTCGGGTTCGCGTTGGACTAAAACCCGCCAACGCTCATTGCGCTCCGCCGGCGCAGCTGATGGGGTCGCCACACCATCGCGCCTCATTGGCTCTAAAGCCACCCATGGCACGAAATTAGTTTCGTGCAACTGGTCGTAGATCGCTTTTGCTCGTTCGTTATGGCCTAGTCGATCAAGCAAATAGCCGAGACGTTGTACACATGCCCGGTCAAAGTGCGGTGCTAGGTCGGCGAGCCTATGTCCGTCGACTTTGTTGCCTAGATCTCTCAGGATCGTTGCAACGGCATCCATCCCGCCAGCCACGTGGATGTAGCGAACTAAGTCTAGAGCGGTGAGCTCTGGAGACGATAGCTTCATTTTGCCGGTATCGGTTTTACGCTCGTCTATTCCGGCTAGAATAGGCTTCATGTCTTTGCGGAAGTGGAATGTGATCCAAGATCGTCCCGCTCGGATTCTTCGTATTTGCCGATCCGTTACGATCTGAAATTCCATAACGGCGTGATGGGTCGCACCGTGAAGCTCCGCGGCCTTCAGCAGGCCCACGTAATATGGTCTGCCTTCGTGCTGCATGAGCTGATCGATGTACCAAGCCGGCGGAGGAGCCTGCCAAGATAAGAACTGCGGCGGCACCACAACGTAGAAGCCTTGGCGTGGATTAAACAGCTTGTGACGCTTCTGCAGCCGTGCGGAGCTCTTTAAGAAAGCTCCCTCCGTAATTCCGAGAGCACCTACGGCTTCGTCCCGCGTGAACGTAATCCGCCCCTCCGCCTGAAGGTCATCAAGGTAGCTTACAAGGCTGGAACGCGCATCTAGCATCATATGCTAAAATAGGCTATTTTTGTCCATTCTACAATATGCGAACGTGACAATCCGCTCTGACATATGCAAATAGCGCCTAAATAGAGCTTTTTTCGCATACGAAGCGAACTACGGATACGGTAATACAACACCTCGAGAAGTAAGTAACTCCTCTGTTGAAAGATCTCGCTCCCTAGACAACGGGAAATGGCGCGATCTTCACGGAATCAGCAAAGTCTTCGCAATCCGCTCCTGGGCGCCAGCCCAACCATCTCAAATGGCCGGCGTCACTCCCCCCACTCGAACCGCTGCTTGAGATGGTTCAATTGCCTATAGGTGAGATGATCTCTCTTTTGTAACTGCCCTACGACAATGCCCGCAGCGATCCCTTGCACGCCCGCGAAATCCAAAACTGCCTCTTCAGAGAAGTCTCCGGCGCGAACGAACTTCGCTAACTCAGCCGCGGGGATCAAAAACTCGGCCGCCCATTTGTTGGCTTCGTCCTCGTCTGCTGTATCTGGCTTAACTACGAAAACCATCTTTCGGCTATGAAGAATGATGTGCGCTGCCTCATGGAAGAAGGTGAACCAGAAGTGGTCGTTGGCTTTGTGCCGCATCGTCTGCTGGATCAAAGCCTTTCGGGGGGAAAGCCAGCGAGAGATGCCGCTTAGCGACATTTTTCCGATTGGACGCGTTAATACAAAAGCTACGCCAGCACGCGCGCAAATACTCTCGATTTCAGGCAAGACCTCATCAACGCTCTTCGACGTCAAGGTTCTGATCTTGGAAAGCGATTTCAAGAATGTCGCGCGATCATAATCTTTGCACACTATCGCCTCTGCCTGGATCTCTCCAAGGCGAAGCCACGAATACAAAGACTTATTGTCAGTTTGGAAGGAGGGCGAATGACGAAAAGCAATGGAATAGGACGCGAACGATGCCTCACACGCATCTATTCCAGCTACCCCAAAGAACTTGAGCAATTTCCGTACTGTGTCGGCATTGTCCTTTGACTGTTCGATGATGCCTCTTTCTTGCATTTCTCGAAGAGGAAACTCCCTAGCCCAAGCGAAGCTGTCGGACAGCTTGCGATCTTCGGACTGACGCGCAAGATGAAGTCTGTACTCGGATTCCAAGTTGAGCCAAATCGCTGCACTTACGTCCGTCACTTTTTCGAACTGCAATGCGGTCTCTGGCTCAACCGGCGCTTTGCCTGAGAGTATTTCCACGATCAGCTTTGCTGATCGTCCGCATCGGCGAGCAAGTTCTCTCGCCGAGATTCCCATCGCCTCCAAGCTCTCTTCCAGAAAAGCACCTGGACGGACAGCATAGTCTGGCTCGAATATGTGCTGCTCTTGCGCCATTAATTTCTCCCGTTTGCTGTCTTTGGCGTCATTCGACGCCTAGGATCTTCACGGCTTTGATCTTGGATTGTTGCGAAGATCGGCCAGCATCCGCCGTAAAGCGGAGAATTTTCGGAGGCAGCAGATCCAGCGTGTATTCGCCGTGGGGAAGCTTTTTTAAGCTGTACGGCTGGCAAGTCGGAACCATTGCCAGGTTCGTTGCGGCCCTAAGCAGCAGCAGCCGCATCTTTATATTGTTTGAAAGCTTGGGCCCAAAGCGCCGGTCAAGCAGCTCTGCAGAAGAGAAAAGACGCTGCTCGGCAGCGCTTCCGAACATTATCAACAAGATAGCCCCGGTGATTCGTTTAGCAATAGGAAACACTTTCCCGGAGCTTCCGCAAGGGAGGAACACTACTGACCACAAACATTTTTTTATAAAGTCGTTACCTATTGCGTAACAGATTTTATTGACTTGAGCGCAAAACCTGCCATGTTCCCATCACCGGGCGCTGAACAGCGCCAGACAAAGGAGACCAGGCTGATGAGCCACGGTGCTAAGATCAACATCTCGGTCGAGTACCCTCCGACTGGGGACAAACTCGAAGACCATGCCGCAAATCGGGACGAGATCGTTGGCGCCCTGAAGAGCAGGGTGCTTGCCGCCTTCAGCCTCAAGGAAGGTGTGGACGATAAGGGGCAGCTGCTCACTTACGTCCTCTTCCACGGCCGCCGACCGCTGGTCGATCCGAGCGCGACGATCGGTTCAATTGCGGGCGACGCGAGCAACATCAAGTTGGAGCTGGAGCGCGAACGTCACTTCTTCTACTATATGAAGCACAAAATCGTCTCGCCGACGGCAAGCGCCACGGGCGCCCAGATAAAGGCGATGATCAAGGCCGTCGACACGTCGTTCGACCTAACCCATGTCTTAATTGAAGAGGGCCAGGGTGGCCACGAGGACCAAGCCATCAACGATAACCAGACCGTATCTCTGGAAGTCGATGAAGCACATCCTGCTAAGCATTTCTTTTCTAAACCGCCGACGACCTTCGGAGCCGGCTAATGCTCTCGCAGGTTACGCAACGTCAATTTGAGAGGGTCCGGGAACGCTATCCCACCGCATCCTTGCAACCGCTACCTTCGGGCGCAGGATTGTTGAGCATTCCGGACGTAGCGTTACCCGCTGGCTGGTCAGCAGCGCGCACCGCGATCCATTTCTTGGTGCCAGTCGGCTATCCGGGCCCCGCGCCGGATTGCTTCTGGGCGGATCAGGGATTGGTACTCTCCTCAGGCGTTCCGCCGCAGGCGAGCAACGTGACCAATATTCCGGAAACTCAGATCGTCGGTCGCTGGTTCTCGTGGCACGTCGTCGAAGCGCAGAACAACTGGAATCCCAATCGGGATGACCTGATGACTTACGTGTCTATCATCCTGGACCGTTTCAGGCAGCCGCAATGATCCAGTTGGTCTTTGGCCCCGGTGACTTCGAGCGCTTACGCCATGACATTTGGCACACCACGCTGGAATCAGCCGCGATCCTGCTGTGCGAACCGGATAAATTGGGCGAGGACTGGCGCTTGGCGGTTCGCGAAATGCATGTCGTGCCAGACGACCAGTACGAGGTGAGGACAGCGGTCTCAATTCGGCTAAACCCCACTTTTGGCCTCCCGATTGAGAAGAAGGCGAGCCTGAAAGGCTGGTCGCTGGTATACTGCCATACGCATCCGCACCAGACTGCGTCTGCTACCTTCTCGCCGGTTGACGACAATGCCGAGGTGGCATTGGCGGAATATGCGAATAGGCGCAGCCCTTCAGTCCCTCATTGCGCATTGCTGTTTGCGAAGGAATCGCACGCAGCGCGCGTATTGGGCTCGCAGGAGATCGTAACCGTGGGTCAAGACGACGCTGGGACTGATTATGACAGACAGATCCGAGCTTTTGGTTCGGACGGCCAGGTCAAGCTGGAGCGGCTTCGCGTTGCTGTGGTTGGCACTGGCGGCACTGGCTCAGTCGTCACCCAACAGCTCGCCTATCTGGGGGTCAGGAACTTCCTGCTAATCGATCCCGATACCGTGGAGCGCACCAACTTGAACAGGACCGTGGGTGCCACTCCGCGCGATATCGGAAACGCGAAGGTCGCGGTCGCACAACGACTCATCCATTCGTTGCGGCCCGACGCTACAGTTCAGAGCTTGGTAGCCGACGTCGTGGACGAAGCGATCGCCAAGGAGCTGACTGCTGTCGATTTCATCTTCTGCTGCACCGATTCTCACGCAAGCCGTCACTTAATCAATCAGGTCAGCTACCAGTACGGCATTCCCGCGATCGATATGGGCGTCGCGATCGATGCGACAGGGGCTGCCGTGCGTTTCGCTGGACATGTGAAGGGCTTGACGGCTCAAGAGCCGTGCTTGTGGTGTCTGGGCCAGCTGGACTCCCGACAAGTCCGCGAGGAAATGATGACTGTGGAGCAGGAAAAGGCCGACCCCTACTTTCTGGGCCGCTCAGGGGTGGTGCAACCCGCTGTTATAAGCATCAATTCGACGGTAGCATCGGCCGCGGTGACCATGTTTCTATCCATTATTACCGGCCTGGACGCGCCTGCCCGCTATCTGGTCTACGACGGCAATCGCCAGCGCTTGGCTTCTGTGGTTGCCCAAAAGGATCCGAACTGCGTGTTTTGCGGCCCCAATTCGGCGGCCGGCGCCGGCGACACCCAACCTCTGCCCGTGAGGCGCAATGGGTAGAGCTAAAACGATAACAATGCGCGGGCGAGCTGAACGGCATTCCGACGCCGTAGATATCATCCCGAACGCTGGCGACGCTGCGCTCGTCTGGAGGGGAGGTCTCAGGTCAATCGCTATCAGGTGTCCTGACGGGTGTGGCGAAGTTATTAGCGTCAACCTCGATCCTCGCACCGGCCCGGCGTGGAGGCTGTTCGAGCGAGATGGGGGAATGACACTCTACCCGTCGGTCTGGCGCGAAAGCGGCTGCAGAGCTCACTTCATTTTATGGAGGGACGATCTCATTTGGTGCGACGGCTTTGAATCCCCGCGATGGAAGGATGACGAGCTGAAACGGAGGGTGTCCAGCATTCTTCCTCCAGAAGGGGCACCACATAAGCATTTTGAAGAGCTGGCAGCACAGATCGATGGCATCCCCTGGGAAGTCCTTTGGACGTGCAACTCGCTGGTAGCGGATGGCAAAGCGAGCGCATCAGACAAAGGCTCTCGCTTCGGCTTGGCACCTGCTACTCCGACGACGAGGTCCTCAATCGTCGATAGGAGAGCTTAGTGAGCGACGATGATAAACATGCCGTACTTCTCAACGGCCAAAAGCTTGAGGTCCCGTCAGCGCAAGTGACTGGAATCCAGCTTCGTCTCCTTGGAGCAATTCCTGCCGCATATGTACTTATCGCAGAAGGACGGGGAGATGACCCGGACCGCGTTCTAACCGACACTGAAGTGCTCGACCTCTCCGGACCTGTCAGGCACGTGTTCGCGAAACCACCGACAGCGTTTGGCGGCCCGAGCGATGCACCTTACACGTAGAAGTAGGCTGCTCTGGATTGGTGGCACACCTGAGCCCATCTGCATCGCGGAATGCGCCAGCAGAGAACTCACACTAGACGTTCTCGGTGCCCCGCTCTCGCTAATCCACCGAACACAGGGGCGGGCGATTATTATCGCGCTGGACGACCGCGCGGCTGATGCTCGGCTGACCGATGAACTGCGCATCTTGCTTAAGGACGCGGCGTGCCACGGCATCAAGGGCTTTATCACCTGTTCATATGCGGACTCGCCCAAAGTCGCGGAAATTCTCAAGGCTTGGCGAATGCGCGACATCATCGATGTCAAACTGCGCGGGCAAGAAGCCTCCATTATCGAAACGATTGCCCGAATCGAACATGAGCCGCCAGTGAGCGAATCACTGGTGATCACGGGCGCCGATTCCCTTACAGACGAAGAACTCATACTTCTAAAGCGAGCGTTCTGCGACTGTTCATCCGTAAAGCTCGTGAAGCAAACTACGGGTTCAGCAAAAGTCTATTGCGCCTTCGCGAGCTTATTGAACTCGCGGGTCGGGCCGGTTCCTCTGCCCTTTTTTGTTAAGTTCGACAAAGCCCAAAAGATTATCCGTGAACTAACGAATTATCGGGAGTGCACCACGTTGCACGTACCGTTCAATCAACGTCCGAACCTTGACCACGATCGATGCCTCGTCGGGCCGACAAGAGGAGTAATCGCTGGCAATTTTATCGAACAATCGGAAGCGCTCCAAGAAGTAGTGGACCGCGGGGCTGGTCGAGCTCCATTGCATTCATTGTTCGAGGGGGCGTTGCGAGGTTGGCGCCGTCAAGCATTTTACGCCCCCAATTACGTACTCGACGCCAACATCTTGCAACGCATGCGCCTTGCTCGACCAACTAGCTACTCGCCATTTCGTAAAGCAAGGCTGCGCAGACGACGTACGCAAGCTGGCCAACATTGCTATGAGTTTGAAGCGCTGGAATCGCTCCTCGCTTCGCTTCCGCCAATGAAGCATCGGCTTGGATTGACACACGGTGACTTACATGGACAAAACGTGCGGGTCGCGGGAAATGAAGCAATCATGCTGGACTTTGCATCCATTGACGACGGCCCCCTCACCGTCGACCCGGCCGCCCTAGACGTTTCCTTGATGATTGACACGCGGATTATCAATGGTGACGATTGGATCAAAGTTGCGGAAGAAGCTTACACGGTAGAGGCGCTTATGGCGCCGGCTATCCCGCCGAGGCCGGAACAGCCAAGCGCCAATCTGCTTGATGCGATACAATACGTCCGCCAAATGGCATTCAGCGTTCAGCTCACACCGTGTGAGTATCCTTGCGTAGTTGCCCTGCAGCTTCTGCGCAAAGCGTCCTACGCGGGCCCAGATGAGGAGCAGGAGCGTCGACGTCGGTTCGCATACCGCCTAGCAGACCGAATAATAAAGGAAGTAGCTCGCCGAACATCGGCAGTCACTCAGCACAACGTGGCCTAGACAGCGCTAGGCTAACGTCAGTCGACCTCAGATCGCGCGTGTACCTTGGCCAGGTAAGCAAACCCGCGCCCCTCGGCACCGAGTTCAGTTTGCTTCTCCGGACCGTCGCCGTCTTGTGAGGTCTGCCGTTCCTCTTTCGCGGGCCCGCTTGAGCCGTTGACTACGAAGGCCTTCCACGTCGATGCGCCGACCCGGTGTAGATCGTGTACCAAGTGGCTTTTCATCATGAACGGCTGCAATTGGTAGAAGACCGAGTAGAAGCGAACCCAATCTTTCGATCCTCGGTAGCCTGCCGTATCTTCAACGACTCCGCTAGTGACTTCCTCAACGTCTTCTTTACGGCGAACGAATTTAAATTCAATTGCCGCGCCAATGTCCCGAATGCCGCAATCCGGCTTGAACGACTTCAACGCTCCATTCACCTGAGGCCGGCGTGTGAATCCAGGGAATGCAGCACTAAGGTAATCGTTCATAATCTCCTGAACTTCGAGCTCGCGTTCAGGTGACGGATTCCTTCGGTGGACCAAGGCTGCCGTGTCGCCCAACATATGCTCCAGACGTCTTATCGTCCAAAATTCCTCCTCTGACGTCGTCTTGCCTATGCTGGTTCGAAGCGCGAAGAGCAGCCGGTCCATGAAAGTCAGAGCCGGACTTTCGCACACTCGCAATTGGTGATCATCATCGGTGTACTGCAATCCCCCTTTTCTACGCAAAAACGCCGGCCACGCCTTGACTAAGGAAGCTCGCGTGTCTCGCAGGTCGGCCGCCTCCAGGACGACCAGCATCATGTCGTGGAGCTCTTGCAGATAGCGCTCCAAGGCAAAAAGCGGCTGCTCATAATTTGGTTCGGAGTACGGACGCGTACCCCAGAGATCACGCTCGCAATCCTCAAGAGCATCCCGCGCCTTGGATTTGAGCTGTTCGAGCATGCCGAGCGAATTGATCACGACATCACTATTCATCTGCATTCTCGCGTGCACTTTGTAAGTTTGTTTTCTGAGCGAATTCTACGCCGCGCGTTCTCGGGACACAGCGTTCATCGAGGCCGCCAAGCCTAGTTGTGTGAATGCGCGCAGCATCATGCTGGGATCCAGGCTTCGCTGGACCACAAGCTCCTCTCCGGAGACGTCATAAATCGGGAACAAGTCCATCCAAGGTCCGGTGACATCGAGCGGGATGTGACCATAGGTATCCCCGACGGACTCGAAAGTATGACCTTGGATGTAAGCCGCGATATCATGATTCATCATGACTCGGCGGCATTCGGTCTTGAAGCGATGGCGCCAACCATGGTTGGGACTGACCACGTTCGGTCCATTGCCCGTCACTCGGCGCACCCAATCGCCAAGACCTTCCGCGCGTGTCTTATGGATTGACGACGTCTTTGCGGTCTGTCTGTCGAAGAAAAGCGGTAATCCGTCGCGGGATTTCACGAAGTCGAGGAAGCCTTGGTCGATAAGATCCCGATGAATGGGGATTTTTCGCGGTGTCCCGTTCTTGCTCTTTTCAATTTTGAATCCCCAAACACCAGCTTCTTGGATGATGTGACCGGACGTCAGGTTAGTGATTTCAGCGACACGCGCGCCGGTGTACGCGAGTATCCAGGGGATCCAGCGACGGGTAGCCGCAACAGTTGCAGACACCGCCGAACCCTGAGGGTCGAGGCTCGCACGAAGGATGGCGTAAGTTTCGCGATCAGTGAGATCCTTTTCGCGGGTTCGCGGACGTGGCTTCGCCTTGACAACGATGTTCGCGCAAGGACTAACCTCTAACGCACCCTGTTGAACCGCACAGTTGAGGACCGCCTTAAGAGCCGCGAGATAGCCATTCTTAATGCGAGTGCTCCCCTTTTTTTCAACGATTTTGAGATGAGCACACCAGCGCCTTACATCATTGGTGGCAATCCGCGCGACCTCTTCGTGCCGGATGAACGCCTTGAATTTATCGATGGCAAGCTTGAACGCTCGCTCAGTGTCGGGCAGCGGATTTTGGGTGGCCGCCCACGACCGGAATAGTCCGCTCAGAGTATCAGTCTCAGGATCGGGCCACTTTGGATATCGTAGCGCTTCCCGATCTGGCCGCGCTTCTCCGCCCAAGCGCTTAATCGCCCACTTGCAAGCATGCTTGGTTGCCCGCGACACCGCGCCAATTACGCCGGCGCGTTCAATCGCCGACAGTATCAATCCTCGCTTGGCGAGCAGCTGATCGATGTCCTCAGCGAACGCATCTTCCTCGAACTCATCGATTGATCGCCAATCATCATGTGACGGCCCTCTTGGCGCGGCGATGCCGCGGCGCTCACCCAGCTCGAAGTCCTCAATCTCGCTCAACAGGGCTCTGGCTTTTGGCCCAGAACCAGCATCCGACACCGGCAGTCGATCTAGCCACAGCCGATAAATCTCACCGGCCAGCGCTTCCCGCTCGACAACAGTGAGACCCGCTCTTGTCGTCCGAGAACGCAGCTCCGCCCACCGACGTTCGACCGCTCGGTCATGCTCGGCCCAAAGCTGGGACGCGAGGATCGGGTCTCGACCAAGCCGTCGCTTCTCTTCGCGCTTGTCTTGTTTTCCGCCGACCGAGCCCTCAAGCTCCCGAAGCGCCGCCCGTACATCATCGGGAATCCTTCGACGGTAATAATAGATACCGTCCTTATCGATTTTAGGCCCCCGCATTCCACCGCTCCTTGCGGCGCAGATTTAGCCGAAAGCTCTAACTAAATCTGGCCGCTCTCGTATCGAATGCTGCGGCCTTTATTGAATGATCGCTAACTCATCCAGACTCCAATGGTTTCTGAATGCCTAACTACCGGCGCTTGTAGGAATGCGTGAAAGGGTCAAACACCCGGCAGGTAACGCTCATCAAACTCTTCAAGCGCGGCCATTGGGTCGATAGGACTTCCCCAGATCAGCTTGCGATTTACATCGGCCTGAGCCCAGAAACCAGTAAGGGACGCCTTGCTCGTAAAATGAGGCCATAACGTCTCGTCCAGAACTATCCGAGATAACGTCGTGCGCGCGATGTATTCAATAATGGCTTCCTTCTTGGTCAGGTCGATCTGAGTATGCCTCGTTACGGGGTCGAGGTAGCGGTCTTCGTGGAGGTGCTCGACGGCGCTGCGGACCTCGTAGATCTCGCCCATCAAGTCGTGATGTTTGGGGCCAATGAACAGTTCACTCCGGCTCTTGAACTGCTTTGCCGACTTTCCGGGGTCGCAAAGAATGAGGCCGTCGATACATCGCGCGTATTGGTGAATGCGCTCCAAAAGGTCCCGTTCGGTGCGGGTCTGTGTATACAGATGCAAAACACGGTTGAACCTCCATCGATTGCTGCCCTGCCGTGTTTCAGCAAGCTTCTCGAGTCGCATCGCGATCTCTGCCGCTTGCCGAATTTCATCGGGAGTTATGTCAGGATAGGGTCGGAAGTCGTTTGGGACCGGAGCTTCCAAATCTTGTTGTTGCCGAAGCCCGACCTCTCCATCCCGACAGCTACCGGTCAAGATGACTGGCCTATGCGCGGTTGCGAAGGGTGCACTCAAAAGCAGGCCGCGGAAAAATGCCCAGGCTCGATGGGTGAGCAAGTTGTTCTCACCGTCGAGAACGTCGGGCGTTGACGACTTGAGCTTACACGCGATGAAGAGCGTGCATGCATCCACTTCTTCGATGCGAATGCTGCCTAACCATTCGCGCCATTCTGGAGGAATCGTGAACTCATTGCCGCCGATGACGCGGAAGTTGGGCGACAGATCCAGCTCACCTACCGCAGGATCGGTAATTTTTACGCCCAAGCCCAGCAGCGCGTACTTCTCGCCGTCCGCGATCCAGCTCTCGTGTTTCTGTCCCATCGCCGTATTAGACGACGAAGCCTACACCCGATGCAAGAACGCCGCATATCGCCGTTTTCAGACACGGTATCGGGGGATCTTATCGAGCTCGCGTCGGGCCACGCGTGGCCATGTATCGCCGTAGCGGTCGGCTACCTTCCTGTCCGCATGGCCTTGGATGACGTTGCGCACGTCTTCCGGCATCGCGATCGATCTTGCGATGGAGCTGAAGCGATGCCTCCAACCGTGATTTGGCTGAACTCGCGGGTCGTCGATGCCGAGTGACCGGACCCATTCCGCGAGTCGTTCTGCAACTTTTTTATAATGCGGATTTGAATCCTTACCGCCACGACTACGGCGGGGATCATAGAAAAGTGTTCGCGCTCCCCTCGCCTTCGCGTATTTAAACAATCCTTGCCTGAGAAGATCTTGGTGAAGCGGGGTCTCGCGAAATTTCCGTGTCTTGTTCGTCTCGGCTCTGATGCGCATCATAGGAATGCCATCGCGCTCGAAGAAATCGCGACCAGTTAGCGGCGTGATCTCGTTGACCCGGGCTCCGGTGTAAGCACAGATCCAGGGTATCCACCGCCGCGCCGCCGCCATCTCGATGCTGATCTTTCCGGATGGTTTGCGCAGAGTGGCTTTCAGGATCTTCGTCGCCTCCTCTGCGGTGAAGCCCTTCTCGCGTGTCTGCATTCGTTTGCGGACCCGAACCTTCACGCCGACGGCGGGATTAGCCTCGAGCTCCCCTTGATCGAGACCAAACTGCAACGTCGCTTTCACTGCCGCCACGTAGACATCTCGGACCGTGATGTTGGCGATACCCTCGCGGAGCAGCGTGTCCTTCCAGGCGATTACGTCCCCGCGGGAGATCGCGCGCGCATCGTCATGACCGAGATGGGAGACGAGCCGGCCCATCACCGGCGTCCATCGCTTTACTGAGCTGGGCGCGAGCTCGGCTTCCTTGATGTAGGATTTGTATAGGTCGACCAATCGAAGACGTGGTCGCTCGGCAAGGGTCGCAGCCTTCTGCGGTCGTTTCGGTTTCAAGGATTCGATTGGCGCATCTGGTTTAGCAGCTGGACCTCCGTAACCCTTAATCTGCGCGTAGGCGACGACTCCTCCGTCCTGGTTAAGCGCGATGCCATCGAACTGCGCCCATTGGCGCTCGATATGCAGCATCACTTCGAGATTGCGAATCCTTGCAAGGGCCGCGTCACGCGTGTGCAGCGAAACCTTGATCTCGCACTTGCCGACCTGCGCCTTGAAGCGCTCCGGCACGCGCTTCCTGAGGAAGAAAATGCCACTCTCCGGATGCCGCCTGGGCATCGCCAATGCGCGAGCCATTTGTGTACCGCCCTTGTGTACCGGCGGTCATCCGAGAAATCCTTGAAAATCAAGGACTAAGCTGTTTTTCGAGGGTTTCGGGCGATATGGCGGAGAGGGAGGGATTCGAACCCCCGATAGGCTTGCACCTATGCCGCATTTCGAGTGCGGTGCATTCAACCACTCTGCCACCTCTCCTGAAGGCGCCATAGTGAGGCAGGGCCCCTGTGGTTGAGGGCGTTCATAAGCGAGGATGGCGGGCCAGACAAGGCGCGAAAGGGGAAAATCCGGTGGTTGTTTCCAGCCTCGCACCAGCTACACGCCTCCGTTCCCGGGGGAACGGGACTGCGGATGCCTGCATTGACGCGGTTTCCTGGCACGAACCGGGCCGATTTTGTTCGAAAAGGCCCTGCTAGACTAAAGCGCGATGGGTTGGGTTGAACCAATCAGCTGCGGGCTCGGTGCACCTCTCCCGCTTGCGGGAGAGGTCGGCGCGTCCGGGCGATGCGAAGCATCGTCCCGCGCGCCGGGTGAGGGTTATCTCCTCTGGGGGAGTGTCCCGTTGCGGAGAAACCCTCTCCCCAACCCTCCCCCGCAAGCGGGCCCACAAGGGGGGAGGGAACGCACCTATTTCGAGGCGCGAGCCGGGTTCATCTCATCATGTCTCAGAAAACGGGGTGGGACCGCCAGACGCGGTAAACACTGGCGGTCCCGTGTCGCTTCAATCGAAATGCTGGCCAGGAAGGGCGGCTTCGCAGGCCCGCGTGAGGCGACGATTCGACCGTAGCGTGCAGCTGCCGCGCCGCAACGCAATCCGGTCCTTAACCTAACCAGTCAAGGTTACTCCTTGTCGCCTTTACCATTGTCCTTATTGTTTTCCTTGGCTTTTTTCTTGCCGTCCGCAGAATCCCGGTCCTTGCCGTTGGCGCTGTCCCTGTGGCGGTTGGTGAAGCGCGCATTGCCTAGGCCGGTGCCGATGGTGAGCACGCCCCAGCGATCGACATCCTGCATGAACGGCACCTCGGAGAGGCCCTGAACCACGCCGTCATTGTGCATCAGGATCGCGGTGTCGTGCTCGCCGATCGCGGGGATGCCCTCGATCAGGCTCGCTGGCAGGTTGAATTTGCTGCTCTCCCAATTGCCCGGCAGGTTCTGCGCGCCTTTTTCGATCGACCCGTCCGCGTTGATGACGCCGGGACAGGCGATGCCGATGAAGGGCGCGAGCTTGAAGCCGTCGGTGTCAGCCGCCGTGATCAGCCCCTTCAGCATCTTGGTGAGCCGCTTCACCGCGCCCTCGCGGGTCGGCTCGTCGTCGGCGTGACGCCACAGCTCCGATTTCACCACCTTGGCCTTCGAGAGGTCTTTTGCCTTCTTCCAGCCGGTCTCGACGAGGCCGCAGCGGATGTTGGTGCCGCCGATATCGACCGCGAGGATGCTGTCATAGGCCTCGAAAATCCAGGACGGCGCCAGATGCAGCGCGCCGATCAGGCCGGCCTCGTCAGGATGATGGCGGATCGGCTGCATGTCGATCTTGAAGTCCTCGGCCTTCAGGATGATCTCGGCGCGCGCGATCGCGAGCTCCCCTAACCGGGAATCGCGAAAGCCGCCGCCGACCACGATGCGCTCGGTCTTGGCCCAGGCCTTCGTCTTCAGGAAGCGGCGGGTGACGTAGGCGAGCTCCTGGGCAAACTCCTCGATGGCGCTGTGCACCACGGCCGAGGCTTCGACGTCGTCGCTGATCAGGATCGCATCCAGCGTCTTCTTGCTGATGTTTTCCGAGGGCTCCTTGCCGAACGGGTCCTCGCCCGACTTGCGCAGCGGCTTGCGCCAGCGCTCGAGGATGTCGCGGAAGGCGCCCTTGCTGGCGCGGTCGCCGAGAAATCCGTCCTCGTCCTTGATCTCGATGTTGAAGCTGTCGATGTCCACCGACGGCAGCCGCTCGGCGCCGTGATGGGCGATGCCCGTCGTCTTGACCAGTTCGTCTGTTGCCATGAAAGCCCTTGCCCGAATGCGAAATCGTAGGGACAACGGGGCGGGAACCCGTTGGTTGCAACGCGGGGACGAGATTTGGCTGGGATGCGGAAAGGGCCCAAATCCTTCAAATCCGGGCTGTTTTCGGCTGAAATCCTTGACTCCTGGCGCCGTGCGGCTATAAGTCCGCACAACCGGCGCGGGGCTGATCTCGCGCCGCTTGTTTTTGCGTGGGTTTTCAAAGGGATAATCCTCTTTAAGGGGAAAAGTCCTGCCCGCGCAAAACGCATAAACCCATAGCGACTGACAAAAAGCCGGCCCCTGACATCCGTCATGAGGCCGGGATTGAACACGAAGGAAAACAACGATGTTCGCAGTCATCAAAACCGGCGGCAAGCAATACCGCGTCGTGCCGGATGATGTCCTCGAAGTTGGCAAGATCGAAGGCGATGTCGGCTCGATCGTGCAGCTGAATGAAGTTCTGGTGGTCGGTGGCGACACGCCCGTGCTCGGCCTGCCCAATGTGGCCGGCGCGTCGGTGGCGGTCGAGATCCTCGACCACAAGCGTGGCCCGAAGGTCATCGCGTTCAAGAAGCGCCGCCGCAAGAATTCGCGCCGCAAGCGCGGCTATCGCGACGAGATCACGGTGGTGCGCGTCAGCGAGATCCTGACCGACAACGCCAAGCCGACCAAGGGCCCGCGCCCGAAGAAGGCGAAGGTCGAGAAGGAAGAAGCAGCCGCCGCATGATTTGATCACGCCAATTCACGAATTGATGCGTGAGAAATCGTGAAATGATTCCGTCAAGGAATTGATCTAGAGATACTCAGGATTTCGGAGACGAGCCATGGCTCACAAAAAAGCAGGCGGTTCATCGCGCAACGGTCGCGATTCAAAGGGCAAGCGCCTTGGCATCAAGGTGTTCGGCGGGGAGCACGTGATTCCCGGCAACATCATTGCGCGTCAGCGCGGCACCACCTGGCATCCCGGCCTTAATGTCGGCATGGGCACCGACCACACTCTGTTCGCCAAGATCGAGGGTCGTGTTGAATTCCAGGCCAAAGCCAATGGCCGCACCTTTGTGGCGGTGCTCCCGCTCGCAGAGGCCGCTGAATAGACGGTGGATCATTTGGAGTCCGCCGGGTCCTTGACCGAACCGGCGGAGTCCTTAGAGATCGCAAGATCGAAGGCTCCAGGGGAGGCAGGGACACCGGCCTCCCTTTTTCGTTTGTGACTTTGACGGAGCCGGACATGTTGCAGGACTTTTCGAGCGTGACCCTAGCCGAGGCGAGACCCAGCGTCGTCGCCACCGAGCGGCTGACCTTGCGGCGCCCGACCCTCGCCGACGTCAAGACCATCGCCCGCCTCGCCAATGACCGCCGTGTCGCGGAAAACACCCGCCGCCTGCCGCATCCCTATTCGCCTGATGACGCCGTCGCATTCATCCGCGCCACCGCCGCGCTCGGCAGCGAAACCGTGTTCCTGATCGAGCACGACAGCGGCCCCGTCGGCATGGTCGGCATCGACCGCTCCACGCCCGACAATGCCGAGCTCGGCTATTGGCTCGGCGTCGAACATTGGGGCCGGGGCTTCGCCACCGAGGCCGCGCGCGGCGCCATCGACTTCTTCTTCGAGGAGTTCGAGGACGACCACCTCTATGCCGGCGCGCGCGTCACCAACCCGGCCTCGCGCAACGTGCTGGAAAAGTGCGGGTTCCAGTGGAGCGGCGTCCAGCTGCACCGCTTCCTGGCGCTGGGCTCATCGACACCGGTCGACTGCTTCCGCCTCTCCCGCGGCGTGTGGTCGTCGCTGAAGAGCTGGAGCAGCGCGCGGCGTCTCCGATAGGCACTACACCGGCGGAGTCACGTCTCCGCCGGTGCGCCCGAGATCGCGCTCGCGCAGATAGATATAGAACCCGGCGCCGATGATGATCGCGGCGCCGACGATGGTGGCGATTTCAGGCACGTCGCCGAACACGACGAAACCGAAGATCACCGCCCAGACGATCATCGAATATTGGTAGGGCACCACCACGCTCGCCGGCGCGAGCTTGAGCGACCGGTTGACGCAGAACAGCGCCGTCACCGAGATGCAGCCCGCGAGCGCGAACAACACCAGGCTGCCTGATGTCGGCGGCACCCAGTGATAGGCCGACAGCACGGCGCCGAGCGAAAACGTGCCGATGAACTGCGAGGACGCCATCACGATGTCGGGCGTCTTGCGCAGGCTGCGGGTGATCAGCATCAAGGTCGCAAAGGACAGGCTGCCGCCGAGCGCGATCAGCGCCGGCAGGCTCACCGTCTGTGCCGACGGCCGCAGCGCGATCACAACGCCGCAGAAGCCGATCAGGATCGCGGTCCAGCGCCGCCAGCCGACCTTCTCGCCGAGAAAGACCGCCGACATCGCGGTGACGAAGATCGGGCCGGCGAGATAATAGGTGATGACGTCGGCGAGCGGCAGATAGACGGTCGCGAGGAAGAAGGCCGCCACCTCCAGCGTCGACAGCACGACGCGGAACAGCTGCAGGCGCGGCCTCTCCAGATGCAGGAATTGATGGCGCTGCTTCCAGATCAGCGGCGACAGCAGCGCCAGCGCGGCGCAGGCGCGCAGGAGCAGCAGCTGCCCCACCGAATATTTGCCCACCAGGAACTTGCCGATGGCGTCGCCGAACGAGAACATGAAGATCGACAGCACCATGAGACCGATGCCGGCGAGGCGCGCCGAGCGGTCGTCATAGGCAGAGAGATTCTTGAAGAGGGGCATTGAAACAAGTCTGGGAGAGATCGTCATTGCGAGGAGCTCTTGCGACGAAGCAATCCAGACTGCCCCCGCGGAGACAGTCTGGATTGCTTCGCTACGCTCGCAATGACGAGCGGAGAGAGCGTCGGAAGCCGGCGAATAGTATCGCTTGCGGCCGTTTTAATGACGTGGACGGGCGCGACAAGCCCGCCACGCCGAATTGAACGGATTGTCGCACCCTTTGCATCCCCTTGGCATCGCGGTAGCGATAGGCGGCGCGCGAATAGAGAGCCAAGAAAGAACTTAATTCATGACCGATTTCGATCCGGCCCAGCATCGCATGATATCAGCGCAACGCTGGTTTGAGGATTTCGTGGTCGGCGAACGCTTCGTGCTGCCGAGCCGCACCCAGACCACAGCCGTGTTCACGGCCTTCCAGACCGCGAGCGGCGACACCCACCCGGTGCATTACGACGTGGAATATTGCCGCAGCCGCGGCATGCCGCATCTGCTCGCCCATGGTTTTCAGACCCTGATCCACACAGCGCCCGGCGCGGGCCTGTTTCCGTTCATGGTCGAGGATTCGCTGGTCGGCTTCTTGGAGCAGTCGAGCCGGTTCCTCCAACCCGTGTTCGCCGACGATACGATCTATCCCGCGCTCGAAGTCATCGAGCTGGTGCCCGGACGCACCACCGGCACGGTGACGCTTCGCAGCACCGTGTTCAACCAGCGCAAGGAGCTGGTGCTGGAAGGCCTGCAGAAATTCCTGATCCGGCGGCGGCCGACTGGTTAAGCACGGGGCCAAAATCGCTTAAATTTCGGCCGATTTGCGGGATCATCCGGGTTGCCGCGGGTGTCCGGCTGGCCTACCTATGGCCCATGAAATTCCTCGACGAAGCAAAGGTCTATATCCGCTCCGGTGACGGCGGGAACGGCTGCGTGGCGTTCCGCCGCGAGAAGTTCATTGAATTCGGCGGTCCCTCCGGCGGCAATGGCGGCCGCGGCGGCAACGTGATCATCGAGGTCGCCGACGGCCTCAACACGCTGATCGACTACCGCTACCAGCAGCACTTCAAGGCGCAGAAGGGCGAGAACGGCCAGGGCTCGGACCGCCATGGCGCCAACGGCAAGAACATCGTGCTGAAGGTGCCCGTCGGCACGCAGATCTTCGACGAGGACCGCGAGACGCTGATCCACGACTTCACCAAGGTTGGCGAGAAATTCGTGCTCGCCGAGGGCGGCAATGGCGGCTTCGGCAACGCGCATTTCAAATCCTCGACCAACCGCGCGCCGCGCAACGCCAATCCCGGCCAGGTGGGCGAGGAGCGCTGGATCTGGCTGCGGCTGAAGCTGATCGCCGACGCCGGTCTCGTCGGCATGCCCAATGCCGGCAAGTCGACCTTCCTCTCCAAGGTCAGCGCGGCGCGGCCGAAGATCGCCGACTATCCCTTCACCACGCTGCACCCGCAGCTCGGTGTCGTGAATGCCGACGGCCGCGAATTCGTGCTCGCCGACATTCCCGGCCTGATCGAAGGCGCCCATGAAGGCACCGGCCTCGGCGACCGCTTCCTCGGCCATGTCGAGCGCTGCCGCGTGCTGCTGCATCTGGTCGACGCCACCTGCGAACATGCCGGCAAGGCCTACAAGACGGTGCGCAAGGAGCTCGACGCCTATGGCGGGCAGCTCACCGACAAGATCGAGATCGTCGCGCTCAACAAGATCGATGCGGTCGGGCCGGACGAATTGAAGAAGCAGAAGGACCGGCTGAAGCGCGCCGCCAAGAAGACGCCGCTGCTGCTGTCAGGCGCGACCGGCCAGGGCGTGAAGGAAGCGCTGCGCGCGCTGGTCGATGTGATCGGCGAGGCGCCGGTCTCGGCCAAGACCAAGAGCGCGGCCGAAGCGGAGCCGTGGTCGGCTTAGACTCTCTCCTCACGGTCGTCCCGGCGAAGGCCGGGACCCACACGCCGCAGCAATAGTTTTGCGAAGACTCGGAGTTGCCAGCTCGCCCTACGACCACTCTCTGTGATTATGGGTCCCGGCCTTCGCCGGGACGACAGTGAATGTGCGGGAACAAGCACGCGCATCACTGGCTTGTCTTCGTTCCCTCAATATCGCAGCATCATCAAATCAAGAAACTTCAGGGATGAAGCATGGCGCGCGCGAAGAACGTTCTCTGGATCATGTGCGACCAGCTTCGCTATGATTATCTCGGCTGCACCGGCCATCCCCGGCTGAAGACGCCGAACATCGACGCCATGGCCAAGCGCGGCGTGCTGTTCAGCAAGGCCTATGTGCAGTCGCCGATTTGCGGTCCGTCGCGGATGTCGTTCTACACCGGCCGCTACATGCGCTCGCACGGCTCGCACTGGAATGGCTGGCCGTTGCGCGTCGGCGAGCCCACGCTCGGCGATCATCTGAAAAAGATCGGCGTGCGCAACGTGCTGGTCGGCAAGACCCACATGGCCCCTGATCTCGAAGGCATGAAGGCGCTGGGCATCCCGCCGGAATCCGTCATCGGCGTACATGTCGCCGAATGCGGCTTCGAGCCGTATGAGCGCGACGACGGCCTGCATCCCTCGGGGCGGCCGAGGCCGAAATACGACGACTATCTGCGCAGCCAAGGTTTTGAAGCGAGCAACCCGTGGGAGCACTGGGCCAATTCAGGCGCGGCCGAAGATGGCAGCTTGCAGAACGGCTGGCTGCTGGTGCATGCCGACAAGGCCGCGCGCGTGCCGGACGAGCATTCCGAAACGCCCTACATGACGCGGCGCGCGATGGACTTCATCAGCGAGGCCGAGATCGACGGCCGGCCGTGGTGC
Source organism: Bradyrhizobium campsiandrae (assembly GCF_014529705.1). Classification (GTDB taxonomy): domain Bacteria; phylum Pseudomonadota; class Alphaproteobacteria; order Rhizobiales; family Xanthobacteraceae; genus Bradyrhizobium; species Bradyrhizobium campsiandrae. Next base: position 31,918 of record NZ_JAANIH010000040.1, read on the forward strand.
CTGCATCTGTCCTACATCAAGCCGCACTGGCCCTACATCGCGCCAGAGCCCTATGCGAGCATGTATTCGACCGAGGACATGATTCCGGCGATCCGTTCCATGCGCGAGCGGCAGAATCCGCATCCGGTGTTCGGCGCCTATATGGACATGCGCTACTCCCGCAACATGGCGCGCGATGAAGCGCGGGAAAAGGTGATCCCGACCTATATGGGCCTGATCACCCAGATCGACGACCAGATGGGCGTGCTGATGAAGTTTCTGGAGGAACGCGGCCTCCTGGACACCACCATGATCGTGTTCACTTCGGATCACGGCGACTATCTCGGCGATCACTGGATGGGCGAGAAGGACCTGTTCCACGAGCAGTCGGCGAAGATTCCGTTGATCATCATTGATCCCTCGAAAGAAGCCGACGCGACACGCGGCACGCGCAGCGATGCGCTGGTGGAAGGCATCGATCTCGCGCCGACCTTCGTCGATTATTTCGGGGGCAAGGTGCCAGGCCACATCCTCGAGGGACGCTCGCTGCTGCCGTTGCTGCGCGGCGAGAGGCCGCCCGATTGGCGCAAGGTGGCGTTCTCCGAATACGATTACGCCATGCAGGATGTCAGACTGAAGCTGAACCAGCCGATCGAGCGCTGCCGCCTGTTCATGGTGTTCGACGGCCGCTGGAAATACATCCACGCCTCCGGCTTCCGTCCGATGCTGTATGACCTCGAAACCGATCCGCAGGAATATGTCGATCGGGGCGATGATCCGGAGTGCGCCGGCATCATCGCGCGGCTGCAGGCCGAACTGTTCGACTGGGCACTCCATCCGAACGATCACATCACCACGTCCCGCGAGAAGATCGCGAACTATGCCGACAACCAGCTCCAGGTGAAGGGCGGCATCCTGATCGGCATCTGGGACGAGGCGGAACTCGCCGCGATAAAGGATGACATCGCGCAGCGCGCAAAGATGTGAGTGAGTGGACCGAGGCTCTCTCAACTCGTCATGCCCGGGCTTGTCCCGGGCATCCACGTCTTACTTCAATCGCCGTGACGCGTGGATGGCCGGGACAAGCCCGGCCATGACGGCGGAGTTTGGAGCGCGAGCGGAGATTAATTCTCGATCTTATACCCTGTCGCCTTCACGATCGGCTGCCACAGCGCAATGTTCGCGGCGAGTTCCTTGGTCAGTCCATCCGCGCTGCTGCCGACTGGAATCAATCCGATCGCCGTGAGCTTCTCCTTCACCTCGGGCTTGGCGAGCACCGTGCTCGCGGCCGCACCGAGCTTGCTGGCGAATTCCGGCGGGCTGCCGGCGGGAAGCCACATGCCGTACCAGGCGTCCGCCACGAGATCGATACCGCTCTCCCTCAGCGTCGGCACCTCGGACGCGAAGGGCGAACGTTCCGCACTTGAGACCGCGATGATCTTCACACCCTTGGCGCGATGCTGCGGCAGCGCATCCGCCAGCGTGGTGATCCCAAAAGAAATGTGGCCGCCGATGATATCGTTGAGGATCGGCGCACTGCCGCGATAGGGCACGCGCGTCAGCGGAATGCCGAGATCCTTCTCGAGCTTGGAGCCCATGAAATGCGGGATGGTGCCATTGCTCGGCACGCCAAACGACGTCTTGTCCGGATGCGCCTTCAGCCAGGCGACAAAACCGTTGAAATCTGCGGCATCGATCTCCGCTCCGATCACCACGGCGAATTCGAACCGCGCCAGCAGCGACACCGGCACAAAATCCTTCGCCGTGTCGAAGCTCGGCGTCGTCTCCACCATCGGCAGCAGGTACATGGTGGGACCCGTCGTCACCAGCACCATGCTGCCGTCGGGGCTCGCGCCCTTCACCGATTTGATACCGATCAGACCATCGCCGCCGGTGCGGTTCTCGACCACGACGGTCCGTTGCAGCGCTGGCGCGATTTCCTGTGCGATCAGCCGACACAGCGTATCGCCACCGGCCCCCGCCGCGAACGGGAAGATGATCTTGGTCAGTCCGGCCTGCGCGTGCGCCTCGCTGGCCTGCGCCAGTATCGGCAAACCGAGACAACCAGCCATGAATTTGCGGCGATCCATTCGTTTCCTCGTCCAGCCCATATCGGCTGGCGGCATTAGAACCGGGCTGCCACGCAAGACAAGACCGACCTTCGCCGTTTACCATTCTACCCGCCTTGCGCCGGCCATCGTCCTGCTGCAAAAGCAGGCCTCATCGGCGCCGCCTGTTGCTCCGCCGTTTCCCTCACAATTCCGTCCGGCAGCGCCATGGCCAGCCCCGAACTCAGTCAATTCCGCCGCATCGTCGTCAAGGTCGGCTCCGCGCTGCTGGTCGATTCCGAGAGGGGCGAGGTGCGAGCGTCCTGGCTCGCCGCGCTCGCCGACGACATGGCCAAGCTGCACAAGGAGGGCCGCGACATCCTGGTGGTCTCCTCGGGCTCGATCGCGCTCGGCCGCAGCCGGCTCAAACTGCCGCGCGGGCCGCTGAAGCTGGAGGAAAGCCAGGCCGCGGCCGCCGTCGGCCAGATCGCCCTGGCGCGGATCTGGTCGGAGGTGCTCGGGGCGCACGATATCGGCGCCGGCCAGATCCTGGTGACGCTCCAGGACACCGAGGAGCGACGCCGTTATCTCAATGCGCGGTCCACCATCGGCAAGCTGTTGGAGTGGCGCGCGATCCCCGTGATCAACGAGAACGACACGGTCGCCACCACCGAGATCCGCTACGGCGACAATGACCGCCTCGCCGCGCGCGTCGCCACCATGGCGAGCGCAGATCTGCTGGTGCTGCTGTCCGACATCGACGGGCTCTACGACGCGCCGCCGAAGAACAATCCGAACGCAAAACTGATTCCGGTGGTCGAAAGCATCTCCTCGGAAATCGAGGCGGTGGCCGGAGATGCCGAGTCCGAGCTGTCGCGCGGCGGCATGCGCACCAAGGTCGAGGCGGCCAAGATCGCGACGACGGGCGGCACGCATATGCTGATTGCGTCAGGCAAGATCGAGCATCCGCTGCAGGCGATCGCGAACAGCGGCCGCTGCACCTGGTTCCTCACCCCGGCCAATCCCATCACCTCGCGAAAACGCTGGATCGCCGGTACGCTGGAGCCGAAGGGCACGCTGACCATCGACGCCGGCGCCGTGACGGCGCTGCGCGCCGGCGCCAGCCTGCTGCCGGCCGGCGTGATCAAGGTCGAGGGCCAGTTCGCCCGTGGCGACGCCGTGATCGTCCGCGGCCCCGACAGCAGCGAGATCGGCCGCGGCCTGATCGCCTACGACGCCGAAGTCGCGGAAAAGATCAAAGGCCGCTCCTCGCCTGAGGTGATGACCATCCTCGGCATCAGCGGCCGGTCCGAGATGATCCACCGCGACGATCTAGTGGTCGGCGGGTAGGCCTTTGCCGTCATGCCCGGGCTTGTCCCGGGCATCCACGTCCTTCTTGGCCCGGCTAAGACCTGGATGGCCGGGTCAAGCCCGGCCATGACGCCGGAGATGGGCCAATGGCCGATCCCGAACCCGCCTCCCGAAGCCCTGCCATACCCTCCCCGCCCTTCGCAAAAGCGGGATTTCCGTGCTAGGACACCACCTTAGCAGAAGGTTTTGACCCCATGGCCGCCCCCCTCAAAGCCGTAGACGGCAATGCCGATCTCCAGGCGCTGATGTCCGATCTCGCCATCCGTGCGCGCGCCGCCGCGCGCGTGCTGGCGCTGGCGCCGCCGGAGCAGAAGAACCGGGCGCTTGAGGCCATGGAGCGGGCGATCCGCAGCAACGTCGCGGCGATTCTCGCCGCCAATGCCGAGGACGTCGGGGAAGCCCGCGCCTCCGGCACCATGACCGCCTCCTTCATCGACCGGCTGACGCTGACGCCGGCGCGCGTCGAGAGCATGGCCGAAGGCATCGCCATCGTGCGCGGCATCGCCGATCCCATCGGCATCGTCACCGAGAGCTGGCAGCGGCCCAACGGCATGACCATCGAGCGCGTGCGCGTGCCGCTCGGCGTCGTCGGCGTGATCTTCGAGAGCCGGCCCAACGTGGCGGCGGATGCCGGCGTGCTCTGCCTGAAGTCAGGCAATGCCGTGATCCTGCGCGGCGGCTCCGACAGTTTCCGCTCCTGCCGCGCCATCCATGACTGCCTGGTGCAGGGTCTGCGCGAGGCCGGCCTGCCCGAAGCCGCCATCACGCTGGTGCCGACGCGCGACCGTGCGGCGGTCGGCATGATGCTCTCAGGGTTGAACGGCTCGATCGACGTGATCGTGCCGCGCGGCGGCAAGAGCCTCGTCGCGCGCGTCGAGCAGGAAGCGCGCGTGCCGGTCTTCGCGCATCTCGAAGGCGTCAACCATGTCTACATCGATGCCGGCGCCGACCTCGCCATGGCGAAAGAGATCGTGCTCAATGCCAAGATGCGCCGCACCGGCGTCTGCGGTGCGGCTGAAACTCTGCTGGTCGATCGCGCCGCCGCCGGCAAGACCCTGAAGCCGCTGGTCGAGATGCTGCTCGAGGCCGGCTGCGAGGTGCGCGGTGATGAAGCGGTGCAAGCCACCGATGCGCGCGTAAAGCCTGCCAACGAAGACGATTGGGACACCGAATATCTCGACGCGATCATCGCGGCCAAGGTGGTGGACGGCGTCGACGGCGCGATCACGCATATCCAGAACCATGGCTCGCATCATACCGATGCGATCGTGAGCGCGGACGAGGCTGCGGCGAAGAAGTTCTTGAACGAGGTCGATTCCGCGATCGTGCTGCACAACGCCTCGACGCAGTTCGCCGATGGCGGCGAGTTCGGCTTCGGCGCCGAGATCGGCATCGCCACCGGCCGCTTCCACGCTCGCGGCCCCGTCGGCGCCGAGCAGTTGACGAGCTTCAAATATCGCGTGCACGGCACCGGGCAGACGCGGCCGTAAGCAACGTTGCAGGGCGCGGGGCATTGAGCAACAACTTCGTCGTGCCGCGCTTCGTGGCGCAAGCGGTCCCGCCCCACACACCGGGCATGCGCATCGGCCTGCTCGGCGGCTCGTTCAACCCGCCGCATCAGGCCCATCGCGCGATCAGCCGCTTCGCGCTCAAGCGATTGCAACTCGATCGCGTGTGGTGGCTGGTCACCCCGGGCAATCCGCTCAAGGAGAACGGCAATCTGCATGAACTCGGCGAGCGCATGCAGGCGGCGCGCGACGTTGCTGACGACCCCAGGATCGAGGTCAGCTGTCTCGAATCCGTCATTCGGACCCGCTATACTATCGACACGATCAACACCTTGCGCCGCCGCTTCCCTGGCTTGCGCTTTGTCTGGATCATGGGCGCCGACAATCTCGCTCAATTCCATCGTTGGCAGGACTGGCGGCGGATCGCCGGCCAAGTGCCGATTGCAGTGATCGATCGACCCCCGCAAAGCTTTCGCGCCCTCGCCTCTCCCGCCGCCAAGGCGCTGGCGCGCTATCGCCTGCCGGAGAATAAGGCAGCTCTGCTTGCGGATCAGTCGGCGCCGGCCTGGGTGTTCCTGACCGGACTGAAGCTCCGCCTGTCCTCAACGGGCCTGCGGAACCCGGACGGGAGCTGGAAAGGTACGGAGTGAGACGCAATGTGGGGGATTTACGGGCTCTCTGGCATATTGAAACCCTTAACCCCACATGATGTAGTGTAACCGGTGGGCGCCGGATTCGGCGTTCGCGATACAGTGAAAGGAATGGTCCCTGACCACATCTGTATTGTCCAAGTCTGTTTTACCCAAGGCAAAACCGGCGCGTAAAACATCGACCAAAGCTGCGGCCTTGAAGGCGCAACCCGACGCCGACAAGACGCTGAGCCTGATCCTCTCCCGCCTCGAGGACATGAAGGCGGAAGAGACGGTCACCATCGACCTTCGCGGCAAATCGGCATACTCCGACTACATGATCGTCACCACCGGCCGGGTGAACCGGCATGTCGGCGCGATCGCGGAGAACGTCACCAAGGGCCTGAAGGAAAACGGCATCAAGAACATCCACGTCGAGGGCTTGCCCAATTGCGACTGGGTGCTGATCGATTCCGGCGATGTGATCGTGCACGTGTTCAGACCCGAGGTCCGCGAGTTCTACAATCTGGAAAGGTTGTACACGCAGGGCCCAGGGGCGGCGAAGGCGATCTAGGCTCACTCGAGCCGATTTCGAATCGGCTGACGCGCATGCTAGCGTCGTGCGCGCGCGATCCGCGCGCGGCCTTGAAAACGCGACCCTAGAGATTCGCGACCCTAGAGATTCATGCGTATTGCTGTCATTGCGGTGGGCCGGCTGAAGCAGGGCCCCGAACGGGAGCTTGCCGACCGCTATTTCGAGCGGTTCGACGATGCCGGCCGCAAGCTCGGATTCCGCGAGCTCACCATGCACGAAATTCCCGAGAGCCGCGCGCGCGACGCCGCGACGCGGATGACCGAGGAAGCCGCGGCGATCTCCGCGCATGTCCCGGACAAATCGATCCTGGTGGCGATGGATGAACGCGGACAAAACCTCGACTCCACCGTATTCGCACGGCATCTCGCGCGCTGGCGCGACGAGGGCGCCGGTCATACTATCTTCGTGATCGGAGGGGCGGACGGACTTTCGCCCGAATTGCGCCGTAAGGCGAAGCTTGCGATCGCGTTCGGCTCTGCGACCTGGCCGCATCAAATGGTCCGCGTCATGCTTCTGGAACAACTGTATCGGGCCGCCACCATTCTGGCCGGCCACCCCTATCATCGCGCGTGATTCGCGCCACAACGAGCACCTTTGCGACGAGATGCGAGCGCCGTTTCTCAATTTGCTGCTGATGGCGAGCTGCGCTGCCGCAAGCTTCGCGCAAGCTCAGACGCAAGGTCAGGCAATTGCGCCGGCGCCACAGACCGCGGCCATCTCACCCGACGCCATCAAGCAGCGCGAGCAGGAGCTGGAAGCGGCGCGCGCCCGGCAGAAGGCCGCGGAGGAGGCCCAGGCAAAGCTCAAGGCGGAGATCGCCACGCTCGGCCAGGACCGCACCCAGCTCAATCAGCAATTGATCGATACCGCGGCCAATGTCCGCACCGTCGAAGCCAAGATCGACGAGGCCGAGGCGCGGCTGAAGACGCTGAATGGCCGCGAGCAGCAGGCGCGCAGCTCGCTCGATTCGCGCCGCGCCGACATCGTCGAGGTGCTGGCGGCGCTGCAGCGCGCCGGACGGCGGACGCCGCCGGCGCTGCTGGTGCGCCCCGAAGATGCGCTGCAATCGCTGCGCACCGCCATGCTGCTCGGCGCCGTCGTGCCGGAATTGCGCGGCCGCGCCGAAACGATCGCGAGCGAGCTCGGCGAGCTCGTGGCCTTGCGCAAGAGCATCGCAAGCGAACGCGATCAGCTCGCCGCCGACCGCGACAAGATCCGCAGCGACCAGACCCGGCTCACGGCCCTCGTCGACGAGCGCCAGCGCCAGCAGGCCTCGCGCGAGAAGGATCTCGACGCGGAGAATTCACGCGCCATCACGCTGTCAAAGCAGGTCGGCGATCTGCAGGGGCTGATCGCCAAGATGGAGCAGGACCTGCAAAGCGCGGCCAAGGCGGCTGAGAAGGCGGCCGAGGCCGCAAAGCAGGCCGAAGCAAAGGCGGCCGCAGCGGCCGCCAGCGCCAAGCCGGGCCCGGCCGTGTTCAAGGACCGCTCTCGGACCAGCCCGGCCATCCTGTTCGCCTCGGCCAAGGGGCTCCTGCCTTTGCCGGTTAACGGTAACAAGATCAGGGACTTTGGCGGTTCCGACGGGGTCGGCGGGGTCCAGAAGGGCATTTCGCTGGCCACCAAGCCCGGCTCTCAGGTCACGACGCCGTGCGACGGCTGGGTGGTCTATGCCGGCCCGTTCCGCAGCTATGGACAACTCTTGATCCTCAATGCCGGTGGCGGGTATCATGTCCTGATCGCCGGGATGGAGCGCATTTCGGTCAACATCGGTCAGTTTGTGCTCACGGGGGAGCCGGTCGCGACCATGGGGTCGACCTCTCAAGTCGCCTCCATTCTCGCCACGAACGCGAGTCAACCTGTGCTGTATGTCGAGTTCCGCAAAGACGGCACTCCAATCGATCCAGGCCCATGGTGGGCCGCAAATGAAGGCGAGAAGGTTCGCGGATGATGCGCAAGACTTCAGTTATCCTCCTCAGCGCGGCCACCGGTGCGGCGCTGACGCTGTTCGCGACGCAGCCGCGCGCGGTGTTCATGGGCTCCAGCGCGCGAGCCGCGACCGCTGACACCTATCGCCAGCTCAATCTGTTCGGCGACGTCTTCGAGCGCGTGCGCTCGGACTATGTCGAGAAGCCCGACGACACCAAGCTGATCGAATCCGCCATCAGCGGCATGCTCTCCGGTCTCGATCCGCATTCGAGCTACATGGATGCCAAGAGCTTCCGCGACATGCAGGTGCAGACCCGCGGCGAGTTCGGCGGCCTCGGCATCGAGGTGACGATGGAAGACGGCCTGATCAAGGTGGTCTCGCCGATCGACGATACCCCCGCCTCGCGCGCCGGCGTCATGGCCAACGACATCATCACCAATCTCGACGACGAAGCCGTGCAGGGCCTGACCCTGAACCAGGCGGTCGAGAAGATGCGCGGCCCCGTCAACACCAAGATCAAGCTCAAGATCATCCGCAAGGGCCAGGACAATCCGATCGACGTCACGCTCGTGCGCGACAACATCCGCGTCCGCTCGGTGCGCGCGCGGGTCGAGGCCGACGACATCGCCTATATCCGCATCACCACCTTCAACGAGCAGACCACCGAAGGCCTGAAGAAGGAGGTCGCCAACCTCTCCGGCCAGATCGGCGACAAGCTCAAGGGCTACATCATCGACCTCCGCAACAATCCGGGCGGCCTGCTCGAGGAGGCCGTCACCGTGTCCGACTCGTTCCTGGAGAAGGGCGAGATCGTGTCGACCCGCGGCCGCAATGCCGAGGAGACCCAGCGCCGCACCGCGCATGCGGGCGATCTCACCAAGGGCAAGCCGGTGATCGTGCTCGTCAACGGCGGCTCGGCCTCGGCGTCGGAAATCGTCGCCGGCGCGCTGCAGGACCACAAGCGCGCGACCATCGTCGGCACGCGCTCGTTCGGCAAGGGCTCGGTGCAAACCATCATCCCGCTCGGAAGCGGCAACGGCGCGCTGCGTCTGACCACGGCGCGCTACTACACACCATCGGGCAAGTCGATCCAGGCCAAGGGCATCGTGCCCGACATCGAAGTGCTGCAGGACGTGCCCGATGAGTTGAAGTCGCGCACCGATACCAAGGGCGAGGCTTCGCTGCGGGGCCACCTCAAGAACGACGGCGACGAGAAGACCGGCTCGCAGTCCTACGTTCCGCCCGATGCCAAGGACGACAAGGCGCTGAAGCTCGCCGACGACCTGCTCCACGGCATCAAGAACAGCGCCTCCGCGGCGCCGACGCCGGGCAGCGACAACAAGGCTGCGCCCGCCGACAAGCCCAAAGCAGCGAACTAGGCGCAAGCATCCGAGATATCGAAAAGGGCGGCTCCTGGAGCCGCCCTTTCTGCTTGGAACTCCTGGTGCCTCCGGCCTCTCCCGGCCTGCCGCCACTTGACCTCGGCGTGGTATCGTCGGCTTCAGTGATTCGGGATCTCGCATGACTGAAACGGCCGATGATCTGAGCGCCCCGCTCGGACAGGATAAGCCGCGCCGGAAACGGCGGCTGCGGCTGCCGTTCACGGCCATGCAGCTGCTGGCAGTCCTGCTCGGCCTGTTCCTGGTCGCCTTTGCCGGCTTTGCCATCTTCAACAAGGACCCGCTCGGCGGCGAACCGATGACACGGATCGCGATTCGCGATCCCAGAGGCACCGACAAGGCGACCGAGGAGAAGCCGGCCGCCGGCCACGGCGAAGAGCACGCCGCCGAGAGCAAGCACGCGGCCAAGGAGGCGCCGAAGCAGGCCGGCGACCAGAAGACCGTCACCATGATCGACGGCTCGACCGGCGCGCGCCACGACGTGGTGATCGGCGCGGGCGAGGCCACCGACAAGGGCGAGGCGGCTTCCGCAGCCCCGCCCGTGGTGGCCGGGGTCGACCCGAAGCTGCTGGAGAAGTCGCGCTACGGCATGATCCCGGTGGTCTCAGGCGATCTGAAACCGTTCAACGTCTACGCCGCCGAGGCCGACCGCGCCAAGGCCGCGAAAATGCCGGTGGTGGCGATCGTGATCGGCGGCCTCGGCGTCGGCGCCGCCAAGACCACGGATGCCATCATGAAGCTGCCGGGCGCCGTGACGCTGGCCTTCACGCCCTACGGCGCCGACCCCGGCAAGCTCGCCGAGCGCGCCCGTGCCCAGCGCCATGAGATCTTCCTGCAGATTCCGATGGAGCCCTACGACTTCCCCGACAACGATCCCGGCCCGCAGACGCTACTGACTTCGCTCACATCAGACCAGAACACCGACCGCCTGTATTGGCATCTCAGCCGGATGCAGGGCTATGCCGGCATCACCAATTTCATGGGTGCCCGCTTCATCGCGACGGACGCGGCGATGCAGCCGATCATCCGCGAGGCCTCCAAGCGGGGGCTCGGCTTCTTCGACGACGGCTCCTCGCCGCGCAGCATCGCGCCGCAGGCGGCGGCAAGCCTGGCGGTCCCGTTCGGCAAGGGCGACATCGCCCTCGACGCGGTCCCGACCCCGACCGAGATCGACCGCGCCCTGAATAAGCTGGAATCGACGGCCCGGGAACGCGGCGTCGCCGTCGGTACTGCCTCGGCCCTGCCGGTCTCGATCGAGCGGATCGGGGCCTGGATCAAGACCTTGAACGACCGGGGTATCCTATTGGTGCCATTGACATCAGCGATGCTGAAATCAAAATCCAGCTAAATCAACGAATTGGTACGTCAGGGGCGCGAGCGCCCAATGACGGGCCGGCAGTAGCGAGAGGTTCGGCGGAATGGCGCGTTACGAGGATCTGCCCTACCGAACCTGCGTCGGTGTGATGTTGATCAATCAGAAGGGCCTGGTGTTCATCGGCCGCCGCGCGGGCGGCATCGAGCATGTCGATGACAGCCATGTCTGGCAGATGCCGCAGGGCGGGGTCGATCCCGGCGAGGACAATTGGGAGGCCGCCAAGCGCGAGCTCTATGAAGAGACCAGCGTGCGCTCGATCGAGCGGCTCGGCGAAGTCCCGGACTGGCTCACTTACGACATCCCGCGCACGGTGGCGGGGCGCGCCTGGAAGGGCCGCTACCGCGGCCAGCGCCAGAAATGGTTCGCGGTACGCTTCACCGGCAAGGACAGCGAGATCAACGTCGCCAATCCCGGCGGCGGCGGCCACAAGGCCGAATTCGTCAGCTGGCGCTGGGAGCCGATGAAGAACCTCCCCGGACTGATCATCCCGTTCAAGCGGCCGGTCTATGAGCGCGTGGTGAAGGAATTTTCGGACCTCGCGGATGACTAAATCAAATTGTCATCCCGGCTTTGGTGCTAAGCCGTCGCCGGGCTGACAACGAGAGACCTCCGCGTGACGAATGAAAAACCCTACCGCCCCAATGTCGGCATCGCGCTGTTCAATGCCGAAGGCCGCGTGCTGATCGGACATCGCTTCAAGGGCGACGGCCCCGAGATCATCCTGCCCGGGCTCGACTGGCAGATGCCGCAGGGCGGCGTCGACGAGGGCGAGAATTTGCGCGACGCCGCCATGCGCGAGCTTTGGGAGGAGACCAGCGTCGTCAGCGCCTCTTATCTCGGCGAGACCGATTGGTTCACCTACGAGTTCCCGCCCTATGACGGACCGCAGACGCATCGGCTGGCCAAGTTTCGCGGCCAGCGGCAGAAATGGTTCGCGCTGCGCTTCACCGGCAATGACGACGAGATCGATCCGCTGACACCGCGCAACGGCCAGCCTGCGGAGTTCGATGCCTGGCGCTGGGAGCGCCTCGACCGTGTCGCCGACATCGTGGTGCCGTTCCGCCGCGACGTCTACTGCGCGGTGGCGCGCGAGTTCGTGCGCTTCGCGAGTTGAGAGCGCGAAAACAACCCCATGCACAGTAGAACTGGGGTTGAAGGTGTTAGAGTATTTTCGCCGGGGGTCGTGTGTGAGCCCGGCACCGTTTTCAGTTCGCCGGCCCCACCGTGAACGGGCCGATCGCGATGACGTGGCAGTCGCTGTCGTGCTTGGCGCAGTCGGCCAGGGCGCCGTTGACGGCGGTCTGCTCGTCGGCGGCTTTCAGGCCGAGACCCGGGCGTCCTGAGGTGCCGACGGCGACCGCATTCCAGCCGGTGCCGTCGCCGAGCTTGCGCACGACCTCGTCGCGCGCGTCGGCCACGATCGAGGGACTGCTGGCGGCGTGGAAGAAGCCAACCGCCCTGAGCACGGTCGGAATCGGCACGACGAAGACGTCGTCCACGGCCACGATCATGCAGGCCGAGCCCGCGATCGCGCCGCAGGACTCCAGCGAACGCCGCACCGCGTCGTCGACCGACGCTGCGCCGAGCGTCATGAAATAATGCCCGGCCGGGCCGAGCGCGACCGCGCGTGATTTTGCCGCCGGCGCGAAGATGTTTTCGAGCCGGGTCCTGGCCTGATCGCGCAGCATCGGAAAATCCTTCGGCACGAACGCGCGCTCAGTGACGGTGTCGTGCCGAAACCAGGGCTGCGGCGGCATTGGCGGGCTGCCATGGCTGTAGACGACCTTGTTGCCGAGCGCATAGAGCTCGCAGCGTCGCGGCGATTGCGCGGCGTCGGCGCGCTTCTGGCACTGGTCGAGCGCCGCATTGCCCGCGGCCTCTTCGGTCGGTTGATTGAGCGCGGAGCCGTAGAACCCGCCGATGTTCAGGGCGTAAGCCTTATAATCTCCGGCGGACGAATAGACGTCGCTGAGAAAGGAACGCTGGCGTTCGCCGATGAACGGCACCGCATCCGCGGGAAACTTGCCGCTCGACGCGGCCGGCGGCGTCGGAACGGGCGTAGGCGTCGCCGCAGCCGTTTGACTCGGCGTCGATGCCGGCGCCTTCGCGGCCATCGTGGGCGTCGGGCCGGGTGATGGCACGGACACCGGGCTCGGCGCCGGCGCCGCCGCGGTGGACGTCGGCGCGCCGGAGGCGACCTGTGCGGTCTCGAGCTTGGTGAAATAAAGGAAGCCGCCGACACCGATCGCGACGATAGAGACCACGCCGACCACCAGCGGCCACATCCAGTTCGGCGCGGGCGCCGCCTTGGCGACCTTCTTCAGCTGCGGCGTCGCGTATGTGCCGTCCTCGCGGCGCATCGCCACCATATAGGCGTGCACCGGCGTCGGAATGTTCTTCACCTCCTGGGCGCCGATATCGGCGAATTGCACCGACAGCTTGTTGGCGACCTGCTCGTGCACGGCGCGGGAGACGCAGATGCCGCCGACTTCCGCCAGCCCCTCGAGCCTCGCCGCGATGTTGACGCCGTCGCCGAGTAGATCGCCGTTGCGCTCGACCACGTCGCCGATGGTGATGCCGATGCGAAACGACATCTGCCGGCTCGGCGGATAGGCCATGTTGCGGGTTCGCAAGCTCTCCTGGATGTCGATCGCGCAGCGCACCGCGTCCACCGCGCTCGGAAATTCCGCGAGCACGGCATCGCCGGCGGTGTTGAAGATGCGGCCGTTCGCCTTGGCGATGAAATCGTCGATGACTTCGCGATAGGAGGCGAGGCGCCGCAGCGTCTCTTCCTCGTCTTCCGCAACGAGCCTCGAGTAACCGGCAATATCGGCCGCGAAAATCGCCGCGATCTTGCGTTTCATCTGCACCCAGCCCTGGAACAATTCGCGGGCGCAGAATGCCGCTATCGGCGGCGCGGTGCAACAAAGTTTCAGCGCCCGCCACATCAGTGACGAGCGCTGAACTTGTTCAGGAATTTAGCCTTGAGCCCCGAAGCGACGCCCCGGGGCTTAATGCATCGCCGTGGTGTTGAGCTCGTGCTGGATGCTCTTGTAGTGATCCAGCCGCGCGAGGGCCTGGTCGAGCTCTGAGCCTTCGTGCTCCTTCAGCCCTTCTTCCATCTCCGAGATGGTCTCGGCGAACTGAGCACGGTCGAGCTCGGCCAGCGACGTCGCGACGTCGGCGAGCACCGTCAGGCCCTTTTCGGATACTTCGGCGAGGCCGCCGAGCACGATGATCTTCTCGTGCTTGCCAGCGGTGGTGACGGTCAGGATGCCGGGCCGGATCGCAGCCACGACCGGCGCGTGTCCCGCCAGCACGCCGAAATCACCCTCGACGCCGGGAATGTCGACCTGGTCGACGTCGCCCGAGAATGCGAGCTTCTCCGGAGAGACGAGATCGAAGTGGAAGGTGGCCATTCTAAAATCCGTTTCGTGCGAACGAGGCGGTCGTCATCCTGAGGTGGCCGCGCTTGCGGCCCTCGAAGGATGAGGAAAAGCACCCTTCGAGGCTCGCTGCGCTCGCACCTCAGGGTGACGGCGCAGCGCAGTTACGCGTTAAGCAGCTTCCGCCGCCAGCTTCTTGCCCTTCTCGACCGCCTCTTCGATGGTGCCGACCATGTAGAAGGCGGCCTCCGGCAGGTGGTCATACTTGCCTTCCACCAAGCCCTTGAAGCCCTTGATGGTGTCGGCGAGGTCGACGAACTTGCCGGGCGAGCCGGTGAAGATTTCGGCGACGTGGAACGGCTGCGACATGAAGCGCTCGACCTTGCGGGCGCGGGCCACGGTCAGCTTGTCCTCTTCCGAAAGCTCGTCCATGCCGAGAATGGCGATGATGTCCTGGAGCGCCTTGTAGCGCTGCAGCACCTGCTGGACCTGACGGGCGACCGCGTAGTGCTCCTCGCCGACGACCAGCGGGGACAGCATGCGCGAGGTCGAATCGAGCGGGTCGACCGCCGGGTAGATGCCCTTTTCGGCGATCGAGCGCGACAGCGTGGTGGTCGCGTCAAGATGCGCGAACGAGGTCGCCGGCGCCGGGTCGGTCAAGTCGTCGGCCGGAACGTAGATGGCCTGCACCGAGGTGATCGAGCCCTTCTGCGTGGTGGTGATGCGCTCCTGCAGCGCGCCCATGTCGGTCGCGAGCGTCGGCTGATAACCCACCGCCGAAGGAATGCGGCCCAAGAGCGCCGACACTTCCGAGCCGGCCTGGGTGAAGCGGAAGATGTTGTCGACGAAGAACAGCACGTCCTGGCCCTTGTCGCGGAAATCTTCCGCGATGGTCAGGCCCGTGAGCGCGACGCGGGCGCGGGCGCCGGGCGGCTCGTTCATCTGGCCGAACACCAGCGCGCATTTCGACTTCACGCTCGGATCCGGATTCTTCGGATCGGCGTTGACCTTGGACTCGATGAACTCGTGATAGAGGTCGTTGCCTTCGCGGGTGCGCTCGCCGACGCCGGCGAACACGGAGTAGCCGCCGTGCGCCTTCGCGACGTTGTTGATCAGCTCCTGAATCAGCACGGTCTTGCCGACGCCGGCGCCGCCGAACAGGCCGATCTTGCCGCCCTTGGCGTAGGGAGCCAAGAGGTCGACGACCTTGATGCCGGTGACGAGAATTTCAGCTTCCGTCGACTGGTCGGTGTAGGTCGGCGCTTCCTGGTGGATCGCGCGCAGGCCTTCGGTCTTGACCGGACCGGCCTCGTCGATCGGCTCGCCGATGACGTTGATGATGCGGCCGAGCGTGCCTTCGCCGACGGGCACGCGGATCGGAGCGCCGGTGTCGGTGACTTCCTGGCCGCGGACGAGACCTTCGGTGGTGTCCATCGCGATGGCGCGGACCGTGGACTCACCGAGATGCTGGGCGACTTCGAGCACCAGGCGGTTGCCGCCGTTCTTGGTCTCCAGCGAGTTGAGAATGGCCGGGAGGTGGCCTTCGAACTGCACGTCGACGACGGCGCCGATGACCTGGGTGACGCGACCGGACTGGGCTGCCATTGAATGTCTCCTTCGATCCGAACTTCTAGACCACGGTCAACTAGACCGGGATGTTGCGTGTGATGGGCACCGACGCGTCTTGATCAGACGGCCTCGGCACCCGAGATGATTTCGATCAGTTCCTTGGTGATCTGCGCCTGACGCGTGCGGTTGTAGACCAGCGTCTGCTTGCGGATCATTTCACCGGCGTTGCGCGTCGCGTTGTCCATCGCGCTCATCTGCGCGCCGTAGAACGAGGCGTTGTTCTCGAGCAGCGCGCGGAAGATCTGCACCGCGAGGTTGCGCGGCAGAAGACGGGTCAGGATCTCGTCCTCTTCCGGCTCGTATTCGTAAGACGTCGTGTTGGCGGCAGCGCCTTCCTCGACGACCAGCGGAATGACCTGCTGGGCGGTCGGGATCTGCGCGATCACCGAGCGGAAGCGCGAGTAGAACAGCGTGCAGACGTCGAACTCGCCGGCGTCGAACCGCGCCAGCACCTTCTTGGCGATGTCCTCGGCATTGACGAAGCCGAGCTGGCGCACGCTGCGCAGGTCGAGATGCTCGACGATCTGCTTGTCGAACTGGCGGCGGAGCTGCTCGTAACCCTTGCGGCCGACACAGAAGAATTTCACGTCCTTGCCCTGCGCCATCAGCGCCAGCGCGCGCTCGCGGGCGAGGCGCACGATCGACGAGTTGAAGGCGCCTGACAGGCCGCGCTCGCCGGTGCAGACCAGCAGCAGATGCACCTGGTCGCGGCCGGTGCCGGCCAGCAGTTTCGGCGCGCCGGGCGAACCCGCGGCAGCGGCGGCGATGTTGGAGATCACCGCGCTCATCTTGTCGGCATAGGGACGTGCAGCTTCCGCAGCGGTCTGCGCGCGGCGCAGCTTCGAGGCCGCGACCATCTGCATGGCCTTGGTGATCTTTTGCGTCGCCTTGGTCGAGGCGATGCGGACGCGCATGTCTTTAAGTGACGCCATTCTTCGTTCACCCCGGCGGTTCGACCCTTTGGCCTGACCGCAACCCTATCCATTCGTCATGCCCGGGCTCGTCCCGGGCATCCACGTAGCTGCCTCGCACGCCGATAGACGTGGATGGCCGGGACAAGCCCGGCCATGACGGCAGCTTTATGCAAAGGACTTCGCGAAGCCTTCGACCACCGTCTTCAGCTTGGCGGCAACGTCGTCGGAGAGATCGCGGCTGTCGCGGATCGCGTTGAGGATGTCGACGTTCTTGCCGCGCAGCAGCGAGAGCAGACCGTCCTCGAACGGCTTCACCTTGTTGATCGGAAGCGGATCGAGATAGCCGTTGGTGCCGGCCCAGATCACGCAGACCTGCTCTTCCATCTTCAGCGGCGAGAACTGCGGCTGCTTCAGGAGCTCGGTCAGGCGCGAGCCGCGGTTGAGCAGGCGCTGGGTCGAGGCGTCGAGGTCGGAGCCGAACTGCGCGAACGCCGCCATTTCGCGGTACTGCGCGAGCTCACCCTTGATCTTGCCGGCGACCTTCTTGGTGGCCTTGGTCTGCGCGGACGAGCCGACGCGCGACACCGACAGACCGACGTTCACGGCGGGACGGATGCCCTGGAAGAACAGGTCGGTCTCCAGGAAGATCTGGCCGTCGGTGATCGAGATGACGTTGGTCGGGATGTAGGCCGACACGTCGTTGGCCTGGGTTTCGATGACCGGCAGCGCCGTCAGCGAGCCCGAGCCCTGGTCCTTGTTCAGCTTCGCCGCGCGCTCGAGCAGGCGGGAGTGCAGATAGAACACGTCGCCGGGATAGGCTTCGCGGCCCGGCGGGCGGCGCAGCAGAAGCGACATCTGGCGGTAGGCGACGGCCTGCTTGGAGAGGTCGTCATAGATGATGACCGCGTGCATGCCGTTGTCGCGGAAATACTCGCCCATGGTGCAGCCGGTGAACGGCGCGATGTACTGCATCGGCGCCGGGTCGGACGCGGTGGCGGCGACGACGATCGAGTATTCGAGCGCGCCCTGCTCTTCCAGCACCTTCACGAATTGCGCGACGGTGGAACGCTTCTGGCCGACCGCGACATAGACGCAGTACAGCTTGATGTTCTCATCGGGCTGCGCGTTGAGCGGCTTCTGGTTCAGGATGGTGTCGAGCGCGATCGCGGTCTTGCCGGTCTGACGGTCGCCGATGATCAGCTCGCGCTGGCCGCGGCCGATCGGGATCAGGGCGTCGATCGCCTTGAGGCCGGTCGCCATCGGCTCGTTCACCGACTTGCGCGGAATGATGCCGGGCGCCTTGACGTCGACGCGCATGCGCTTCTCGGCCTGGATCGGACCCTTGCCGTCGATCGGGTTGCCGAGCGCGTCGACGACGCGGCCGAGCAGGCCCTTGCCGACCGGCGCGTCCACGATGGCGCGGGTGCGCTTGACGGTCTGGCCTTCCTTGATCTCGCGGTCGGCACCGAAAATAACGACACCGACGTTGTCGGTTTCGAGGTTCAGCGCCATGCCGCGGGTGCCGTTCTCGAACTCGACCATTTCACCGGCCTGGACGTTGTCCAGACCGTAGACGCGGGCGATACCGTCGCCGACGGACAGCACCTGTCCGACCTCGGAGACTTCAGCTTCCTGGCCGAAATTCTTGATCTGGTCCTTGAGGATCGCGGAAATTTCCGCGGCGCGGATGTCCATCAGCCTGCCTCTTTCATCGCGTGCTTGATCGAATTGAGTTTGGTGCGAAGCGAACTATCGATCATGCGGCTGCCCAGCTTCACGACGAGGCCGCCGATGATCGAGGGATCGATCTTCACGTTGAGCGCGACGTCCTTGCCGGTCACCGACTTCAGGGCAACCTTGAGGGCATCGAGATTCTTGTCCGAGAGCGCTTCCGCCACCGTGACGTCAGCGGTCGCCTCGCCCTTGAACTTGGCGACGAGGGCGCGGTAGGCGCGGATGACATCAGCCACCGCGAACAGGCGGCGGTTGGCGGTCAGCACTTTGAGGAAATTGGCGGAGATGCCGGCGATGCCGGCCTTGTCCAGCACGGCCGAAAGCGCCTTGGACTGGGCGTCGGCCGCAAAGACCGGGCTGCGGACGAGGCGCTTCAGATCGGCGCTTTCGTTCAGCAAGGCCTCGAACTTGTCGAGATCGGCCCTGACCTCGTCGACCACTTTCTGGTCACGGGCCAGTTCAAACAAGGCCGTTGCATAACGGCCCGACACACCTGAAACGGACGTATCTTCTGCAGCCACAGACGCGCTCTTTTAGCTGTCAAACTCGCAAGGGAAAAACCGTCGCCACAAAGCGGCGCCTAGCGATCCAAGCCCTTGGAATTCAAGCGGGACTTCGATTTTCGACCAGCACGGGACGTGCCGGGCTCGTTAAAATCGCGGCTTTGCTAACATAGCAGGCGCGCACGTGCAACATGACGCCAAATTAAAGGCACGAGGTTCTGTCGCCAGTTCGTCGCAGATCGCGAGTGGCCCCGCGCAGCATGAGCGGCAACCTGCCATGCCACGGAATTGCCGCGACTGTTACGGCGGTAGCCTGCGCCTTCGTTCCTGCCATCAGTGCATAGCCGCCATGAACACGGCTCGCTGAGGCGTGACCGCGGCCCCGCGGATCGCGCCTGCCGAATACTTAGCCAATTCTAAACTGGGCGAGCGATGACTTCGCTTTACAGTATTCGCAAGTAATACTGCAGTTAATAAATCGTTAAAGCGAAATATTACGGAACATCGGCTGAATATCGATTCAGGTCACAAGATGTTTCAGCACGACACATAGCGGAAATACTGCCCAATTCATGCCTCATTGGGAATCGAAACGCCAACCCGCTCACAAACTGATGGGGGCTCCATTAGCCACATATGTGGCAATACTATCGTAGGGACCACTAAATGCTGTCTTTGAAGACGCTGGGCACTGTGACCCGGCCGCGTACGGCGATCGCTTTCGTCGCTGCAACTCTCCTCGTCGGTGGAACTGCCACCGAAGCATCCGCCAAATCCCGGCACCACCACCGGGCCTCTCACCGCCACCATAGCCAGGACGCCTCCAACACGACCTCCGATTGGCGCAACGCCAATGCGTCGATGACGCCGTCGTCGGGCTCCGGGCACACCTTCTCGGGCATGGCCTCCTATTACGGCAACGAGTCCGGCAGCCGCACCGCCTCGGGTGCGCGCTTCAACCAGAACGCCATGACCGCCGCGCACCGTTCGCTGCCGTTCGGCACCAAGGTCCGCGTCACCCATGGCGGCCAGAGCGTCATCGTCACCATCAATGACCGTGGCCCGTTCGTGCGCGGCCGCGTGCTCGATCTCTCCACCGGCGCTGCCCGCGCCATCGGCCTCACCGGCGCCGGCGTCGGCCGCGTCACCGCGGAAGTCGTCTCTTAAGCGGCGCTTCCCGAGCCTCAAGCTCACACGCGCAGTTTTCATCAGTTTGATGCGCGCGTGAAACAGGCCCGCGGTCTTGGGGGACCGCGGGCTTTTTGCTTTCGGTCGTCGCGACTTCATGCAACGCGCCCCAGCCGCTCACCGTCATCCTGAGGTGCTCGTCCTGCAACGCAGGACGAGCCTCGAAGGACGACGGCCCGGCTGCATCTTGGCCGCTCATCCTTCGAGGCTCGCCATGCGCCGCTTCGCGACGCAAGGCTCACGCCTCAGGATGACGGATTTGACTTGCGCACCGCTGCCACCACGCCGTCATTGCGAGCGCCGCGAAGCAATCCAGAATCTTCCCACGGAGGGACCCTGGATTGCTTCGTCGCAAGGGCTCCTCGCAATGACGGGGAGAGAGTGGCGGCTCTTACAAAAAGCTCTGCGGATCGACGTCGACTTCCAGCTTCTGGTTACCCGTCGGCTTCGGACACACTGCGAGCCAGTTGCGCAAATAATCCGACAGATCGAAGCCGCGTGCCGACTTCACCAAAATGCGAAAGCGGTAGCGGCCCTTGATGACGGCGAGCGGCGCTTCGGCCGGGCCCAGCACGACGACGCGCTCGTCGCGCGGGGCGAGCGCAACGAGACGGCGGCCGAGCCCCTCGGCGCTCGGACGGTCTCCGGCGGAAATGATCAGGCTCGCGAGCCGGCCGAACGGGGGATAGAGCGTCTTCTCGCGCAGCTCGATCTCGCTGTCGTAGAAGGCTTCGCGGTCGCAGGCGATCAGCGCCTTCATGACAGGGTGGTCAGGCTGGTGCGTTTGCAGATAGCCGACGCCGCGGCCCTGCTCGCGGCCGGCGCGGCCGATCACCTGATTGAGCAATTGCCAGGTGCGTTCCGCCGCGCGCGGATCGCCATTGGAGAGGCCGAGATCGGCATCGACCACGCCGACCAGATTGAGCCGCGGGAAATTGTGGCCCTTGGCGACGAGCTGCGTGCCGATGATGATGTCGACGCGGCCCTCCGCGATCTCATTGAGCTCACTGCGCATCGTCTCGATCGAGGTGATGAGATCGCTCGACAGCACCATGGTGCGCGCCTCGGGGAATAGCGCGGCCGCCTCCTCCTGCAGGCGTTCGACGCCGGGGCCGACCGCCACCAGCGATTCCTCCGCCGCGCAATGCGGGCAGGCCGGCGGGCGCGGCATCGAGAAGCCGCAATGATGGCAGACGAGGCGCTGACGAAAGCGATGATCGACCAGCCAGGCATCGCAGATGGTGCAGGCAAAGCGGTGGCCGCAGGCACGGCACAGCGTCAGCGGCGCATAGCCGCGGCGATTGAGGAACAGCAGCGCCTGCTCGCGCTTCTCGATGGCTTTCTTGATCTCGCCGGCCAGCCGCGGCGAGATGTAGCGGCCGCGCGCGGGCGGCTCGCGACGCAAATCAATCGCCTCGATGTGCGGCATGTGCTGGCCGCCGAAGCGCGAGGGCAGCGCGATGCGCTGATAGCGGTTCTTGCGCGCGTTGACCTCTGATTCGACCGAGGGGGTCGCCGAGGCCAGCACGATCGGGATTTTTGCGATATGCGCGCGCACCACCGCCATGTCGCGGGCGTGATAGTGCACGCCCTCGTCCTGCTTGTAGGCCTGGTCGTGCTCTTCATCGACGACGATGAGGCCGAGATTGGCGTAAGGGAGAAACAGCGCCGAGCGCGCGCCGACCACGACCGGCGCTGATCCTTCCGAGATCGCCGCCCAATTGCGGGCGCGGGTGCGTGGCGTCAGTTCAGAATGCCACTCGATCGGGCGCACGCCGAAGCGCTGCGCGAAGCGGTCGAGGAACTGGCCGGTGAGCGCGATCTCCGGCATCAGGATCAGCGACTGTTTGCCGCGGCGGATGGTTTCCGCCACGGCCTCGAAATAGACCTCGGTCTTGCCCGAACCGGTGACGCCGTCGAGCAGCGCAACGTGGAAGCTGCCGTTGGCCGCGAGCGCGCGCATCGCATCGACACCGGCCCGCTGCAGCGGCGAGAAATCCGGCCGGCCGAACTCCGGATCGGGGCGAGGTGGCGGAGGCGGCTGCGGCATCGGCTCGACCGTGAGCGTGCCCTCGTCGACGAGGCCGTCGATCACCCCGCTTGAGACGCCGGCTTCCTTGGCGGCCTCGGACTTGCCGTGGAGGAGGCGGTCCGACAGCACCTCGATCACGCGCGCCCGCGCCGGGGTCAGGCGCCGCGGCGGATCGCCCGTCAGCCGCACGCCGGGGCGCACGCGCTCGGGGCCGAGATTCTCGCCCATGCGCAGGCACATGCGCAGCACCATGCCGCGCGGGCTCAACGTGTAATTGGCAACCCAATCGACGACCGAACGCAGTTCGCCCTTCAGCGGCGGCACATCCAGCTTCTCGCTGACCTCCTTGAGGCGATTGTGCAGGCGCGGATCGGGATTGGCGTTTTCGCCCCAGACCACGGCCAAAACCTCGCGCGCACCCAGCGGCACGCCGACGAGATCGCCGGCCTTCAGCTCCGTGCCCACAGGCACCTTGTAGGAATAGGTCTGGTCGAGCGCGACCGGCACCAGCACGTCGACCATGCCGGTCGCGTTGGTGGGGGCGGCGGTGCTGCGCGACGTATGATTCATGAGCGGAGAATCGGAACCTTGCGGGGCTGAAGGCTAGCGCGCCGTCGGCACCTTAGCGAACAGTAAACCTGTGGGATGCGATATACTGTGCGGAATCATCTCGTCCAGAGCGCATGAGCAAAGCGGCCGTACCTCAAATCGAGCTCGCCAGCGCCGATCCCTCGATCGCGCAGGAGATGGCGCGCTGGCTGTCGCATCTCGGCGCCGAGCGGCGGCTGTCGCCGAAGACGCTGGAGGCCTATGGACGCGACCTCAGGCAGTGCCTGGATTTCCTGTGCGGCCATTGGGGCGAGCGCGTCACGCTGGAACGCTTCGCCGCGCTCGAGGCCACCGACATTCGCGCCTTCATGGCGATGCGCCGCGCCGACGACATTGCCGGCCGTTCCCTGATGCGCGCGCTCGCGGGCCTGCGCTCGTTCGGCCGCTTCCTCGAGCGCGAAGGCAAGGGCAAGGTCGGCGCGCTCTCTGCGATCCGTGCGCCCAAGGTTTCGAAGAGCCTGCCGAAGCCGTTGCCGATGGCGTCCGCAAAGCGCCTCGCCGATGCCGACGAGCGCGCCGGCGAGGAGCGCGAGACCTGGATCCTGGTCCGTGACGCCGCCGTGATGGCGCTGCTCTATGGCTCGGGCCTGCGCATCTCCGAAGCGCTCGGGCTGAAGCGCCGCGAGGTGCCGAAAGCAGGCGAAGGCGACGTGCTGGTCGTCACAGGCAAAGGCAACAAGACGCGCATGGTGCCGGTGCTGCAGAACGTGCTGGCGCTGATCGACGAATATGTCGCGATGTGCCCGCATGCGCTGCGCCCCGAGGGGCCGATCTTCGTCGGCGCGCGCGGCGGGCCCTTGAGCCCGCGCATCATCCAGCTGGCGATGGAGCGGCTGCGCGGCGCGCTGGGCCTGCCCGACAGCGCCACGCCGCACGCGCTGCGGCACTCGTTCGCCACGCACCTGCTCTCGCGCGGCGGTGATTTGCGCGCGATCCAGGAATTGCTCGGCCATTCCTCGCTGTCGACCACGCAAATCTATACCGGCATCGATTCCGAGCGATTGCTGGAAGTCTATGCCAGCGCGCATCCGAGGCGCTGAGCGGCTCGCCTAATCCTGACATCAAGCTGTCATCAGGAACGCGCCTGGCACGCATACCACTTGCGCGAGCCGCACGGTTCGGTCAATCGTTGCGGCACCGAGACAGGAGGGACTTCATGAGCGCACACGAAAGCATGGAGCATGCGGAGCATGCCGAACACGCATCCGGCGAGAACAAGAAGATCGCGCTTTTGATCGCCGTGCTGGCGCTGTTCCTGGCGATCTCCGAGACGCTCGGCAAGGGCGCGCAGACCGAATCGATCAGCAAGAACGTCGAGGCCGCCAATCTGTGGGCGTTCTTCCAGGCCAAGAGCGTTCGCCGCACCGTGGTGCAGACCGCCGCCGAGCAGGGCAAGCTGACGCTGGGGTCGGCCACCGACGACGCCACCAAGGCGGCGGTGCAGAAACAGATCGACGACTGGACCAAGACCGCGGCGCGCTACCGCTCCGAGCCCGAGACCGGCGAAGGCACCGAGCAACTCGCCGAGAAAGCCAAGCACGCCGAGCATGAGCGCGACGAGGCGACCGCGAAATATCATCATTTCGAACTGGCCTCCGCCGCCTTCCAGATCGGCATCGTGCTGGCGTCAGCGACGATCATCACCGGCATGATCGCGCTCGCCTATATCGGCGGGCTGTTGACGCTCGCCGGCATCGTCATGACCGCGCTCGGCGTTTGGGCGCCGCATCTGCTGCATCTGCACGGGTAGGGGGCGACCAATTCGTAATCCGTCATCCTGAGGTGAGAGGCATGGGACGCAACGCGTCCCATGGGGAGCCTCGAAGGATGAACGGCCGTGATGCAGCCGGGCCGTCGCCCTTCGAGGGCCGCTGAAGAAGCGGCCACCTCAGGGTGACGGTGATAGATTAGTGATAGCCCTCACCGCGCCTCGTGCACGCTCTTGCGGAAGCGCTGGATCAGGCGGAGCGTGCGCGCGGACCAGCCTTCGCGATTGCCCTTGATCAGCTCGCGGATGCGGCGCTTGATCGGTTCGACCAGTGCGGTTGCCTTGGCGCGCACACGCAGCACGAGATCGTAGATCCGCTCGAACCAGTGCATCTCCAGCAACTTGTCGCGCGTGACGTCGAACACGAAGGCGGTGACGCCGACGCCGAGCATCTTGGCGAACAGGATCGTGAAGACCGCGCTGGTCCAGTATTCATGCGTGAGCAGCCACAGGCCGACGAGCTTGAGCGGAAACAGCGGGATGATCGGGACCGCGAACACGATCAGCGTCATCGCCGGCGACAGCGCATCGACGCGCTCCGCCAGCCACGCCTTGAAGCGGGCAAGCGGGATCAGTGCGACGACCCGCGCGACAACGGGTTCGAGATGGTCCCACAGCCAGGCTTCGATCAGAAAGATGATCGCCAGCAGGACCCAGACCGGTTGAAGAAGGCGGCGCAGCATGTGTTTCCCGCCCGATTCGGTGCTGGGCGCGAACCTACATATGGATGGCCCGCTTGCCGACTGCAAGCGCGGCTTCCTTGACGGCCTCCGAGCGGGTCGGATGCGCATGGCAGGTGCGGGCGAGATCTTCCGCGCTGCCGCCAAACTCCATGAGGACGCAGGCCTCATGGATCATTTCGCCGGCCTCGATGCCGATGATGTGCACGCCGAGCACGCGATCGGTCTTCGCATCTGCGAGAATCTTGACGAAGCCATCCGTCGTTTGGTTGACCTTGGAGCGGCCGTTGGCGGTAAAGGGAAACTTCCCGACGGTATAGGCCACGCCGGCCTGCTTCAGCTCCTCCTCGGTCTTGCCGACGGAGGACACTTCCGGCGTGGTATACACGACGCCTGGGATCACGTCGTAATTCACGTGGCCGGCTTGCCCTGCGATGATCTCCGCGACCGCAACGGCTTCATCCTCGGCCTTGTGCGCGAGCATCGGGCCGGCGACGACGTCGCCGATGGCATAGACGCCCTTCAGGCTGGTGGCGAAATGCGGGTCGATCTGGACGCGGCCGCGCGCATCCAGCGCCACGCCGGCTTCCTTCAGGCCGAGACCCTCGGTGTAGGGCACGCGGCCGATCGCGACGAGCACGACGTCGGCCTCCAGCGTCTCGGCCGCGCCGCCGGCGGCGGGCTCGATGGTCGCCTTCAGCGTCTTGCCTGAGGTGTCGACCGCGGTGACCTTGGCACCGAGCTTGAACGCAAAGCCCTGCTTCTCGAGGATGCGCTGGAATTGCTTGGCGATCTCGCCGTCCATGCCGGGCAGGATGCGATCGAGGAATTCGACGACAACGACTTCGGCGCCAAGCCGCTTCCACACCGAACCGAGCTCGAGGCCGATCACGCCGGCGCCGACGATCAGGAGCTTTCCGGGGACCTTGTCGAGCGCCAGCGCGCCGGTGGACGAGACGATGCGCTTCTCGTCGATCTCGATGCCCTTGAGGCGCGCGATATCAGAGCCGGTGGCGATGACGATGTTCTTGGTTTCGATCAGCTGCGACTTGCCGTCGGCGGAGACCTCGACCTTGCCGGCACTGATGATCTTGCCGGTGCCCTTGAGCACGTCGACCTTGTTCTTCTTCATCAGGAACTCGACGCCCTTGACGTTGCCGTCGATGCCTTGCTGCTTGAAGTTCATCATGGCCGGAAGATCGAGCTTCGGCGCGGAGACCGACACGCCCATCTTGGCGAAGGAGTGCCCGGCTTCCTCGAACATCTCGGAGGCGTGCAGCAGTGCCTTCGAGGGCATGCAGCCGACGTTGAGGCAGGTGCCGCCGAGCGTGGCGTTCTTCTCGACCACGGCGACTTTCATGCCGAGCTGGCTGGCGCGCACCGCGCAGACATAACCGCCAGGTCCGGTACCGATGACGACGAGATCGTAGGATGCCATGAGAGAAAGTCCCGTAAGTTTAGCGTGATGAGGATGTGTCAGCGTCCGCGCGGCGCGTCAGCGTCCGCCGGACACATCGAGAATGGCTGAAGTGACGTAGGAGGCATCGTCCGACATCAGCCAGACAATGGCATTGGCAATTTCGTCGGCGGTGCCGACGCGCTTCATCGGCACCATGTGGGCGAGGCGATGATGCCGGTCGGGCTCGCCGCCGGAGGCGTGGATTTCGGTGTCGATCAGGCCGGGGCGGATCGCGGCGACGCGGATGCCTTCGCTTGCGACCTCATAGCCGAGGCCGATGGTGAAGGAATCCACCGCGCCCTTGGATGCGGCGTAATCGACATAAGTGTTGGGCGCCCCTAACTTGGCGGCGACCGACGACAGATTGACGATGACGCCGCCCTTGCCGCCATGCTTGGTCGACATGCGTTTGACAGCCTCGCGCGCGCAGAGGATGGAGCCGGTGACGTTGACCGCCAGCACGCGCTGGATGCGCTCGGCCGACATCTCGTCGACGCGCACGCCGCTCTGGCCGACAATGCCGCCATTGTTGACGAGCGCCCCTAACGTGCCGAACTTGTCGGCTTCCCTGAACAGGTCGATGATGTCGCGCTCCTCGGCGACGTCGCATTTCACCGCGATCGCCTTGCCATTGCTGGCCTCGATCTGCGTAACCACCTCGTCGGCGGCCTTCTTGTTGCTGGCATAGCCGACCACGACGCGGTAGCCGCGCGCGGCCGCCGCAATCGCGGTTGCCCGCCCGATGCCGCGGCTGCCGCCGGTGATGACAACGACCTTATCCGTCACATCAGCCTCCATGGTTCGACACGCGCCGTCACTCGAGAGAGCGACGGCGCTCGCACAGCACTAGGGATCAGAGGTCCAGCACCAGGCGCGCCGGATCTTCCAGGCTCTCCTTGACACGCACCAGGAAGGTGACGGCTTCCTTGCCGTCGATGACGCGGTGATCGTAGGACAGCGCCAGATACATCATCGGGCGGACCTCGATCTTGCCGCCGACAACCATCGGGCGATCCTGGATCTTGTGCATGCCGAGGATGCCGGATTGCGGCGCGTTCAGGATCGGGGTCGACATCAGCGAGCCGTAGATGCCGCCATTGGTGATGGTGAAGGTGCCGCCCTGCATCTCGTCGATCTTGAGCTGGCCGTCACGGGCGCGGCGGCCGAAATCGGCGATGCTCTTCTCGATGTCGGAGATCGACTTGTGGTCGCAATCGCGCACCACGGGCACGACGAGACCCTTGTCGGTGCCGACGGCGACGCCGATGTGATAGTAGTTCTTGTAGATCAGATCGGTGCCGTCGATCTCGGCGTTGACCGCCGGGATGTCCTTCAGCGCCTGCACGACGGCCTTGGTGAAGAAGCCCATGAAGCCGAGCTTGGCGCCGTGCTTCTTCTCGAACGCATCCTTGTAGTGGGCGCGCAGCGCCATCACGTTGGTCATGTCGACCTCGTTGAAGGTCGTCAGCATGGCCGCGGTGTTCTGCACGTCCTTGAGGCGGCGCGCGATGGTCTGGCGCAGCCGGGTCATCTTGACGCGCTCTTCGCGGGCGGCGTCATCGGCCGGCGACGGCGCACGCACCTGCACGGCGGCGGCGGGCTGGTTGACCGGGGTCGGCGCGGACGCCGCACGCTCGATCGCAGCGAGCATATCGCCCTTGGTGACGCGACCGTCCTTGCCGGAGCCCGGAACGGTGGAAGCGTCGATGCCGGTCTCGGCGGAGAGCTTGCGCACGGACGGGGCGAGCGGCGCGTCGGCCGGCGGCGCCTTCGCAGCGGGCGCAGCAGCCGGAGCCGCGGCGGCAGGCGCCGGAGCGGCGGCAGCCGGCTTGGCGGGCGCAGCCGCGGGCTTCGCAGCGCCGGCACCGTCGGTGATTTGGCCGAGCAGCGCACCGACCGCAACGGTCGCGCCATCAGCCGCGATGATCTCGCTCAGCGTGCCGGCGGAGGGCGCCGGGACCTCGATGGTGACCTTGTCGGTCTCGAGCTCCACCAAGGGCTCGTCGACGGCGACCGGGTCGCCGGCCTTCTTGAACCAGCGGCCGATGGTGGCCTCGGTGACGGATTCGCCGAGCGTCGGCACACGAATTTCAGTCATGGTCTTTTCCTCAAGGGGATCGCAGTCGCGGACAGGAATTCATAGGTCATGCCCGCGAAGGCGGGGCATCCAACCTTCGCGGGCAATGACGGTCTCAAAAAAACGTCTCAGCTCAATGCTTCGTCCAGGAACGCCTTCAGCTGCGCCTGATGCTTGGACATCAGACCCGTGGCGGTCGCGGCGGAAGCGGCGCGGCCGACATAACGCGGACGCCGGCTCGCGCCGTTCACCTGGTTCAGCACCCATTCCAGATAGGGCTCGATGAAGTGCCAGGCGCCCATGTTGCGCGGCTCTTCCTGGCACCAGATCACTTCCGCCTTCTTGAAGCGCGACAGCTCGGCCACCAGCGCCTTCAACGGCACCGGATAGAGCTGCTCGATGCGCATCAGATAGATGTCGTCGATGCCGCGCTTCTCGCGCTCTTCGTAGAGGTCGTAATAGACCTTGCCCGAGCAGAGCACGATGCGGCGGATCTTCTCGTCCGGAACGAGCTTGATCGGCTCGTTCGGCAGCATCTGGGCGTCATCGTACAGGATGCGGTGGAAGGTCGTGCCCTTGGCGAGCTCCTCGAGACGCGACACCGCCCGCTTGTGACGCAGCAGCGACTTCGGCGTCATCAGGATCAGCGGCTTGCGGATCTCGCGATGCAGCTGACGGCGCAGCACGTGGAAGTAGTTCGCAGGCGTGGTCGGATAGACCACCTGCATGTTGTCTTCCGCGCACATCTGCAGATAACGCTCCAGGCGCGCCGAGGAGTGCTCCGGTCCCTGGCCCTCGTAGCCGTGCGGCAGCAGGCAGACGAGGCCCGACATGCGCAGCCATTTGCGCTCACCCGAGGAGATGAACTGGTCGAACACGACCTGCGCACCGTTGGCGAAGTCGCCGAACTGGGCTTCCCACAGCGTCAGCGTGTTCGGCTCGGCGAGCGAATAGCCGTATTCGAAGCCGAGCACGGCCTCTTCCGACAGCAGCGAGTTGATGACCTCGTAGTGGCCCTGCTCGCTGCCGAGATGGTTGAACGGCGTGTAGCGGCTCTCGTCCTCCTGGTCGATCAGGACCGAGTGACGCTGCGAGAAGGTGCCGCGCTCCGAATCCTGTCCGGACAGCCGGACGTGGTGGCCTTCCCCGAGCAGCGTGCAGAACGCCAGCGCCTCGCCGGTCGCCCAGTCGATGCCGTTGCCGCCGTCGATCGCCTTGGCGCGATTCTCCAGGAAGCGCTGGATGGTGCGGTGAACGCGGAAACCGTCAGGCACCTTGGTGATCTTGCGGCCGATGTCCTTCAGGACGGGAAGATCGACGCCGGTGACGCCGCGGCGCGCATCCTCTTCCTGG
This sequence comes from Bradyrhizobium campsiandrae, assembly GCF_014529705.1. Classification (GTDB taxonomy): domain Bacteria; phylum Pseudomonadota; class Alphaproteobacteria; order Rhizobiales; family Xanthobacteraceae; genus Bradyrhizobium; species Bradyrhizobium campsiandrae. Next base: position 62,085 of record NZ_JAANIH010000040.1, read on the forward strand.
TCGGCGATCTTGAAGCCCGCCCACTTGCCATCGAGCCAGTCGGCCTTGTTCGGCTTGTAGGAGGTGCCGGCCTCGAACTCGGCATCGAGCCGGGCGCGCCAGTCGGCCTTGGCCTTGTCGACCTCGCCCTGGGTCATGACGCCTTCGCTGATCAGGCGCCGCGCATAGAGCTCGAGCGTCGAGGGATGCGCCGCGATCCGCTTGTACATCACCGGCTGGGTGAACGCCGGCTCGTCGCCCTCGTTATGGCCATGCCTGCGATAGCAGAACATGTCGATGACGACGGGCTTGTGGAATTTCTGCCGGAACTCGGTCGCGACCTTGGCGGCGAACACCACGGCTTCCGGATCGTCGCCGTTGACGTGGAAGATCGGCGCGTCGATCATCTTCGCGACGTCGGACGGGTAAGGCGAGGAGCGCGAGTAGCGCGGATAGGTGGTGAAGCCGATCTGGTTGTTGACGATGAAGTGCACGGAGCCGCCGGTGCGGTAGCCCTTCAGGTCGGACAGACCGAAGCATTCCGCGACGACGCCCTGCCCGGCGAAGGCCGCGTCGCCATGCATCAGCAGCGGCATCACCGAGATGCGCATGTCGGGCGGATCGCCATGCTGGTCCTGCTTGGCGCGCACCTTGCCGAGCACGACGGGATCGACGATCTCGAGATGCGAGGGGTTGGCGGTCAGCGACAGATGGATGCGGTTGCCGTCGAACTCGCGGTCCGAGGAGGCGCCGAGGTGGTACTTGACGTCGCCGGAGCCTTCGACCGCGTCGGGGTTGGCCGAGCCGCCCTTGAACTCGTGGAACAGCGCGCGGTGAGCCTTGCCCATCACTTGCGTGAGCACGTTGAGGCGGCCGCGATGCGGCATGCCCAACACGATTTCCTTCACGCCGAGATTGCCGCCGCGCTTGATGATCTGCTCGAGCGCGGGGATCAGGGATTCACCGCCGTCGAGGCCGAAGCGCTTGGTGCCGGTGAACTTGGTGTCGCAGAATTTCTCGAAGCCCTCGGCCTCGACCAGCTTCATCAGGATGGCTCTACGGCCTTCGCGGGTGAAGGAGATTTCCTTGTCCGGACCCTCGATGCGTTCCTGGATCCAGGCCTTCTGCGCGGCATTGCTGATGTGCATGAACTCGACGCCGAGCGTCTGGCAGTAGGTGCGCTCGCAGATCGCGGTGATCTCGCGCAGGCTGCCGTATTCGAGGCCGAGCACGTGATCGAGGAAGATCTTGCGATCGAAATCAGCTTCCGTGAAGCCGTAGGTGCGCGGGTCGAGCTCTTCGCGATTGCGCGGGGCTTCGATGCCGAGCGGATCGAGCTTGGCGTGGAAGTGGCCACGCATGCGGTAGGAGCGGATCAGCATCAACGCACGCACAGAGTCGCGCGTGGCCTGGAGCAGGTCGGCGGAGGAGATATCGCCGCCCTTGGACTGCGCCTTGGCAGCGATCTTGGTGCCGACCGCCTTCTCGACCTCGGCCCAGTTGCCGTCGAGCGCAGAGGTCAGATCGTCCTTCGGGGTGAGCGGCCAGTTGGCTCGCTCCCAGGACGGGCCTTCGGCGTTCTTCCGGACAACAGCCGGCTGATCATTCAGGCTCTTGAAGAATTCCTGCCACTCGGCGTCGACCGAGGAGGGGTCCTTCTCATACCGGGCGTAGATTTCGTCGATATAGGTGGCGTTGGTGCCCTGCAGAAAGGATGACAGGGCAAAGGCTGCGTTCGCGTCCTGGCGAGACATACTGGGTTCCTGGCGATTTCGGTTCGCGCATAACAAACGGCGCTGGCGCCGAGCTCCCCCGACAGGGCTCGACGCGACAGGCACCCTTTACCCTATTTGCTGCGAAACTTCGCCCGGAAAAGCACGAAGAAGTGAATTAGCCCTTCAACTTTTCGGCAAGCGTGTGACCCAGGCGCGCCGGCGACGGTGACACTGTAATACCTGCAGATTTCATCGCCTCGGTCTTGGAACCGGCGTCGCCCTTACCGCCCGAGATGATCGCGCCGGCATGGCCCATGCGGCGGCCGGGAGGCGCGGTGACGCCGGCGATGAAACCGACCATCGGCTTCTTGCGGCCGCGCTTGGCCTCGTCCTTGAGGAACTGGGCGGCGTCCTCCTCGGCGGAACCACCGATCTCGCCGATCATGATGATCGACTCGGTCTTGGGGTCGGCCAGCAGCATTTCGAGCACGTCGATGAATTCGGTGCCCTTGACCGGGTCGCCGCCGATGCCGACCGCGGTGGTCTGGCCGAGGCCTTCCTGGGAGGTCTGGAACACCGCTTCATAGGTCAACGTGCCCGAACGGGAGACGATGCCGACCGAGCCTGTCTTGAAGATGTTGGCGGGCATGATGCCGATCTTGCACTCGCCGGCGGTCATGACGCCCGGGCAGTTCGGTCCGATCAGGCGCGACTTGGAGCCGATCAGCGAGCGCTTCACGCGCACCATGTCGATGACGGGAATGCCCTCGGTGATGCAGACGATCAGCGGGATCTCGGCGTCGATGGCTTCGCAGATCGCATCGGCTGCGCCCGGCGGCGGCACGTAGATCACCGATGCATCGGCGCCGGTCTTCTCGCGCGCCTCGCGCACGGTGTCGAACACCGGCAGGTTCAGATGGGTCGAGCCGCCTTTGCCGGGCGAGGTGCCGCCGACCATCTTGGTGCCGTAAGCAATCGCGGCCTCCGAATGGAAGGTACCGTTCTTGCCGGTAAAACCCTGGCAGATGACCTTGGTGTTCTTGTCGATCAGGATGGACATGAGGTCTGCTTTCGCGAAACTAACGGAGTGAGAGGGTCAGTGGATGCGGCGGTAGACGCCGGTGAGCACGTCGGCCCAGCCTTCCGCATCCGGCGAGAACTGAATCTTCAACGAGTAGGAGACATCGTCGATGATCTCGTAGACGTGGCGCGCATTGCCGCGGAGCGAGCCGCGCACCAGCGTCAGGGTGTTGCCGACCCAGCCGCCGGAGGCGGGCGCGGGCGGCGTGTAGCCGAGCGAGTCGTACCAGAACAATTTGTAGGTCCGGTCGTCACGATCGAAGGTGAAGATGCCGTGGGTGGCGAAGCTCTGCTGGCCGTCGCGCATCTGGACACTGTCCTGGATCAGATAGAATCCGTTGAGGTCCATGCGCGCCACGGTGCGCGAGGTCGCCGGCCCGCCCGCAGTCCAGCGCGACGGGAAGACCATCTCCTCGCCATTCCATTCGCCGGCGAACGCGGCGAGGCGCGCATGCTCTGCTAACGGAGATGATGCGGCGAGATGGTCCTGGGCCATGGCCTTAGCCTCCCTTGACGGCCTTCACGATCTTCTGCGCGGCGTCGTCGAGATTGTCGGCCGGCACCACGTTCAGGCCGGACTCACGGATGATCTTCTTGCCGAGCTCGACATTGGTGCCTTCGAGACGAACCACCAGCGGCACGCTGAGACCGACTTCGCGAACCGCGGCGGTGACGCCTTCGGCGATCACATCGCACTTCATGATGCCACCGAAGATGTTGACCAGGATACCCTTCACGTTGGGATCGGCGGTGATGATCTTGAAGGCGGCCGCGACCTTCTCCTTGCTGGCGCTGCCGCCGACGTCGAGGAAGTTCGCCGGCGCCATGCCGTAGAGCTTGATGATGTCCATCGTCGCCATGGCGAGACCGGCGCCGTTGACCATGCAGCCGATATTGCCGTCGAGCGTGACGTAGTTGAGGTCGTACTTCGACGCCTCGATTTCCTTGGCGTCTTCCTCGGTCTCGTCGCGCAGCGCGACCACCTCGGGGTGACGAAACAGCGCGTTGTCGTCGAACGACACCTTGGCGTCGAGCACGCGGAGCTGGCCCTGCTTGGTCACGACCAGCGGGTTGATCTCCAGCATCGACATGTCCTTGGCGACGAAGGCAGCAAAGAGCTGCGCGGTGAGCTTTTCCGCCTGCTTGGCGAGGTCACCGGAAAGCTTCAGCGCGTTGGCGACGGTGCGGCCGTGATGGCCCATGATGCCGGTGGCGGGATCCACCGAGAAGGTCACGATCTTCTCCGGCGTGTTGTGCGCGACGTCCTCGATGTTGACGCCGCCTTCGGTCGAGACGACGAAGGAGACGCGCGAGGTCTCGCGGTCGACCAGGATGGAGAGATAGAACTCCTTGTCGATGTCCGAGCCGTCCTCGATGTAGAGGCGGTTGACCTGCTTGCCGGCAGGTCCCGTCTGCACGGTCACGAGGGTCGCGCCGAGCATCTGCTTGGCGAATTCGGAGACCTCCGCGGCCGACTTGGCGATGCGGACGCCGCCCTTGTCGCCAGCCGAGGCTTCCTTGAACTTGCCCTTGCCACGGCCGCCGGCGTGGATCTGGCTCTTCACCACATAGACCGGACCCGGCAGCGCCTTGGCGGCGGCTTCCGCGTCGCTCGCCTTGAGGACGGGAACGCCCTTGGAGATCGGCACGCCGAACTCGCCCAGCAGCGCCTTGGCCTGATATTCATGGATATTCATATGGTCGCTCCCTGAACCCGCGGGCGGTGACCTCTCACGGCCCACCTCAGTCTCGTGGCTGGCATACCATATACCACAGGAACTGCAAACCCGGATTCGTTGACATCGGAATCTTGGACCCGGAACCCGTCCCGGCTAGCCGGGCTCCGGAAACGAAACCGCCGAAGACCGGGTTTCGATCTTCGGCGGGATTGCTTGCCCTTATCGGCCGAGAAGATCGGGTGCGATCTTCTTGCAGGCGTCGACCAGGCCCTGCACCGCGCCGACCGACTTGTCGAAGGCTTCGCGGTCCTTGCCGGCGAGCTCGATCTCGACGACACGCTCGACGCCCTTGGAGCCGATCACGACGGGCACGCCGACATACATGTCCTTCACGCCGTATTCGCCGTTGAGGTAGGCGGCCGACGGCAGCACGCGCTTCTTGTCCTTCAGATAGCTCTCGGCCATCGCGATGGCGGAAGCGGCCGGCGCGTAGAAGGCCGAACCGGTCTTGAGCAGGTTGACGATCTCGGCGCCGCCGTTGCGGGTGCGGTCGACGATCTCGTCGAGGCGCGCCTGCGAGGTCCAGCCCATCTTGACGAGGTCGGGCAGCGGGATGCCGGCGACGGTGGAGTACTTCACCAGCGGCACCATGGTATCGCCATGGCCGCCGAGCACGAAGGCGGTGACGTCCTCGACAGAGACGTTGAACTCGTCGGCCAGGAAGTAGCGGAAGCGCGCGGAGTCCAGCACGCCGGCCATGCCGACGACCTTCTTGTGCGGCAGGCCCGAAGCCTTCTGCAGCGCCCAGACCATGGCGTCGAGCGGATTGGTGATGCAGATGACGAAGGCATCGGGGGCGTACTTCTTGATGCCGGCGCCGACCTGCTCCATGACCTTGAGGTTGATGGAGAGGAGATCGTCGCGGCTCATGCCGGGCTTGCGCGGCACGCCGGCGGTGACGATGCAGACCTTGGCGTTGTCGAGCGCCTCGTAGGAATTGGCGCCGGTATAGTGCGCGTCGAAACCATCGACCGGCGAGGACTGTGCGATGTCGAGCGCCTTGCCCTGCGGCACGCCTTCGGCGATGTCGAACATCACGACGTCGCCCAGTTCTTTCAGGCCGATGAGGTGAGCCAGCGTTCCGCCGATCTGGCCGGAGCCAATCAGAGCAATCTTGTCGCGCGCCATGTGAACCTGTCCTTTAGACACGTGAGGAGGGAAAAACTGAATGGGTGGTTATCCCTTTCGCTTCCCCCGTTCAAGTCGGTGGATGCCCATTTGTCGGGCTTGCCGCGATAGCAGCCAGCATACCCGCTCTCTCATTCTGGGATGCGCCGACAGGCGCAGGCCCGGAATGACAGTGCTGGCAAATAGGACTTAAGTCTCGACCAAGCCCTTGGTGGAGCCGCTGGCGGTCGAATCCTTGCGGCCGTGAGGCAGCGCCAGATAGGATTCCGAGCTCATCTCGATCAGGCGCGAGGCCGTCCGCTTGAACTCCATGGCCTCGACGCCCTCATGGGCGAGGTAGAGCGAGATCGGGTTGGCGTCGGCCGACGCCATCAGCTTCACGGCATTGTCATAGAGCGTGTCGATCAGCGTGATGAAGCGCTTGGCGGCGTTGCGCTGGGAGAAGTCCATCACTGGAATATGGTCGACCAGGATGGTGTGATAGTCGTGCGCCAGCCTGAGGTAGTCGGATGCGCCCAGCGGCTTCTCGCAGAGATCGGCGAAGGCGAAGCGCGCCACGCCATGGGCCGAGCACGGCACGTGCAGGGTGCGACCCTTGATCTTTATGTCGCGCGACTTGCATTTGGCGTTGCCTGTCATCTTCACCCAGGCGCGATCGAGCGCAGCGTCGGCATCGCCGTCCGCCGGCGTCAGCCACATCGGCACGCCCTGAAGCTTCTCCAGCCGGAAGTCGGTGCGGGCATCGAGCCGGGTGACGTCCATGTGGTCGGTGATCTGCTTGATGAAAGGCAGGAACAGCGCGCGGTTCAGGCCGCCCTTGTAGAGATCATCGGGCGCGACATTGGAGGTCACGACCACGACGGTGCCGAGCTCGAACAGTTTGGCGAACAGCCGTCCGAGGATCATCGCGTCCGCGATGTCGGTGACGTGGAATTCGTCGAAGCAGAGCAGCCAGCTCTCCTCGAAGATCGCATTCGCCGTCAGCGCGATGACGTCGCCATCGGGGATCTGTCCGCGCGCGATGCCCTGGCGATAGTCGTAGATGCGCTCATGCACGTCCGCCATGAATTCGTGGAAATGCGCGCGGCGCTTGTGCTCGACGTCAGAGTGCTGGAAGAACAGGTCCATCAGCATGGTCTTGCCGCGGCCGACCTCGCCATGGATGTAGAGCCCGCGCGGCGCCCCGTCCTTGTCGCTGCTGAACAGGCGGGCGAGCAGGCCCTGCTTGCGCTTGGGGCTGTAGTTCGCAAGCCGCAGATCCAGCGCCGCATAGGCTTCGGCGACTTCGGCCTGCGCGGCATCGGCCTCGATCGCGCCGGAGGCGATCTGGGCCTGATAGGCTTCGCTGAAGGAGGAATTTTGGGTGGAGAGCATCGCCCTTTACCGCCAGAGACCGGCGGAAATTGCAAGCCGTCAATTGGTGGACGGGGTATGCGGATTCGTGTCCCGGACGCGCTGCGGCGTGAAACGCTGCGCTGCAGAGCCGGGACCCAGTGCTTCTACATCGATCGCTGAAAGATGGGTCCCGGCTCTGCAGCGCACCGCTTCGCGCTGCGCAGCGTCCGGGACACGAGAGGCGCGCGACCGCTACTCACACAGCTCGTAGGCGTCCTCGACCACATACGGGCCGCCGCCGGTGGAGGCGCGCGAGGAGAACAGGACGAAGCGCTCTGCCGTGAAGGCCTTGCTCGGGAAGTAGCCGCGGATCGAGAGATAGTCGGCGACGTCGCGGTCGGAGGCGTCGTGCAGCCGGGCCAGCGTGACGTGCGGGATATATTTGCGCCCTTCCGGATCGAGACCGATGCGCTGCATCATGCGCTCGAGCTCGGCCTGCAATTCCATCAGCGGCTTGCTTGGCGCGATCGTCGCGACGACGGCCCGCGGCTTGCGGCCGCCAAAACTCGTCAGCCCCTGCACCTTCACCTCGAACGGCTTGCGATCGACGCGAAACAGCATCGAGGCGATCTCGTTGGCGGAAGCGCCGTCGATATCGCCGATGAAGCGCAAGGTGACGTGATAATTTTCGGGATCGATCCACCGGGCGCCGGGAAGGCCGCCCCTCAAGTTGGAAAGCGACTGGCCGATCTCGGCCGGAATTTCCAGACCCGTGAACAAACGCGGCATCGTTTCGCACTCCCGATGCTTGGGTACAGTCCTCGAGAAGCAGGACCCTATCCAAATTAGAGCCGGCGACGAATCACCGGTAACCTGATTCCTATCGCAGTTGTGTGACTCTGCGAAGCGCTGCACACCCTACACCGGGAAAACCCTGGGTGTTAGGGTTAGCATTGCCTGGTTTTCAACGACGTTGCTCGCCGATCGTGCGCAGGAATGCCTCCACGGTGGGCAGCATCCTGGCGACGACAATGTCGACGCCTTCAGCGGTCGGATGAATGCCGTCGGCCTGGTTGAGCTTGGCGTCGGCGGCGACACCGTCGAGGAAGAACGGATAGAGCGGCACGTCGAACTGCTTCGCCAGATCAGGATAAATCGAATTGAAGCGCGCGCCATAGTCGGCGCCGAAATTCGGCGGCGCCAGCATGCCACACAGCATCACGGCGATCTTGCGCGCCTTGAGACGCCCAACGATGTCGGCGAGTGCCGCCCGCGTCAAGTCGGGGTCGATGCCGCGCATCGCGTCGTTGGCACCGAGCTCGACGATGACACCCTCGGTTCCCTCAGGCACCGACCAGTCGAGCCGGTCGCGCCCGCCGGAGGAGGTGTCACCGGACACCCCGGCATTGGTCATGTCGACCTCTATGCCCTTGGCTTGCAAGGCTTTTTGAAGCTTGGCGGGAAACGCGTCCTGGGCCGAAAGACCAAGACCGGCGCTCAAGGAATCGCCGAGAACGACAAGCTTGATCGGCTTTGTCGCCTCCGCCCGGGCCGGACCCGCGAGCGTCATCAAAGCGAGCATCAACACGGCTATGTGCATGAACAATCCGTAACGCCTCTCGACCGCGCGTGCGGAGTTGCCATATGACCGGACCATGGACATCAGCATCTCTCCCTCTTCGCTCGCCGGCACCACGCCGGACACCATCGCCATCTCCAACGTCAATCTCTCATTGGGATCGGGCGCGGCACGCGTTCACATCCTCAAGGATATCAGCCTGCGCGTCGGCTCGGGGGAGACGATCGGCCTGATCGGCCCGTCAGGCTCGGGCAAATCCACGCTGCTGATGGTGATGGCGGGGCTGGAGCGTCCTGATAGCGGAGAGGTGGTGGTGTCGGGCACGCCTTTCAATGCCCTCGACGAGGACGCGCTGGCGCGCTTTCGCGGCCGCCAGGTCGGCATCGTCTTCCAGTCCTTCCATCTGATCCCGACCATGACGGCGCTGGAGAACGTCGCCGTACCGCTCGAGCTCGCCGGCAACCCCGATGCGAGCAAGCGCGCGGCCCAGGAACTGCAATCGGTCGGGCTCGGCGACCGCCTGCATCATTATCCGACGCAGCTCTCCGGCGGCGAGCAGCAGCGCGTTGCGCTGGCGCGCGCGCTGGCGCCCGATCCCGCCATCCTCGTCGCGGACGAGCCGACCGGCAATCTCGACGAGACCACGGGCAGGCAGATCGTCGACCTGCTCTTCACCAAGCATGCCGAACGCGGCATGACGCTGGTGCTGGTGACGCACGATTCCTCGCTCGCGCATCGCTGCGACCGCGTCATCCGCCTGCGCTCGGGCCGCATCGACACGCAGACGACGCAAGCATGAGCGTCGCTACCGAACCGTTTGCGAAGCCGAACGGCGTCGCGCTGTCGCTGCGTTATGCCTTGCGCGAATTGCGCGGGGGCCTGCGTGGCTTCTACGTCTTCATCGCCTGCATCGCGCTCGGCGTGATGGCGATATCGGGTGTCGGCTCGGTCTCGGCGAGCCTGACCGACGGCCTCGCACGCGAAGGCCGCACGCTGCTCGGCGGCGACGTCTCGTTCGTGCTGTTCCAGCGCGAGGCCAAACCCGAGGAGGTCGCCTTCCTGCGCTCGCGCGGCACGGTCTCGACCGCGGCGACGCTGCGCGGCATGGCACGCTCGGCTGACGGCAAGCTCGCGCTGGTCGAGATGAAGGCGGTCGATGGCACCTATCCGATGCTGGGCCAGTTGACGCTGGCACCACAGCTGCCGCTGGCCGACCTGCTTGCGGAGCGTGACGGCGCCTTCGGCGCCGCGGCCGATCCGACGCTGCTGGCGCGGCTGTCGCTGAAGGTCGGCGACCGCGTCACCATCGGCTCGGCCACATTCCAGATCCGCTCGAGCGTCGAGGCCGAGCCCGACAAGCTCGCCGGCGGCATCGGCTTCGGTCCGCGCTTCCTGATCAGCGAGGCGGCGTTGCGCGCCACCGGGCTGATCCAGCCCGGCAGCCTGGTGCGCTGGGTCTATCGCGTCAAACTGCCTGATGCCGCCAACAGCGACCGCGCCACCGACGATTTCATCGCCGATGCACGCACTGCCGCGCCAGAGGCCGGCTGGGAGGTGCGCAGCCGCTCCAACGCCTCGCCGCAGCTCGAACGCAATATCAGCCGCTTCACCCAGTTCCTCACCCTGGTCGGTCTCGCTGCGCTTTTGGTCGGCGGCGTCGGCGTCGCCAATGCCGTGAAGAGCCATATCGATCGCCGGCTCGAGGTGATCGCGGCCTTCAAGGCCGTCGGCGCCACCGGCCGCGACGTGTTCGGCATCTATCTGGCGCAAGTCGTGCTGCTCGCCGCGATCGGCTCGGTGATCGGGCTCGCGCTCGGGGCGGCGATGCCGTTCGCCATCGTCGGCCTGTTCGGCAAGCTGCTGCCGCTGCCGGTGGTGCCGGCCGTGCATGAGGGCGAGCTCGCGCTGTCCTTCGTCTACGGCCTCCTCACCGCGCTCGCCTTTGGCTTGTGGCCGCTCGGACGCGTGCACGACGTGCCGGTCGCCGCGCTGTTCCGCGACACGATTGCCGCCGAATGGCACCGGCCGCGCTGGGGCTATCTCGCCTTCATGGGCGTCGTCGTCGCGCTGCTGATTGCCGTGGTGATTGGCCTATCCTTCGACAAGCGCATCGCCGCGGTGTTCGTGGTCTCTTCCGTCGTGGTCTTCGCCGTGCTGCGCGGCGTCGCCGCGCTGCTGATGGCGATCGCGCGAAAACTGCCGCGCACGCGCTTCACCATGCTGCGGCTCGCGATCGCCAACATCCACCGCCCGGGCGCGCTGACCCCGTCGGTCGTGCTGTCGCTCGGGCTTGGCCTCGCCGTGCTCGTCACCATCACCCAGATCGACGGCAATCTGCGCCGGCAATTCCTCGCCGCGCTGCCCGATCGCGCGCCGTCATTCTACTTCATCGACATTCCGAGCACGCAGGCCGCCGCGTTCGACGATTATCTGCGCCAGGTCGCCCCTGGCGCCAAGGTCGAGGACGTGCCGATGCTGCGCGGGCGCATCGTCGCCGCGCGCGGGGTGCGCGCCGAGGACCTCAAGCCGACAACCGATTCCGAGTGGGTGCTGCAAAGCGACCGCGGCCTGACCTATACCGGCGAGCTGCCGAAGGGTTCCAAGGTGGTCGAGGGCGAATGGTGGGGCGCCGACTATTCCGGCCCGCCGCTGGTCTCGATGGAGAAGAAGATCGCCGACGGGCTCGGACTCAGGCTCGGCGACGACATCGTGGTCAACGTGCTCGGCCGCGACATCCCGGCGAAAATCGGCAATCTCAGGACTATCGACTGGCAGGGCCTCGGCATCAATTTCGTGCTGGTGTTCTCGCCGAACGCCTTCAAGGGCGCACCGCACACCCACATCGCGACGCTGACGGAGGCCGGCGGCGATGCGACCGGTGACGGCAAGATCATCAAGCAGGTCGCCGACGCCTATCCGATGGTGACGAGCGTGCGCGTGCGCGAGGTGATGGAAACGGTCGGCGCGGTCGTGACCAATCTGGCGCTGGCGATCCGCGGCGCCAGCGCCGTGACCCTGATCTCGGCGATCCTGGTGCTTGGCGGCGCGCTCGCCGCCGGCCATCGCCACCGGGTCTATGATGCGGTGATCCTGAAGACACTGGGCGCAACGCGGCTGCGGCTGCTCGGCGCCTATGCGCTCGAATATCTCCTGATCGGGCTCGCCACTGCCGTGTTCGGAGTGATCGCCGGCAGCATCGCCGCCTGGATGATCGTGACGCGGCTGATGACGCTGACCTTCGTCTGGCAGGCGGCAAGCGCGGCCGGCGTGGTGGCGGCCGCCCTGGTCGTCACCGTCGGACTTGGGCTTGCCGGCACGCTCCTGGCGTTGAACAAAAAGCCCGCCACGGTGTTGCGGAATTTGTGACAAAAGGTAGCGGTTGCCCGGCGCGGGGACCGAAATCGCACGATTCTTGCGATTAACCACGTCTGCCTGTCAGGCTCGCGTCAGGAACGGGGCCAAGGGCGACATTCGGCCGCGCGTGGACCGTTGCAGCGGATGTGTTAGTTTCCCACATATCGGATGGGTTCGGAGCCCCGATTGTGAGCCAAAATTTAGTCGGCAGGCATCGGTATCCGAGATAGAATTTGACGAACCGGCGGCATGACGACCCTCATGCGGACCGGACCAACCAACGGGAATTCGACCATGTCGGACCTAGACCGCAATTACGCTTCTCCTTTCGGCAGGGCCGCCGGGCGTGTTGACGCCGCGACGGTCGATGCCGGTCTGCGCGCCTACATGCTGCGCATCTACAATTACATGAGCATTGGCCTTGCCATCACCGGCCTTGCCGCGCTCGGTGTCTACATGGCTGCCGTCACTGACGTTCCGACCCCGGAAGCCGTCCGCGTCGGCAAGCTGTTCCTGACGCCGTTCGGCTACGCCATGTTCGTGAGCCCGCTGAAATATCTGTTCATGCTGGCGCCGCTCGCCATGGTGTTCGTGATCTCGGCCGGCATCAACCGCCTGGCACCCTCGACCGCCCAGATCCTGTTCTGGGTGTTCTCGGCGCTGATGGGCATCTCGCTGTCCTCGATCTTCCTGGTGTACACGCACACCTCGATCGTGCGGGTGTTCTTCATCACCGCGGCGACCTTCGGCGCGCTGAGCCTCTACGGCTACACCACCAAGCGTGACATGAGCGGCATGGGCTCGTTCCTGTTCATGGGCCTGATCGGCATCATCATCGCGAGCCTGGTGAACCTGTTCCTGGCCAGCACCGCGCTGCAGTTCATCGTCTCGGTGGTCGGCGTGCTGGTGTTCGCGGGCCTCACCGCCTGGGATACGCAGCGGCTGAAGAACGACTACATCTACGGCTACGCCTCGGCCGGCGGTGACATCGCCGAGCGTGCGGCCATCACCGGTGCGCTGTCGCTGTATTTGAACTTCATCAACCTGTTCACGCTGCTGCTGCAGCTGCTCGGCCAGCGCGACTAAGCGCACGAGACCGGACAAGACCCGAGAGAACGGACACGAACCCCGGCCGCAAGGCCGGGGTTTTTGTTTGGGCCGGGGTAGGCGCCGCAAACACCGTCATTGCTTCGTCGCAAGGGCTCCTCGCAATGACGGAGTGTGTGGAAGCCCCGTTACCCCTTCCAGCGCCCACGGGAACGCTCTAATCTTTCCCCATGACCGCACCCGAAATCAGGCCCACGCTTGAGGCCGACCTCCCCGCCATCACCGCCATCTATCAGCAGGCCGTCCGCGAGGGCACCGCGACGTTCGAGCTGGATCCGCCTGACCTCGCCGAGATGACGCGCCGCTACCGCGCCCTGGTCGACGGCGGCTATCCCTATTTCGTCGCGACCGTCGACGGCCACGTTGCCGGCTACGCCTATGCCGGTGCCTACCGGCCGCGGCCGGCCTACCGCTTCACGGTCGAGAACTCGATCTATCTCGATCCCGCCTTCCACCGCCGCGGCATCGGCTCGCTGCTGCTGGAGCGCCTCATTACCGCATGCGAGGCGCGCGGCTTCCGCCAGATGATCGCCGTCATCGGCGATTCCGCCAATGCCGGCTCGATCGGCGTGCACACCAGAGGCGGCTTCAAGATGATCGGCACGCATCCGAATGTCGGCCTGAAATTCGGCCGCTGGCTGGATACGGTGATGATGCAGCGCGACCTCGGCGAGGGCGCGAGAAGCGTGCCGGCAAAGTAGGTCTCGTACGACCTCCTACCCGTGGTCAGACCACCGCCAGCTTGCGATCGATCACCAGCAGCACACGCTCGAGCTCGTGGCCGCGGCGCAGGATCAGGCCGGTCGCCGAGATCACGCTGTACATGCCTTGCTTGCGCGCGAGCCGCGGATCTTTCTCGATGCGGTAGATCGGCACTTCGGAGGCGCGGCGATAGACCGAGAACACGGCCCGGTCCTTCAGGAAATCGATGGCATAGTCGCGCCACTCGCCATCGGCGACCATCCGGCCGTAGAGATTGAGAATTCGATTCAGCTCGAGCCGGTTGAACGTCACACGGTTCGGCTGGGCATTCGCAGTGGCGGGACGCGCCACTGCGCGCTGCTCGCTCGGATCGGCATCCTCCGACGTCAAACTCATGGGGCGCCTCCTCATCGCGTCAGCATGACCGCCTCCGCGAAGACCGTCCCCGGAGCCGCGGATCATGACATCTGTATGATTGCGCCAACTGTTCCCCGCCGCAAGGGGCTCTTGAGCGCTCCCTCAGGGACCGGGTTCGCCGCCGCGGCCTGCCGGCGAATCATGGCACACGCCACGGTGGAACTTCTCAGCGGCAAACCGTCACGGGATCGTTAGCAGGAATCACAGGATCGCCGCTTTTCCGCCAACCGCCTGCCGCCCTGCATTGCGAAAAGACTTGTGTGCGTTGACCCGGTCCTTTCGGTTCCGGATTCCTCAGCCCCCAGCCCCCCGGGGCCGGACAGGATCGGGTCTGTACGCGCGACAAGGAGGGCCAACGCGAGTTGGTCCTTTTTTGTTTGGGTCGGGATGTTGCTGTCGCGACGAAACTCTCTCCGAACAGCCGCGCTTCAGCCTTTCTCCTCCTCCTGAGGAGCCGCGCCTGCGCGGCGTCTCGAAGGATGAAAGGCCAAGCTGCGTCAGCGTGGGCCTGCATGGTTCGAGACGCGCGCAAGGGCGCGCTCCTCACCACGAGGGGTTCGAGTAGTTGCGTATCGGAAGAGACGCGCTGCGCTTCAGTGCAGCGACGTGTACGCCGCGCCCAGCATCGCACCCGGCTTCTCGCGGTTGCCGTCCTGGACATAGACCACGGCACCGTCGACGCCGTCGCGCGAGGTCAGATTCTCGAGCGGCACGGTCCAGCTCTCCGGATGTCCGTTCCAGTCGCCGACCTTGAGCAGATTGCGCACGACGTTGTGGTAGGTGATCTGCTGTCCGCGGTTCTCGCCGCGGCTGATCTCGATCGGCACCGATTTCGAGATCGAGCAGATCCAGACCTCGCCATGCGAGACCGTCGGCTCCTTGCTCGCGGCGACCGAGACGTTGATCTGCTTGCCGGCGAGCGACATCGTCACCGGCACGCTCATCACACCCGCACCCATGTCGGTCTTGCCGATCGCATTTTCGATGCCGTCGCGATCGCTGCCGATGACATGCGTCGCACCGTTGACCACGACCTGCGGCGTATAGACCTCGCGGTCGCCGCGCATGCGCGAATAGGCGCGCTGCCGCGCCGAGAAACGTGAATCCGCCAGCGTGTCCTTCCAGCCGAGATAATCCCAATAATCGATCGGCATGCTCAGCGCGATGATCGAGGGATCCTTGGCGAGGTCGCCGATCACCTTGTCGGCAGGCGGGCAGGACGAGCAGCCCTGCGAGGTAAACAATTCGACAACGGCGCGGGGGTCGGCCTCGGCAGGACGGATGACGGCGACGATGGCGCAGATGCCGAGTGCTCCCGACCAAAGCGCGCCGGACCATCGCGAAACGAAATTAGAAGCCATCATTCCAGTCATGTTGAACGTCACACATGGTAGGTCGTGGGGGGGAGATCTTATCGCCTGATGGTCACCGTAGTCTTACGGGCGCTGCAGTTTCAACCGACCAAGACGCGCTGTGCGCCGGACGGGCCCATCTGAAACATGCCACAAACGTGCGAAGGCGGCCTTGTGATAGGCCGCCTTCGTTTAACCTTCTACTCACGTCGCGGTGAGCCATCGTTCACAAATTCGCGCTTAAGCCGCGAGCTTGCGCAGCACATAGTGCAAAATACCGCCGTTCCGGTAGTAATCGAGCTCGTCCAGCGTATCGATGCGGCAGAGCAGCGAAACGCGCTGCAACGAACCGTCGCCGGAGACGATCTCCGCGGTCAGCTTCTGGCGCGGCTTGAGGTCGCCGACCAGGCCACGCAGCGTGACCTTCTCGTCGCCCTTCAGGCCGAGCGAGGACCAGGAGGTCCCTTCCTCGAAGGTCAGCGGCAGCACGCCCATACCGACGAGGTTGGAGCGATGGATGCGCTCGAAGCTCTGGCAGATCACGGCGCGCACGCCGAGCAGACGGGTGCCCTTCGCAGCCCAGTCACGCGAGGAGCCGTTGCCGTATTCGGCGCCGGCGAACACGACAAGCGGCACCTGCTCCTGCTGGTACTTCATCGCGGCGTCGTAGATCGACATCTGCTCGCCGTCGGGCCAGTGCTTGGTGAGACCGCCTTCCGGAATGTTGCCGTCGGCGCCCTTGAGCATGAAGTTCTTGATGCGGATGTTGGCGAAGGTGCCGCGCATCATCACTTCGTGGTTGCCGCGCCGCGTGCCGTACTGGTTGAAGTCGGCCGGACGCACCTGGTGCTCGCTGAGATATTTGCCCGCGGGCGAGGTGAGCTTGATCGAACCGGCGGGCGAGATGTGGTCGGTGGTGATCTTGTCGCCGAACATAGCAAGGATGCGCGCCTCGACGATGTCGGTGACCGGCTCCGGCTCCTTCTTCATGCCTTCGAAATAGGGCGGGTTCTGCACATAGGTCGAAGACATGTTCCAGCGATAGGTCTCGCTCTCGACCGTCTTGATCTTGCGCCAGTTGGCATCGCCCTTGAACACGGCGGCATATTTCTTCTTGAAGATCGCCGAGGTCACGAACTTCTTCATGAAGGCGTTGATTTCCTTCGTGGTCGGCCAGATGTCCTTCAGATACACTGGCTCGCCGTCCTTGCCTTCGCCGATCGGCTCGACGGCGAGGTTCTTGGTGACGCTGCCGGCGAGCGCGTGGGCGACGACCAGCGGCGGCGAAGCCAAATAGTTGGCCTGCACGTCAGGCGAGACGCGGCCTTCGAAGTTGCGGTTGCCTGACAGCACGGCGGCGGCGACGATGCCGTTCTCGTTGATCGACTTCGAGATCTCTTCCGGCAGCGGGCCGGAATTGCCGATGCAGGTGGTGCAGCCGAAGCCGACCAGGTTGAAGCCGACCTTGTCGAGATCTTTCTGCAGACCGGAATCGGCGAGATAGCCCGCCACCACCTGGCTGCCCGGGGCGAGCGAGGTCTTCACCCACGGCTTGGCCTTCAGGCCCTTGGCAGCCGCGTTGCGCGCCAACAGGCCCGCGCCGATCAGCACGCTCGGGTTCGAGGTGTTGGTGCAGGAGGTGATGGCCGCGATGACGACGTCGCCATGGCCGATCTGGTAGTCCTTGCCCTCGACGGCGAACCGCTTGTTGGGCTCCTCGGCCTTCTTGTATTCGGTGCCGAGCGCCAGCGAAAAACCTTCGGCGACCGACGGCAGCGCGATGCGGCCTTCGGGACGCTTCGGACCGGCCATCGACGGCACGACGTCGGCGAGGTCGAGCGTCAGCGTTTCCGTGAACACCGGATCGGCTGACTTGGCGGTGCGGAACAGACCCTGTGCCTTCGCATAGGCCTGCACCAGCGCAACGCGTGGCGCGGCACGGCCGGAGGTCTTGAGGTAATCGATCGCGGCGGCATCGACCGGGAAGAAGCCGCAGGTCGCGCCGTATTCCGGCGCCATGTTGGCGATGGTCGCCTTGTCGGCGACGGAGAGGTTGTCGAGACCGGGGCCGAAGAACTCGACGAACTTGCCGACGACGCCGAGCTTGCGCAGCATCTGCGTCACCGTCAGCACGAGGTCGGTCGCGGTGACGCCTTCCTTCATCGCGCCCTTCAGCTTGAAGCCGACGACGTTCGGCAGCAGCATCGACAGCGGCTGGCCGAGCATGCAGGCTTCCGCCTCGATGCCGCCGACGCCCCAGCCGAGCACGGCGAGACCATTGACCATGGTGGTGTGCGAGTCGGTGCCGACGAGCGAGTCGGGATAGGCGACCTCGAAGGTGCCGGTCTTCTTGCCGACCGTCATCTTCTCCTTCTTGGTCCACACCGTCTGGGAGAGATATTCGAGATTCACCTGGTGGCAGATGCCGGTGCCGGGCGGCACGACCGAGAAGTTCGAGAACGCCTTCTGGCCCCACTTCAGGAACTCATAGCGCTCCTGGTTCTGCTTGTACTCTTCAGTGACGTTCTTGGCGAAAGCCTTGTTGTCGCCGAAGAAGTTCACGATCACGGAGTGGTCGATGACGAGGTCCACCGGGACCAGCGGGTTGATCTTTTCAGCATCGCCGCCGAGCTTCTGCATCGCGTTGCGCATCGCGGCGAGGTCGACGACGGCGGGCACGCCGGTGAAGTCCTGCATCAGCACGCGGGCCGGGCGGAACGCGATCTCATGCTCCAGCGACTTCTTGCGCAGCCATTTGGAGACCGCGACGATATCTTCCTTCTTGACCGAGCGGCCGTCCTCATTGCGCAGGAGGTTTTCGAGCAGGACCTTCATCGAATAGGGAAGCTTCGAGATGCCCTTCAGACCATTCTTCTCGGCCGTGGGCAGGCTGTAATAGACATAGGTCTTGGCGCCGACCTTGAGGGTCTTTTTGCATTTGAAGCTGTCGAGCGAGGTCATGTAGGAAATCCCAATTGTTAGACATACCCGGCAGGGTATTTTAACACCGTCAGCGGAGCAGGCTGGATGGCTTGCGGGGGCAGGTTGAGTTGCTGCATCAAGTAGTTCCGGGCTTATAGAAGTTTTCTAACCGCGCCGCCACAGCCACATCAAACCCGAGCAAGTCGCGAGCCAAAAATTCTGATGCGCTACCCCAAGATTTCCTGAGGCCCGGCTTTGAATGTGACGGCACCAGTCAAGATGCGGCTGTCCGGACGCGGGGTCGCCTGCGTGCGCGGCGGCCGCGAGGTGTTTTCCGGGCTCGATTTCGAGGCCATCTCCGGCGAAGCCGTGGCGGTGGTGGGGCGCAACGGGGCGGGCAAAACCTCGCTGCTGCGGCTGATCGCCGGCCTGCTCGTTCCGGCCGGCGGCACGATCGCGCTCGACGGCGGCGATACCGAGCTGACGCTGCCGGAGCAGTGCCACTATCTCGGCCATCGGGACGCGCTGAAGCCGGCTCTGAGCGTGGCGGAAAATCTGTCATTCTGGGCCGATTTTCTGGGCGGCGAGCGGCGTGATGCGACGGAAAGTCTCGCCACGGTCGGGCTCGACCATGCCACCCATCTGCCCGCGGGCTTCCTGTCGGCGGGACAGCGCCGCCGCCTCTCGCTGGCCCGGCTGCTGACGGTCCGGCGGCCGGTCTGGCTGCTGGACGAGCCGACCAATGCGCTTGATGTCGCCGGCCAGGACATGTTCGGCGGCCTGATGCGCGAGCATCTTGGCCGCGGCGGAATGATCATCGCGGCGACCCATGGGCCGCTGGGGATCGAAGCGCGCGAACTGCGGATCGGGGGGACGGCGTGATTCCGACGGACCCTCAGCTTTCCAAGCGGCCGGGCGCCGCCGTCTCCGTTCCCTCCCCCCTTGTGGGGGAGGGTCGGGGAG
>NZ_JAANIH010000398.1 GCF_014529705.1 Bradyrhizobium campsiandrae
TGCGATCCTCCATCGCGATCGCGGCTTCCAGCGATCCCGCATCGACGCTCATGTTGAGACATTCCTTTGATAGGCGCAGCCCGACCGGCGAAGCCGTCATCATCGCGTCGACGTAAGGCTCGGCGGCTGCGACATCGGCACCAGTTACTTTCTGCCGCGGCTCGTTGGTGTCTCGGTGGCGTCAGAGTTAATTCTGACTGGACGTTTCATCGGTGCCGAGCGTGCGCTGGCGGTGGGACTCGT
>NZ_JAANIH010000399.1 GCF_014529705.1 Bradyrhizobium campsiandrae
TCGGCCACTACACCGACAAGAAGGCGCAGCCGTACTCGCTGTCGATCGGCATGGCCTCGACCTTCTTCGGCCTGCTTCTGCTCAGCATCGCTCACCAATATCTCGTCATCCTGATTGCCGCGGCCTTCTTCGCCTTGATCTGCGGCTGATACCAGCCGCCGATGCGCCAGAGGATGACAATCGCGAGGAACGCGATCGAGGAGAACCAGGCGATAGAGCCCTGCCCGAACGGCACCACGATCA
>NZ_JAANIH010000400.1 GCF_014529705.1 Bradyrhizobium campsiandrae
GCTGATCGCAGCCTGCGCCGTGTTCGGCTTCTCGGTCGGCAATCTCATAACCCTGCCGTCGCTGATCGTGCAGCAGGAATTCGACAGCGCCGCGTTCGGCGTGCTGATCAGCCTCAACACCGCGATCCTCTATCCGACGCGGCCGGCGCTGGCCGATGCGCTGCATCGGGTGCTGTCGGCCGGCATCGCGTTGGATGGCGCCAGCGACCACGGCGTGTCGGAGGCCCTGTATTTGCGCGATCC
>NZ_JAANIH010000401.1 GCF_014529705.1 Bradyrhizobium campsiandrae
CGACCCCTATGCCGGTGGCACACACTTCCCGGATGTGCGCCTGATCCGACCCATCTTCGCCGACGGCAAGATTATCGCCTTCAGCCAGTCGAACGGGCATTGGTCGGATGTTGGCGGCAGCGTGCCGACATGGACGGCGATGTCCTGATTGCCCTGTGCGGCGCATTCGCCGTGGGCGTCATGCAGAGCACTTGAGAAATCGCGATTGTAGATGACGAAGGAGTAGCAGGTCCGAAGGACCTG
>NZ_JAANIH010000402.1 GCF_014529705.1 Bradyrhizobium campsiandrae
TCGCGATCGCGTGGCTGTCGCTTTCCGCCAAATGGTCGGTGACGCCGCTAACGCGGCTATGCATTTCACCTCCGCCGAGGGCTTCGACGCCGACCTCTTCCTTGGTCGCGGCATAGACCAGTTGCGGGCTGCCGAGAAACATCGCGCCCTGGTCGCGTACGATCACCACCTCGTCGCACAGCGCCGGAATGTAAGCGCCGCCCGCGGTCGAAGGGCCGTGAACGACGGCGATCTGCGCGATAT
>NZ_JAANIH010000403.1 GCF_014529705.1 Bradyrhizobium campsiandrae
AGCGGCTGGCGCAGAAGCAGGGGCTCTGGAATCTGTTTCTCTCCGGCGAGCATGGTCCCGGATTGACCAACCTCGAATATGCGCCCGTGAAGGAGATCATGGGCCGCATCCTCTGGGCGCCCGAGGTGAACCATTTGCGGCCGTTGATGACATAGTCGTCGCCGTCGCGCCGGATCGCACACTGGATGTTGGTGGCATCGCTGGAGGCGACCTGCGGCTCGGTCATCGAGAAGCCGGAGCGGA
>NZ_JAANIH010000404.1 GCF_014529705.1 Bradyrhizobium campsiandrae
ATCCGAATATGGCGACGGCACGCCCTATCCAATCACGCGCAGGCTGATCGAGGAGGGACGCAATCATCTCGTGCTCGGCGGCGCCATCGACCTCGGCTGTCCCGTCCGCATCTTGCAAGGCGCGCAGCATGGCGATGGTGGTCATTGGCGTTTCTCCCGTCCCATTGCTGTCATGCCCCGCGAAGGCGGGTGTTGTGCAACAGTTTCACCCGATCTCGGCCACCGCGGCAAGAATGCGCGCGA
>NZ_JAANIH010000405.1 GCF_014529705.1 Bradyrhizobium campsiandrae
GCGCCGGCTGGTGCTGGCCGAGCCCGGGGGCGAGCTCGATGCGAGCCTCGATCCGGACTATGTCGGCGGCCCCTCGCCGCTGCTGGCGCGATTTACGGCTTCGGCAGAAAAGATCGCGGCGGGCGATTGTCGCGAACCTGGCCAATGAGGGTATAGGCGTTGTCACGCAAATTCTGCTTCACCATCGCCGGCAGCCGCGGCCAGGTGCCGGCGCCTTCCAGCGTGTCGACGAACACGGCAAGG
>NZ_JAANIH010000406.1 GCF_014529705.1 Bradyrhizobium campsiandrae
CAGGACTGTCGCCATAATATCATTGATAAGTCATCTCCAGGGTCAGGAGGTAATCTCAAAGCCGATTTCTACGTCACCACGACCCAACGCGCGGCGTTCTTCGCAGGCTGCGGCGATGGCGCGACTTTTACGATGCACTTCTTGCTGCGCTGGGCGCGCCGGAAGGACATGGTCGCAATTTGAACGCTCTCATTGATTCCATGGTCTGGGCAGGCATGAACGCTGTCGAAGCTCCGTATACAT
>NZ_JAANIH010000407.1 GCF_014529705.1 Bradyrhizobium campsiandrae
GCACTCGCTGCTGTTCGGCCCCTATGCGGGCTTCTCGAGCAAGTTCCTCAAGCATGGTTCACTGCTGGATCTGTTCGAGTCCATTCGTCCCGCCAACGTGAAGCCGCTGCTTTCGGTGGCCCGCGACCTGCAGTCTCCAATCCTTCGGATCGGCCTTCGGGAAATATTCGTCGAGCGCCGCGAGGCGATGGCTCTCAGACTGCAGCACCTGGCCGACCAGATATTCAGTCAGATCGAAATTGT
>NZ_JAANIH010000041.1 GCF_014529705.1 Bradyrhizobium campsiandrae
GGACCGGCCGCCTGGAGCGGTCGCTCAACGCCTCCAGCCCGTGCTCCTTGTAGCGGTCGAAAATCTTGTAGCCGGTCTTGCGGGAGATACCGAACTCCCGGCACACCTCGGTCATGGCTTCCCCATCCAGAAGCCGGGCGACAAAGCGCAGGCGCTCTTCCATGACCGAACTCGCTTTCCACGGCATCCACGCCTCCCGCAGAACAAAAGCGGAAAGTGTAACCCATGTGTCCGGTACGATTTGTCACCTATGTCTCGGGCCGCTCACTATTTCAAAACAATTGTTTGCTGGATTCCGCAGGCGAGCTTCGGGCGTCTTTCCTGATTTTCATACAACGCCCGCACAGCGAGGCACGAATTCTGCGTGCAACCGTCTGGGCGAGGTCGACGTCGATAAGCACGGACGCGTTGCCAAGAAAACGCGCTGGGAGAAGCGACGATGACGAATAACCCCTTGCCGGTCGTATTCGGCTGCGCCGGCCCGGTGCTCAGTGACGCCGAGGTCCGCTTCTTCCGGGAGACAAATCCGCTTGGCTTTATTCTGTTCGGACGCAATTGCCTCGCCCCGGATCAGATCAAGGCGCTGGTTGACGATCTGAGAAACTCGATCGGCCGTGCAGACGCGCCGGTGCTGATTGATCAGGAGGGCGGGCGGGTCTCTCGGCTCAAGCCGCCGCATTGGCCCGCCTATCCGGCCGCGCGCGCATTCGGCGATGCAGCGCGTGCCGACCGCACGGCGGCGCTCGAGGCGGTCCGGCTGAACAGCATGTTGATCGGCCTCGATCTGAACGCGCTCGGAATTTCAGTCAACTGCGCCCCGACGATCGATGTCCCCATCCCAGGCGCGCATGAGATGATCGGAAGCCGCGCCTATGGGCCGGATCCCCTTCTGGTGAGCGAGATGGGGCGCGCCGTCTGCGAGGGCCTGTTCGACGCCAACGTTCTTCCAGTGATCAAGCATTTGCCCGGATACGGCCGCGCCATGGTGGACAGCCATCTGGCGCTGCCGGTCATCGCAGAAGGTCTCGATGAGCTCGACGCGACAGATTTTGTGCCGTTCAAGGCGCTCGCGTCCATCCCGTGGGGCATGACAGCCCACGCGCTCGTTCGCAGTGTCGATCCGGATCGGCCCGCAACCCTGTCACCCGCCGTCATCAAGGACGTGATCCGGCAACGCATCGGATTCAAGGGCATCTTGATTACGGACGATTTGTCGATGAACGCGTTGGCGGGCGATGTGAGCACTCGCTCGATGCAGGCACTCGCGGCCGGTTGTGATGTGGCGCTTCATTGCAATGGCGACATGGCCGAGATGGAAAGCATTGCCAGGGTTGCGAGACCGATGTCGAGCCGCCTTCTGGGCGACATCGAGGCGGCGGAGCGGATGCGCGTTGAGCGCGTGCGGCCTGACATCGATCCGCAGTGGGCGCGGGGCCGCGTCCAACAGATTCTCGGGAACTCCTGAAGCGTGCGCCGATACACTTCAGGATAGGGAGATCACCCCCGAGCCCGTTCAATCCTTCAACGCGTAGGCGATGACGTAGTCGCCGCGCTTGGTGCCGAACGAGCCGTGGCCGCCGGCTGCGGTGACGACAAATTGCTTGCCGCCCGCCTCATAGCTCATCGGCGTTGATTGGGCGCCGGCCGGCAGGCGGTCTTCCCACAGCACCTTGCCGTCGCGCACGTCGTAAGCCCTTATCGTGTACTCATAGGTCCCGGTGTAGAACGCGACCCCGCCGGCGGTCGTGATCGGCCCACCCAGCATCGGCACGCCCATCCTGAACGGCAGCGGCAGCGGCGTGGTGTCCCGGATCGTGCCGTTCGGATGCTGCCAGACGATCTTCATCGTCTTCAGGTCGATCGCGGCCATCGAGCCCCATGGCGGCCGGTAGCACGGCACGGAGAGCGGCGAGAGAAAGCTCTGGATATCCACGCCGAACGGCGTGCCATACATCGGTTGCGTCCCGACCTCGCTGCCGACGGGCTTCTCGGCCGTCGGCGCCGGAGGATTTTGCGGCCCGCGCGGGATGAGCTTCGAGACGAACGGCAGTGACATCGGGTTGGCGATGGCGATCTGTCTCACCGGATCGATCGCGATGCCGCCCCATTCGAACATGCCGAGATTGCCGGGAAAGACCAGCGTGCCCTGCAGCGAGGGCGGCGTGAACGTGCCCTCGTAACGCAGCCGCTTGAACATGATCCGGCACAGCAGCTGATCGAAGATCGTGCCGCCCCACATGTCCGCGCCGGTCAGCTTCGCTTCGGGGCGGAACGTCAGCTCGGAGAACGGCTGCGTCGGCGCGGTGCGGTCGCCGGGCGCGGCGCCTTGCGGCACGGCGCGTTCCGGCGCCGGCACGATCAGCTCGCCGGTCCGTCGATCGAGCACGAAGATGTTGCCCACCTTGGTCGGCTGGATGATGGCGGGAACGACGCCCTTGGCGGTGGTGACATCGACCAGGCTCGGCTGCGAGGGCACGTCCATGTCCCAGAGGTCGTGATGCACCGTCTGGTATGACCAGGCGCGCTTGCCGGAGGCGATATCGAGCGCGACGATCGAGCTGGAATAGCGCTCGACCAGCGCATTGCGATTACCGCCCCAGATGTCGGGTCCGTTGTTGCCGGTGGGGATGTAGACGAGGTTCAATTTCGGATCGAACGAGGCGGTGATCCACGAATTCGGCGAGCCGTTGGTGTAGTGACGCGTCGGCGACGGCAGTTCGTTCTCGTCAGCCGCGCCGGAGTCCCAGGCCCAGATGAGCTTGCCGGTGTAGACGTCGAAGCCGCGGATCACGCCCGAGGGCACGTCGACCCCGTAATTGTCGATCACCGCGGCGGCGACGACGAGGATCTTGTCGCCGACGACAGGCGGCGACGTCGGCTCGAAGAAGCCCGCTGTCTTGTTGCCCATGCCCTGTTGCAGGTCGAGGCTGCCATGATCGCCAAAGCCCTCGCACGGCTTGCCGCTGTCGGCATCGAGCGCGATCATGCGCCCGTCATTGACCGGCAGGAAGATCCGCCGCGGACATTCGGCGGGCGCGGGAGCGCCAGTGCTGTCGAGGGCGCCTTCAGCGGTTTCGTGATAGGAGACCCCGCGGCAGGTCATGTGCTGGAACGTCTTGTTGAACACCAGCTTGGGATCGTATCGCCAGCGTTCCTTGCCGGTTCTGGCGTCGAGCGCAAACAGCACCTGGTGTTGCGAGCAGAGATAGAGCGTGTCACGCACCTTGATCGGCGTCACCTCGAAGGTGGTCTCGCCGGAATCCTCCGGCGTCGGCATGTCGCCGGTGCGGAAGGTCCAGGCGACCTGGAGCTTGCTGACATTGTCGGGCGTGATCTGCTTCAGCGGCGAATAACGTTGCCCGAATTGCGTGCGGCCATAGGCGCGCCAATCGCCGTCCGGCTGCGGGTCGGCTTCGCTTTGCGGCACGCTCGCCGCTCTCTCGGCGATCGTGCCGTTGACGTCGTGATAGCTGGAGAGCAGCGCGACGACGAGCACGACGCAAGACGCGGCAACGCCGATCCAGAGCGGCAGCGTCGCGCTGCCGTAGGCGACCTGCTCGCCTCGCACCAGCCCGCGAACGATCACCGGCGTCAGCAGCCAGAGCGCCATCGGCAGGACGACGTCACCGCGCGATGCCAGCGGCCACCAGTCGAACTGCACCTCGGAGATGGCCCAGCCCAGCGTGCCGACCAGCACGATCGCAAACAGCCACAGCGCCTGATGGCGCCGCGCCAGCAACAGCGCAGCCGTGGCAAGAATGCCGAACCCGAGCACGACATAGAAGATGGATCCGCCGAGTGCGGCGAGCCAGACGCCGCCGCCTGCGAGCACAAGACCGATCAGGGCGTAGACCACACCCGTGATGAAGACGGCCCTGGATCGCTGCATGGCTGCTCCGGCGCGGCAAGGGGATCAAGCCGGTCCGATGCAAACGCAGCAGACGGCGCTTCGTTGCAATCACTGTGGTCCAGTCAACCCCGGAGGGCAACCTTGAACTGCTGCGCCTGTGCCACATCTGCGCGCAAAAGCTCGCGATCCGATGTGATAAGCCTTTGTGCGGAATTGCGCGCCGGTTGAATAGGATCATTGTTGCGCATCGCAGTCTCCGCGCTCGCAGAATTCGGGAACCAGATTCGTCATGTATCTCGGCATCGATCTCGGCACCTCCGCGGTCAAGACCGTTCTCGTCGACGGCGCCCAGCGCGTGCTCGCGAGCGAGAGCCGGCCGTTGACGATGGCCTCGCCCCATCCAGGCTATTTCGAGCAGGATCCTGCGCAGTGGATCGCGGCGGCCTTTGCCACGCTCGATGCCTTGAAGGCGTCGCACGGAACGGAGCTCGCGGCGGTCGAAGGCGTCGGCCTTTCCGGCCAGATGCATGGCGCCACGTTGCTCGATGCGAACGACCGGCCGCTGCGGCCCTGCGTCCTCTGGAACGACGGACGCGCCGCCGCGGAGTGTCGCATTCTGGAGCAGCGCTGGCCCGGCTTGCGCGCGATCACGGGCAACAAGGCCATGCCGGGATTTACCGCGCCGAAGCTGCTGTGGATCGCGGCGCACGAGCCCGAGATCTTTGCGGCGACGACACGCGTCCTGATGCCGAAGGCCTATCTGCGTCTGGTGTTGTCGGGCGAGGCGATCGAGGATGTCTCGGACGCGTCGGGATCGCTGTGGCTCGACGCGGCGCGCCGGGACTGGTCGGATGCGGCATTGGCTGCGACCGGCCTGTCGCGCGCGCACATGCCGCCTCTGGTGGAGGGATGCGCGCCGACGGCCAAGCTGCGCAGCGAACTCGCGCAGCGCTGGGGCATGGCGAGGTGCCCGATGATCGCGGGCGGTGCCGGCGACAATCCGGCCGGCGCCGTCGGCATCGGCGCGATCAGGCCTGGAACCACGTTCATCTCGCTGGGAACCTCGGGCGCCTTGCTGGCGCCGACCGATCATATTGCCGCCAATCCGGACCGCGTCGTTCACACCTTCTGCCACGCCATTCCGGGCATGTGGATTGCGGCCGGCGCCATCCTGTCGGCGGCATCGTGTCTTGCCTGGGCCGCGCGGCTGTTCGGCGTCGCTGAGGCCGAGCTGCTGGCGCCGCTGGGAACGCGCCCACAGGCGCCGTCGCCCGTGAGCTTCCTGCCATATCTTGCAGGCGAGCGGACGCCGCACGATGATCCCGTGGTGCGCGGCATGCTCGATGGATTGAGCCACGGCACCGATCGCGCTGCAATTGTCCAAGCGGTGCTCGAGGGTGTCGCCTTCGCGCTGGCCGATTGCCGTGACGCGCTTGGCGATGCCGGCTTAGGGGTGACGGAGGCGGATGTCATCGGTGGCGGTTCACGGTCCCGGTTCTGGCTGGCGGTGCTGGCGAGCGTCCTGAACCTGCCGATCCATCGCTTTGCCGACGGCGAAACCGGCGCAGCGTTCGGTGCGGCGAGATTGGGGCGACTTGCTGTCACCGGCGAGGCAATCGAAACCGTCTGCACGCCACCGCAACGCGTCGAGACTTTCGAACCCGATCGCACGTTGGCGGAGGCCTATGCGATGCGGCTTCCCGCCTGGCGCGAACTGTATCGGCCCCGCCACTAGCTTCGCTTTGATTGCGCAATTCTGGCTGTTCGCTGTTGCCCTGTGCGGGGGCCTTTTGTTTAATGGGTGAACCGCGCTCGAAACGAAACGCGGACGAAAAACGCATTGTGCGCCGGGAGGCACGATGAACGATCCGATCCTCGAGATGCGGGGAGTCTCAAAATCCTTCTTCGGCATCAAGGCGCTGCGTGCGGTCGACCTGACCGTCTATGCCGGCGAGGTCCATGCCCTGATGGGCGAGAACGGCGCCGGCAAATCGACCCTGATGAAAATCCTGTCGGGGGCCTATCGGCCTGATCCCGGCGGCGAGATCCGCATCGAAGGCCAGCCGGTGCGGATCGAAGGTCCGCTCGGCGGCCGTGCCGCGGGCATCTCGATCATCTATCAGGAACTGTCTTTGGCCCCCAATCTGAGCGTTGCGGAGAATATTTATCTCGGCCGTGAGATCTCGCGTTCGGGTTTGCTGGCGCGCGGCGCCATGCGCGAGGGCGTCGGCCCGATCCTGGAGCGGCTGGGAGCCGATTTCCTGCCGTCGACCTTGGTGGCGCATCTCTCGATGGGGCAGCGCCAGCTCGTCGAGATCGCGCGCGCACTGCACGCGCGCTCGAAGATCCTGATCATGGACGAGCCGACCACCGCGCTGTCGGCCGGCGAGAGCGAGCGGCTGTTCGCGCTGATCCGTCAGCTTCGCGCCGAGGGACTTGCCATCATCTACATCTCGCACCGCATGGACGAGGTCTATGCGCTCGGGGACCGCGTCACCGTGCTGCGCGATGGCCGTCTGGTCGGCTCGCTCGACAAGCGGGACATCCGCGCCGAGGCCATCGTCCGCATGATGGTCGGACGCGATGTCTCGTCCTTCTACAAGAAGGATCACGATCCCGGGGCCGGGAAGGGGCACCCCGTGCTCACCGCCACCGACATGGCCGACGGGAAGCGCGTCAAGGGCTGCTCGCTCACGGTGCACGCGGGCGAGGTGGTGGGGCTTGCCGGCCTGATCGGCGCCGGCCGCACCGAGCTTGCGCATCTCATCGTCGGTGCAGCACCGAAGATTTCGGGCCGCCTGGAACTGGAAGGCCAGCCGATCGATATCCGCACCACAGGTGAAGCGCTCGAGGCCGGCATCGCCTATCTGACCGAAGACCGCAAGGCGCTCGGCCTGTTCCTCGACATGTCGTGCCTGGACAACATCAACCTTGCCGTGCTCGGGCGCGATGCCAAGCTCGGCTGGTTCCTGGATCGCGACAAGGCGCGCGAGCGCGCCGACCGCGCGTTTACGGGACTCAGTATCCGCGCCGCCAATGTCGGCGTGCCCGCAGGCGGCCTCTCCGGTGGCAACCAGCAGAAGGTGCTGCTGTCGCGCCTGCTCGCCATTGCGCCGAAGGTGCTGATCCTCGACGAGCCGACGCGCGGCGTCGATGTCGGTGCCAAGTCGGAGATCTATTCCATCATCGACAATCTCGCCAAGGTCGGCACGGCGATCCTCGTCATTTCGTCGGACCTGCCCGAGATCATCGGCATCTGCGACCGCGTCCTCGTGATGCGCTCCGGGCTCATCGCGGGCGAGGTGAGGCGAACCGAGACGGCGCCTTTGACTCAGGAGGACATCATGGCCCTCGCCACGGGGACGGAGCATCTCGATGCCTGACAACGCTGCCTCGAAGGCCCAACCCGCTCCGGTGATGACCAACGGGGGCGCCGCGGAGACGAAGCGCCAGCGGGTGAGGATGCTGATCAGCGCGCTCGGCATGCTGCCGGTGCTGCTGATCCTCTGCATTGGTTTCCACTTCCTGTCCGAGGGGCGTTTCTTCACCGGCCAGAATCTCGGCATCGTGTTGCAGCAGGCTGCGGTGAACACCGTGCTCGCCGCGGGCATGACCTTCGTCATTCTCACCGGCGGCATCGACCTCTCGGTCGGCTCGATCCTGGCGGTGTCCGCGATGGCGGGCCTGACGATGTCCAAGCTGCCCGCGGTGGGCGCGCTGTGGCTGCCGGTCGCCGTGCTCACCGGCCTCGGCTTCGGCGTCGTCAACGGCGCGTTGATCGCGCTGCTGCGCCTGCCGCCCTTCATCGTCACGCTGGGCTCGCTGACCGCCGTGCGCGGCCTGGCGCGGCTGTTAGGGGCCGATACCACGGTGTTCAACCCCTCGATTCCCTACGCCTTCATCGGCAACGG
Source organism: Bradyrhizobium campsiandrae (assembly GCF_014529705.1). GTDB lineage: Bacteria > Pseudomonadota > Alphaproteobacteria > Rhizobiales > Xanthobacteraceae > Bradyrhizobium > Bradyrhizobium campsiandrae. The sequence continues at coordinate 7,762 of NZ_JAANIH010000041.1, forward strand.
TTCACTGATACTCGTGCCCGGCGTCGCCTCGATCCCGTGGCTCTCGGTGATCGCGCTGCTCGTCATCCTGGTTTCCTGGCTGGTGCTGCGCCGGACCGTGCTCGGCGTGCACATCTATGCGGTGGGCGGCAATGAGAGCGCGGCGCGGCTTGCCGGCATCAAGGTCTGGGCCGTCCTGATCTTTGTCTATGGCGTGTCGGGTCTGCTGGCCGGGCTCGGCGGCGCGATGCAGGCGGCGCGGCTCTATGCCGCCAACGGCCTGCAGCTCGGACAGAGCTACGAACTCGACGCTATCACCGCGGTGATCCTCGGCGGCACGTCCTTCGTCGGCGGCATCGGTTCGATCTGGGGAACGCTGATCGGTGCGCTGATCATCGCCGTGCTCTCGAACGGTCTGATCCTGATCGGCGTCTCAGACATCTGGCAATACGTCATCAAGGGTCTCGTCATCATCGGCGCCGTCGCGCTCGACCGCTATCGGTTGCAAGGCTCCGCCAGAACCTAAAGAGGCTCCGCCAGAACCTAAAGAGGCTCCGCCAGAACCTAAAGAGGCTCCGCCAGAACCTAAAGAGGCTCCGCCAGAACTTAAGGGGGCTCCGCCAGGAAACCCGGAAGGAATCGGCGCGCGGGCAGAAATACGAGGTTCCGTTACGGCATCTGGTCTGCCGTGCCGGCTCTGAAGACAGACCAGGGAGGAAGCCAATGTTGAAGACCACCACGCTCGCCGGCGCCGCGATGGCGCTCGTCCTGACCACTGCGCCGTGCTTTGCCAAGGACCTCAAGTCGATCGGCGTCTCGCTGGGATCGATGGGCAATCCGTTCTTCGTCGCATTGTCGAAGGGCGCCGAGTTCGAAGCCAAGAAGACCAATCCCAATGTGAAGATCACCACCGTTGGCTTTGAATACGACCTTGGCAAGCAGGTCACCCAGATCGACAATTTCATCGCCGCCGGCGTCGACCTGATCCTGCTCAATCCCGGCGATCCCAAGGCGATCGGGCCTGCGATCAAGAAGGCGCAAGCCGCCGGCATCGTCGTCGTCGCGGTCGACACCGCGGCCGAAGGCGCCGATGCCACCGTCACCACCAACAACGTCCAGGCCGGCGAGATCTCGTGCCAGTACATCGTCGACAAGCTCGGCGGCAAGGGCGACGTGATCATCGAGAACGGGCCGCAAGTCTCGGCGGTGATCGACCGCGTCACCGGCTGCAAGAACGTCTTCGCGAAGAATGCCGGGATCAAGGTGCTCTCGAGCGACCAGGACGGCAAGGGCTCGCGCGAAGGCGGCCTCACCGTCGCGCAAGGCTATCTGACCCGCTTCCCCAAGATCGACGCCATCTTCGCCATCAACGACCCGCAGGCAATCGGCACCGATCTTGCGGCGCGCCAGCAGAACCGCAGCGGCATCATCATCACCGCGGTGGACGGCGCACCCGACATCGAGGCCGCGCTGAAGGATCCGCAGTCGCCGCAGATCCAGGCGTCGGCCTCGCAGGATCCGTTCTTCATGGCGCGACGCGCGGTGCAGGTCGGCGTCGGCATTCTCAATGGCCAGAAGCCGGCCTCGACCGTCGAACTGCTGCCGTCGAAGCTCGTGACCCGCGACAATATCGGGGATTACAAGGGTTGGACCTCGGACCGTTCGCAGTAGAACGGGGGTGATTGTGGGCGGCGATCCTGTTGCGGGATCGCCGTCCATTTATTCTCGCTCGACCAGCCGCTTCGGCAACGTCAGCAGCACCATCGGCACGGCGACTGCAAGAATAGCGACACCGATGGTCCACACGAGCCCGGTCCAGCCCGGCCGCGATAGCGCGTAAATTCCACCGAAGGCGAGCGGGCCGAGGATGGCCGCGAGGCTGACGAAGCTCGCGACCACGCCCTGCAACTGGCCTTGGCGGTCGCCATCGACGGCCTTGGATTGCAGCGCGCGCAATGCGGGCGCGCTGATGCCCCCGAACGCGATCAGCGGGATCAGCGCGAAGGCGATCCAGCCTTCTTGCGCGAAGGCGAGGGCGAGGAGAGCGATCGCCTCGCATGAGATGCCGAGAAGCAGCGTGCCGCGTTCGCCCAGCCGTCCCGTGAGCGGTGCAATGGCGAAAACCTGCACCAGGGCCACCAATGCGCCGAAGATGCCGAGCGAGATGCCGATATCGGTCGCCGTCCAGTGGAAGCGGTCGGTGACGAACAGCACCCAGACCGTGCTGTAGGTCTGGCCGACGAGACTGACCAGCAAGAACACCAGCAGCAACGGGATCAGGGCGCGAAACGTCAGCGCCCAGCGCAGCGGCGCGAACGGGTTCAGCGTCCGCCATGCGAACGGCTTGTGCCTGGTATGGTGCGTTTCCGGGAGAACGAAGAGCGCGATCAGCACGTTCACGCTGCTCAGCGCCGCGGCGGCAAGGAACGGCGCGCGCAACGAGATATCGCCGAGCATTCCGCCGATGACGGGCCCAATGACGAAGCCGGCGCCGAAGCAGGCGTGGAACAGGCCGAAGCGGTGGGCGCGCATCTTCTCCGGCGTGATGTCGGCGATGGCAGCGGTGATCATCGCGACGCCCGCTGCCGTCAATCCGGCGATGGTGCGGCTGAAGAACAGCAGCCACAGATATGGCGCGAAGGCCATGACCAGATAGTCGATGGTCGAGCCGGCCAGTGCGAGCAGCAGAACCGGCCGGCGGCCGAGCCGGTCGGAGAGAACGCCGAGCACCGGCGTGACGATGAATTGCGTGAGCGCGTGCAGCGCCAGCAGCGCGCCATAGAGCGCAGACACGTTGTCCGTGCCCGCCATGGCGCGCAGCAGATGAGGCAGCGTCGGGAAGATCAGCGCGATGCCTGATGCCTCGAGCGCGGCACAGGCGAGGATCGCGACGAGCGGCCGGCTCATGGGGGTTCGCGGCCTGTCAGTCAGCCGACCGTTTCCGGGAGCACGGACGATGTCAGGGGCGGCGCCTCCGTCCAGCGGATGGGGTCAGTTTGATCGGAGCCCGTCCATTTGGCATGCGCGGCTTCCACGGCGAGTGCGACGGCCTCGTCATCCCCAGGCACCAGCGCGGTCAGCAGATCCGGGCGCTGCCGCTCTGCGATCGCGAGATAGGGATCGTTGGGGATGGGGTGCCAGAGCCAATAGGCTGCGGGCTGCTCTGCCGTAAAGCCATCGACGCGGCTCGCGATGTCTTGCGTGAATTCGCGCGCCGCGGCCTCGACCGGCATCCATGTCCGGTAGGCGATCGGATCAAGGATGTTCATCGAAAAGCCGGCCGCGTCGCGGCGCGACGCAAAGCCGGGCAGAACCAGCGTACCCGTCCGCGCATAGCGCGCAGGTCCAGGTGGATAGCGGAAATCAGAATCGTGGGTCTTGACGGTGATCCCGGCATATTTGGCGCTGGGATAGACGTCGACGACCATGAAGACAACGCCGTTGTTCCGAAGCACCCGCGAGATCTCGGCGCCGGTGTTGCGTCGTGCAAACGCGATCGGGGTGGCCGCAGTCGCACTCCGGCCGGCATAGATCCAGCGTTCGGTCGGTGTCGGCTGGCGGCCGATTGAATAGACGAAGCCGACGTCGAAGCCGCGGTCTTTGAGATGGGCTGCGAACAATTCGAGGCTGCCGATGTGAGGCACTGCAATGATGCAGCCATTGTGCGATTGTGAAAGCGCCCGTCTGAGCCGGGCAACAGCCTTGTTCGGAAGTCTCGCTTCGAGCCTCATGGCCCTGTCGCGATCCTGCTGAAGGTTGGCAAGGTCGAACAGGACGGTGACCCAGGCGGCCAATCCATCGATCACCTGATCTGATGTTGCCGTGGCGCGGCGAATGATGCTCTGGCGCAGGAACATGTTGGCGGACATCGCGCTCGGCAGGCTCGCGATCAGGCTTGCGATCTCGCGCGCAACCTCGATCTGGCGCGCGACCGGGACGAGGGGGGCCAGATGGTCGACGAGGTTCACGACGGCGGTCTGGATGTCTCCGTGCTCGCGGGCAAAGGGGCGCGGATTCGCCTCGCGCGGTTCGGTGCCTGCTGCTGTGTCCCGGAACGTCACTTGAACCCCAAACCCGCCAGATATTGCCGGAAAATCACACCACACAAGTGTTACCAGCCTCTCAAGACGTCGCTTCGGCCGTTGACGGCCGCCTTGATTTCGCAACCGGAATCCTCGGAAAAAGAACGGTTTAGCGCCAGAGTGGGTTGACCCCGGCGAACGATATGGCAGAGAAGGACAGGTTTTGGCTGGAGCTGGAAGCCGGCCCACTCGGGCGCCCTTGGGAGCATTTGCGGATATGGCTGAGCGTGTTGCTCTCATTACCGGTGTGACGGGTCAGGACGGCGCCTATCTCGCCGAACATCTGCTGTCGCTCGGCTATGTCGTGCACGGCATCAAGCGGCGCTCGTCCTCGTTCAACACCGCGCGCGTCGATCATCTCTACCAGGACCCGCATGTCGGCAACGTGCCGTTCCTGATGCACTATGGCGACATGACTGACTCGACTAACCTGATCCGCCTGGTGCAGCAGATCCGCCCCACGGAGATCTACAATCTTGCGGCGCAGAGCCACGTCGCCGTCAGCTTCGAAAGCCCGGAATACACCGCCAATGCTGACGCCATCGGCGTGCTGCGGCTTCTGGAGGCGATCCGCATCCTCGGCATGGAGAAGGAGACGCGGTTCTACCAGGCCTCGACGTCCGAGCTCTATGGCCTCGTGCAGGAGATCCCGCAGAAGGAGACGACGCCGTTCTATCCGCGCTCGCCTTACGGTGTCGCCAAGCTCTATGGCTACTGGATCACGGTGAACTACCGCGAAGCCTATGGCATGTTTGCCAGTAACGGCATCCTGTTCAACCATGAGAGCCCGGTCCGCGGCGAGACCTTCGTCACCCGCAAGATCACGCGCGGCGTGGCGCGGATCGAGGTCGGGCTGGAGGAGACGCTCTATCTCGGCAATCTCGAGGCCAAGCGCGACTGGGGCCACGCGCGGGATTACGTCGAGGGCATGCACCTGATCCTGCAGGCCGACAAGGCGGACGATTTCGTGCTCGCCACCGGCGAGACGCGCTCGGTGCGCGAGCTGGTCGAGCTGTCCTTTGCCCATGTCGGCCGCCGCATCGAATGGCGGGGGAAGGGCATCGATGAGACCGGCATTGACGCAAAGAGCGGCAAGACGGTCGTGAAGATCGATCCGACCTATTTCCGTCCGACCGAGGTCGACCTCCTGATCGGCGATGCCAGCAAGGCGCAGAAGGTGCTGGGCTGGAAGCCGAAGCGGAGCTTCGCCCAGCTCGTCGAGGAGATGATGGCGAGCGATCTGGCTGAGGCCAAGCGGGACAGCGCGAATGGCAAGCGTACCGTTTGAGCTCAGCGGCAAAAGCGTCTACGTCGCCGGCCATCGCGGCATGGTCGGCAGCGCGCTTCTGCGCCGGCTGGCGCGGGAGGACGTGAATCTCGTCACCGTCGACAGGCGCGAGGTCGATCTCTGCAACCAGGCCCAAGTGTTCGCCTGGTTCGCGCAAGTGCGGCCGCAGGTGGTGTTCCTCGCCGCAGCCAAGGTCGGCGGCATCGTCGCCAACGATACGCTGCGCGCCGAATTCATCTACGACAACATCGCGATCGCCGCGAACGTGATCCACGCCGCGCATGTGAACGGCGCCGAGAAGCTGATGTTCCTTGGCTCGTCCTGCATCTATCCAAAGCTGGCGGCGCAGCCTTTGCGTGAGGATGCGGTCCTCACCGGTCCGCTGGAGCCGACCAACGAGCCCTATGCGATTGCCAAGATCGCCGGCATCAAGATGGCGGAAGCCTATCGCAGCCAGTATGGCAGCGACTTCATCAGCGTGATGCCGACCAATCTCTACGGCCCCGGCGACAATTATCACCCCGAATTGAGCCACGTCGTTGCGGCCCTGATCCGGCGCTTTCACGAGGCGAAACTGGCGGGCGCCAGGAGCGTCGCGGTCTGGGGCACGGGGACGCCACGGCGCGAGTTCCTCTATGTCGACGACATGGCGGATGCCTGCGTGCACCTGATGAAGACCTATTCGGGCAGCGAGCTGATCAACATCGGCACCGGCGAGGACATCGCCATCGCCGAGTTCGCCCGCGTGGTCGCCGAGATCGTCGGTTACAGCGGCGAGATCAGTTTCGACACCTCGCGCCCCGATGGCACCCCGCGCAAGCTGCTCAATGTCACGAGGCTTTCAAAGCTCGGCTGGCGCGCGACGACCTCGCTTCACGACGGCTTGAAGCGCGCCTACGAGGCGTATCAAGCGAGCCTGCTGGTTCCGGCGCAGCCATAGGAACCATCGCCGCAAGCACGAGTTGGCCGCTGGGGCAGGACGACATGCCACACGAGGCCCTCAGTGCAAGACATCGTGCGCGTGCGCTCGACAGCGCAGATCGCAGGCCATCCCATTCACCCGATGCTGGTACCGGTCCCGATCGTGTGCTTCGTCGGCGCGCTGCTGACCGACATCACCTATCTGGTTTCCGCCGAGATCATGTGGGCCGATTTCTCGGCCTGGCTTCTGGTCGTCGGCGTCATTTTCGGCGTGCTGGCGGCGATCGCCGGCCTGACCGATTTTCTCGGCAATCGTCTGGTGCGCGCGCAGACGCCCGCCTGGCCGCATCTGATTGGCAACGCCATCGCACTGATCCTCGCAATCATCAACGCGCTCATTCACACGCGTGATGCCTGGACTTCGGTGTGGCCGTGGGGGCTCGTGCTTTCGCTGCTCACCGTGCTGATCCTGCCTGTGACCGGCTGGCTCGGCTGGGCCATGGTGTACCGCCACGGCGTAGGAGTTGCGCGATGATGTCTTTCATCTCACGTGCGCTGCTATGCGCTTCGCTCCTTGCTCTTCTCGCCGGCTGCAACGACGGCAGCGGCGATCCGAAGGCGCAAATTGGCGCCAACCCCGTCTTGCCCGAGATCCAGCAATATCTGCTGCCGCCGATGCACATCGCCCGCATTATCGGCTGGAAGAAGGATGAGACGCCTGATGTCGCGCAGGGCTTGCAGGCCAAGGCCTTCGCGACCGGCCTGCAGCATCCGCGCTCGCTCTACGTGCTGCCCAATGGCGACGTGCTGGTGGTGGAATCCAAGGCGCCGAAGGCCGCCGCGATCAAGCGGCCCAAGGAGATCGTGATGGGCTACGTCGAGTCCTGGGCGACCTCCGGCGGCGATCCCGGCGAGAGCAACCGAATCACGCTGCTGCGCGACACCAACGGCGATGGTGTGCCTGACACGCAGAGCGTCTTCCTCGACCATCTCAACTCCCCGTTCGGCGTCGCCCTCGTCGGCAACGATTTCTATGTCGCCAATACCGACGCGATCGTGAGATATCCCTATAGCGAAGGCGACACCAAGATCACCAAGCCGGGCACGGTGCTGACGCCGTTGCCGGGCGGCCCGATCGACCACCACTGGACCAAGAGCCTGGTCGCGAGCCCCGACGGTTCGAAGCTCTATGTCGGCGTCGGCTCCAACAGCAACATCACCGAGAACGGAATGGAGGCCGAGCACAACAGGGCCGACATCCTCGAGGTCGATCGCGCCAGCGGCCGCTGGCGGATCTTTGCCAGCGGCCTGCGCAATCCCAACGGTCTCAGCTTCGAGCCGCAGACCGGCGCGCTGTGGACCGTGGTGAACGAGCGCGACGAGCTTGGCCCTGATCTGGTGCCTGACTACATGACCTCGGTGAAGGACGGCGCCTTCTATGGCTGGCCCTACAGCTATTACGGCCAGCACGTCGATCCCCGCGTCAAGCCGCAGCGGCCGGATCTGGTGGAAAAGGCCATCGTGCCCGACTATGCGCTGAGCTCGCATGTCGCGCCGCTCGGGCTTGCCTTCTCCGCCGGCAGCAGCCTGCCGGATGCTTATCGCCATGGCGCCTTCGTCGGCGAGCACGGCAGCTGGAACCGGCAGGTGCTGAATGGCTACAAGGTCGTGTATGTGCCTTTCTCGGACGGTAGGCCGAGCGGGCCGGCGCAGGACGTCGTCACCGGTTTCCTCACCAGCGACAACCAGGCGCGTGGCCGCCCGGTCGGCGTTGCCATCGACAAGTCAGGCGCGCTGCTGGTCGCCGACGACAGCGGCAACACGGTGTGGCGGGTGACGGCGGCGCATCCGCAAGTGACGCAGCGATAGGCAAGCCGCGCAGCGACAAGTATGCCGCGCAACAATAGGAGAGGGATGATGGGCCTTGCCCAATACGCGATCGTACCGGTGCAGGACGAATGGGGTGTGCTGCACGACGGCAACGTCAAGAGCAGATACGCCACGAAGGAAGCCGCCTTCGAGTCGGCGGTGGCCGCAGCATCGCTGGCGCTACGTGAGGGCCACGAAGTCCATGTCAGCGTGCCCGGCCGCGAGGCGGGCGAAAACGCGCTCGGAATCTAGCTGCTTCACACGATCAGCCGGCCGCGCCGCCTGGCGATTCCGATCGTGACCTCGGCGCCCGCATTGAAATCGAGGCGATCGGCTTCGACGCCGTCGCTGAAGATCACGCCGTTCTCCGCCATCAACGAACGGACGCGCAATTGTTGGTCGGATGCGACTCTGCCGCAGACGAGGTTGGTCTGCGAGGAGCGGCTCGGGAAGGGCTCGCGCACGGCGAAACGCAACTCTGCTGCGTCCCAGGGCAGGGTGTCGTAACCGCCCGGCAGGGACGGCTGGCCAAAGCTGCCGGCAATCGCCAGCGAGCCGGTGACGATGCTCTTGAACCAGGCGGTTGATCCGAGCCCGGTTGAGACGATCAGCCCGCTCGAGGATTGCCGCTCGGCCGTCCCGCCGCAGGCAATCTCGTAGATCGCCGAAACATGCGTGCGTGCCCCGACGAAGAGGTCGTTCACGGCATGCAGCACCTGGCCGTCGCTGAGCCGCGCTTCCGCCATCGTCACGGCCTGGCTGTCACGCTTGTCGGCGGCCACATCAGGCAGCAGCTTTGCAAGATCGCGCGGCGCGAAGGGAAGCAGGATGCCGTCATAGCGCGCGGGATCAGGGTTGAGGCCGATCAGCGGATGGCCGTCGAGATATTTCATCGTGTTGGCGACGACGCCGTCCTGTCCTAACGCGACGACGATGTCGTCGGGCGCGAAGATGAAGTTCGGCAGGAAGGCGCGCTCGATCACCTGATACCGCCCCCATTGCTCCAGCACTTCAACCGTCGTGCGCCGCTGCGCCTGATAGACCTCGTGCTCCCTTTCATAGTCGGAGAAATCGGCGCCGAGATGCTCGACATAGAAGCGTGCCTGCGCCGCCGTCAGGTAACGCGCGACCAGCTCCTCCAGCCTGGTCTTGCGCGTCACCAGCACGATCTTGCGGTCATTGCCGGCGGGCATTGGCGGCCTCCACCTTCGGCCTCTCGATCAGCTGGCTGAGCAGATCAGGCGAGACGTTGAGCTGACCGATCTTCTCGGCCTTTTCGGCGATGCCGGAGAAGGCCTGCGCAATCAGCTGGCCCGGCTGCATGCCGGCGGCGGCCAAAGCCTGGATCACGCGGGTATCGACACCCTCGAAGATCTTCATCAGCGCGCCAACGCGATAGGCCTCGGCGTCGGCCAGCGTGCGGGTGTTCTCGGCGTTGAGGCCGACGAAATCCTTGCGCTTACCCTCCAGCACGATATCAGCGGCCATGCCGGCCTGACGCAGCTCGTTGCGCTTGGCGGCCACGCTCGCCTCGGCGTCCATCTGGGTCTCGCGGATCGACCGCTTCTTCTGCTCGACAGCGATCTCTGTGTCGAGCTCGCTCTCGCGAATGGCGCGCTCCTGCTCGACGGCGAAATTGCGCCGCGCGAAGATCGCTTCGTCCGCGTTCTTCAAGATCGCCTCGCGCGCCTGCGCCTCCAGGGCCTTGGCGGTGTCAGGCGTGGGCTTGATGCCGCGGATCGAGACGCCGAGGATTTCCAGGCCAAGCGCTTCGATGTCGGCGCGGCCGCGCAAGCCGCCGGCGATGATGTCGGCGATGCGGTCGGAAGCCTGCAGCGCCTCTTTCAGCGTCAGCTCCTTGATGGCCTGCTGCGCCAGCACCTCGACCGTGCCGAGAATGCGCTCCGGCAGCTTCTCCGGATCGTCGCTCTCATAGGTCTTGCCGTCGCCCTTCAGGGTGAAGTTGAGCATCGAGGCCGCCTTCTTCGGCTCGCTGACGCGATAGGTGACCTGGCCCTGCACGGTCAGCGTCTGAAAGTCGCGTGCGATCAATGGGAAGATGAAGGAGGCGTCGCGGCTGCCGACGGGCACGGCAACGAGCGTGGTCACCGGCGCGTAGTAGAGCGCCGAGAGGCCGGTGCCCTCGGCGACAATGGCGCCGGCGCGATATTTCATCAGATAGGTGGTGGGCTGGGCCTTGATAAATCGGATGCCGAACATGGCTTGCCTCCTGTGGCTATAAGTTGGTCTGGGCAACTAAGTAAGTTGGACTGTACAACTAACTATGCTAGTGTCAAGGCCGAACAGGGGAGGTTGCCGATGGCGGGTAAGGACCGCGCCCAGGAATCTGGACAAGGACTTGGAAAGTCAGGGCATTTGGACTTCCCGCGTCCGCTGACCACGGTCGACGTCGTGATCTTTTCGATTTCTGGCGACAAGCTTCAGGTGCTGCTGGTGCAGCGTCCGGCCGGCGAGGGCGAGCCGTTTCCGCTTCTCCTGGCGCTGCCGGGCGGCTTCGTCGACGTTGCGAAGGACCGTGATCTGGCGGCCTGCGCGGCGCGCAAGCTCAAGGAGAAGACCGGCGTCACCAGCCCCTATCTGGAGCAGCTCGGAAGCTGGGGCAGCGCGTCGCGCGACCCGCGCGGCTGGTCGGCGACACACGCCTATTTCGCGCTGATTCCGGCGGAGGCAAGCGTGCTCACGCCAGATGCGCGCTGGTGTCCGATCCACGGCGGAAGGCTGAAGGAGAAGCTCGCCTTCGATCACGGTGACATCCTGGCAAGCGCGATCCAGCGCTTGCGCAACAAGGTGGAGTACACCTCGCTGCCCGCTTACCTGATGCCCGCGGAATTCACGCTGCCGGATTTGCAGCGCGTCTACGAGATCGTGCTCGACCGTCCGCTGGAGAAGAGCGCCTTCCGCACAAGGATCCTGTCGGCCGACATGATCGAGCCGGTCGCAAAGATGCGGCGCGGCCCGAACCGCCCGGCACAGCTCTATCGCCTGAAGAAGAGCAGCGAGCCCGTCTATTTCGTGCGGACATTCAATCCGCCGGAGTGATGAGCGTTCGGGCGCTCCGGACGCTGGAATAACATCATGTTAGGTTTATCGCATAACTGGGTAATTGTGTTAGCCCGGCGGAAGCCTAAAGTCGCGTCAATCAAATACCTATCGGCAGCGACGTACGCTTGCGGAAAGTCCGCACCGCGCGCGGAGAGGGCTGCCCCATTTCTCCAAGAAGCCCCGCCAGGGGACGCCAAAAAAACCAGTTCGGAGGACTCCCAGGATGACCGGAATCCATCAGTCGAGCCAGTCGAGGAAGGCCGCTGCGAGCGGCTGGATCGGGTCGGCGCTCGAATATTATGACTTCTTCATCTACGCGACCGCCGCCTCGCTGATCTTCCCGCAAATCTTCTTCCCGTCGAACAATCCCACGGTCGCCATCGTCGCGTCGCTGGCAACCTATGGCGTCGGCTATGTGGCCCGGCCGATCGGCGCCTTCGTGCTCGGGCATTGGGGCGATACCCATGGCCGCAAGACCGTTCTCATCGTCTGCATGTTCCTGATGGGCCTCTCGACCATGGCGGTCGGCATCCTGCCGACCTATCACCAAGTCGGCATCCTCGCGCCGATCCTGCTCGTCATCCTGCGCCTGATCCAGGGTTTTGCCGTGGCCGGTGAAATCTCCGGCGCCAGCTCGATGATCCTGGAGCACGCGCCGTTCGGTCGGCGCGGTTTCTATGCGAGCTTCGCCCTTCAGGGCGTGCAGGCCGGACAGATTTTGGCGGCCGCGGTCTTCCTGCCACTGGCCGCCTACATGCCGGCCGAGGCCTTCAACAGCTGGGGCTGGCGGATTCCGTTCCTGCTCAGCTTCTTCGTCATCGTTGCCGGCTACATCATCCGCCGCGAAGTCGAGGAGACACCAGCCTTTGCCCGCGAGGGCGAGCGCGGAGAAACGCCGCGGGCGCCGATCGTCCAGGCCATCAAGCTGAGCTGGCCCGACATGCTCAGGGTCATCTGCATGGCTTTGATGAACGTCATCCCGGTGGTTGCCACCATCTTCGGCGCTGCCTACGCGGTGCAGCCGGCCTACGGCATCGGTTTTGCCAAGGACGTCTATCTGTGGATCCCGGTGCTCGGAAACATGCTCGCCGTGTTCGTCATTCCCTTCGTCGGCCATCTCTCCGACAAGGTCGGTCGCAAGCCGCCGATCATCGTCGGCGCGCTGCTCTCGGGTCTGCTCGCGTTCGGCTATCTCTATGCCATCAGCATCAGGAACGTACCGCTGGCGATCCTGCTGTCGCTCTTGATGTGGGGCGTCGTCTATCAGGGCTATAACGCGATCTTCCCGAGCTTCTATCCGGAGCTGTTTCCGACCCGCACCCGCGTCTCGGCGATGGCGATCTCGCAGAACATCGGCACCACCATCACCGCGTTGCTCCCCGCGCTGTTTGCGACGGTGGCGCCTCCCGGCTCGGCCAACATTCCCCTGACGGTGGGGGCAATCGCCTTCGGCATCACCGTCATCGCGGCGCTGGCGGCGGTCACGGCCCGGGAAACCTACCGGATCAGCATCGACGATCTCGGTAATCCCCAGGCCGTTCCAATCCCTCGGGCCGACTATGATCGGCAGCGGACGGAGGCGGCGACCGGTGCGGCCGCAATTCAGACCTGACAAAGGCGCAAGGAGGCCATGCCGTTGCGATCGATGATTTGCAACAGCATGGCTCCGCGCGTTACGTCATCGCCTATTCGAACTCCGTGCGCGTGAGCGCGATCATCATGAGGCCGCCAGATGAACCCCGTCGTCGTCGCCGTCGCCATCACCGGCTCCGTTCCGCGCAAGAAGGACAATCCCGCGGTGCCGATCCTGCCGGCCGAGCAGATCGAATCGACGCACCAGGCTTTCGAGGCCGGCGCCACGCTGGCGCATATCCATGTTCGCAACGATGACGAGACGCCGTCCTCCGATCCGGAGCGCTTCGCGCTGGTGCAGGAGGGGATCCGCAAGCATTGTCCCGGCATGATCGTGCAGTTCTCGACCGGCGGGCGTGGCCGCGATCCCTCGGCGCGCGGGTCATCGCTCTATCTGAGGCCCGACATGGCCTCGCTGTCCACGGGGTCGGTGAACTTTCCGACCATTGTCTACGAGAACAGCGCCGCTTTGGTAGAAACGCTTGCCACCGGCATGAAGGCCAATGGCGTCCGGCCGGAAATCGAGATCTTCGATCTGTCGCATCTGCACGGCGCCCGGCGCCTGATCGAGGCCGGGCTGATCGATGCGCGTCCCCACGTGCAATTCGTCATGGGCGTCAAGAACGCGATGCCGGCCGACGAGCATGTGCTCGACATCCTCTTGGCAGAGCTGCGGCGCCTGATGCCGCAAGCGACCTGGACCGCGGCCGGGATCGGACGCCACCAGGCAGAGGTCATGGGCTGGGCCCTGGCGCGCGGTGCCGATGCGGTTCGCACCGGCCTAGAGGACAATATCAGGATCGACAAGACGCGCCTCGCCGCCAGCAATGCCGAGCTCGTCAGCATCGCCTGTGCAGCCGTCACGCGCCACGGCCGGCGTGTGGCGACCGCGGCCGAGGCGCGGTCCCTGCTCGGGCTTATCAGGTAGGTAGGGGGCGACCGTCCCTGACATTGGCCTGACATGCTTCTGGCCGCCTTCTGCCATTCGGCGGCCGGCGTTCCCGTGCGCCGAGTCTGCGGGTAAGACGGGTTCACAGGCGTGATCGGCGCCTGCCGGGCAGGCGACGACTGGAATGCGGTTCTTGAAATCTGACAGCAGGCTCATCGGGGTCCTGCTGGTGCTTGCAATCACCCAACTCATCGGATGGGGTACGATCGGCCTGCCGGCCGTGGTCGGCCGCGATCTCGGGGCCGATCTCGGCATGAGCCTGCCGGCGGTGTTCTCGGGTAGCTCGGTCCTCTACGTCACCATGGGCCTGTGCGCGCCCTGGCTCGCCAAGGCCTTTGCGCGGCACGGCGCGCGCAAGGTGATGATGGTCGGCACCGTCGTCTCTGTGCCCGGCTATGTCGTGCTGTTCTTCGCGCGCGAGCCGATGCTCTATTTTGCCGGCTGGATCATCCTCGGCATGGGCGGCAGCGCCACCTTGTCGACCGGCGCCTACATCATGCTCAACGAGGTCGCGGGGCGGGGCGCCAAGAATGCCATCGGCGCGCTGATGCTGGTGACCGGCCTCTCCAGCAGCATCTTCTGGCCGACCACCTCGTTCCTCAGCTTCTGGCTCGGCTGGCGCGGCACCTGTCTGGTCTATGCGGCGATGATGCTGGCCATCAACCTTCCGCTTTATGCGTTTGTCGCGCCGCGCCGCAAGATCGCCGCTGACGATGGTGGCGAGGCCATCAAGGCTGCGCCGCCGCCTGCGATTCCAAAAAGCACCTTCGGTCTCGTCGTCTGCGTGATCACGATGAATGCCTTCGTCAATTTCGGCATCAGCGCCATCCTGCTCGAGCTGTTGCGAGCGGAGGGCCTTGCGCCCGCGCAGGCGCTTGCATTCGGCTCCATGCTCGGCGTGATCCAGGTCAGCGCCCGCGGCCTGGACCTTCTCGGCGGCGGTCGCTGGGATGGCATCACCACCGGGATCGTGGCGGGCACGGCGCTTCCCGTCGCCATGATGCTGCTGATGCTGAGCGAGGGCGCGACCTGGGCGGTGGCGACCTTCATCCTGCTCTATGGCGCGGGCAGCGGCGCCATGGCGGTGGCGCGAGCGACGATCCCGCTCGTGTTCTACGACCAGGCCGAATTCGCCAAGGCGATGTCGATGATCGCATTGCCGCTCAATCTCGCCTCCGCGATCTCGCCGCCGCTGCTCGCCGGCCTGCTCACCCAGTTCGGCAGCCGCGGCGCGCTTGGCCTGACGCTGGTGATTTCCTGTGCGACGGTGCTGATCCTGATGATGCTCGGGCGGCGACGTCCGCGATTGGCTGCGGTCGCCGCGACCTGAGGTGTTATTCGCGGCGTGGAATTCGTCGCCGCGGGACTGCGTCAGCCGCCGGGGCAGGGATGGCCGTATGCCGCCAGTGCAGTGCTCGGGACACCAAAATGGTGTATCCGCAGGAAGCGCACGGCCTTGGGCACAGCGCCAAGATCCAGTTCAAGATCCAGTTCCCCGGAGGAAATCGACATGTCGGCCCTGCCGCTCTCAGGCATCAAGATCCTTGACCTCACGCGCGTGCTCGCCGGGCCGCTGTCGGCCCAGATGCTGGGCGATCTCGGCGCCGAAGTGATCAAGATCGAGCGGCCCGGTACCGGCGATGACGCGCGCGCCTTCGGCCCGCCTTACCTGACCGATCCCGAGGGCAAGGCCAACAATAACAATTCGTTCTATCTCTGCGCCAACCGCAACAAGAAGTCGGTCACCGTCAACATCGCCAAGCCCGAGGGGCAGGCGATCATCCGTGAGCTCGCCAAGGACGCCGACGTGTTCATGGAGAACTACAAGGTCGGCGATCTCAAGCGCTACGGCCTCGACTACGAGACCATCAAGGCGATCAACCCAAAAATCATCTATTGCTCGGTGACCGGTTTCGGCCAGACCGGGCCTTACGCGCCGCGCGCCGGCTATGACGCGATCCTCCAGGCCATGGGCGGCCTGATGAGCGTCACCGGCCATATCGACGGCGAACCCGGGGAGGGCCCGATGAAGGTCGGTCCCTCCATCGTCGATTACATGACCGGCATGAACGCCTCGATCGGGATTCTCTCGGCGCTCTACAATCGCGACGCCAATGGCGGCGTCGGGCAGCATCTCGACGTCTGCCTGTTCGACACCGTGATCGCCTCGCTCAGCCACTGGCTGCAGATCTATCTCGTCAACGGCAAGATCCCGCCGCGCCGCGGCACCTGGGGCAATGGCGGCATGCCGGCCGGCGTCTTCCGCTGCACCGACGGCGAGCTGATGGTGGTGGTCGGCAATGACGGCCAGTTCCGGAAGACCTGCGCCGTGCTCGGTGCGCCGGAACTCGCCAGCGATCCGCGCTTCGTCAAGAACAACGACCGCGTCGTGCACGGCAAGGAGATCATGGCGATCTTCGCCGGCCTGTTCCTGAAGCAGCCGGTGGCCTATTGGCTGGAGAAGCTGGAGGAGGCCGGCGTGCCCTCGGGCCCGATCAACAATTTCGAGCAGGTGTTCTCCGATCCGCACGTGCAGTCCCGCGGCATGCGGGTGAAGGTCGACCATCCGTTCCAGCCCGACCTGTCGCTGATCCGCAACGCGCTGACCCTTTCGGAGACGCCGATCGAGACTTACCGCGCCCCGCCGCTGCTCGGCGAGCACACGCAGGAAGTGCTCGGCGGCAAGCTCGGCTATGATGCGGAGAAAATCGAGGCGCTGAAGCAGCAGGGGATCATCTAGCGCTTTCCTTCTCGTCCGCGCGCGGGTCGGCCCGCCAGCATGTAACGGAAGCATGACGATCTCGCGGCCTTGCGCGAGGCTTGCGCGCAATCCCCAGATAATCCCGGTCCGTAGTCGCACAGGCTTCCGCTTCGCGTCCGACTCTGATTCGATCCCTCCACTTGCTCCGGGAGGGAAATGGATGTCCTACACGATCGGGTTCCAGGCCAAGGACCAGAAGGCCATTCTGGCGACAGAGGCGGCAACGGCCAACCAGGCTGTCGCCATCATTGCCGCGCTGCGGCAAAGCGCCGAGGAAATCAAGTTCATCCGTTCGCCGCAGGAAGGCGACATGGGCATCGAGATGCTGCTGCTGCTCGCCAAGGAAGAGGCCGAGGAGATGCCGCACCGGGGCTGACCCCCGCAACCACACTTCGAGCTCTGGCGAAACATGCCGGCTGCATAACGGCGTAGCCTGGCAGCCGTCCCGCTTGAACCGAAGGAGTGGCCCATGAAACGCGAAGCGCTTCGCGTCGAACCTGTCTCGACCTATCTCGATCGCTGGAAGGCGCCGGCTTCGCCCGTGACGCGCGCCGGCAACATGATCTTCGTCTCCGGCCTGCCGCCGTTCGATCCCGAGACGGGCGAGATCGCAGCGGTGCCGATCGAGCGCCAGAGCGAATTGATCATGGAGCAGTTGAAGCTGTGCCTTCACGCGGCCGGCGCCTCGCTCGACAACGTCATGAAGTGCAACGTCTACTGCACCTCGGCCAAACACTTCCCCGTCTTCAACGCGATCTATGCGCGTTACTTTCCGGAACAGCCGCCGGCGCGGATCTTCGTCTGCATCCCCGAATGGACCGGGCCTTTCGACATCGAGATCGACTGCATCGCGATGCTGTGAACCGCTATCGTGCCGCGAGCCGTGAGGGCGCCTTGGTCTCGGCCTTCGCCATCGTCAGCGCCATGGTCGCGACGCTGACGACGCGCGCGACCACGTCCTCGACGTCGTCGAGGTCGCATTGGCCTTCCGACAGCTTTGTCAGGCGCTCGCTTTCGCGGATGGTGTGGTGCGCCATGGCGAGCGCGAAGTTGAGTCCCCAATAGATGTCGACGTCGCTGCGGTCGGGCAGGGAACGGCGCATCGCGCCGGCGAATTTCCGCAAATGATCGATCTCGCGGTTCTTGATGCGGCGGATCGGCGGCACGGATTCGATCGAGGCGCGGATCATGAAGCGCGCCGCGGTGGAACGCTGGTTTTCCGGCCCGAGGCATCCACGCAAGGTCGGCCCGACCAGCGCCCGCAGGATCACCTCGATCGGTGCGCGGCCGCCGCCTGCTTCCTCCGCGGCCTTCAACTCGCGCAGGCGCTCGCGGTTGGTCGCGATCGAGCGGGTCACGAATAATTCCGCGATCAGTTCGTCCTTCGAACCGAAATGGTAGTTCACCGCGGCCAGATTGACGTTGGCCTCCGCGACGATGTCGCGCAGCGTGACGTCGCCGAAGCCGCGATCGGCATAGAGCCGTTCGGCGGCGGCGAGAATGGCAGACCTCGTATGATCGCTGGCCATGGATGCCCTCAGGGGAGGGAGTTGCAATTCAAACACTTGTATGAAACTATCGTTTGAAGGCCGGACAAAGTCAATCCGCAATCGCAACTCGTTCGCAATAGGCGAGCCGGTTCCGAGGTCTCGCAGGGGGCGCATTCGCGCTTGCGGGCAGAGCGAGGCGGGAGGACAGTCCGGCGCAAAACGAGATCGCAAAGAGAGACGAGGAGCGTCCCATGGACTTCGATATGTCGCCCAAGCAGAAGGAATGGCTCGAGCGCGTGCAATCCTTCATGGCCAAGCATGTGCGTCCGGCGGTGCCGATCTACGATCAGCAGGACAAGAGCGGCGACCGCTGGAAGGTGATTCCTGTTCTCGAAGACCTCAAGAAGAAGGCCAAGGCGGAAGGCCTCTGGAACATGTTCATGCCGCCGAGCGAGCATGAGGACGACGAATTCCGCGGTGCGGGATTGACCAATCTCGAATATGCCCTGCTGTCGGAAGAGATGGGCCGCATCACCTGGGCCTCGGAAGTCTTCAACTGCTCGGCGCCCGACACCGGCAACATGGAAGTGTTCATCCGCTACGGCTCCAAGGAGCAGAAGCGCAAATGGCTGCGCCCGCTGATGGACGGCGAGATCCGCTCCGCCTTCCTGATGACCGAACCGGCGGTGGCCTCGTCCGACGCGACCAACATCGAGACCCGGATCGAGAAGGACGGCGATCACTACGTCATCAACGGCCGCAAATGGTGGTCGTCCGGCGTCGGCGATCCCCGCTGCAAGATCGCGATCCTGATGGGCAAGACCGATTTCAACGCGGCCAAGCATCAGCAGCAGTCGCAGATCCTGGTTCCGCTCGACACGCCAGGCATCAAGGTCGAGAAGATGCTGCCCGTGTTCGGCTTCGATGACGCGCCGCACGGCCATGCCCAGGTGCTGCTCGAGAATGTGCGCGTTCCGAAGGAGAACATCCTGCTCGGCGAAGGCCGCGGCTTCGAGATCGCGCAGGGCCGCCTCGGCCCCGGCCGTATTCATCACTGCATGCGCACCATCGGCAAGGCCGAAGAGGCGCTGGAGAAGATGGTGAAGCGGCTTTCCTCGCGCACCGCCTTCGGCAAGAAGATCGTTGAACACTCGGTGTGGGAGCAGCGCATCGGCGAAGCCCGCACCAACATCGAAATGACGCGTCTGCTGTGCCTCAAGGCCGCCGACATGATGGACAAGGTCGGCAACAAGACCGCGCAGGCCGAGATCGCCATGATCAAGGTCGCAGCGCCCAACATGGCGCTGAAGATCATCGACGAGGCGATCCAGGCGTTCGGCGGCGCCGGCGTTTCCGATGATGCCGGCCTTGCCAAGGACTACGCCCACATCCGCACCCTGCGTCTCGCCGACGGTCCGGACGAGGTGCACAATCGCGCCATTGCACGGCTCGAAGTTCGGAAGTATGCCAACTCTCCCAAGCACTAAGCGGGAGGGCTGCGCGGCGCTTCCGACTTGAAGAAACGACACGGGCATGATCCGCATTCGGCAATGACCGCTTGACGCAAGTGCGTCAGCGGTTACCGATTAGGATCATGTTCGGACTGAAGAGGGAGCGTCACCGTGGCTGACGGCGTCAGGAAAGACGAAGAGTTCTCGGGCACCAAGCCGGTCGAGGAGCGTCATCGCTTCGACGAGCTCAGGCTCGAGGCCTGGATGCGCGAGCACGTCGAAGGCTTCGAAGGCCCGCTGGTCGTGCTGCAGTTCAAGGGCGGCCAGTCCAATCCGACCTACCGGCTCAACACGCCGAAGCGCTCTTACGTGATGCGCCGAAAGCCGTTCGGCAAGCTGCTGCCGTCGGCGCATGCGGTCGATCGTGAGTACCGCGTCATCGCAGCGCTTGGAAAGCAGGGTTTCCCGGTCGCGCATGCCTATGCGCTGTGCCAGGACGACAGCGTCATCGGCGCTGCCTTCTACATCATGTCGATGGAAGAGGGGCGCGTGTTCTGGGATCCGACGCTGCCGAGCCAGGACAACGATGCGCGCCGGAAAATCTTCACCAGCAAGATCGAGACGCTGGCCAAGCTCCATATGTACGACCCAGTCGCGATCGGTCTCGGCGATTTCGGCAAGCCCGGCAATTACTTTGCGCGGCAGATCGATCGCTGGACCAAGCAATATCGCGCCTCCGAGACCCAGCACATTCCGGAGTTCGAGAAGGTCGCCGAATGGTTGCCCAAGACCGTGCCGGAGCAGGCGCGGGTCTCGATCGTCCATGGCGACTATCGGCTCGACAACATGATTTTCCACGCGACGGAACCGCGCGTGCAGGCCGTGCTCGACTGGGAGCTGTCGACGCTCGGCGATCCCATGGCCGACTTCACCTACCTCCTGATGCAGTGGATCATGCCGGGCCTCGAGGGCGCAGATTTGAAGGCGCTCAACATCCCGAGCCTGGAAGAGGCCGCCCAGATCTATTGCAACGTCACCAAGATGACGGTGCCTGACCTCAACTGGTATTTCGCCTACAATCTGTTCCGCCTCGCCGGCATCACCCAAGGCATCGCCGGCCGCGTCCGCGACGGCACCGCCGCCAACGCCAAGGCGCTGGAGTCAGCCAAGCGCACCGTGCCGCTGTCGAAGGCATCCTGGGACTACGCGCAGAAGGCGGGCGCGGTGTAGGAAGAGCGAAGAGCGCGGCTGACGGCCGCGCTTGGAGCGGTGCTGTCGCCACACACTCCGTCATTGCGAGCGCAGCGAAGCAATCCAGAATTTTCCCGCGGCGGCAGTCTGGATTGCTTCGCTGCGCTCGCAATGACGAGGAGGCGGAATACGAGACCCGCAATTCGCGCCGGTGCCGTAGGGCGGATTAGCGGAGCATAATCCGCCGTTCGCGCCGCGCAACAATAGGATGCGCAAACGCCCGCAGCGCTGTGCCGCCACCTAGTCCCTGGTTTGACACCGCGGCCTCCGACCATATCTCCTCCCCAAGGAGACCAATCATGATCCAGCAACTGCGCATCTACGAAATCTTCGAAAAGAACAAGGCTGCCTTCCACGCCCCGTTTTCGCGACCATGCCGCGCGCATCATGCGCACCAAGTATGGCTTTCAGATCGTGGCGATGTGGGACACAAAGTCCGGTGATCGCACCGAGTTCGCCTATCTGCTGGAGTGGCCGGACGAGGCAACCAAGACGTCGGCATGGTCGGCCTTCATGGCGGACGCCGAGTGGGCCGAGATCAAGCGGGTCACTCACGCCGAGCACGGACTCATGGTAGGGCAAATCGAGGACCGCCTGCTCGTGCCGGTGGACTATTCGCCATCGTTCAGCCTTCTGCACTGATACGCCTTCGGAGCCGCCGCCCATGATCGACCACGCCACCCTTGTCACCTACATCGTCATCGTGCTCGGCTTCGTTTTCATTCCGGGTCCGGCGACGCTGCTCACCATGGCACGGGCGGCAAGCTCCGGCACAAAGGTCGGTATCGCGACGGGAGCGGGGATTGCGGCGGGGGACTTGATCCACACATCGATGGCGATTGTCGGCTTGTCGGCCATTGTTGCGACGTCGGCGCTGCTGTTCAGCATCGTCAAATATGCCGGCGCGGCGTTCCTGATCTATCTCGGCATTCGCGCCATGCTCGACAAGGCTCCGGTCGAGCTGAACGGCGGTGTGCCTGCCATCAGCGCGGGCCGCGCCTTCCGGCAGGCTGTGCTGACCGAGGTGCTCAATCCCAAGACGGCGCTGTTCTTCCTCGCCTTCCTGCCGCAATTCGTACGGCCGGAGCACGGCTCGACCGCGCTTCAACTCGCGACCCTCGGCATTGTCTTCGTGCTGCTCGGCCTCGTCAGCACGGTCGTGTTTGCCGTTGGCGCGGGCCGCCTTGGCTCTCTCCTGCGCCGCCATCCTGCTGTGGTGAAGTGGCAGGGCAAAGTGGTCGGGACCATCTACTGCGCTGTCGGCGTGCGGCTGGCCTTGCAGGAGCGATGAGGCGCGGTCCACTGCCTGCGGCAGCGTCGCCTATGTCTTCGCACAATGCGCGATCAGCTTCTCCACGAAGCCCGCGCATTTCTCCAGCTCGGCCATCTCCACGAACTCATCCGGCGTGTGCGCCTGCGCGATCGCGCCAGGGCCGATCACCACGGAGGGGATGTCGGCCATGCTGGCGAACAAGCTCGCTTCGGTGCCGAAGGCGACCTTGGCGTGGTCGTTCCGGCCCGCAAGGCTCTTGGCCAGCGTCACGATCGCCGCATCGGCCCTGGTGTCGAGGGCGGGGTAATCGAGGATCTCCTCGAAATCGATGCCGCATTCGGGGTGTCTCGCCTTCATCGCCGGCTCAAGCTCGGCCTTGGCCCAGGCGACGATCGCATCCGTCACCTCCCTGGATTCGGTGATGCCGATGCCGCGGCATTCGAAATCCACCGTGCAGGTATCGGGCACGATGTTCAGCGCCGCGCCGCCATGGACGATGCTGGTCAGCAGCGTCGAGTGCGGCACGTCGTAAAGGCTGTTGCGCTCGGCTTCGCCCGCAAGCTTCACGGCGCGGCGGCGGATCTCGGTGATCAACTCGGCGGCATATTCGATCGCGTTGACGCCGTCGGGCGCGATCGAGGAATGGCGGGCGAGGCCGTGGAAGGTCGCACGTACGCCGTGCTTGCCCTTGTGGCCGATGATGACCTTCATCTCGGTCGGCTCGCCGATGAAGGCGCCGAGCGGCCGTACCTTCTTCTTGGCGACCTCGCGAAGCATCGGGCGGACGCCGACGCAGCCGATCTCCTCGTCATAGGAGATCGCAAGATGGATCGGCGTATTCAGCTTCGCTTCGAGCATCTCCGGCACCATCGCAAGGCACACCGCGACAAAGCCCTTCATGTCGGTGGTGCCGCGGCCAAAGAGCTTGCCGTCGCGCTCGACCAGCTTGAAGGGATCATGGCTCCAATCCTGGCCCACGACCGGCACGACGTCGGTATGGCCCGACAGGACATAGCCCGGCCGATCCTCGGGGCCGATCGTCACCCAGAGCGAGGCTTTCTCGCCGGTTACGTCGGTGATGCGCTCGAAGCCGATGCCGAAGCCGGCGAGGTAGCTCTCGATATGCGCGATCAAGGGCAGGTTGGTGCGATCGCTGATCGTGTCGAACGAGACGAGGTCGGCGAGCAGCTTGCGAATACGGTCGGGTCTTGAGCTTGGCATTGTCACAGTCTTGTCAGGGGATTGCAGAGGCTGAAGTTGCCTGCAGGAACCATACCAATGTGACGGCTGGTCAGGCAAATCACACAGACTTACGAGATTTGGCCCCACCCGCCGGCGGGCGAGTTAGCAAAGCTCGGCGAGATGAGCCGCGAGGATGCGAATGCGTGTCTGCGATGGAAATGCGAAATGAATATAGCGACGCTGCCCACCGCGTACTCCGTCATTGCGAGCGCAGCGAAGCAATCCAGAAATGCATCCGTGGAAAGATTCTGGATTGCTTCGCTGCGCTCGCAATGACGATATTGATGCAGGTGTGCCCAAAACGCGAGATCGTGCCCCGGACGTAGCGCAGCAGCGTAAGACGCTGCAGCGCGTCCGGGACTCGAGACAGTGTCAGACCGGCTTTCCCGTATACGGCATCGACGCCGTGAGGCCGCCATCGACCGGGAATGCCTGGCCATTCACATACGACGCTTCGTCGCTGGCCAGGAACAATCCCATCGCGGCGAGCTCGTGCGGCTGGCCGGGGCGCTTGAGCGGATTGAGCTGGCCGATCTTGTCCTGGGTGCCGCGCTCTTTCGCGCGGTCGAAGATCGGCTTGGTCATGCCGGTTTCGATCAGGCCGGGGCACACCGCGTTGATGCGAACGCCGGTGCCGGTGAGCGAGTAGGCGGTGGTTTGCACGAGGCTGATCACGCCGGCCTTGCTCGCGGCATAGGGGTGCCCGCTGGCGCCGGCCTTGAGGCCCGCGACGGATGCAGTGAGCACGATCGCGCCGGACTGTTGCTTCACCATGTGCGGCATCGCATGCTTCACGGCGAGGAACGGCCCGATCAGATTGACGCGCAGCACCTCCTGCCAATGTTCGACGGTCTGCTCGCCGAGCGGAATGAGCCCGCCGGAAATGCCGGCATTGGCCCAGATCACGTCGAGCCGGCCATGCGTCTTCACCGCCTTGTCGATGACGGCGATGACGTCCTTCTCGGAACCGGCATCGGCGAGCATCGCTTCCGCAACGCCGCCGGCCTTCTTGATCTCGTCCACCGTCTCCTTCACCGCCTCGGTGCGATCGACGGCAATCAGTTTTGCGCCTTCCTTGGTGAAGAGGTGCGCAGCCGCGCGGCCGATGCCGCTGCCAGCGCCGGTGATGATGACGGATTTGCCTTGCAGGCGGCCCATGCGTTTCTCCCTTTTGGTTCTCGCGCGACGCTTGCCGCGCGACGGAATTTCAAACAGAATTTCAAACGGCAAAGTGTCTTGAGACGCGTTCACACCTGACGTACAGCGACATCACACGAGATGGAAGGGCTTCAATGGCAACCGCAGACAAGCCTGATGTGATCACGACGCGCTGGTGGTGGGTTCGTCACGCCCCCGTGCGCAATGACGGTGGCAACATCTACGGACAGAGCGATCTTCCCTGCGACACCAGCGACACTTACGTGTTCAATGCGGTTGCCAAGGTGCTGCCGCGCAAGGCGGTCTGGTATTCGAGCAATCTGATGCGCACGCATCAGACCGCGGAAGCGATCTGGGCGGCGGGCTACCCAAAGCCTGACTCGATGACGTGGGAAGCCGACCTTGCCGAACAGAATCTCGGAAAATGGCAGGGCATGAATCGCGCTGCCTTTATCGCCAGCCGTCCCGTCGGTTCGAGCTGGTTCGCCGACATCAACGAGCCCGCGCCCGGCGGCGAGAGCTTCATGGATCTCTATAACAGGGCGCGTCGGACGATCGAGCGGATCAACAATGAGGCGGCCGGACAGGACGTGATTGCGGTTGCGCATGGCGGCACCATCAAGGCGGCGATCGGCCTCGCGCTGGATGGCCAGGTCGAGAAGGCGCTGTCGTTCGACATCGACAATGTCTCGATCACGCGGCTCGATTATTTCGCCAGCCCCGCGCGCAGCGTCTGGCGGCTGCCGATGGTGAACCAGCAGCCCTGGATCGCCGATGATGCGCATGCCGAGTTGCATCAGCCGTCCGGGCCGGAAGTGAAGAAGCTCGCGTGAGTTCCGCCGTTATTCCGGACGGCCCGCGGGGCCGGGGCCCGGAATCTCGAAGTGAATACGAACATCAATCTGGGAGGAAAGCATGACCTTGTTCGACATGAAGGGAAAAGTCGCCGTCATTACCGGCTCGACGCGCGGCATCGGGCTTGCGATCGCCGAGCGCATGGCCGAGCACGGCGCCAAGGTCGTGATCTCCTCGCGCAAGGCCGACGTCTGCGAGCAGGTCGCCAAGGACATCAACGACAGGTTCGGCAAGGGCACGGCGGTGGCCATTGCCGCCAACATCTCCTCGAAGGAGAATTTGCAGAACCTCGTCGACGAGAGCAACCGCGCCTTCGGCAAGATTGACGTGCTGGTCTGTAACGCGGCCTCGAACCCGTATTACGGTCCGCTCGCCGGCATCTCCGACGATCAATTCCGCAAGATTCTCGACAACAACATCGTCGCCAACAACTGGCTGATCTCGATGGTGGTGCCCCAGATGATCGAGCGCAAGGACGGCTCGGTGATCATCGTGTCGTCGATCGGTGGATTGAAGGGCTCAACCATCCTCGGCGCCTATGCGATCTCGAAAGCCGCCGACATGCAGCTCGCGCGGAACCTCGCTTGCGAATACGGCAAGCACAATATCCGCGTGAACTGCATCGCGCCCGGCCTGATCAAGACCGATTTTGCCAAGGCGCTGTGGGACAATCCGGAGAATCTGAAAGCCTCGACCGCGCGCTCGCCGCTCTTGCGCATCGGCATCCCCGACGAGATCGCGGGCGCAGCCGTATTCCTGGGCTCGAAGGCCGGCGACTTCATGACCGGCCAGACCATGGTCATCGACGGCGGCGCGACGATCAGTTGATCTCTCGTGTCCCGGACGCGGTGCAGCGTGAAACGCTGCTCCGCAGAGCCGCGGCACGCGTCTCAATCCACTGCCGCGTAAACCAGATCCCGCACCAAGGTCCGTGTAAAATCGCGCTGTCCCGGGCCCTGGCTCATGAACACCGCGAACAGATCCTCCTTCGGATCGATCCAGAAGAACGTGCCGGCAATGCCGCTCCAGAAATAGTTGCCGACGCTGCCGGGGAAGGGGGCGATGCCGGCCTCGCGGCGCACGGCAAAGCCGAGACCGAAGCCGTGGCTGGGCGACAGCAGCGTGCCGTTGGTCACGACATGCGGCCCGAGATGATCGGAGGCCATCAACTCCAGCGTCTTGCGGCCGATGATCCTGGTGCCGTCGAGCGTGCCGCCATTGCGCAGCATCAGCGCGAAACGGGCGTAGTCCATCGTGGTGGAGACCAGGCCGCCGCCGCCTGATTCCATCACCGGATGCTCGAGCATGTTGAACAGCGCGACCTTGTCGCCGGTCCAGGGATCGGTTTCGAATGGCTGGGCGAGCCTGGCGGCGTTGGCCTCGGAGGTCGAGAAGCCGGTTTCGCTCATTTGCAGTGGCGCGAGGATGCGCTCGGTGAGGAAGGCGCCGAGCGACTTGCCGCTGACGATCTCGATGATGCGGCCGAGGATGTCGGTGGAGCGGCTGTAGTTGAACTCGTCGCCGGGGTGGCAGACCAGCGGGAAGCTCGCGACCAGCGCGGCGTGTTCGGCATTGGTGATCTTGCGGCTGCGGACGCGGGACTCCTGGTAGAGCTTGTGCACGGGGCCGTCGCCCTGGTGCTCATACGTTAAACCAGACGTGTGGCGGAGCAGGTCCTGCACCGTCATCGGCCGCTTCGGCGGAACCAGTTCCAGCTTGCCGCCGCTGACGACGCCGACCTTCTGCTCCGCGAATTCCGGGATGAACTTGGCGACGGGGTCGCCGAGGAGCAGGTGGCCGTCCTCGACCAGCGCCATGATTCCGACCGAGACGATCGGCTTGGTCATCGAGAAGATCCGGAAGATCGAATCCGGCGCCATCGCCGGGCCCGCGGGGCTCTGCCTGCCGAGCGCCTCGAACCACCCGACCTGACCACGGCGGGCCACCAGCACCGTCACGCCGGGCACGGTTCCCTTGTCGATTTCGCGCTTGAACGCCTCCGACATCGCCTGGAGCCGAGGGCGCGACAGGCCGATCATTTCCGGCTTGGCTTCGGGGATCGGCGGGGTTTTCGACGTGGTCGAGAGGCGAGGGGCGGCGGTCATGTTCACTCCCGGGGGGCACATTTATTATCGGAAGCGAAGAGTGGCCCAGAAGTCGCGGTATAAACAAGGCAAGCCAGCGCGCTTCACCCTTGCAATCCGTCCTTGCATTCGAGCCGTCCCCTGTGCTTGAAAGCGCCCCTGATCCGGCGGCGACGCAAGGGTCCGTAGGAGTGTAGCTCAATTGGTAGAGCACCGGTCTCCAAAACCGGGGGTCGCAGGTTCGAGCCCTGCCACTCCTGCCAGCGCATCCGCTGGCTAACCCCTTGATCCCGAACTATTCCGATCTGCCTACCGGCGACGCCGGCCGACTGGGCGCGTCCCGTCCACACCTTGACCTTTGGCCCCATCCGCAGTAGATACCCCGCACTCGCAGCCGGCCCGTTAAACGCGGATTTCCGGCGCGGCTTTGAAATCCCCCGAACATCAGAGCCCGGTTTTCCGGCTCATCCTTCGAGACAGAGGGCTGGGCCCCAGGCGGCTGTTCGGATCCCCGAAATCCTTATTGGCGTCTCAAACGATGGCAGTCAGCCCGTTCAAGTTCTTGCAGGAAGTGCGCTCGGAGACCGCCAAGGTCACTTGGCCGACCCGTCGTGAGACCACGATCACCACCATCATGGTGTTCGTCATGGTCGCCGTGGCCTCGATCTTCTTCTTCGCCGCCGACCAGATCATCCGCTACCTCATCACCTTCCTTTTGGGCATTCACTGATGGCAACAGCCGCCGCAACCCAATCGTCCGACAAGCGCTGGTACATCGTCCACGCCTATTCGAACTTCGAGAAGAAGGTCGCCGAGTCGATCCGCGAGCAGGCCAAGCAGCGCGGGCTCGAGGATCTGTTCGAGCTGGTGCTGGTTCCGACCGAGAAGGTCACGGAAGTGCGCCGCGGCCGCAAGATCGACGCCGAGCGCAAGTTCTTCCCGGGCTACGTGCTGGTCAAGATGAAGCTGACCGACGAGGCGTTCCACCTGATCAAGAACACCCCGAAGGTCACGGGTTTCCTGGGCGCCGAAAACAAGCCGATGCCCATCTCGGAATCCGAGGCCATGCGCATCCTGCACCAGGTGCAAGAGGGCGTGGAACGGCCGAAGGCGTCGGTGTCGTTCGAGATCGGCGAGAACGTGCGCGTGGCCGATGGCCCATTCGCCTCGTTCTCGGGTGTGGTCGAGGAAATCGACGAGGCGCGCTCGCGCGTGAAGGTCGCCGTGTCGATCTTCGGCCGCGCCACGCCGGTCGAACTGGAATTCGGTCAGGTCGAGAAGGTCTGATCGGGTAGCGCGGGAGGCCGAGAGGCTTCCGGCAAAGAGAGGCCGTGGGAGGGAGAGGGCGGTTGCCAGCCGCCTCCGACCCAGACCACGAACCTGAAACCGCCGGCGTCAGCCGGCACAACAGGAGTGATACATGGCAAAGAAAGTGACCGGATACCTGAAGCTTCAGGTCCCGGCCGGTGCGGCGAATCCCTCGCCCCCGATCGGTCCCGCGCTCGGTCAGCGCGGTCTCAACATCATGGAGTTCTGCAAGGCGTTCAACGCCCAGACCCAGAAGGAAGAGAAGAACACCCCGATCCCGGTGATCATCACCATCTATGCGGACCGTTCCTTCACCTTCGAGATGAAGACGCCGCCGATGTCCTACTTCCTCAAGCAGGCCGCCAAGATCCAGTCCGGCTCGAAGGCGCCGGGCCGTGACAAGGCCGGCAAGGTGACGAAGGCGCAGGTGCGCGAGATCGCCGAGAAGAAGATGAAGGACCTGAATTGCGACACCATCGAATCGGCCATGAAGATGGTCGAGGGCTCCGCCCGTTCGATGGGTCTGGAAGTTGCGGGGTAATCGGCAATGGCAATCGGAAAGCGTTTGAACAAAGCCCGCGAAGGCATTGACCGCGAAAAGCTTTACCCCCTCGCGGACGCCATCAAGATGGTCAAGGAACGCGCCAAGGCGAAGTTCGACGAGACCATCGAGGTCGCGATCAATCTCGGCGTCGATCCGCGTCACGCCGATCAGATGGTCCGCGGCGTCGTGACCCTGCCGAACGGCACTGGCCGTACGCTCCGCGTCGGCGTGTTCGCCCGCGGTGCCAAGGCTGACGAGGCCAAGGCTGCAGGTGCCGACGTCGTCGGCGCCGAAGACCTGGTCCAGAAGGTGCAGGAAGGCACGATCGATTTCGACCGCTGCATCGCCACCCCCGACATGATGCCGCTGGTCGGCCGTCTCGGTAAGGTGCTCGGCCCGCGCGGCCTGATGCCGAACCCGAAGATCGGCACCGTGACCATGGACGTCACCGGTGCGGTGAAGGGCGCCAAGGGCGGCTCGGTCGAGTTTCGCGTCGAGAAGGCCGGCATCCTGCAGGCCGGCGTCGGCAAGGCCTCGTTCTCCGAGGAGAAGCTGGTCGAGAATATCAAGGCTCTGGCCGATGCGGTCTCGAAGGCGAAGCCGGCTGGCTCCAAGGGCACCTACATCCAGCGCGTTGCGGTGTCCTCGACCATGGGCCCCGGCGTGAAGGTCGAGCCGGGTACGATTCTCGGCTAAGGCTTGCCTAGGGTAAGTCTGGAAATTGCATGAGGCGAGGGGCGGAATTGGGCAACCGATTCCGCCCCTCGTCGTTTGTGGCGGCACTCACCGGAAACAAGAACAATGGCTGACAAGGTCCTGGTCTACTCGCGTTTTCCCAAGACGATGATGGCGCGCTTCGCCGAGCGGTTCGAGTTGCTCGACACCGGTGGCAAGCAGGCCACGGAGGTGTTTCCCCCGGACGAGCTCGGCGGCATCCGCGCGCTGCTGACAGCGGGCGGCTCGCCGCTCGGGGCGGAGGCGATGGACCTGTTTCCGAAGCTTGGCGCCATCGTCTGCTACGGCACCGGCTATGACGGCGTCGACCTGAAAGCGGCCGCCGCGCGCAACATCGCGGTCGGCCACAGCCCCGGTGCCAACGCCGCCTCGGTCGCAGATATCGCGATGACCCTGATGCTGGCGACGACCCGCCGGCTGCTGGTCGCTGATCAATATGTCCGCAGCGGCGACTGGGCTGCGTCAAAACAGTCGCCGATGATGCGCCCGCAGGCCGGCATGCCCGGCCGCCGCATCGGCATCTACGGCATGGGCGAGATCGGCCGCAAGATCGCCGCGCGCTGCGCCGCCTTCGAGAGCGAGGTCGGCTATTTCAGCCGCACCAAATACGATCTGCCCTATCAATATTTTCCGTCGCTGGAAGCGCTCGCCGATTGGTGCAGCGTGCTGATGATCGCGGTGCGGGCAGGGGCCGAGACCCAGCACGTGGTCAATGCCGATATCCTCAAGCGCCTCGGCGCGGACGGCTATGTCGTCAACATCTCCCGCGGCTCGGTCATCGACGAGAAGGCCCTGGTCGCCGCGCTGACCGACAAGACCATTGCGGGTGCCGGTCTCGACGTCTTCGAAAAGGAACCGCACGCCCCGGGCGCCCTGACGGCGCTCCCCAATGTGGTGTTCGCCCCCCATATCGGTGGCCACACCCTCGAATCGCACGTCGCCATGCAGAGCTGCGTCCTGGCCAATCTCAGCGCGTTTTTCGCGGGCAAGCCGCTGCCGTACGGGGTCAAATCGGCCTGAATCGACGCTTGTCGGCCCGGATCAAGCCTTGATGGCAACGGATTGGAACTGGTGCGAATTTTGCTCTTGGCAATCCGGCAGAGAGCGGTTAAAGAACCGCCTCCGGACGTGCCGGCCCCGGCTGGCGCGTCCGTGCACGCATTCCGAAAACCGACGCGCAGGAGATCATTCCTTTTCAGGACGTCCGCAAGGATTTGCCCGAAAAGGAAGGAAAATCCATCGGTTTGGTGAGGATGCGGGCAGAGGTCAGGCGGTTCGCCGGCTGGCCTTGTCCTGTCCAAGACTGCAGGCGCCCGCGGGAAGTTTCGATTTTCCAACGGCTTAATCGCATGGCCTGCATAGACGGGTGAAGACCGGATTTCACTTCGCTTTCCACTTTAGGGTGGTCGCGAAAGGAGTTTGGTTCGGACCTCGACACGCCGTGGGCCCTTTGGGCTCCCGGAGGGCAGGCTTTGAATTGTCGTCTTGCCCGGCGTGTCCGAAGGGTTTTTGCCCCGAGGTTCAAGTTTGGGCGGGACGATGGGTGCAACCCGGCGGTCCCGCTTTCGCGATGACCGCCAACCGGAAAGAGCTTGCTGTGGAACGAGCGGCAAAGAAAGAGGCGGTCGAACAGCTCAACGGGGTCTTCAAGACCACGAGCGTCGCGATCGTTGCTCAATATTCCGGCCTCACCGTCGCCCAGATGCAGAAGCTGCGTCAGCAGATGAAGCAGGCGGGTGCCTCGGTGAAGGTCTCGAAGAACCGTCTCGCCAAAATTGCTCTTGAAGGCACTGACGTCGTTGCCATCGGCCCCATGCTGAAGGGGCCGACCGTGATCGCCACTTCGAACGATCCGGTAGCGGCGCCGAAGGTCGCCATCGAATTCGCCAAGGCGAACGAAAAGTTCGTCATCATCGGCGGCTCGATGGGAAAGACCGTCCTGAATGTCGACGGCGTGAAGGCGCTTGCCTCGCTGCCGTCGCTTGACGAACTGCGCGGCAAGATCGTCGGCCTGCTTGTGGCCCCGGCGACCAAGCTGGCTCAGCTCGCCAACGCGCCCGCGGGCAAACTCGCGCGCGTCATCCAGGCTCATGCCTCAAAGGGCGAAGCGGCCTGACGCCCTTCGCAAAACTCAAACCCGAACCAGACTTACACCTAAGGAAACTGAACAATGGCTGACTTGCAGAAGATCGTTGACGACCTCTCGAGCCTCACCGTGCTCGAAGCCGCTGAACTTGCCAAGCTCCTCGAAGAGAAGTGGGGCGTTTCGGCTGCCGCGGCTGTCGCCGTGGCTGCTCCGGGTGGTGGTGGCGCTGCCGCCGCTCCGGCGGAAGAGAAGACCGAGTTCACGGTCGTTCTCGCCGCGGCCGGCGAGAAGAAGATCGAGGTCATCAAGGAAGTCCGCGCCATCACCGGTCTCGGCCTGAAGGAAGCAAAGGACCTCGTCGAGGGTGCTCCGAAGCCGCTGAAGGAAGGCGTGAACAAGGAAGAAGCCGAGAAGATCAAGGCCCAGATCGAGAAGGCTGGCGCCAAGGTCGAGCTCAAGTAAGCAACGCTTACGGGCAGGGTTCCGGGCTGCGGCCCGGGACCTTGGTCCTCCCTCAAAAGGGCGGGCCGGATGCAAAAGGCGTGCGACGGATCGTCCCGACGCAGGCCAAACACGAAAATGTGTGGGGATTTGAGGGTTTAACCCTCGAATCTACACTATTGTCGCCCCATATCGGGTCGGCAGCACGAAAGCGCGGTGGGCAGGGATGCCGGATTTCCCTGTAAGCCGTTGGGAGAGCAGGCTATTTCGGGCTTTTGCAGTCCGTGAAGACGATCGTTGTGACGGGCGGGCGCGCGCTAGCGCCCCGCGCGTCGTTTTGCGTTTTGAAGGTCTGAAGAACAGATTCAGGACATTCCCGCCTGAAACTGAGTCTCCGGCCCCCAAAGCGGGTTCGAAAATTCAACCCGGGGAGCGGTGGCAGCCGCGTTCCGGACGGTTCGCCCAGAGCGGGCGACGAAAATGAGAGGCCACGATGGCGCAGCAGACATTCACCGGTCGCAAACGCGTTCGCAAGTTCTTCGGACACATCAAGGAAGTCGCCGAGATGCCGAACCTCATCGAGGTTCAGAAGGCGTCCTATGACCAGTTCCTGATGGTCGACGAACCCGCGGGCGGGCGCCTCGACGAGGGCCTGCAGGCCGTGTTCCGTTCCGTGTTCCCGATCTCGGACTTCTCGGGCACCTCGATGCTGGAGTTCGTCCGCTACGAGTTCGAGCAGCCGAAGTATGACGTCGACGAGTGCCGCCAGCGCGGCATGACCTTCGCGGCTCCCCTCAAGGTGACGCTGCGCCTCATCGTGTTCGATATCGACGAGGAAACCGGCGCGAAGTCGGTCAAGGACATCAAGGAGCAGGACGTCTACATGGGCGACATTCCGCTCATGACGATGAACGGCACCTTCATCGTCAACGGCACCGAGCGCGTCATCGTCTCGCAGATGCACCGGTCGCCGGGCGTGTTCTTCGACCACGACAAGGGCAAGACCCATTCGTCGGGCAAGCTGCTGTTCGCTGCCCGCGTCATCCCGTATCGCGGCTCCTGGCTCGACATCGAGTTCGACGCCAAGGACATCGTCTATGCGCGTATCGACCGTCGCCGCAAGATTCCGGTGACGTCGCTGATGTTCGCCCTCGGCCTCGACGGCGAGGCGATCCTGTCCACGTTCTACAAGAAGATCCTCTACAAGCGGACCAAGGAAGGCTGGCGCGTTCCGTTCGACGCCAACCGTTTCCGCGGCTACTCGACCATCAACGATTTGATCGACGCCGACACCGGCAAGGTCGTGCTCGAGGCCGGCAAGAAGCTCACCGTCCGCGCCGCCCGCCAGCTCCAGGAGAAGGGGCTCAAGGCGCTGCGCCTGTCGGATGAGGAACTCGTCGGCAACTATCTCGCCGAGGACCTCGTCAACCCGAAGACCGGTGAGATCCACGCCGAAGCCGGTGAGGAAATCACCGACAAGTCGCTGAAGGTCCTCAACGAGCAGGGCTACAAGGAGCTGCCGCTGCTCGACATCGACCACGTCAATGTCGGCGCCTACATCCGCAACACGCTCGCGGCGGACAAGAACATGACGCGTGAAGACGCGCTGTTCGACATCTACCGCGTGATGCGTCCGGGCGAGCCGCCGACGCTGGATTCGGCGCAGGCGATGTTCCAGTCGCTGTTCTTCGACGCCGAGCGTTACGACCTCTCCGCGGTCGGCCGCGTCAAGATGAACATGCGCCTCGACCTCGATGCGCCCGACACCCAGCGCACGCTGCGCAAGGAAGACATCCTCTGCGTCATCAAGACGCTGGTGGACCTGCGCGACGGCAAGGGCGAGATCGACGACATCGACCATCTCGGCAATCGCCGTGTGCGCTCGGTCGGCGAGCTCATGGAGAACCAGTATCGCATCGGCCTGCTCCGCATGGAGCGCGCGATCAAGGAGCGCATGTCCTCGGTCGACATCGACACGGTCATGCCGCAGGACCTGATCAACGCCAAGCCGGCGGCTGCCGCCGTGCGCGAGTTCTTCGGCTCCTCGCAGCTCTCGCAGTTCATGGACCAGACCAACCCGCTCAGCGAAATCACCCACAAGCGCCGTCTCTCGGCGCTTGGACCGGGCGGTCTGACCCGCGAGCGCGCCGGCTTCGAGGTGCGCGACGTGCATCCGACGCATTACGGCCGTATCTGCCCGATCGAGACGCCGGAAGGTCCGAACATCGGCCTGATCAACTCGCTCGCCACGTTCGCACGCGTGAACAAGTACGGCTTCGTCGAGACGCCATATCGCAAGGTCAAGGATGGTCGCGTCACCGACGAGGTCGTGTACCTCTCGGCGATGGAAGAAGGCCGCTATTCGGTCGCGCAGGCCAACGTGCCCGTCGACGCCAAGGGCCGCTTCACCGAGGATCTCGTGGTCTGCCGCGCGAGCGGCACCCGCGACGTCGTGCCGCTGACGCCCGACAAGGTCGACTACATGGACGTGTCGCCGAAGCAGCTGGTTTCGGTCGCCGCGGCGCTGATCCCGTTCCTCGAGAACGACGACGCCAACCGCGCGCTGATGGGCTCGAACATGCAGCGCCAGGCGGTGCCGCTGGTTCGTGCCGAGGCGCCGTTCGTCGGCACCGGCATGGAAGGCGTGGTTGCGCGCGACTCGGGTGCTGCGATCGCGGCGCGCCGTTCGGGCGTGATCGACCAGATCGACGCGACCCGCGTGGTCATCCGCGCCACGGAAGATCTCGATCCGACCAAGTCGGGCGTCGATATCTACCGGCTGATGAAGTACCAGCGTTCCAACCAGTCGACCTGCATCAACCAGCGTCCGCTGGTGAAGGTCGGCGACATCGTCAAGAAGGGCGACATCATCGCTGACGGTCCGTCGACCGATCTCGGCGAGCTCGCGCTCGGCCGCAACGTGCTCGTCGCGTTCATGCCGTGGAACGGCTACAACTTCGAAGACTCGATCCTGCTCTCCGAGCGGATCGTGAAGGAAGACGTCTTCACCTCGATCCATATCGAGGAGTTCGAGGTGATGGCCCGCGACACCAAGCTGGGACCTGAGGAAATCACCCGCGACATTCCGAACGTCTCGGAAGAAGCGCTGAAGAACCTCGACGAAGCCGGTATCGTCTACATCGGCGCGGAAGTGCGCGCCGGCGACATCCTGGTCGGCAAGATCACGCCGAAGGGCGAAAGCCCGATGACGCCGGAAGAAAAGCTCCTGCGCGCCATCTTCGGTGAAAAGGCCTCCGACGTTCGCGACACCTCGCTGCGCGTTCCCCCGGGCGTGCAGGGCACGATCGTGGAAGTCCGCGTGTTCAACCGCCACGGCGTCGACAAGGACGAGCGTGCGCTGGCGATCGAGCGGGAAGAGATCGAGCGTCTGGCCAAGGACCGCGACGACGAGCAGGCGATCCTGGACCGCAACGTCTACAACCGTCTTGCCGAGCTTCTCGAAGGGAGGCAGGGCATTGCCGGTCCCAAGGGCTTCAAGAAGGACACCAAGATCACCCGCGCGGTGCTCGAGGAGTACCCGAAGTCGCAGTGGTGGCTGTTCGCCTCGCCGAACGACAAGCTGATGGCCGAGATCGAGGCCATGCGGAAGCAGTACGACGAATCGAAGAAGGGGCTCGAGCAGCGCTTCCTCGACAAGGTCGAGAAGCTTCAGCGTGGTGACGAGCTTCCGCCCGGCGTGATGAAGATGGTCAAGGTCTTCGTCGCGGTGAAGCGCAAGATCCAACCCGGCGACAAGATGGCCGGCCGTCACGGCAACAAGGGCGTGGTGTCGAAGATCGTGCCGATCGAGGACATGCCGTTCCTCGAAGACGGCACGCACGCCGACATCGTGCTCAATCCGCTGGGCGTGCCCTCGCGCATGAACGTCGGACAGATCCTCGAGACGCATCTCGGCTGGGCTTGTGCCGGCCTCGGCAAGCGGATCGGCCAGACGGTCGATGCGTATCTGTCGAAGCAGGACATCAAGCCGCTGAAGGAAACCTTGAAGAAGGTCTATGGCGAGGACGAGACCATCAAGACGCTCAACGACAACGAGCTGCTTGAACTCGGCCACAATTTGAGCCGCGGCGTGCCGATCGCGACGCCGGTGTTCGATGGTGCCAAGGAGACCGACATCGAGGAGATGCTGAAGCTCGCGGGCCTGGACGCTTCGGGCCAGTCGACCGTCTATGACGGCCGTACCGGCGATGCCTTCGATCGCAAGGTGACGGTGGGCTACATCTACATGCTCAAGCTGCACCATCTCGTGGACGACAAGATCCACGCGCGTTCGATCGGTCCGTACTCGCTCGTCACCCAGCAGCCGCTGGGCGGCAAGGCGCAGTTCGGCGGCCAGCGTTTCGGCGAAATGGAGGTGTGGGCGCTCGAAGCTTACGGCGCGGCCTACACGCTGCAGGAAATGCTGACCGTGAAGTCGGACGACGTCGCCGGCCGTACCAAGGTGTACGAGGCGATCGTGCGTGGCGACGACACCTTCGAGGCCGGTATTCCGGAATCGTTCAACGTGCTGGTCAAGGAAATGCGCTCGCTCGGCCTCAACGTCGACCTGCACAATTCCAAGATGGGTCCGGCGCCGACGTCGGAAGCGGCCGAGTAACACGACCTTTCATGCCCGGCCTTCGCGGCCGGGCATTGGCGCCCCTCCCGATGCCTTGAGGGCAGGGCGCCCCGCTAAAGTGATTTTCGAATTTGCGGCCGGAGGCGACCGGTACGCGAGGAGAAGACGATGAACCAAGAAATTATGAATCTCTTCAACCCGACGACGCCGGCTCAGGTCTTCGACCAGATCCGCATCTCGATCGCGTCTCCGGAGAAGATTCTGTCCTGGTCCTACGGCGAGATCAAGAAGCCGGAGACCATCAACTACCGCACCTTCAAGCCCGAGCGCGACGGTCTGTTCTGCGCGCGCATCTTCGGGCCGATCAAGGATTACGAGTGCTTGTGCGGCAAGTACAAGCGCATGAAGTACAAGGGCATCATCTGCGAGAAGTGCTCGGTCGAAGTCACGCTGTCGCGCGTCCGGCGCGAGCGCATGGGCCATATCGAGCTCGCAGCTCCCGTCGCCCACATCTGGTTCCTGAAGTCGCTGCCCTCGCGCATCGGCCTCCTGCTCGACATGACGCTGAAGGATCTCGAGCGGATCCTCTACTTCGAATATTACGTCGTGCTGGAGCCGGGCCTCACCGCGCTGAAGGACCGTCAGCTGCTGTCGGAAGACGAGTATCTGAAGGCGCAGGACGAGTACGGCCAGGATTCCTTCACCGCCATGATCGGCGCGGAGGCGATCCGCGAGCTGCTCAAGGGCATGGACCTGGAGAAGCTCGAGCTCAGCTTGCGCGCGGAGATGCAGGAGACCGACTCCGACATCAAGCACAAGAAGCTCGCCAAGCGCCTGAAGATCGTCGAGGCCTTCCGCCACTCCGGCAACAAGCCGGAATGGATGATCCTGACCGTCGTTCCCGTGATTCCGCCGGACCTGCGTCCGCTGGTGCCGCTGGACGGCGGCCGCTTCGCGACCTCCGACCTCAACGACCTCTATCGCCGCGTCATCAACCGCAACAACCGCCTGAAGCGGCTGATGGAGCTGCGCGCGCCCGACATCATCATCCGCAACGAGAAGCGCATGCTTCAGGAAGCGGTCGATGCGCTGTTCGACAACGGCCGCCGCGGCCGCGTCATCACGGGTGCCAACAAGCGCCCGCTGAAGTCGCTCGCCGACATGCTGAAGGGCAAGCAGGGTCGCTTCCGTCAGAACCTGCTCGGCAAGCGCGTCGACTATTCGGGCCGTTCGGTGATCGTGGTCGGTCCCGAGCTGCGCCTGCATCAGTGCGGCCTGCCGAAGAAGATGGCGCTCGAGCTGTTCAAGCCGTTCATCTATTCGCGGCTTGACGCCAAGGGCCTGTCCACCACCGTGAAGCAGGCGAAAAAGCTGGTCGAAAAGGAGCGGCCCGAGGTCTGGGACATCCTGGACGAGGTCATCCGCGAGCATCCGGTGCTGCTCAACCGCGCGCCGACGCTGCATCGTCTGGGCATCCAGGCGTTCGAGCCGGTTCTGATCGAAGGCAAGGCGATCCAGCTTCACCCGCTGGTCTGCTCGGCATTCAACGCCGACTTCGACGGCGACCAGATGGCCGTGCACGTTCCGCTGTCGCTCGAAGCGCAGCTGGAAGCGCGCGTCCTGATGATGTCGACCAACAACATCCTGCATCCGGCGAACGGCCAGCCGATCATCGTGCCGTCGCAGGACATCGTGCTCGGTCTCTACTACGTCTCGATCATGCGCGAAGGCCTGCCCGGCGAAGGCAAGCTGTTCGGCGACATGGCCGAGCTCGAACACGCGCTGCACGCGAAGGTCATCCACCTCCACACCAAGATCAAGTACCGGTGGGAAGGCATGGATGAGACCGGCAAGGTCTCCAAGCGCTGGATCGAAACCACCGCCGGCCGCGTCATGCTCGGCAACCTGCTGCCGAAGAACCCGCGCATCTCGTACGAGATCATCAACAAGCTGATGACCAAGCGCGAGATCTCGGGCGTCATCGACCAGGTCTACCGTCACTGCGGCCAGAAGGAGACGGTGATCTTCTGCGACCGCATCATGGCGCTCGGCTTCTACAATGCGTTCAAGGCCGGCATCTCGTTCGGCAAGGACGACATGGTCGTGCCGCACTCCAAGTGGAAGATCGTCGATACCACCCGTACGCTGGCGAAGGATTTCGAGCAGCAGTACAACGACGGTCTGATCACCCATGGCGAGAAGTACAACAAGGTCGTCGACGCCTGGTCGAAGGCCACGGAAGAAATCGCCAAGGCGATGATGAAGGAGATCTCCTCCACCAAGAAGACCGCGGCTGGAGCCGATGCCGACATCAACTCGATCTACATGATGGCTCACTCCGGTGCCCGCGGTTCGCCGGCCCAGATGCGCCAGCTCGCCGGCATGCGCGGCCTGATGGCCAAGCCGTCGGGCGAGATCATCGAGACGCCGATCATCTCGAACTTCAAGGAAGGCCTCTCGGTTCTCGAGTACTTCAACTCGACCCACGGCGCCCGTAAGGGCCTCGCGGACACCGCGTTGAAGACCGCGAACTCGGGCTACCTGACCCGTCGTCTGGTCGACGTCGCGCAGGACTGCATCATCACGCAGTCTGATTGCGGCACCAAGCTCGGCATCAAGATGCGGGCGATCGTCGATGCCGGCACCGTGGTCGCTTCGCTCGGCTCGCGCATCCTCGGACGCACGGCCTGCGAAGACATTCGCGACAGCTCGGGCAAGGTGATCATCAAGCGCGACACGCTGATGGAAGAGAGCCATCTGGAGGCCATCCAGCAGGGTGGCGTGCAGGAGGTGAAGATCCGCTCGGCGCTGACCTGCGAACTCGTCAACGGCATCTGTGGCAAGTGCTACGGCCGCGACCTCGCCCGCGGCACGCCGGTCAACCACGGCGAAGCGGTCGGCGTCATCGCGGCGCAGTCGATCGGCGAGCCGGGCACCCAGCTCACCATGCGCACCTTCCACATCGGTGGTGCGGCGCAGCTCAACGAGCAGTCGTTCGTCGAAGCCAATTTCGACGGCAAGATCGTGATCCGAAACAAGGCCATCGCCCGCAACAGCGAGGGTCACCTGGTCGCGATGGTGCGCAACATGGTGGTGGCCGTGGTCGATGCCGACGGCACCGAGCGTGCGACGCACCGTGTCCAATACGGCTCGCGTCTGCACGTCGACGAGGGCGACATGGTCAAGCGCGGCCAGCGCATCGTCGAGTGGGATCCGTACACCCGTCCGCTTCTCACCGAAGTGGAAGGCACCATCGGCTTCGAGGATCTGGTCGAGGGACAGTCGATCTCGGAAACGCTGGACGAGGCGACCGGTATCGCCAAGCGCGTGGTCATCGACTGGCGCTCGACCCGCGGCGGCTCGGACCTGCGTCCGGCCATCGTGGTGAAGGGCAAGGACGGCAAGGTGCTCAAGCTCGCCCGTGGCGGCGATGCCCGCTACATGCTGTCGGTCGACGCCATTCTCTCGGTCGACGTCGGAGCCAAGGTCAATCCGGGCGACATCCTCGCCCGTGTCTCGACCGAAAGCGCCAAGACGCGTGACATCACCGGCGGTCTGCCGCGGGTGGCGGAACTGTTCGAGGCACGGCGTCCGAAAGATGCGGCGATCATCGCCGAAATCGCGGGCACCATCCGGTTCGGGCGCGACTACAAGAACAAGCGTCGCATCTCGATCGAGCCGATGGACAAGACCGACGAGCCGCGCGAGTACCTGATCCCGAAGGGCAAGCACATCCACCTTCAGGACGGCGACGTCGTCGAAAAGGGCGACTTCATCGTAGAAGGCAACCCGGCGCCGCACGACATCCTTGCGGTCAAGGGTATCGAGGAGCTCGCGGCCTACCTGGTCAACGAAATCCAGGAGGTCTACCGGCTCCAGGGCGTGCTCATCAACGACAAGCACATCGAGGTGATTGTCCGTCAGATGCTCCAGAAGGTGGAAATCACCGACCAGGGCGACACGGACATGATCTCCGGCGAGCAGGTCGACAAGATCGAGTTCGACGCGCTGAACGCGAAGGCGAAGGAAGAGGGCAAGAAGCCCGCCACGGGTACGCCGGTTCTGCTCGGCATCACCAAGGCGAGCCTGCAAACCCGCTCCTTCTTCTCGGCGGCCTCGTTCCAGGAGACCACCCGCGTCCTCACCGAGGCGGCGGTCAACGGCAAGATCGATCCGCTCGAGGGCCTCAAGGAGAACGTCATCGTCGGCCGGCTGATCCCGGCAGGCACCGGCGCCTCCATGGCCAAGATCCGCGAAGTCGCCATGAAGCGCGACAAGCTGATTCTCGACGAGCGCGAGAAGCAGCAGTCCGTCGTGCCGCCGGCACCGGAAGCCGAGCTTCCGGCGCTGCCGCCAGCGGAATGATGGTTCATCCGTAAGAATACCGAGGACAACGAAAAGGCCGGCGAAAGCCGGCCTTTTTGCTGCTTTGATTGCCTGTTGCGATGCGGGATCGACCTTTGTTCATCTTTCCTTCAGGCGCAAAAGCGCTTCTGCTAAGGGAGCTTAGACCGGTGGTCCCGTGACGGGGGCAGGGCCGGAGACCCTCGGAACTCACATGCTTGATCTCGCAATCGTAGGCGGCGGCCCTGGCGGGCTGATGAGCGCCTGGTACCTGAAGCGTAAGCTCGGCGATCTCTGCCGCATCACCATCTACGAAGCGTCCGACCGGCTCGGCGGCAAGATCGTCACGCGCAAATTCGATTCGGCGCCGGCGATGTACGAGGCCGGCGTGGCCGAGATCTACGATTACTCGATGACGGGTCCCGATCCGCTGCGCGAACTGATCCAGCATTTCGGATTGCAGACCATTCCGATGGACGCCGAGCAGGTTCATCTCGACGGCGAACTGCTGAACGATGTTCCCGGCATGCGCCGCAAATACGGCGCCAAGACCGCGGCTGCGATCGAGGCCTTCCGCAAGCGCTGCGCCGACGAGATGTCGCCGATCGAATATTACGAAGGTGTCGGCGCCCACGACAACGAAAACCCCTGGGCCTACAAGACCGCCGAGCAGGTGCTCGACGAAGAGGTCGAGGACGAGACGGCAAAGCGCTTCTTCAAGGTGATGGCGCGCTCGGACATCGCGACCGAAAGCCACAACACCAACGGCCTCAACGCGCTCAAGAACTATCTGATGGATGTCGATGGCTATATCGGCCTCTACTCCATCCAGAACGGCAACGAGCAACTGATCGAGTGCCTGCAGTCGGAGGTCAACGCCGACATCCAGCTCAACCACCGCGTGCTCACGGTCGGCAAGGCGACGACCGGCCGCTACCAGCTGAAGATGATGAACGGCAAGGGGCCGGAGACGCGCGATTTCGACCTCGTGCTGGTCTGCCTGCCGCATTCCTGGCTCGCCACGATGGCGTGGGAAGGCGAGCAGCTGCGCAAGTCGATGGTCAAGCACGTCGCCTATTTCGACCGTCCGGCGCATTACCTGCGGGTCTCGATCCTGTTCGATACCCCGTTCTGGGGCGACAGGATTCCGGGCGCGTGGTTCATGTCGGAGGCGTTCGGCGGCTGCTGCGTCTACAACGAGGGCGCGCGTCACGATGTCGGCAAGCATGGTGTGCTGAACTGGCTGATCCCCGGATCCGATGCGCTGGCTTTCGCCAATCTGTCGGACCAGGAACTGATCGATGCCGCGCTGAAATCGCTGCCGGCCTCGCTTGGGGATGCGCGCGCGCATTTCATGGAAGGCAAGATCCACCGCTGGCTGTCGTCGGTGAACGCCATACCGGGCGGTCTGCCCGTGCGCGACGTCATGACCAATCACCGCCCGGAGCCGAAGGACCATCCCGGGATTGTCGTGGTCGGCGACTATCTGTTCGACTCCACGCTGAACGGTTTGCTCGACTCCTCGGACGCAGCGACCGACATCATCCTGACCGAGATGATGCGGCTGCGCCGCGAACGCGCGCAGGAAGGCAAGCCGGTCTCGGACAAGATCGACCGGGATTATTTCGAGAACTATCGCGGTCTTGGCCCCTACAATGAAGTTTGGCAGCACTTCACCGATCCCGACTATCTGACCAACCTGATCAGCATCGTCTGGGGCAAGACGAAGGGCGCCAAGCTGCTGGTCGCAGGCTCGGCCAGCGGCGAACTGGTCGGCGCACTGCGCGAGCGCGGCATCGACGCGTGGGGCATCGAGAACAACCGCGCGATCCACGCCAGGACGCCGAAGGCACTCAAGAAGTACAACAAGCTCGGCTCGATCACCGACATGCCGTTCAAGAACGGCAGCTTCGACTACGTGTTCGAGACCAGCCTCTGCCATGTCTCGCCGAAGCAGGTGGTGCGCGCGATCAAGGAACTGAATCGCGTGGTCAGGACCGGGCTCGTGTTCGGCTCGGTCACCTCTGACATGGCGCCGGCCCTGATCGACCGGTACGACCTCCTGCGCGGGGTCAAGAAGCTCGGCACCTGGTGGGAATGGTCCGAACTGTTCTTCGGCAACGGCTTCGATCTGTCGATGCACCGCAAGGACTGCACCGATGCGCTCTGGACGGCGACGCTCGCCGCCAACAAAGGTCCCGGGCAGTGGTACGCCGACGCCGATTCTTTGCGCTATTCCTTCTTCGACAAGGTCGAGGACGAAGACGACGACTAGCATCCCGAGGCGGATGAACTCGCCAATTGTTTTGCCGAATTCATCCTGATCGCATAGAATCAGGATCAGTAGCGGCTTTCCGCTATCTCCCTGCTTTCTCTGCGGTCATGCCGGCCGTCAGCATCGGTTGGTATCATGGCGTCCAGGCCTCTTTCGCCCGACAAACAGAAGCTTGCTGCCGCAGAGGCGGCCGAGCTCGAGGACAAGCTCGCCGCGGGCAAAGAGCCCGCGCTGGAAGACGACGAGGAAGACGAGGACGAAGACGAGGG
This sequence comes from Bradyrhizobium campsiandrae, assembly GCF_014529705.1. GTDB lineage: Bacteria > Pseudomonadota > Alphaproteobacteria > Rhizobiales > Xanthobacteraceae > Bradyrhizobium > Bradyrhizobium campsiandrae. The sequence goes on from NZ_JAANIH010000041.1 coordinate 51,691, forward strand.
CGACGACGAGCTCGAGCTCGACGACGATGATGACGAGGACCTCGTCGTCTTTACCGCCCGTGAGGCCGCCGGCGCGCTCGCGACCATCCTCGGCTTCGTCAAGCCCTTCCTGTCCAACTACAAGCGTATCCTGGGCTATGTGGCGTTTGGCGTGCTGGTCGAGACGCTGTTCAACGTCATCATGCCGCTCAGCCTGAAGTTCCTGATCGACGACGCGCTCGGTGAGGAGGATTTCCAGGCGCTGTACAAGATCCTCGGCGTGCTCGCGGTCGCCGGTATCTTCACCTCGATCATCGCGGTCTGGTACGAGCGCTGGGACGCGCGGCTGGCAGCCTGCGTCATCTCCGACGTCCGCAAGCGCCTGTTCGAGCACGTCCAGGATCTGCCGGCGGCCTATTTCGGCCGCACCAAGCGCGGCGAGATCCTGTCGCGCTTCTCGGTTGATCTCTCGGCCTTCGAGGGCTCGGTCAAGACCTTCGCCAACAGCGCGGCGCTGCCCTTCCTGGAGTTGATCGCCGGCATCATCCTGATGCTGTTCCTGAACTGGCAGCTCGCGGTGGTCGCGCTGCTGGTGTTTCCGATCACGCTGATTGGCCCGCGCATCCTGACGCCGAAGGCGGTGCAGGCCAATTACGAGCAGAAGCTCAACGAAAGCGCGCTGCTCGGCATGGTGCAGGAGAACATCGCGGCGCAGGCCGTGATCAAGGCGTTCAGCCTGCAGCGCAAGATGTTCGGCTTTTTCGCCTTCCGCAACGAGGCGACCCGCGACAGGATCGCAGCCGCCGGGTTCCTGTCGACGATGGTGGAACGGACCGTCACCATCTCGGTGCTCCTGCTGCACCTCGTCGTACTCGCGATCGGCGCTTATCTCGCGACCAAGGGCCAGATCACCATCGGCACCTTCGTCACCTTCGAGAGCGCGTTCTGGGAGGTCTCCTACAACATCGCGCACGTGATGCACTTCATCCCGGTGTCGATCTCCTCGGCGGCCGCGATTCGCCACATGCAGGAGTTGCTGGACGAGCCCACCCGCGGTGCCGATCGTCCCGGTGCGCCCGATCTGCCGCGCATCACCCACGACATCACCTTCGACCACGTGACGTTCCAGTACGAGGGCGCGCAGACGCCGGTACTGGACAATCTCAGCCTCAAGCTCAATGCCGGCAAGCGCATCGCCATCGTCGGCCCCTCCGGTTCGGGCAAGAGCACGCTGCTCAATCTGATCCTGCGTCTCTACGTGCCGGACGAGGGGCGCGTCACCATCGACGGCGTCGATGTCCGCAAGGTGACGCTGGATTCGCTCCGCCGCAGCATGGCGGTGGTGTTCCAGGAGAACATGCTGTTCAACATGTCGATCCGCGAGAACATCCGGCTCGGCAAGGAGGGCGCGACCGACGCGGAAGTGGAGGAGGCCGCCAAGAAGGCCGAGATCCACCGCTACATCATGAGCCTGCCGCAGCGCTACGACACCCCGGTCGGCGAGCGCGGCGATACGTTGTCGGGCGGCCAGCGCCAGCGCATCGCGATCGCGCGCGCGATCATCCGCAATCCCTCGGTGCTGCTGCTCGATGAAGCGACCTCCGCACTCGACCAGACCACGGAGGCGGCGATCAACCGCACGCTGCTGAAGGTCGCCAAGGGCCGCACCATGATCTGGTCGACCCATCGCCTGGCGTCGGTGGTCGAGATGGACGAGATCATCGTGATCTCAGGGGGCAGGGCGATCGAGCGCGGCTCGCATGCCGAACTGCTCGCCAGGAACGGCACCTATCGCAAGCTGTGGAACGACCAGATCCACCAGCCCCACGGTGCGGCTGCTCAGGCCGACGACGACAGCGATGACGACGAAGACGATGAGGACGATGAGGACGACCTCGACGAGGATGATGAGGACGAGGACGACGAGGAGGAGTGACCGAGGAAGTTCGGCTCCAGATGGATCGTCCCTCCAAACCGCCGCAACAATCCCTGGGCCGACCACGCCATGAAGCGCGCCCAGCGCTGCGCGCTCCAGTAGGGGCTCGTCGCAATCGAAACCGAGCGGAAGTCGAAGGCTTTCGCCGCCGCCCATTGGTCGCAGGCCCGCTTCACCGGATCTGCGTAGAACGCGGCGATCTTGCCCGCATCCATTCCGTCGGACGCCAGCCATCGCGGGATGTGGACGTTGCAGAGCCGCTCGACGTCGGTGAACACCTTGTCGCAACCGGTGCCGGCGACGGGGCAGGAGGTTGCGAAGGCATCGCCCGCCAGCACCACGCCCGGCTGGTGGCCGGCATCATTCACGTAGAGATCGACCGGACGGATCTTGATCTCGCCGGTGATGTCGAACGGGCCGGCAATGCGCTTGAGCCGCGGCAGGGCGGCATTCAATGTCTCGGCCGGCGCGCGGCGGAATTCGCGCAGCCAGGGATCGTCGAAGCCGCGGTACACGAACAGATTGGCCCGCATTCGCGTGCCGATCGGAAACAGCGAGATGTAGGGGATTCGGTCGCGCGGGCGCTCCGAGAAATAGGTCAGGGCCGGGAAGTCGAACGAGTTCCGCCCGGCTGGCACCGCGTCGAATCCGATCGAGATCGAATGGCAGGCGCTGATGACGTGTCTGACGATGCCAAGCTGGTGGCGCAGGCCGACATTCAGGCCGTTGGCGAGCACGACCAGGCGGGCCGATATCGTCTCGTCATTGGCGAGCGCTATCCTCTGCCGCTCCGGGCTGGTCTGGACCGCCACGGCCTTGGTCCAGATCCGTTCGACCGCTTCAGGAATCTCGTCGCGGATCGCATTGACCAGGGAATCATAGCGGATGTTGAACTGCCGGCTCGGTGCCTTGTCCAGCAGATGGCCGAATCGAGCAATCCAGTTCTCGCCCGAAAAGGTCGCCCGGCGCAGCACCGCGTCGGCGATTCCCGTCCGCTGGAAACGCTCGATCTGTCCGTGGCCGCTGAGCTTCTCGACGCGAAAATCGGCCGGATAGCTTGCGTGCGGGTCGATCAGCACGGCCGAAATACCGGCGCGCCCGAGCATCGCGGCGGCGGTCGAGCCGGCAAGTCCCCCGCCGATGATGGCAATATCGGTGTACCGCATGGCGCCTGTCTCTGCCGGAGGCGGCAGATTGACGCATCAAGAGGAAAAAAAGCCTTAGCACAGGATATAAAAGTATATTTCTTCCGGGTAAAAACTGACTGAGACTGGTGGAACCGGCGCTTCGTCCCCATATGTGGCAAGGCGCCAAGCCGGCGATTTCTCAAGGCGCGAGAAGCGCTTTGTGACTGTCGTTTCGCCTTGACTTGACCGATTCTCACTTATAGAAAGCGCCTCACTTAACGACAGGCGGTGAGCATTGCCAACGTCGGAACGGGCCACCCGCTGATCCCCAGGGATCGCCAAAGCGGGCACCAACCTCGACGAATGCCGCTCAAACGCTGTCGATAATAGCTAGGCAATGCCAGTGCGATTTTAGGCCTCTCGAGCTTGTTCTCCTGAGACCGAATTCGGATGCATGACCTCGGTGCGCAGGCCGCGGCTTTACGCTGATCGGCCCTGATACTGCGGTCCTCTGTGGCGTCGAAGCGCTTTCCGCTCGGTGATGGAGCGGTTGGCGCGATTTCGCTTTGCGCGGATTGTTTCGCGCGGAGCGGGCTCCGTCGAGCGGGACGCTCGACAAGAATTTGCGGTCCCGGCAACGGGCCGCGGCAAGACAGCGGGCCCGCAAGGGGTCGCGATAACAAAGGGTAAGGCCAGGATGCCGACGATCAACCAGCTGATCGCTCAACCGCGTGAAGTGCAGAAGTCGCGCAAGAAGGTGCCGGCGCTGCAGCAGTCGCCGCAGAAGCGTGGTGTTTGCACCCGCGTCTACACCACGACCCCGAAGAAGCCGAACTCGGCGCTTCGTAAGGTCGCCAAGGTGCGTCTGACCAATGGTTTCGAGGTGATCGGCTACATCCCGGGTGAGGGCCATAACCTTCAGGAGCACTCGGTGGTCATGATCCGCGGCGGCCGCGTCAAGGACTTGCCCGGCGTGCGCTACCACATCCTCCGCGGCGTTCTGGATACCCAGGGCGTCAAGAACCGTAAGCAGCGTCGTTCGAAGTACGGCGCGAAGCGTCCGAAGTAAGCGGGAACCAGCTCCATGTCTCGTCGCCACTCAGCGGAAAAGCGCGAAGTTCTTCCCGATCCGAAGTTCGGGAACATCATCGTCACCAAGTTCATGAACTCGGTGATGTACGCCGGCAAGAAGTCGGTCGCCGAAGGCATCGTCTACGGCGCGTTCGGCATCATCGAATCCAAGACCAAGCAGAACCCGCTTGGCGTGTTCGAGCAGGCGCTCGAGAACGTCATGCCGACGATTGAAGTGCGCTCCCGCCGCGTCGGCGGTGCGACCTATCAGGTCCCCGTCGAAGTTCGCTCGACCCGCCGCCAGGCGCTGGGCATTCGCTGGCTGATCTCGGCCGCACGCGAGCGCAACGAAAAGACGATGACCGAGCGTCTGTCGGCTGAGCTCCTGGATGCGTCGAACAACCGTGGGAACGCCGTCAAGAAGCGTGAAGACGTGCACCGGATGGCGGAAGCCAACCGTGCCTTCTCGCACTATCGCTGGTAACGGCGAAACAAACGGACTCGCAAGGAACACCCCATGCCCCGCCAACATGCCATCGAGGACTACCGTAACTTCGGTATCATGGCGCATATCGACGCCGGCAAGACGACGACGACCGAGCGCATCCTCTATTACACCGGCAAGAGCCACAAGATCGGCGAAGTGCACGAAGGTGCCGCGACGATGGACTGGATGGAGCAGGAGCAGGAGCGTGGCATCACGATCACCTCGGCTGCGACCACCGCGTTCTGGAACGGCAAGCGCCTGAACATCATCGACACCCCCGGCCACGTCGACTTCACCATCGAAGTCGAGCGCAGCTTGCGCGTGCTCGACGGCGCCGTCTGCGTGCTCGACTCGAACCAGGGCGTCGAGCCCCAGACCGAGACCGTCTGGCGCCAGGGCGACAAGTACAAGGTTCCGCGCATCGTCTTCGCCAACAAGATGGACAAGATCGGCGCCGACTTCTTCAAGTGTCTGGCCGACATCGTTGACCGTCTCGGCGCCAAGCCCGTTGCGATCCAGCTGCCGATCGGTGCCGAGAACAACTTCAAGGGTCTGGTCGACCTCGTGAAGATGAAGGGCGTCGTCTGGAACGACGAGTCGCTCGGCGCGAAGTTCGACTATGTCGACATTCCGGAAGACCTCGTCGACCAGGCCAAGGAATACCGCGAGAAGATGGTGGAAGCCGCCGTCGAGCTCGACGACGACGCCATGGCCGCCTATCTCGACGGCAAGGAGCCCGATGAGGCGACCCTGAAGCGCCTGATCCGCAAGGCGGTGCTGACCGGCGCGTTCTATCCCGTGCTGTGCGGCTCGGCCTTCAAGAACAAGGGCGTGCAGCCGCTGCTCGACGCCGTCGTCGACTACCTGCCGTCGCCGCTCGACGTGCCCGCGATCAAGGGCACCGACGACAAGGGCAACGAAGTCGTGCGCAAGGCGGACGACAAGGAGCCGCTCGCGCTGCTCGCGTTCAAGATCATGGACGACCCCTTCGTCGGCACCATCACCTTCTGCCGCATCTACTCCGGCGTTCTGCAGAGCGGCACCGGCGTCGTGAACTCGACCCGCGAGAAGAAGGAGCGCATCGGGCGCATGCTGTTGATGCATGCGAACAACCGCGAAGACATCAAGGAAGCCTATGCCGGCGACATCGTCGCGCTGGCCGGCCTGAAGGAAGCGCGCACCGGTGACACGCTGTGCGATCCCGACAAGCAGGTGATCCTGGAGAAGATGGAATTCCCCGAGCCGGTCATCGAGATCGCGATCGAGCCGAAGTCCAAGGCCGACCAGGAGAAGTTGGGCGTCGCGCTCGCCAAGCTCGCCGCGGAGGATCCGTCCTTCCGCGTGTCGACCGACCACGAGTCCGGCCAGACCATCCTGAAGGGCATGGGCGAACTCCACCTCGACATCAAGGTCGACATCCTCAAGCGCACCTACAAGGTCGACGCCAACATCGGCGCGCCGCAGGTGGCGTTCCGCGAGCGTGTCACCAAGCGCGTCGAGCACAGCTACACCCACAAGAAGCAGACCGGCGGTACCGGCCAGTTCGCGGCCGTGTCGTTCATCGTCGAGCCGAACGAGCCCGGCAAGGGCTACGAGTTCGAATCGAAGATCGTCGGCGGCGCTGTGCCGAAGGAGTACATCCCCGGCGTCGAGAAGGGCCTCGAGAGCGTTCTGTCCTCCGGCGTGGTCGCGGGCTTCCCCGTGGTCGACGTCAAGGTGCAGCTGGTCGACGGCAAGTATCACGACGTCGACTCGTCGGCGCTTGCCTTCGAAATCGCCTCGCGCGCCTGCTTCCGCGAAGCGCTGCAGATGGGCAAGTCCGTCCTGCTCGAACCGATCATGAAGGTCGAAGTCGTGACCCCGGAAGACTACACCGGTTCGGTCATTGGCGACCTGAATTCGCGGCGCGGTCAGATCCAGGGTCAAGACATGCGCGGCAACGCCAACGTCATCAACGCGATGGTGCCGCTCATGAACATGTTCGGTTACGTGAATAACCTGCGCTCGATGAGCCAGGGTCGCGCGACCTTCACGATGCAATTCGACCACTACGCAGAAGCGCCGGCCAACGTGTCGGCAGAAGTCCAAAAGAAGTTTGCCTGATTGTCGTCGGTCTAAAGCTGACGATTGAACGGAGAGTCAAATGGCCAAAGCAAAGTTTGAACGTACCAAGCCGCACTGCAACATCGGCACCATCGGTCACGTCGACCATGGTAAGACGTCGCTGACCGCGGCGATCACCAAGGTTCTCGCCGAAGCCGGCGGCGCGACGTTCACCGCGTACGACCAGATCGACAAGGCGCCGGAAGAGAAGGCGCGCGGCATCACCATCTCGACCGCGCACGTCGAGTACGAGACGCCGAACCGCCACTACGCCCACGTCGACTGCCCCGGCCACGCCGACTACGTGAAGAACATGATCACCGGCGCCGCCCAGATGGACGGTGCGATCCTGGTCGTGTCGGCTGCTGACGGCCCGATGCCGCAGACCCGCGAGCACATCCTGCTCGCCCGCCAGGTCGGCGTGCCCGCGCTCGTCGTGTTCCTCAACAAGTGCGACATGGTCGACGATCCGGAACTGCTCGAGCTCGTCGAGCTCGAAGTCCGCGAGCTGCTCTCGAAGTACGACTTCCCGGGCGACAAGATCCCGATCATCAAGGGTTCGGCTCTCGCCGCCCTCGAAGACTCGGACAAGAAGCTGGGCCACGACGCCATCCTCGAGCTGATGAAGAACGTCGACAGCTACATCCCGCAGCCGGAGCGTCCGATCGACCAGCCGTTCCTGATGCCGGTTGAAGACGTGTTCTCGATCTCGGGCCGCGGCACCGTCGTGACCGGCCGTGTCGAGCGCGGCGTCGTCAAGGTCGGCGAGGAAATCGAGATCGTCGGTCTCCGCGCCACCCAGAAGACCACCGTCACCGGTGTCGAAATGTTCCGCAAGCTGCTCGATCAGGGCCAGGCCGGCGACAACATCGGTGCGCTGCTCCGCGGCACCAAGCGTGAAGACGTCGAGCGCGGCCAGGTGCTGTGCAAGCCGGGTTCGGTCAAGCCGCACACCAAGTTCAAGGCTGAGGCTTACATCCTCACCAAGGAAGAGGGCGGCCGCCACACCCCGTTCTTCACCAACTACCGTCCGCAGTTCTACTTCCGCACCACCGACGTGACCGGTGTCGTGCACCTGCCGGAAGGCACCGAGATGGTGATGCCGGGCGACAACATCGCGATGGAAGTGCACCTGATCGTGCCGATCGCGATGGAAGAGAAGCTCCGCTTCGCGATCCGCGAAGGCGGCCGCACCGTCGGCGCCGGCGTCGTCGCCTCGATCATCGAGTAATTACGAGAATAGGGACGGCGAATAGCGAGTGGTGACATTCGCTATTCGCTATTCGCCACCCAACGAAGAGAGACACGGCAATGAACGGCCAAAATATTCGCATCCGTCTCAAGGCGTTCGACCATCGTATCCTCGATACGTCGACCCGCGAGATCGTGAACACGGCGAAGCGCACCGGTGCGCAGGTCCGCGGACCCATTCCGCTGCCCACCCGCATCGAGAAGTTCACCGTCAACCGTTCGCCGCACGTCGACAAGAAGAGCCGCGAACAGTTCGAGATGCGCACTCACAAGCGTCTGCTCGACATCGTCGATCCGACCCCGCAGACCGTCGATGCTTTGATGAAGCTCGACCTGGCCGCCGGTGTCGACGTCGAGATCAAGCTCTAAGATTTTTGGATCACGTTCGCACCTTGCGGACAGAAAGAACAGGAAGCACGCCGATGCGCTCCGGAGTGATCGCACAAAAGGTCGGGATGACGCGGGTCTTTACAGAGGCCGGCGAACATATCCCCGTGACCGTGCTGAAGCTCGGCAATTGCCAGGTCGTAGGCCACCGCACTGAAGAGAAGAACGGTTACGTCGCGCTCCAGCTTGGTTCTGGCAGCCGCAAGACCGTGTACATGCCCAAGGCGGAGCGCGGCCAGTTCGCGGTCGCCAAGGTCGAGCCGAAGCGGCAGGTCGAGGAGTTTCGCGTCACCGCGGACGCCATGATCCCGGTCGGCGCCGAGATCCAGGCCGACCACTTCGTCGTCGGCCAATTCGTCGACGTCACCGGCACTTCGGTCGGTAAGGGCTTCGCCGGCGGTATGAAGCGCTGGAACTTCGGCGGTCTGCGCGCCACGCACGGTGTGTCGATCTCGCACCGCTCGATCGGTTCGACCGGTGGTCGTCAGGATCCCGGCAAGACCTGGAAGAACAAGAAGATGCCCGGTCACATGGGTGTCGATCGCATCACCACGCTCAACCTTCGCGTCGTCCAGACCGATGTCGAGCGCGGCCTGATCCTCGTCGAAGGCGCCGTTCCCGGCTCCAAGGGCGGTTGGATCCGCGTGCGCGACGCCGTCAAGAAGCCGCTTCCGAAGGAAGCTCCGAAGCCCGGCAAGTTCAAGGTTGCGGGCGGCGAAGCCGAGGCTGCGGCCCAGCAAGAGGGTGCGTGAGATGGAATTGAAGGTCACCACCCTCGAAGGTAAGGAAGCCGGCTCGGTCCAGCTTTCCGACGCCATTTTCGGTCTCGAGCCGCGCCAGGACATCATTGCGCGTTGCGTGCAGTGGCAGCTCAACAAGCGTCAGGCCGGCACCCACAAGGCCAAGGGCCGCGCCGAGATCTGGCGCACCGGCAAGAAGATGTACAAGCAGAAGGGCACCGGCGGTGCTCGTCACGGCTCGGCCCGCGTGCCGCAGTTCCGCGGCGGCGGTCGTGCCTTCGGTCCGGTGGTGCGTTCGCACGCCACCGATCTGCCGAAGAAGGTGCGCGCGCTCGCTCTCAAGCATGCGTTGTCGGCCAAGGCCAAGGACGGCGACCTGCTCGTGATCGAGAAGGCCGCGCTGGAAGCCGCCAAGACCAAGGCGCTGCTCGGTCACTTCTCGGGCCTGGGGCTCACCAACGCGCTGATCATCGACGGCGCCGAGCTCAACAACGGCTTTGCCGCTGCGGCCCGCAACATCCCCAACATGGACGTGCTGCCGATCCAGGGCATCAACGTCTATGACATCCTGCGCCGTCAGAAGCTCGTTCTGACCAAGGCCGCCATCGATGCGCTGGAGGCGCGCTTCAAATGACGAAGAACATCGAGGCTCGGCATTACGACGTGATCGTCGCTCCGGTCGTCACCGAAAAGGCGACGCTGGCGTCCGAGCACAACAAGGTCCTGTTCAAGGTGGCCGCCAAGGCGACCAAGCCGCAGATCAAGGAAGCGATCGAGAAGCTGTTCGACGTCAAGGTCAAGAGCGTCAACACGCTGGTCCGCAAGGGCAAGGTCAAGGTCTTCCGCGGCAATCTCGGTTCGCAGTCGAACACCAAGCGCGCGATCGTGACCCTCGAAGAGGGCCACCGGATCGACGTCACCACCGGTCTGTAAGGTCGTACGACGATGGCACTGAAGACATTCAATCCCACGACGCCGGGCCAGCGCCAGCTGGTGATGGTCGATCGTTCGGCCCTCTACAAGGGCAAGCCGCTGAAGGCGCTCACCGAAGGCAAGAAGTCCTCGGGCGGCCGCAACAACACCGGCCGTATCACCGTGCGTTTCCGCGGCGGCGGTCACAAGCAGACGCTGCGCACCGTCGACTTCAAGCGCGAGAAGGTCGATGTTCCCGCGACCGTCGAGCGGCTGGAGTACGATCCGAACCGCACCGGCTTCATCGCCCTGATCAAGTATCAGGACGGCGAGCAGGCCTACATCCTGGCGCCGCAGCGCCTGGCCGTGGGTGACACCATCGTCGCCGGCAACTATGTCGACGTGAAGCCGGGCAACGTCATGCCGCTCGGCAACATGCCGGTCGGCACGATCATCCACAACATCGAGGTCAAGATCGGGAAGGGCGGCCAGCTCGCCCGCTCCGCCGGCACCTACGCCCAGCTGGTCGGTCGCGACCAGGACTACGTCATCATCCGCCTGAACTCGGGCGAGCAGCGCCTGGTGCATGGCCGTTGCCGCGGCACGATCGGCGCGGTGTCGAACCCGGACCACATGAACACCTCGATCGGCAAGGCCGGTCGCAAGCGTTGGATGGGCCGTCGCCCGCACAACCGCGGTGTCGCCATGAACCCGATCGACCATCCGCACGGCGGTGGTGAAGGTCGTACCTCGGGCGGTCGCCACCCGGTCACCCCGTGGGGCAAGCCGACCAAGGGCAAGAAGACCCGCACCAACAAGTCGACCAACAAATTCATTCTCCTAAGCCGCCACAAGCGGAAGAAGTAAGGAACGACGGACATGGTTCGTTCAGTCTGGAAAGGCCCGTTCGTCGAGGGTTCTCTGCTCAAGAAGGCAGATGCCGCCCGCGCGTCCGGCCGTCACGACGTCATCAAGATCTGGAGCCGTCGCTCGACGATCCTGCCGCAGTTCGTCGGCCTGACCTTCGGCGTCTACAACGGTCAGAAGCACGTGCCGGTGGCCGTCAACGAGGAAATGGTCGGTCACAAGTTCGGCGAGTTTTCGCCGACCCGGACCTTCCATGGCCACTCCGGCGACAAGAAAGCCAAGAAGGCTTGAGGATTAAACGATGAGCAAACCTAAGCGCGAACGGAGCCTCGCCGAGAACGAGGCCAAGGCGGTCGCCCGGATGCTGCGGGTGAGCCCGCAGAAGCTCAACCTGGTCGCCCAGCTCATTCGCGGCCGGAAGGCTTCCGCTGCGCTCGCCGATCTGCAGTTCTCGCGCAAGCGGATCGCGGTCGACGTCAAGAAGTGCCTGGAATCGGCGATCGCCAATGCCGAGAACAACCACGACCTCGACGTCGATGATCTCGTCGTGGCGCAGGCCTTCGTCGGCAATGGCCTGGTGATGAAGCGTTTCGCCGCTCGCGGCCGTGGTCGCTCGGGGCGTGTCTACAAACCATTTTCGCAGCTGACGATCATTGTTCGTCAGGTCGAAGCCGAAGCAGCAGCGGCTTAAGGGTCGCAGGAGAATACGATGGGTCAAAAGATCAATCCGATCGGTCTGCGCCTCGGCATCAACCGGACCTGGGATTCCCGCTGGTTCGCCGGCAAGCAGGAATACGGCAAGCTGCTGCATGAGGACGTCAAGATCCGCGAGATCCTGCACAAGGAGCTCAAGCAGGCGGCCGTCGCCCGCATCGTGATCGAGCGTCCGCACAAGAAGTGCCGCGTCACCATCCACTCGGCCCGTCCGGGCGTGGTGATCGGCAAGAAGGGCGCCGACATCGACAAGCTTCGCAAGAAGGTCGCGGACATCACCTCGTCCGACGTCGTCATCAACATCGTCGAGATCCGCAAGCCGGAGCTCGATGCGACGCTGGTGGCCGAGTCGATCGCTCAGCAGCTCGAGCGCCGCGTGGCGTTCCGCCGTGCCATGAAGCGCGCCGTGCAGTCGGCGATGCGTCTCGGCGCGGAAGGCATCCGCATCAACTGCTCGGGTCGTCTGGGCGGTGCGGAAATCGCGCGCATGGAGTGGTACCGCGAAGGTCGCGTGCCGCTGCACACGCTGCGCGCCGACATCGACTACGGCGTTGCGACCGCGTTCACGACCTTCGGCACCTGCGGCGTCAAGGTCTGGATCTTCAAGGGCGAGATCCTCGAACACGATCCGATGGCCCAGGACAAGAGAATGGCCGAAGGCGAGACGGGTGGTAGCAGCGAGCGTGGCGGCCGTGGGCGCCGCGACACGGCTGCAGCCTGATCTGCACCAAGAATTTGAGGGCTTAAAGCCATGATGCAACCTAAGAAAACGAAGTTCCGGAAGGCGCATAAGGGCCGCATTCACGGCGTCGCGTCTTCGGGCGCGACGTTGGCGTTCGGCCAGTTCGGCCTGAAGGCGACCGAGCCTGAGCGCGTCACCGCGCGCCAGATCGAAGCCGCCCGCCGCGCGCTGACCCGCCACATGAAGCGCGCCGGCCGGGTCTGGATCCGCGTGTTCCCGGACGTTCCGGTGTCGAAGAAGCCGGCCGAAGTCCGCATGGGCTCCGGCAAGGGGTCGCCGGAATTGTGGGTGGCCCGCGTCAAGCCGGGCCGGGTGCTGTTCGAGATCGACGGCGTCAACACCCAGACGGCGCGCGAGGCGCTGACCCTGGCGGCCGCCAAGCTGCCGATCAAGACGCGCTTCGTCGAGCGCATTGCGGAGTAATGGCCATGGCCCAGATGAAGATCGAAGACATCCGCGCGATGAGCCCCGACCAGCAGGACGACGCAGTCCTGAATCTGAAGAAGGAGCGCTTCAACCTGCGCTTCCAGCGTGCCACCGGGCAGCTCGAGAACACCTCGCGTCTGCGCGAGGCTCGCCGCGATATCGCCCGGATCAAGACCGTCGCCGCGCAGCAGCGCGCGAAGAAGAAGTAAGGGGCTAACGGATATGCCGAAACGTACTTTGCAAGGCGTGGTCGTCAGCGACAAGACTGCCAAGACCGTCGTGGTGCGCGTCGATCGCCGCTTCACGCATCCGATCTACAAGAAGACGATCCGCCGTTCGAAGAACTACCATGCGCACGACGAGAACAACGAGTTCAAGCCGGGCGACATGGTCTGGATCGAAGAGACCAAGCCGATTTCGAAGTTGAAGTGCTGGATCGTGATCCGGGGCGAACACAAGAAAAGCGCCTGATCTGTTGGCCTTGGCCATTCATTTGGCCGGCTGACTTCAGGGAAATGTTGAGCGCCGGCTAGGCTGGCGCAAAGAGAAAGAGGACGAGGTGCATCAATGATTCAGATGCAGACCAACCTCGACGTGGCCGACAATTCTGGCGCACGCCGTGTCATGTGTATCAAGGTGCTCGGAGGCTCCAAGCGCCGCTACGCCACGATCGGCGACATCATTGTCGTCTCGATCAAGGAAGCGATTCCGCGTGGCAAGGTGAAGAAGGGCGACGTGATGAAGGCCGTCGTGGTGCGTGTCCGCAAGGACATCCGCCGCGCCGACGGTTCGGTCATCCGCTTCGACCGCAATGCCGCCGTTCTGATCAACAATCAGTCCGAGCCGGTCGGCACCCGTATCTTCGGGCCCGTGCCGCGCGAGCTGCGCGCCAAGAACCACATGAAGATCATTTCGCTCGCGCCGGAGGTGCTGTGATGGCTGCGAAGATCCGCAAGGGCGACAAGGTCGTCGTGCTGACCGGCCGCGACAAGGGTCGCACCGGCGAAGTGTTCGAAGTTCGCCCCGACGCCGGCACGGCGCTCGTGCGCGGCATCAACATGGTCAAGCGTCACCAGAAGCAGACGCAGGCCCAGGAGGGCGGCATCATCTCGAAAGAGGCGCCGATCCAACTGTCCAACATTGCGTATGTCGGCAAGGACGGAAAGCCGACCCGCGTCGGATTCAAGATTCTGGCGGACGGCAAGAAGGTTCGCATCGCCAAGAGCTCGGGAGCTGAGATCGATGGCTGAGACCGCTTACACCCCGCGCCTGCGCGCGGAATACGACGCGAAGATCCGCACGGCGATGACCGAGAAGTTCGGTTATCAGAACGTCATGCAGGTTCCGCGGCTGGACAAGGTCGTGCTGAACATGGGCGTTGGCGATAGCGTCAACGACCGCAAGAAGGCCGAGACCGCCGCTGGCGAGCTGACCCAGATCGCCGGCCAGAAGGCGATCGTGACCTATTCGCGCATCGCGATCGCGACCTTCAAGCTGCGTGAGAACCAGCCGATCGGCTGCAAGGTCACGCTGCGCAAGGCCCGCATGTACGAGTTCATCGACCGCCTGGTCAACGTCGCGCTGCCGCGCGTCCGCGACTTCCGCGGCCTGAACCCGAAGAGCTTTGACGGCCGCGGCAACTACTCGCTCGGCATCAAGGAGCACATCATTTTCCCCGAGATCGACTTCGACAAGGTCACGGAAGCCCGCGGTATGGACATCACCGTCTGCACCACGGCCAAGACCGACGAAGAGGCGAGGGCCTTGTTGACCGCTTTCAATTTCCCGTTCCGGCAGTGAGACGCTGACCTAAAGCCTCTCAAACGCGGATACCCAGGAGCCAAGCATGGCAAAGAAGAGTTCAGTCGAGAAGAACAACCGGCGCAAGCGGATGGTGAAGAACGCCGCCCCGAAGCGCGAGCGGTTGAAGGCGATCATCGCCGACAAGACGCTGCCGATGGAGGAGCGGTTCGCCGCCACCCTGAAGCTGGCGGAAATGCCGCGCAATTCGTCGGCCACCCGCATCCGTCTGCGTTGCGAGCTGTCGGGCCGCCCGCGCTCGAACTATCGCAAGAACAAGCTGTCCCGTATCGCGCTCCGCGACCTTGGCTCCAAGGGCATGGTCCCGGGCCTCGTGAAGTCGAGCTGGTAAGGAGGGTCGTTTAGATGTCTACGCACGATCCAATCAGCGATCTGATCACCCGCATCCGCAACGCGCAGATGCGTTCCAAGACCAAGGTGTCCACGCCTGGCTCGAAGATGCGCGAGAACGTCCTCGAAGTGCTGAAGAGCGAGGGCTACATCCGCGGTTACGCCACGCTCGAGCACTCCTCGGGCCGCAGCGAGATCGAGATCGAGCTGAAGTATTTCGACGGCGAGCCCGTCATCCGCGAGATCGAACGTGTCTCCAAGCCCGGGCGCCGCGTTTACGCCTCGGTGAAGAACCTGCCGCGGGTCAATAACGGACTCGGTATTTCGGTGTTGTCGACGCCGAAGGGGATCATGGCCGACCACAGTGCGCGTGAAGCGAACGTGGGCGGTGAAGTCCTCTTCACGGTGTTCTGAGAAGGGTTTTTGATCCATGTCACGTGTTGGCAAAAGGCCTGTGGCGGTGCCGTCCGGTGTGACCGCGACCGTCGATGGGCAGACCGTCAAGATGAAGGGGCCGAAGGGCCAGCTTCAGTTCGTCGTCCATGACGACGTCGAGGTGAAGCTCGAGAGCGGCCAGATCAAGGTCAAGCCGCGGGCCGAGACCAACCGCGCGCGGGCGCTGTACGGCACCGCTCGCGCCCAGGTCGCGAATCTGGTCGAAGGCGTCACCAAGGGCTTCGAGAAGAAGCTCGAAATCACCGGCGTCGGTTATCGTGCCGCGATGCAGGGCAAGAACCTGCAGCTCGCGCTCGGTTACAGCCACGACGTGATCTACCCGATCCCGGAAGGGATCACGATCGCCGTGCCGAAGCCGACCGAAATCACGGTGTCGGGCAGCGACATTCAGCGCGTCGGCCAGGTTGCCGCCGAGATCCGCTCCTATCGTCCGCCGGAGCCCTACAAGGGCAAGGGCGTGAAGTATGTGGGCGAATTCATCTTCCGCAAGGAAGGCAAGAAGAAGTAACGGAGCCGGTCATGTCCAAAGCCAAGGTTACGAATGCCCGGCGCAAGCGGAGTGTGCGGCTGAAGCTGCGTCGCTCCGCTGGTGGTCGTCCGCGTCTGTCGGTGTTCCGCTCGTCCAAGCACATCTACGCCCAGGTCATCGACGACCTGAAGGGCGAGACGCTCGCCTCTGCCTCCTCGCTGGAGAAGACGATGCGCGACGGCGGCAAGACCGGCGCCGACATCGATGCAGCGAAGGCGGTCGGCAAGCTGCTGGCCGAGCGCGCTGCGGAGAAGGGCGTCAAGGAAGTCGTGTTCGATCGCGGCAGCTACCTCTACCACGGGCGCGTCAAGGCTCTTGCCGACGCTGCGCGTGAGAGCGGGCTGAGCTTCTAACAGAATTTGAGGATTGAGGCGTAAGCCTCTGAAGGATTGGAAAAATGGCAGAACGCGAACAACGTGGTGGACGCGATCAACGCGGCGGCGGACGTGAACGCAAGGAGCGCGAGGAGCGCGACAGCGAGTTCGTCGATAAGCTCGTCCACATCAATCGCGTGGCCAAGGTCGTCAAGGGCGGCAAGCGCTTCGGTTTCGCCGCGCTGGTCGTGATCGGCGATCAGAAGGGCCGCGCCGGTTTCGGTCACGGCAAGGCGCGCGAAGTGCCCGAGGCGATCCGCAAGGCCACCGAATCCGCCAAGCGCAACCTGACCCGCGTGTCGCTGCGCGAGGGCCGCACCCTGCATCACGACATCGCCGGCCGTCATGGCGCGGGCCGTGTCTACCTGCGTGCAGCTCCCGCCGGTACCGGCATCATCGCCGGCGGCCCGATGCGCGCCGTGTTCGAGACGCTCGGCGTCCAGGACGTGGTGGCGAAGTCGATCGGCTCGTCGAACCCGTACAACATGGTTCGCGCGACTTTCGATGCGCTGAAGCACCAGGATTCACCGCGTTCGGTCGCGGCACGCCGCAACATCAAGGTGTCCACCCTCCAGGGTCGTCGCATCGGCGGCGATGCCGAGGCGGCGGCGGACTAACCAACGCTTTTCGGAGTAGACCACGATGGCCAAGGACGCCGCAAAGTCCGCAAAGACGATCAAGCTCGAGCAGACCGGCAGCGCGATCCGCCGCCATCACTCGCAGCGTTCGACGCTGATCGGGCTCAAGCTCAACAAGATCGGCCGCACCAGCGAATTGCCGGACACCCCGGCCGTGCGCGGCATGATCGAGAAGGTTCACCATCTCGTCCGCATCGTCGACGAGAAGTAAAATTGCGCGCATGATCGAGGTCATGCGCAAAACACAAGGAGCAGGGCGATGAAGCTCAGCGATATCGCCGACAACGCCGGCTCGCGCAAGAAGCGCATGCGCGTCGGCCGTGGCATCGGTTCGGGCAAGGGCAAGCAGTCCGGCCGCGGCGGCAAGGGCCAGACCGCGCGTTCGGGCGTGCGCATCAAGGGTTTCGAGGGCGGCCAGATGCCGATGCATCGCCGTCTGCCCAAGCGCGGCTTCAACAACATCTTCCGCGTCGAGTACGCCGAGATCAATCTCGACCGGCTCCAGGATGCGGTCGATGCCAAGAAGCTCGAGGCTGGCAGCGTCGTAAACGTCGAGAGCCTGGTGAAGGCCGGCGTGCTGCGCCGCGCCAAGGCCGGCCTGCGGCTGCTCGGCCGCGGCGAGCTCAAGGCCAAGCTCAACATCGAAGTCCACGGCGCCACCAAGTCCGCGATCGCGGCGGTCGAGAAGGCGGGTGGTTCGGTGAAGATCCTCGCCCAGCCTAAGGAAGAAGGCGAGGCGGCGTAACAACTGCGTCATTGGCCCGCGCCTCGCGGGCCTTTACGCATGCGGGACGTGGACTTATCGAAGCCGAAGCCCCAGATAATGTCCGGCGTCCGCTAAAGTAGCCCGGCCGCGGGTATGACGGCGCAAAAGGCGGCGGGAGAAAGTCCAATATGGCCTCAGCAGCGGAACAACTGGCAGCCAACCTCAATTTCGGCGCGTTTGCCAAGGCTGACGAACTGAAGAAGCGCATCTGGTTCACCCTGGGTGCGCTGCTCGTTTATCGGCTCGGAACCTACATCCCGCTGCCCGGCATCGATCCCAACATCTGGGAGCAGGTGTTCAGGTCGCAGGCGGGCGGCATCCTCGGTATGTTCAACATGTTCGCCGGCGGTGGCATCCACCGCATGGCGATCTTCGCGCTGAACATCATGCCGTATATCTCCGCCTCGATCATCATCCAGCTCCTGACCACCGTCTCGCCGCAGCTCGAGGCGCTGAAGAAGGAAGGCGAGGCCGGCCGCAAGACGCTGAACCAGTACACCCGCTATTTGACTGTGATCCTGGCCGCGTTCCAGTCCTACGGCATCGCCGTCGGCCTCGAAGGCGCCGGCAACGTCGTCAGCGACCCCGGCATGTTCTTCCGTCTCTCCACCGCGATCACGCTGACCGGCGGCACCATGTTCCTGATGTGGCTGGGTGAGCAGATCACCTCGCGCGGCATCGGCAACGGCATCTCGCTGATCATTCTCTCCGGCATCGTCGCCGAGCTGCCCGCAGCGCTCGCCAACATGCTCGAGCTCGGCCGTCAGGGCGCGATGTCGACCGGGCTGATCCTGATCGTCATCGTGATGGCGGTCGCCGTGATCGCCTTCATCGTGTTCATGGAGCGCGCCCAGCGCCGGCTCTTGATCCAGTATCCAAAGCGCCAGGTCGGCAACAAGATGTTCGAGGGGCAGTCCTCGCATCTGCCGCTCAAGCTCAACACGTCAGGCGTGATCCCGCCGATCTTCGCGTCCTCGCTGCTGCTGCTGCCGACCACGGTCGCGAACTTCAACGCGGGCAAGGGGCCGGAATGGTTCCAGTGGATCACCACCCAGCTCGGCCACGGCCGTCCGCTGTTCCTGATTCTCTATCTCGCGCTGATCGTGTTCTTCGCCTTCTTCTATACCGCGATCGTATTCAACCCGACCGAGACCGCGGACAATCTGAAGAAGCATGGCGGCTTCATCCCGGGCATCCGTCCCGGCGAGCGCACCGCCGAATATATCGACTACGTGCTGTCGCGGATCACCGTGCTCGGCGCGATTTACCTGGCGATCGTCTGCTTGATCCCGGAAATTCTGATTTCCTACGCCTCGGTGCCGTTCTACTTTGGCGGCACGTCGCTCCTGATCGTGGTCAGCGTGACCATGGATACGGTAGCGCAGGTTCAGGGCTATCTGCTGGCGCATCAGTATGAAGGCCTAATCCGGAAGTCGAAGCTGAGGGGCCGCCGTAGATGAATGGGGAGCTTGCGCGCCGGATCGGTTTCACGATTGGCGCGCTGCTCCTCTTCAGGCTCGGCACGCATATTCCCGTACCGGGCGTAGCAACATCGACCCTGCCGCTCACCGGCGGGCTCGTTGCCCGCCTCTCGCTGTTTGCGCTCGGTCTCGTTCCCTATCTCAGTGCTGCGATCCTGATCCGGCTGTTGTCGGTGGTCTGGCGCGGCTTGAATGCACGGGAGCGATCGGGCGAGGCAGGCCGGCGCAGCATCGCCCGCCTGACCCTCGCCCTGACCTTGGTCATCGCGGCCTTCCAGGCCTATGGCATCGCCTCGGCTCTCAAGGACGTGCCAAATCTGGTGAGCGACCCCGAGGGCTGGTTCGTGGTCACGACCACCGCGACCATGGTCGGCGGCGTGTTCGTCCTGATCTTCCTCAGCGAGCAGATCACCCGCCACGGCATCGGTAACGGGCTGGCGCTGATGCTGAGCGTCGGCTTCCTCGCGGCGCTGCCCTCTGATGTGTCAAACGTCCTGGAGGTGATGCGAAGCGGTTCGGTCTCCAGCGATCTCGTGCTGTTCCACCTCGTGTTCTGGGCCGCCGCGGTCGTCCTGATCGTCGTCGTCGAAGGTGCGCGGCGAAACATCGGAATCGCCTTTGCGCAGCGCGGCGTGGGGGCAAGGATCCTGCCGGCGCGGACGACGGTGCTCCCGGTCAAGTTGAACAATGCCGGCTTTCTGATACCGACCACCGTGGCGCCCTGGTTCATCTTCCTGCCGCTATCGGCTGCTGCCTTCCTGCTTGGGGGCGCCCCCTGGATTGGGGCGCTCTACCAGTCCCTCCAGGTCGGGCGGCCTGCCCATCTGATCGTGATCTCGATCGCGGTATTCGCGCTGGCGTTCGTCTACACGTCCTATGTGGTCGATCCCGAAGATGTCGCCGAACAGCTTGCCAAGCACGGCGGCGCGATTCCCGGCGTCGCGCCGGGTGAGGCCACCGCGGATCATCTCGATCGCGTCGTGTCATTGACGACCATCGTCGGAGCCGTCTACCTGACGCTGGTGCAGATGATTCCGGAAGCGCTCTTGGTTTACGGAAACGGGCTGCCCTATAGTATGAGTGGTGGTGCGGCGCTGATTGTGGTCTGCACCATTCTCGATCTTCAAACACAGGTGCGCGACGTATCGCTCACCAATCCGGGGGGCGTACGCCGATGAGAATTATACTTCTGGGACCGCCAGGATCGGGCAAGGGGACCCAGGCGCAGCTGCTGGTGCAGCGCTATGGCATCGTCCAGCTCTCGACCGGCGAAATGTTGCGTGCAGCCGTCGCGGCCGGCACGCCGGTCGGGCTGAAGGCCAAGGAGATCATGGCGAGCGGCGGGCTCGTCCCTGATGACGTCGTGGTCGGAATCATCTCGGACCGCATCGATCAGCCGGACGCCAAGCGCGGCTTCATCCTCGACGGCTTCCCGCGCACCGTGCCGCAGGCCGAGGCGCTGGATGACCTGCTGCGCCATAAACATCTCAAGCTTGACGCGGTGATCGAGCTCCGCGTCAACGAGAGTGCGCTGCTGAGCCGCGTCGAGACCCGTGTCGCCCAGATGCGGGAGCGCGGGGAGGAGGTCCGGCTCGACGACACCCCGGAGGTCCTGACCAAGCGGCTCGCCAGCTACCGCAGCCAGACGGAACCGCTGATTCACTACTATTCCGAGCGCCGGAAGCTCTCGACCATCGACGGCATGATGGCCATCGACGAGGTCACCCGGGCCATCCACCGCCAGCTGCTGGCGCTGGGCGCGGTCGAGCCCAAAACCCATGCCAAGACCCATGCCCGCAGCGCGGCCAAGGCGGCGCCCGCCAAGACGGGGGCTAAGACTGCCAAACCGGCCAAAAAGCCGGCGAAAGCGGCCAAAAAGGCTACCAAACCGGCGAAATCCGCCAAGAAGGCGGTGAAGGGTTCCAAGAAGGCAGCCAAGAAAACGGTCAAAAAGAGCGCCAAAAAGACCGCCAAAACAAGCGTCAAGAAGGCCCTCAAAAAGGGTGCCAAGAAGGCTGCAAAAAAGGTCACGAAAAAGCGAGCCAAGCGCTAGCGGCGGTTGACGAAAGCCCCCGGAATCCCTTAATAAGCCCCGCATCCAAGTCGGATAGTTTCAAACGATGCCGGGCCCCAGGAAGACCAGGGGTGGGCGTCGTGTTCGCGTTTGTGAACACCTGCCCGAGAAACATAAGCACTTAAAGCCCGATTCCTGACGAGGGATCGGCAACAGGAGAGAAGGCCGTGGCCCGTATTGCCGGCGTGAACATTCCGACCAACAAGCGCGTGCTGATCGCGCTCCAGTACATCCATGGCATCGGCCAGAAGATCGCTGGTGAGATCCTCGAAAAGGTGAAGATCCCCGAGGATCGCCGCGTCAATCAGCTCAGCGACGCCGAAGTGCTCCAGATCCGCGAAGTGATCGACCGCGACTATCTCGTCGAGGGCGATCTGCGTCGTGAAGTCGGTATCAACATCAAGCGTCTGATGGACCTCGGTTGCTATCGCGGCCTGCGTCATCGTCGCGGTCTGCCGGTGCGCGGTCAGCGCACCCACACCAATGCGCGTACGCGCAAGGGGCCGGCCAAGGCCATCGCCGGCAAGAAGAAGTAAGTTTTCGCATCCAGTCGCGGCGTGTGGCGAAGCGGGGAGACCCTCTCGCCACGCGCCTTTCGTTCCATCAGGTGTAGCCGCTGGCATTACGGCGGCGTTTGAGATCTTCAGGAAAGGTACTCTATGGGCAAGGAAGCCACCCGCGTTCGTCGTCGTGAGCGCAAGAACATCGCCTCCGGCGTCGCGCACGTGAACTCGTCCTTCAACAACACGACCATCACCATCACCGACGCGCAGGGCAACACGATTGCCTGGTCTTCCGCCGGCACGATGGGCTTCAAGGGCTCGCGCAAGTCGACCCCGTACGCCGCACAGGTCGCCGCTGAAGACGTGTCGAAGAAGGCGCAGGAACACGGCATGCGCACGCTGGAAGTCGAAGTCGCCGGTCCCGGTTCGGGCCGCGAATCGGCGCTCCGTGCGCTGCAGGCCGCCGGCTTCACCGTCACCTCGATCCGCGACGTGACCACGATCCCGCACAACGGCTGCCGTCCGCGCAAGCGTCGGCGCGTCTGATTTCTACGTGTTGCGGGCGCATCGGCGCCCGCGATGCTTTTTGCAAGAAGCCGCGGGTTTGATCTGCGGCCTTTCTCCAACGCCAGTATTTGAATTTTCAAATCGACTGGCCTGTATGGGTGAAACAGTGACGATCCAGAAAAATTGGCAAGAACTGATTCGGCCGAACAAGCTCCAGGTCACGCCCGGCAGCGACCCGTCGCGCTTCGCGACCATCGTTGCCGAGCCGCTCGAGCGCGGCTTCGGCCAGACGCTCGGCAATGCGCTGCGTCGCATCCTGCTCTCCTCGCTCCAGGGCGCGGCGGTGCAGTCGGTGCACATCGACGGCGTGCTGCACGAGTTCTCCTCGATCGCTGGCGTCCGTGAGGACGTCACCGACATCGTGCTGAACATCAAGGACATCTCGATCAAGATGCAGGGCGAAGGCCCCAAGCGCATGGTCGTGAAGAAGTCCGGCCCGGGCGTCGTCACCGCCGGCGACATCCAGACCGTCGGCGATGTCGTCGTGCTCAACCCGGACCTGCAGATCTGCACCCTCGACGAGGGCGCCGAGATCCGCATGGAGTTCACGGTCTCGACCGGCAAGGGCTACGTGCCCGCCGAGCGCAACCGTCCCGAGGACGCGCCGATCGGCCTGATCCCGGTCGACAGCCTTTACTCGCCGGTGCGCAAGGTCTCCTACAAGGTCGAGAACACCCGCGAGGGCCAGATCCTCGACTACGACAAGCTGACCATGACGATCGAGACCAACGGCGCGATCTCGCCGGATGACTCGGTGGCTTACGCCGCCCGCATCCTGCAGGATCAGCTCAACGTGTTCGTCAACTTCGAAGAGCCGCGCAAGGAAGTCGCCCAGGAGATCATCCCGGACCTCGCCTTCAACCCGGCCTTCCTCAAGAAGGTGGACGAGCTCGAGCTGTCGGTGCGTTCGGCCAACTGCTTGAAGAACGACAACATCGTCTACATCGGCGACCTCGTGCAGAAGAGCGAGGCGGAAATGCTCCGCACTCCGAACTTCGGCCGCAAGTCGCTGAACGAGATCAAGGAAGTGCTGGCCCAGATGGGTCTACACCTCGGCATGGAAGTGCCGGGCTGGCCGCCGGAGAACATCGACGAGCTCGCCAAGCGCTTCGAAGATCACTATTGATCCGACTTCACCGTGACGGCCGGCGTCCCCGGCCGTCATTTTTATGGGCGAACGCAGGAAGCCCACCTGAGCAACTGGTCCGACGAACCGTCGCGGCAGTTCTAAAATAAGGAATAGTTACATGCGTCACGGCAAGGTTCATCGGAAGCTCAACCGCACGGCCGAGCATCGCCGCGCGATGTTCGCCAACATGGCGGCCGCGCTGATCAAGCACGAGCAGATCGTCACCACGCTGCCGAAGGCCAAGGAGCTTCGCCCGATCGTCGAGAAGCTCGTCACCCTCGGCAAGAAGGGCGGCCTGTCCATGCGTCGCCAGGCCATCTCCGAGATGCGCGACAAGGACCAGGTCAAGAAGCTGTTCGACGTGCTGGCGCCCCGCTATAAGGATCGCCAGGGTGGCTACACCCGCATCATCAAGGCCGGCTTCCGCTACGGCGACAACGCCGCGATGGCCGTGATCGAGTTCGTCGATCGCGACGTCGATGCCAAGGGCCAGGACTCAGGTCCGGTCCAGGCGAAGGAAGCCGAGGCGGCGTAAGCTATCTCGACATCAACGTGTCAAAAGCGGCGCCTCGGGGCGCCGCTTTTTTTGTTGCTCAGGCGCGCAGTGGCGCGACGACGAAATCAAACGTGCGATTACGCAACGCATCGCGCGCGATGGTCACAAGCTCAAGCCGCCGTTGGCCTATGCTGGGCGATGCCACCATGACGGCTCAGGATATCGATGCCATCGTCGCGTTTGTCCGGATGCCACCGCCAAAACGCTGAAGCCTCACGCATCGGTGAGGGACGATTGAAGCTGCTTGTGCAGCGCACGATATCCCCGTCGACAGCAATGGAGATTGACTGATGAAGATCGACCTTTCCGGAAAGACTGCCCTCGTCACCGGCTCGACCGCAGGCATCGGCCACGCCATCGCCAAGGGCCTTGCTGCTTCCGGCGCCAGCGTCGTGATCAACGGACGCGGCCAGGACAAGGTCGATGCGGCCGTGCGCAAGCTGGAAGGGACGGGCGCCAAGGTGCGCGGCATCGCCGCCGACGTGTCGACCGCGGCCGGCTGCAAGGCGCTGGCGGCTGATCTGCCCGAGGTTGACATTCTCATCAACAATGCCGGCATCTTCGAGCCGAAGGACTTCTTCGAGATTCCGGACGAGGACTGGAGCCGCTTCTTCGAGGTCAACGTGATGAGCGGCGTGCGGCTGTCGCGGGCCTACATGAAGGGCATGCTCAAGCGCAACTGGGGCCGCATCGTCTTCATTTCCTCCGAGTCCGGGCTCAACATTCCCGTCGAGATGATTCACTACGGCATGAGCAAGACGGCCCAGCTCGCGATCGCGCGTGGCCTTGCGCAGCTCACCCGGGGCACCGCCGTCACCGTGAACTCGGTGCTCCCCGGTCCGACCATGTCCGAGGGCGTCGAGACCTTCGTGAAGGATCTCGCCAGGCAGAACGGGCAGTCGGTTGACGAGGCGGCCGCCAATTTCGTCAAGCAGCACCGCCCGAGTTCGCTGATCCAGCGCTTTGCCAGCGTCGACGAGATCGCCAACATGGTGGTCTATGTCGCCTCGAAGGAGGCATCCGCCACCAACGGTGCGGCGCTGCGCGCTGAAGGCGGCATCGTCAACACCATCGCCTGAGCAGAGTTGGGGCGTCGGGACCGGGGTTCCAGCCTAGCTGCTCTGCCCCACTTCCTGCTTCAATTCGGGGCCCGACAGGCTAAAACGAGCCCCATGCTCTGGCCCCTCTCGACCCGTCACAAGCGCCTGTTCAGGCTGACATCCGCGCGATGGCAGCGACGGGCGATCTTTCTGCTCGGCGGGATCGGGGTCGGCGCCGCGGCGGTGGCGCTGGCGCAGCTGGCCGATCTCGCCCAGCATGCCTTTGCGCTGCTCCTGGCCAGGTCGCGCTATGCCGTGCTGGCGGTGACGCCGCTCGGCTTCATGCTGTCGGCCTATCTGACCATCCGCCTGTTTCCGAATGCGCAGGGCAGCGGCATTCCGCAGGCGATCGCCGCGCGGCATCTGAGCGATCAGGCAGCGCGCGAGAGCCTGGTCTCGATCCGGATCGCGATCGGCAAGATGATCCTCACGCTGTTCGGGCTGCTGTGCGGTGCTTCGGTCGGGCGGGAAGGGCCGACCGTTCAGGTCGGCGCCTCCATCATGTTCGCACTCGGCCGTGTCTCGCCGCGTCGCCAACCTGGCTTGATCCTCGCCGGTGCTGCCGCCGGCGTCGCCGCGGCCTTCAACACGCCGCTTGCGGGAATCGTCTTCGGCATCGAAGAGATGAGCCGCGCATTCGAGACCCGCACGTCCAGTCTCATCATTGCAGCGGTCATTGCCGCCGGCCTGACGTCGCTCGCGCTGGCCGGCAATTACGCCTATTTCGGCAGCAGCGCGATGTCGCTTTCGCGTGGCGCCGACTGGCTGGCCGTTCCGCTGTGCGGTGCGGTCGGCGGCCTTGCGGGCGGCCTGTTCAGCCGGGTCGTCATCGCCATGGCGCGCGGGTTGAAGAACCCGCTCGGACGCGCGATCAAGGGCCACCCGCTGTGGTTCGCATTCGCCTGCGGCCTCGCTGTCGCGATCTGCGGCCTGATCTCGGGCGATACCATCTATGGCACGGGCTATGAGCAGGTGAAGACGGCGCTGGAGCACGGTTCGCCGCTGCCACGAGATTTTGGCTTACTCAAGCTTCTGGCTACGACTTTTGCCGCGATCAGCGGCATCCCCGGCGGCATATTCTCGCCCTCGCTCGCCGTCGGTGCCGGCATCGGCAGCAACATCGCGGCGCTATTCCACGATGCGCCGCTCGGCGCGATCATGCTGCTTGGTATGGTCTCCTACTTCGCCGGCGTCGTGCAGGCGCCGATCACTGCCTTCGTGATCGTGACCGAGATGACCGACAATCACGGCATGGTCGTGCCGTTGATGGCGGCGGCACTGATCGCGCATTTCGTCTCGCGGATGATCTGCGAGGAAGGTATCTATCACGCGCTCGCAAAAGGCTTTGTCGAGCGGGCGACGCGTCCGCGTGAGGGTGAGGGAAGATGAGCCGTTTCTGGAGCAGCTTGACGCATGAGTTGAAGCCCTACGTGCCGGGCGAACAGCCTCGCATGGCGGATCTCGTCAAGCTGAACACCAACGAGAACCCGCTCGGACCGTCGCCGCGCGCATTGGAGGCGATCCGCTCTGCGGCGGCCGATACGCTGCGTCTTTATCCGGACCCGCAGGCGACGGCGCTGCGCGCGGCCCTGGCCGCCTATCACGGCGTGAAGCCCGAGCAGGTCTTTGTCGGCAACGGTTCGGACGAGGTGCTGGCGCATGCTTTCGTCGCGCTGCTGAAGCATGATCGGCCGCTGCTGTTTCCCGATATCACCTACAGCTTCTATCCGGTCTATTGCCGTCTGTTCGGCATTGCGTATGAGACCGTGCCGCTCGATCAGGCCATGCAAATTCGCGTCGCAGATTACCGGCGGCCGGCTGGCGCGATCATCATCCCCAATCCGAACGCGCCGACAGGCATCGCACTGTCGCGCGCCGAGATCGAGACATTGCTGCAAGAGCATCCGGATGCGCCTGTCGTCGTCGACGAGGCCTATGTCGATTTCGGCGCCGAGACCGCCATTCCACTGGTTGCGTCCCATCCGAATCTGCTGGTCGTGCAGACCATGTCCAAGTCCCGCGCGCTGGCCGGACTACGGGTGGGATATGCGATCGGCGATGCCGATCTGATCGATGCGCTGACGCGCGTGAAGGACAGTTTCAATTCATATCCGCTCGGCCGGCCTGCTCAGGCCGGTGCGATTGCTTCGCTGCAGGACGACGCCTATTTCCAGCAGAGCCGCCTTCGTGTGATCGAAGGCCGGGAGCGGCTGATCCGCGGACTCACGAGCGCCGGCTTTGCGGTGCTGCCGTCGCTCGCCAACTTCGTCTTCGCGCGCCATCCCGCGCATGAGGGGGCGAAGCTTGCGGCTGCGCTGCGCGAGCAGGCGGTGATCGTCCGCCACTTCTCGGCGCCGCGCATCGCGGATTTCCTGCGGATCACCGTCGGCACGGACGAGCAGATCGATCGGCTGCTGTCGGCGTTGGGCCGGATCGTGAAATCGCGCGAGAAATCGTAGGGTGGGTTAGCCCTGCGACTGCGCGAAGCGCAGTTCGCACGGCGTAACCCACCACGCATCCGCGCGTGCTGAACGAAGATGGTGGGTTACGCCCATCAACTGCGCTTTGCGCAGCTGCTGGTCTAACCCACCCTACGCTCCAGCGTTGCGGTCGCCTACCACCCCTCCAGCACGATCTTGCCGCGCGACTTGCCGCTTTCGAGCAGCGCATGCGCGCGCTTGAG
>NZ_JAANIH010000408.1 GCF_014529705.1 Bradyrhizobium campsiandrae
CAGTCTTGCGACCATCGTGGCGGCCTGCGGTGGCGGTACCGGTGTCACCACCTATGCCGAGAACATCGGCGTCATGGCGGCGACGAAGGTCTATTCGACCTTGCTGTTTGCGTTTGCGGCGACCGTGATCAGGTTGGCAGGATCGGCGAAGTCGACCTTGTTCTCGACCCAGATCCGGCCGGCCATCGCCGCGATCAATCCGAACAGCACGATCGAGAGGCCGCCGATGACCGGACCCGGGAT
>NZ_JAANIH010000409.1 GCF_014529705.1 Bradyrhizobium campsiandrae
CTGCCGCGCTTCCGGCGGGCTTAGCCTGACCGGCGAGCAGCTACATCCGGAACACCCCGAATCTCGTCGGCTTGGCAGGCGTCCGGCCGGCGAGGTCGAGCAGCAGCGCCATCACCTCGCGGGTCTCGAGCGGATCGATCACCATGTCACACCAGGTGTTGCGTGCGAAGTTGTAGGCGTTCGCGAAATCCTCAAAAGTCTTGCGAACCGGAGCGCGATAAGCCTCGCGCTCTTCGTCGGTCC
>NZ_JAANIH010000410.1 GCF_014529705.1 Bradyrhizobium campsiandrae
ACAAGCCGAGCGTGGTGATCCCCGGCCTTGCGACCGAATGGAAGGTCGATGACGTCGACAAGACCAAATGGACCTTCAAGCTGCGTCCCGGCGTGACGTTCCATGATGGTACTCCGTTCAACGCCGATGCGGTGATCTGGAATCTCGACAAGGTGCTGAACGACAAGGCGCCGCAATTCGACAAGCGGCAGAGCGCACAGGTGAAGACCCGCCTGCCCTCCGTCGCCAGCTACGCCAAGATC
>NZ_JAANIH010000411.1 GCF_014529705.1 Bradyrhizobium campsiandrae
GATGCCGCCGATGCCCGAGGTGCGAGCCGCGGTGAAGGCGTTCGCCGTGCCGGTGTTGCCGGCGAGGCCAAGCACGTTCAGCGCATTGCCGGTGCCGGTGATCGACAGATCGGCGTTGACGCCGGTCGACAGCTTGAGCTGACCGGACGAGTTGATCGACGAGTTCGACTGGCCGGCGGCCGTCTGCAACGTCGCAGCACCGCTGGCAATCGTTGCGGTCTGCACGCCGGTGGCAAGGTCGA
>NZ_JAANIH010000412.1 GCF_014529705.1 Bradyrhizobium campsiandrae
CCGGATGATCGACAATGGCGGCCTGATGCCGCTTGCTTCAGGTGCGCGGGTGCGGATCGTCGACGGGGAGCTGAGCGTCGTCGATGGCCCCTTCATCGAGGCCAAGGAAGTCGTCGGCGGCTACGCCTGACTTCGCGTTGACCTCGCAGGCGCTGTCGACGCCGGGCGTTGCGAAGGCCCGCACTTCGCAGGTGCCGTCCCAGCCCGGCATGTGATCGAGGTGGAGCTGCATGAATTCCTTG
>NZ_JAANIH010000413.1 GCF_014529705.1 Bradyrhizobium campsiandrae
ACTTGTCCCAATCCTTGCCGAGCTTTTCATATTGCGCCGGGCTCGACACCAGGAACCACAGCATCTGATAGGGAAAGAAGGAATCGACCGTCTTGGTCGTGATCTCCACGGTGAAGTCGTCGATCTTTTTGGCAGATACGAGCGTGGGCATGCGCGTCGCGGTGACGCCGACCTGGCTCGGATCGAATTGCGGCGCATCCTGCTTGAGCACCTTGTCGACGTTCCACACCACCGCGTCGGCG
>NZ_JAANIH010000414.1 GCF_014529705.1 Bradyrhizobium campsiandrae
GATGTCGGTGGCGCGGTATTGGTCGCCATAGGCGTGGCGGCCGATGATGATCGGCTTGGTCCAGCCGGGAACCAGGCGCGGCACGTTCTTGCAGATGATCGGCTCGCGGAAGATCACGCCGCCGAGGCGATCAAGAAGGTCGGCGTCGGCGTCAAGTGCGCCACCATCACCCCGGACGAAGCCCGGGTGAAGGAGTTTGGCCTCAAGCAGATGTGGAAGTCGCCGAACGGCACCATCCGCAA
>NZ_JAANIH010000415.1 GCF_014529705.1 Bradyrhizobium campsiandrae
AGCGCTCGCTGCAATCAGGATATCGGCGGCGCTGCCCTCGATCGCCTGCACCCCGTGCTCGACGACATTGTTGCGGCCGCGATGCTTGGCGGCGTAGAGCGCGGCGTCGGCGGCTTCGATCAGATCGGCGATCGGCTCGCCCACACGGTACTGCGCCACGCCAATCGAGACCGTGATGTTCGGCAACGCCTCGCCGGTCGAGCGGCGCGTGATGGTGCATTCCGCGATCGCGCGCCTGATGC
>NZ_JAANIH010000416.1 GCF_014529705.1 Bradyrhizobium campsiandrae
TTGCGAAGGCCCGCACTTCGCAGGTGCCGTCCCAGCCCGGCATGTGATCGAGGTGGAGCTGCATGAATTCCTTGGCCATGGCCAGCGCTTCCGCCTTGTCACGCAGCTCGAAAATGGCGTAGCCGCCCACGCCTGATGAACGCTTTCGCATCCCATCGTCGGCGGCGATGACGGCCGCCGACATCGACGAGACCGTCCGTGCCGCGATTCATGCGACTTGGCGCGTCGCGCAGCCGCGGCTG
>NZ_JAANIH010000417.1 GCF_014529705.1 Bradyrhizobium campsiandrae
TCGTTGGCTGGTGGCCGCGGTTTTCAAGGGCTTTTGTGGCGGCGACACTCCGCATAATCCCGTGGAGAGAAGCCGCGGCGCCTCGCTCGAGGCGAGGCGCCGCAAGGCCTGCGGATCAGCGCGACCAGATCAGCGCACACTCGCCATCGTCGCCTTCGAAGAGGTTGGCGTAGATGGGCGCCGTGAAGGACGGATCGTCGAGCTTGACCGAGTGGTAGGAGCGATTGTCCTTCGAAGTCCGG
>NZ_JAANIH010000042.1 GCF_014529705.1 Bradyrhizobium campsiandrae
TACCGGCCTGCTCGGCTCGACGTTCGGTCTGATGATCAGCGCCTTCATGCTCTTTTCGTTGCCGCTAAACGTCATCGCATTAATGCATCTACAGGGATGGTCCTGGTTTGGTGCCCTTGTCGGGGCAGGTGGAGAGATAGGGCGCAAGGGCGTTGGCTGCGGCTCGGGAGCTGGGTCCTGCGGGACCTTAGGATAGAGTGGCTTGAATGGTTCCGCCGGGGGAGGTGCGGGCGTCGGTGTCCGGGGCTTTGTGGGAGGTGCGACCTTCGGCGGGGGCGGCTCGTCGCAGACATGCTGTTGATCACCCTCAAAGGGCACCCATTGGCCGTGCGGCATCTGCCGCAGGTTTATCCTGCGCCCGCAAAACTTGCATGGTCTGCTGTAGCTGGACATCGCCCCCCTTGCTCAACCGGAAGTACCACCGATGGTAGCAACGCTTCAAGCTGTTGTGATAATGTGCGGTCCTGGCTGCAGGGAGGCATTTTTAGGTGTCGCGCCAATATGCGAGTTGGTCGATCGCACAACTCGAAGAAGAATTTGAACGCGCCCAGGACGGCGGCGATCGAGCGGCGGTTGAGAAGGTCGTTAGCGAACTCCGTTTCCGCACCACCTCCAAGGCCCGTTCGCTGCTTCAGGCGGCGGAAAGAGTCCTGGGCGTTGCCCAAAAGCCGCGCAGTGAGCCGCGAGGCGCGGCGAAACCACCGCCGAACGGGAAGACAGGCCCAGCGCCAAAGCCGTCTCCCGCAGCGAAGGGCCAGCCGTCGCGTAAACCGACAGCGGAGCAGCAGCAGGCGATTGATCAGTTTCAGCGCGGCGGCTCTGTGAAGATCAATGCTTATGCCGGCACCGGCAAGACCTCGACGCTAGAATTCCTGGCGCACAGCACATCCAAGCGCGGTCAATACATTGCGTTTAACCGCGACATTGTCCGCGATGCCAAAGAGAAGTTTCCTAATACCGTGAACTGCTCGACCAGCCACGGTCTCGCCTTCAGGGCAGCGCCGTCGGCCTATCGAAACAACTCCGATAAGATGACGGGGAAGGTCAACGCCAATCAGCTTGCGGAGATGCTGAACCTAAAACGGTGGAGCGTCGACGGCAGGCACGTCCTGCAACCGCGGTCGCAGGGATATCTCATCCTTGATACATTGCGCCGCTATATGCAGAGCGCCGATGCCGAACTGGCGGCGCATCACGTTCCCCGACACGGTTCACTGCTTGCCGCCCCCGAGGCCACTATGCGAGCGGTGACGGAGTTCGCGCTCCACGGCGCAAAGCACGTGTGGGGCCGGATGAGGGGCGAGACCGATCCTATGCCGCTCGGTCATGACGGCTACCTAAAACTGTGGGCTCTCAGCAATCCTGCGATTGCTGCCGACTTTATTCTTCTCGATGAGGCGCAGGATACGAATCCGGTTGTGCTGGACGTGCTGCGGAAGCAGCCGGCTCAGATGATCTATGTGGGCGACAAGTACCAGCAAATCTACGAATGGCGCGGCGCGGTGAACGCGATGGAAAAAATCGAGACCCAGGAGGAGACCTACCTCACCACCTCGTTCCGCTTTGGCCCTGCCATCGCGGAATGGGCCTCGAAGCTCTTGCTCCTTCTCGGCGAAAAGCGGCCGCTCAAAGGCAATATAACGGTCAAGAGCCGGGTGGGAAGCGTTGAGCCACGGACCATCCTGGCGCGCACCAACGCGACCACCATTGCGGCAATCATCGAGTGCCTGGATGAAGGCAAGAAGCCTCATCTTGTCGGTGGCACAGATGAATTGATTGACATGCTGCGCGGCGTGCAGGACCTGAAGGAAGGCAAACAGAGCACGGTTCCGGACTTCTTCGGCTTCGACAAATGGGAGCAGGTTGTTGAATTCGCCAAGAGCGGCGAGGGCGATCACCTGATGTCGTTCGTGAACCTGGTCGAGACGCGCGGCGAGCGTCAGTTGATGTGGGCGCTCAACCGCACTGTCGACGAAGAGCGAAGCGACCTGACCATCTCGACCGCCCACAAAGCGAAGGGCCGCGAGTGGAGCACAGTCCGCCTCATGGATGATTTCCTGCGCGGCCAGCCGGGAAAGCCCACTGATGGCCCTGATCCCGCCGAGGTACGTCTCTTCTACGTGGCGCTGACCCGCGCAAAAGAAGCCGTCGAGGTCCCGCCGGCGGTTCTGTCGCTAATCCGATAAGTGCACCCATGAAGGCCATTTCTGCTCACGCGCTTGCCCAGACTTCAAGTTGTTGGTGTCCGCCCCGTACGAGATAATAGCTCGATGCGGCTAACACCTCTGCAAGTCGCGGCTCCAAATTGCCTCTGCTGATGCCTGGCTGGACCACCACCATCCCAAATTTGACGGGCCGCCGCGTTGCAAGCTCAAGCATCCGCGCTTCATCACCGCGCACAAGTCTGCCGACACCTTTCCCTCGGCGCATGCGGTCCAGAGATCGGTCGACCAGGCGAGGGAGATCGCACCAGATCATGGACTTAACTGCCTGTGCGCAGACTTCATAGACATCATCAACACGGTTGCCGGGTTGGGCGCCGCCCGCACCCTTGCAATGATACAGTGTAACATCGACACCATCGTCAGCGGCAGGGCGCAGCACTATGAAATCTGCAGCTTCGCCGCTACCGTGGTCCCAGTAGACGACGGCGTTCTCAACGAGATCTAGTTGCCGTGCGAGAAACAGCTGGATGGAGTTGTTGAGAACGCGTCCTCGGTTATCGGCGTACTCTACCCTGATGTCTACGCCACCGCCTTGCCAATCGATCGCCCTGATCTGTTGAACGTCAAACGGGTTGTAAGGCTCGGCGGGAGCAGGAAAGTGTTCGTCGCCGCACACCCTGGACCAATCGTCCAGCATCAGGTTCAGGGGGTTGTCGTTGAGGTAATCGACGATGTCCTCCGCGCGACGACCGAAAGCGAGCTCCACTTTGACTTGGTCCTCCGACAGATATGAGAATTGCGGGCTCTCGGCGATCTTGAATTGAATTCGTGTCTCCAGCCCTAGACCTTCCAGCAGGAGCCGAGCGCCTCTGGCATCCGACTGTTCAACTTCGAGGCTGAATTGCGTGAGGGAGTCTTCCGCCGGCCGCCCATCGATCTCGAACTTGGCGATGGGGGGATCGATGTAGATGTCTTTGTCCCATTCGGCCCACAAGACATGGGCAGGTATGGCACCGATAATCTCGCCCATCTGAAGCAAATCAAGATTGCTGCCGGTTACCGCAGCCCTCTCGTCCAGTATTTTTCGGGCCAGATTTTTGCACCAGCCCAGCAGCTCTGGCAGACTAAAGGACGTGTTGCTCCAGATTTTGGACGCGCTGCTCAGACCAATCGTTACCTCATTCCCGTTCTCAATGGCGCTTCCGAAACAATGTCCTCGGTGAAAAAGGCGCGCGTCTTCCGCTCTGATGGCCTCGTCCACATGGGACCCGGTCAACATGCGGTAGGACTCAGTCAGGCTCGACTGCTGACGATTTCGCATGCCGACATTGTAAAACCGTGCCTGCTCCAACTCTTTGAGCGCACGGTTGAGCTCGGACAAGCCGAGTATCTTGGGATCATATCCAACGAGGTCGCGCACAACCCGACGATAAAGGCCGTCGCCGCGGGAAGAAGCGCAGATGAAAAGAAGCGATGAGGCCGGGTCGAAGTAAAAAATGAAAAGGTCGTATTCCACATCAATGAGCGCATCGTCCGTCGACCATGGTACAGGCGAGCGCATCCTTGTGAGATAAACGCCTGAATTTGTATCCTCGCTCACGCGCCCGAAAATTTGTTCCCGATCGATACCGAAATCCGGCACGGCGTTGATGTCGAACGCTTCGCGCAGCCTATAAATTTTCACGTGCGCATAGGGCGAAAGCGAATACAGCGACATATCGGAAAGGTCGGGTATCGTGCCGACGTCGTGTCCGAAGGTCTCGATAAACTCCCGTGCCTCGACTTCGCGCTGTACCCGCGCGGCGCTGAGGTTTGGGATGATGTCGGACCAGACCGCGCCAGCCGAGTACAGCTTCTCCGCTTCGACCTTTACGCCTGAAGCTGTTGCCAGAAATGTAGCGTCGCCCAGCCGCTCGCCGGCTGTTCTCGCGAAGCGTCCAATAAATTGAAGAGTAACCGCCAGAGATCGATGTGGCGAGTGCACAGCCGCGATCTTTAGGCGTGGCATGTCAAAGCCTTCGCCAAGCATGTTGACGCAGATGATGCCGTCCAATTCGTTGGCAGCAAGGCTTGCAAGGACCCGCTTGACGTAGCCGAGCGAGTGAGTGCCCTGGATTAGCTTGAGCCGCAGCCCCGTATGCGTTTCGTAGAGTTGGACCAGCTCGGTTGCTCGTTTCTTACTATCTGTTCGGACCATCAGCAGGTGATCAAGGCTTGCGGCGCGATCGGCCGCCAATTTTCGCTCTGCCGCTTGGGCAACAGCGATGTCCTCCATCTGCTGGCGGTTCTCACCCGGAGGGATTTGATCGACGAGTTGAAACTGGATGTGGCCAAACACGCCATCCTGGTAGGCGCGCTTAAGATCGTAAGTGTAAGCGAAGCGGCCCAGAATCTCGCGGTCGTCACGGCGGAACGGGGTGGCCGTAAAGAGCACCCGTCGGGCGTCCTTGAACATGTCGAGTGTAGCAGTCCACGAGGCTGCCGGACTGTGATGGGCCTCATCAACCAGGATCAGGTTGAACAGATCAGCGGGCGGGACGGGGATCTGTTCCAATTGCGGACTCACGCTTGGCACGGTGGCGACGACGACATCAAAATCCCGAAGACCTTCCCATTGCAGGGGATCGGTGATTCTGCCGCTCGTCGCCATGACGTTTGGGTCTGGCAGATCGGCGGGAAGCGCGCCGAGGCGCTTCAAAACGCCGAGTTTCTTGAAGTCATCGGCGATCTGCTCACGCACGAGCCGACTTGGCGTCAAGACCAAGACACGGTTGGCTTGCAGCAGAAACGCGCTTGCCTGGAGGACCGCCGTTTTGCCGGTCCCGGTCGGCATCGTAATAATCGCTGCGTCGTTACGCCCGCTGAAATGGGAGCCGACGGCGAATAATGCGCCGCGCTGGGCTTCCCGAAAACCGGGCGTTTCAGCGTCTGCAAGCGGAAAAGTAAGCTTCAAATAATGGTCTGAAAAGTAAGACAAGCGCGAATCTCCTTGCCAAGGGATTCTGCGGTATGCCTAGTCTTTACTCAACCATTAGATGTTAACTAATAGGGGACTCAACGGCGAGTCCATCCGACCCGGTGGTCAAACGGAAAGCCGTAACCTGCCAGGCAACGGCTTTACGGCGATTCCTAAGCCACCCTCAAATGTCGTCGGCTTCCAGGTCATCCATTCGATACTCCCCGGCTTCAACTCTCTTGTCGCGCGCATCTCGGGTTTTGATCCCATCGTTCAGGATGTGCAGAAACTCAAGGGCGCCGTTTAAACTTACCGGGCGATCGTACGCCGTTTCGGATTCGAAATAGTGAGCGTCCAATGAGTGCTTACTGAGCCGCGTCGTAACTTTTTTTGCGATAGTTACGGACGGCGAATTCCGACCAAACTGGGCACAGCAATTTGGGGAGCAATCGGGCGTTCATCCCGAACGAGAATGAAAGTCTGGTGAGGTGTTTTAAAAGCTTGGCCGACGCACTCTCGCCGATCCCCGTTGCGATCGACTAAAGTAACAGTGCTAGGAGGAACCATGCGTTGCTTCGCCCCACGGGGGACGAGACGTCCCAAGGCGTGGCCGGAAAAGATGGTATTACCAAATGCTTCACCGTCATACATTCGGTGAAACGTCGTAGACACAACGATGCGTCGAATCTCAACCCGAAAGCTGTTGACCGGATCAGGAAATATCCCGGGCTCGAGAACAACAAGGCAGCAGGCACTAGGGTTCGTTTTGATATATCGTCGGAATGTAGCGTAGTTCGAGCCGCCGAATTGCTTCGCCAGCGCCATTGCTGCCTTGAAGCCGAACTCGCTATCATGCGCGTGCTGCGCGAATACGTCGCCCTGAAAAAGGGCCTCTGATGCGAATACGTTGGCTTCTCGCTCAAAAAGATCATGAATATCGGGGTCGAGAGTCTTTTCGCAGTCGTGGATGAGCGAATAGACCTTGCTCTGATGGGGCATGGTCCCGTGCCCCGCCTCGTGCAGCTTCACAAACGGAATGCGGGGTAGAGGGATGTCTTTGTCGATCACGACCAAGCGGTCGTTCGCCTCGAACAGCCCCAGCACCTTGCTCAGCGCCGACTTGATTGTAGCGACGCTTGCTTTGGCGGACACGATAAACCGCTTCAGAAAGGACTCGTTGAGAATTTGATCGTCCACCACGGTGAGCTTGGCGGCTTCCATGATGGTCTTTACCGGGGTCGGAAAGATGCCGTAGGCGCCGGCATCTCGAAGCAGCCGATCGGCATGCCGCTGAACGTCGGCGAGCTGTTGTGGCGTGAGGAGCGAGTCGTCGGGACGGGTCACGCGCGCGTTTGTTTCCGAATGAAGGCCAGATACTCCATCAGCGCTTTTTCTTCATCCGGCGTTAGATCGCCGACGGCAAACGTGGCCGCCTTTCGCGCATTCTCCGCCGAAAGATAACCGGCTCGATCCATGAGGTCCTCATAGGAGGTCTTGTAGAGACCGGCCAAGACGTGAAGCACGTTCGGCGAGGGTTTCGCAATTTTATCATTCTCAAGTTGACTAAGATACGCGTTCGAGACGTCTTTGCCAGTGGCTTCTTCGACCTGGCGCAAGGTCAGACCGGCGATGTCCCGTAGTCGCGCCAAATGTTTTCCAAAAGTCAGCTTCGGCGGCTGCTCTTTCTTGTCGCTCATGACGTTTCCGTATGTGGCTGATTCAATAAAAGAATTACGCCATTTTGCTTGCTATGTCAAGCGTTGCCAACCGTTTGCTTGACAAATTTAGCAGCTCTGCATATATTTAGCTTATCGCCGTAAGGTTCACCCTTTGGAGGACTTAATGCATAGCAATGGAGAAAATCCCGATCTGGAAAAGGCTGAGGTCGATCTCGATAAGGCCTTGAAGGATCTCGAAAAGGCCGAACACGAGATCGAGGACGCCAAGCACGAAATCGAGGAGGCCAAGAAGGAGCCCTTGGTCGAGTTCGAGGACGTCAACTCGTTAGAGACCGTGACGTTTCACACGTCCTGGGAGACGACTTTGGCGGCCGCTTGGGACAAGGCGGCGCACAAGCTGAAGGAGCCGCGCAAGCCCGACGACCGTCTGCAGAGTGCTTCTGGTCATGATCTGATGCCTTATCTCTCGCTCACCTTGCGTGAGCTGATCGACAAGAAGATCGTCAAGGCTCTCAGCTTCCAGATCGTCGGCCCGACGGGCGGTGCTTATGACCATTTTTGGTAAGCCGCCGGTTCAGGATATCGCGACCGGCCGGCAGGTCTTTGCCGAGCACCTCCAGCGCGCGCTCAAGGGGCGTTCGCTGGAGGAGGTCGGTTGGGCTCAGCCCGACGACCTTACGCTGTTGGTGCCGATGTTCGCCACGACGGCCGACCATCGCGTTGATGCCTATCTCCTGCGGCTCTCCTTCGATCATTACCCGACGTGGCCGCCGGGGACGCAGTTCGTGAATCCCCTCACGCTTCAATACAAGGTCAACGAAGACGCAAAATGGGTTCCGAACGCGCCGGGGCACCCCGAAATTGCATTCCATACGAACTACGCTAGCAGTGGCCTGCAACTCGTGTGTTGCTCGCTTACGCTCGAATTTTACAAAGTGAATCATTCTGTCGACCCGAAGTTGGTCTGGCAGGGTGATCGCCAGACCTTTATGGCCACCATCGCGTCGATCCGGCGCATTTTGGTGCCGCCGCACTATCTGGGTCGCGCCGCATGACCGTGCCAAGCCTGATTGCATCGGCGGATACGATCCGCCTGACCTCGAATTGGTTGCGTTCCATGAAGGGCGTTGAGTCCTGCTGCTTCTGGTTTGGCCAGAGGCCGGCAGAAGGTGCGGCGGTCGTGGCCGCAGTCGTCGTCCCGCGCCAGCGAAACAATCAGGGGCACTATTTTGTAGAGCCGAGCGCTATGATCGACGTTGCCAATGTCGCTCGCCCTCGTGGTTGGAAGAACTTGGCGCAAATCCATTCGCACCCGGGTGACTGGGTTTCGCACTCCGGCTATGACGACGAGATGGCAAACAGCCGTCGCGCGCTTTCGCTGATCTATCCCAACTATGGCCATGTACCCGGTATGTGGAGATACCGCGGCTGGATTGCGCGGCTCTGGCCGGCGGCATTACCCGCCGAGATCGGCGTGACCGCCTTCCTCGATCATCGTTGGCAAAGGCTCGACCAGCCTTCGGCCAATCTTGCCGTGACCATCGGGTCGGTGCCGCCCCCTAAATTGATTGATCTGCGCTAATGACGGTCGAGATCGAACAGCTCTCGGATCGCCATTTTCGGCCAGACCCTGCCGGGATTCTGGCCGACACCGCCGCGGCGCGGCAAGGCCATGTGCTGGTTTCGATCAGCACCGCCGCCGCGAGCACCAAGTCTGGGCAGGATGCGCTCTGGATGCTCACGAATTTGCTCTGTCGGCAGTTCAAACTCGTCACTTCCATCATTTTTGACATTCCTGACTTGCCAACGTTCGAGAAGCTCGCGGCTTTCGGGCAGGGCACGAAGTTGCTGCAGACCATGCTCAACTGCGTCCATGCCGTCGCGCACAATCACGTTGTCGCAAAATCTTACCGGCCGGAGGTGGCCGAGAACGTCACGATTGAACTCCATATCGGCAAGCCTCAAGGGGAGGCGAGGGCGCCGGAACGACTTGTGATTTTCGCAGATGGTTGGCGCCTATTTATCGGACGCAAATTCCCCGAAGGCGCCTCTACTACGTCAGAATTGTCGATCGGACCCTATCTCGCCGCCTGCTTTGCCGCTGGCGAAGTATTCAAACGCCTTAGAGGCCTAAAGCCGGGCAAGGGTGAGCTGCTCGGCGTTGATCGAGACCTGCTCCTTTCCGTGTGGTCGTGCGAAGCCGCCCCTTCATGGGAAGCGCTCGCGCCCGATCCCAAACTGCCGAACATGCCGCTGCCCGATTTCTACATCGCCGGCGCAGGAGCCGTAGCGCAAGCACTCGCCCTCGGGCTTGCCGGCGTGCCAGGTCTCCGCGGCTTTGCGGTCGCCGCAGATCCGGACACTTTGGATTTGTCGAATGACAATCGCTACGCGCTCAGCGCCATTGAAAACGACGGTTGGCCGAAATCGCCGATGATGAAGGCATTTTTGGAGCCGCGCGGTCTCAACGTGTTTGCTTATGAGAAGACCTGGCAAGACTACGTCAGTGGGTCAGGTAGAGACCACAAACGCGCTGAACTCGAACAGCTCGAACGCCGGTATCTCTACGGCATCATCTTGTCGTGTGTCGACGACAACGGGCCTCGTCACGCCATCCAAAATCTTTGGCCCGGTCTGATCATCGGGGGCAGCACGCTTGGGCTGACCGCAAAGGTCACCACGTATGACATGCGCGGCGACCAGCTTTGCTTGAAGTGCTTCAACGCCGTTATCGACCGAAATGATCGTGTGAAGGCGCGTTTGGACCATGCCCGAACGTTGAATCCGGAAGAGCGCCGTCAGTATTTTGAAGACCTGAAAATTGATCCGGATAGAGCATCGGAATACCTCGACGATCCGGGCTGCGGGAAACTTGGTGCGCAGGATCTCGACCGATTTGCTGCCGGTCCGCCAATGATGTCGGTGGGCTTTGTTTCGGTTGCTGCCGGCGTTCTGCTCGCGGCGCAATTCTTGCGCCTTCAGCTTAGCGGTCGCGCGCCGCTGACGGATCGCGGTGCACTTACTATCGCCAATTTCTATCGTCCGGGCATTCGCATCGTGCGATCAATGCCTGAGGCGACCTGCGATTGCGGGACCCGCCGTCTTAAAGACTGGCGACGAAACTGGTCTCAGCATTGAATTTCATGCAAGACCGCCGGCCGGCACGAGCCGGCTGTCTTCGCTGCAATCGCATTTTGTCCCAGCCTATGTTTCAAGGAGCGGATTTCGGCCTATGCCGATCCTCGAGTGCTGCGGATCTCCTCCACAAGTTGAGTTCAAGAAATATGGGGCGGTCGCGGTGCATAGCTGCCAGATATAAGGAACGCCTCGCCCGTGGGCATTCGCGATAGGAGCCCGACATCGCCGACCTGCTGCTGGTCGCGCGCGAGGAGTCCGGCGACATTCTCTGCGGCCATCTTTCGGGGCTGACGACCAAGGGTGGGCGCGATCCGGTTTTCATGGCGGTGCTCGCCGTGCGGATCAGGGATGCGACGCGGGCCATGCTCGAGATCGGCAATGAAGCGGACCAGTACCTCGTGTCGCGCCTCGCCGGGCTTTTCACCGAGATCGATCCGACAACGCTGGCTCTCATCGAAGCGAATGCCGGCTACTTCGCGCCGGTCGAGATCGACGCGCGCAACGAGGTCCTGGCCTCGCTGTCCGGCGCCATCGATGGCCCGGGCCAGCTCGTCTCGTCAAAACTGCGCCAGCTCTGCACGAGTTTTTCGAAGGACGGGCCGCTCCCGGCTCCGTCAATGGCCGCTGAAAAGCACCGGCAATAACTGGACTGAAGCCGTTTTCGGTGCTCGATTCAAATAAGGCCCTCGTTCCGCGTGATGGCCGATGCCGCAGCCAGCCCCGATTGTAAGGCACCTTCCATGTAGCCGAAAAACGGTAGGCAGCAGTGCTCACCTGCAAAAACCAGCCGTCCATGGAACGGCCGATTGAGGAACGGACCAATGCGGGTGACTTCGCCGGGAGCGGGGCATGAATAACCGGCCCTCGTCCAACGCTCGGTGGGCCAGCAGATCAACGTGGGATCGCCGGTCAAATTCCCGGAATACCCGGCAAAGAGCTTTTCAAGCTCGCGCGCATAGTGCGCATTCAGCGCGTCCTGGCCTGATCCAAGCAGCCGTATCGCTTCCTGGGCGGCGTCTCCCCCGGCGAAGAGACTGAGCTCCACGGTTTGATCCATCATCTGGATCTGATTATCCGTGCCGTCCCAGGTCATTCCGATCGCATCCGACATGCCGTTTGGTGACAGGCCTGCACCGAACCAGAAGCGGCCTTTGAGCTCGCTCAGGTATTTGATCGCGAGGCCCATCGACATGTGACAGTCGGATGGAATGGCCGGGGCGATCGTGATGTCTGAAGGGGATGACGCAGTTGGCCACAGGCTGGGCGGGATGGCGAATACGACATGATCGAATTCAAGCGCGTTGCCGGCTGCGGACGTGAGAACGACTTTATCCTCCCGGATATCGATCCGTGCTATCGGCGTGTTGGTTGCGACATGGCCGCCTGCGGCCTGGATGCTCTCCGCGAGCTTGAATGCGAGCGTCTGATTGCCTTGCTCGCATTTCACGGTCTCGGACTGGGTAAAGTAATCGTCGGGCTTGCCATGAAGCCCGCCACCGCGAATGGCGGCGAGGTTGGCGAGCAGGCTTTGGCGGTTGGTGGGGGCGCCGTTGGTGTTGCCGAACTGGGCTTCCAGCGCGTTCTTTGCAAGCCTGCTGCAATCCTGCTTTTCGATCCAGTCCGCCAGGCTCGTCCGATCGAGATCGTGCGCGTGCGGGGTGTCCCAGCATCTATACGGGTCTGCCAGCTTTCTCGCTTCTGCGCAGATCTTCGCGATCACCGGCTCCATGTCGTCGTAGACTTGCTTGGTCTCTTTCGGCGAGAGCACCTGGCCGTCCAGCGACAGCGGCATATCGAGATTGAGGGACGTGAACGCTTCCTCCGTGGTGAGCACGCTCAATCCAAGACCGAACTGCTTGGCAAGCAGCAGCCAGGTTAAGTGATTGTATCCGATCAACTCGGCCCCGGCCTCGATCAGGCGGTGGGATGACGTGTGAAATTGGGTCCATACGCGGCCGCCGACGCGATCGCGCGCCTCGAAAACCTGGACTGTGCATGTTCGCGACAGGGTATGGCCGGCCATGAGGCCCGCGAACCCAGCACCGACGACGGCAACGCGCGTCTTCTTGTCTGCCCGTTCACGAGCGAACATGATATTTGCGTCGAAC
Source organism: Bradyrhizobium campsiandrae (assembly GCF_014529705.1). Classification (GTDB taxonomy): domain Bacteria; phylum Pseudomonadota; class Alphaproteobacteria; order Rhizobiales; family Xanthobacteraceae; genus Bradyrhizobium; species Bradyrhizobium campsiandrae. Next base: position 12,047 of record NZ_JAANIH010000042.1, read on the forward strand.
GTCTGCGCGAAGTTCGCAATCCTGTTCTGCAGGTCGCGCTGGCGCTGAAAGGCCGGCGCCCTGGTGCCAAAGCGCTGGTCGAGCCGCGCGTAGAGTGAACGAGCCATGGTGTCTCCGTCCTGGACGACGTCGGATCGCGCATCGGAAAAGCTGCGCTCTCCTCGACGCGAGTGAGGCGATGGCGCCGCCGGGGTACACGTTGCACAGCTGGGGTTTTCAAAAGGAAAGCGGTTGTCAACGGCAGCGACGTGTGCAACTTATAGCTGATCAATGGGAATGGCTCTAGTGGCCGGGCGGGGTAGCCCAGCGATCTTTGGCGCATGACCATAATATTTTTGTCGGCGTATTTGTGCTGACCGGCCCGGCGAGAGAGCGCCAGCGGTCATGGATTTTGGATGACGCGTTTGAGGCTGCGGACAGATTTTTGGGCGCGATGCCGGCAGCGGCGGATCATTGTTTCTGATGGGGTAATGTCCCGCACATAGCGGAGGAGCACTCATGTCAATTTTGCGCAGGTTCGACCCGCCGGCGTATCTGACCGATCTCGATCATGTCCCCGGCGGTCGCCAGCAATGGGATGAGTTTGTCAGCCTCTGCTTCAAATCCTCGATCGATGTTCAGAACGCTGTTCTTTCATCGGACCAAACGAAGCCCGGCACCGTCCAGTTCTTCGATCCCAAGCAATACGATGCCAAGACGACGCTCGTTGAGCAGCCGATTGTCTGGAACGCCTTTCCCAAGACCCTGATCCTAAAATTCGGGCGCGACCGCGCGCTCCAGGAGGCTGACAGCCTGTGGCCACTCTCGCCTTATGATGCCTATCATAAACCCTACGATAGTGCGCTGCCGGCCCAGCGGCTGATGCTGGCAAAAACGAAGGTCTGGTTCCGGCCGCTCGATGAATATTGCGAATGGTTCGTCGAGCGCGACCCTGCCACCGGACGGATCGCGCGAGTCACCTTCACGTCCGAACCGCCCGAATACTGGACCGCGATCTTCGGTGGGAGCGTCAACATCGATGACGGCGTGTCCTATCGTTTCTCCGGCAACCCTGAATACGCCGCCCACCTCTATCGTGAGCTCACGGGCAAGCCGGTCGAGGTCGACGACCTCCGGGTCAAGGTGCCGTTTGGGGGCCTGCAGGTGGGCGACTACAACCCCAACAATAAGTGGAACACGACCCACGGCATTGCGCATCTGAATTGCCCGCCGAATTCGATCGGAGCCGAGATCAGGCTGGGTGCAGACGCTACGATCTTGCGGCAACGGCACGATGGAACGCCGGTCACATCGTCAGACGAACTCATCTGTTGTTCGCGCTATGGCGGCGCCAACCGGAACAGCGATCCCACGATTGGGGCCACCGTCAATGCACTCGCGCGACTGAAAGCGATGGTAACGCTCGTCAACCCGGTCGGTCTTTACATGGATGATATCGACCTGACGGGGTGGGAGCTCCCGGACGGGATAGCGCCACCCGAATGTATCCGCATCGTGAGGGGCGAGCCCGGCCGGATCGAGCGGCTGGTCGTCGAGGTGCCGCCCGAAACGGGGCGCTCGCTGAGTGATCTCATGATCGGCGGTGTGCCGTTGCGGTGGGGCGGGCAAATCGCCGAATGCATCACTGTCAAACTCGTCGGTGGCGCAACTGACCTGCGCACCGTGTCCAACGACAGGATCGAATGCGTCGGCCAAGCGTGCGTACTCCGTTCGGACACGCGCCTTCTGCGTGCCATCGATATCGGCACAAACATTCCACCGGGTTTGATGCCGGCTTTCTCGGAGCCGCATAGCCACGACGGCCGCGGCGCCGGCCCTGCCGTGGTCGCAACTCTCAACTATTCGCGCCGGGCGCATGGGGGCATCTGATGGCCAGGAGAGCAGTCGTCGCCGGCAAGAAGCCGATGGTCGCCGACACGAAGCCACGTGCAATGGCTCCGATAGAGCCCGTACTGGAACTGGATGACATCCAGGGAATCGCGGCTCCCGGCTTTCTCAAGCCGCATCATGCCCTGGTCTATCTCCGGCTGCCCGAAGCGATCGCGCAGCTAATTACAATCCGCGAACATCTGGCCGCCATGGTTTCCGCCGGGGCGATCGCTTGGCGGCAAAATCTTCGAAATATCGATCGACAAGCTCGTCGACGATCACATGCTGCTCGGCAGAGGCCTCTCGCTCGGCGCGATAGGCGTCTTGATGCGGCCGGGCATACGTAAGGAACGATCAGAGCTCTGAAGATTGCTTCCGGAGCAGGGGGGCACCGGCGAGAACGTACTTAAGATTGGAAATCAAGGGCGCGCCATCTGACAACAGTTTTGCCCGAAGCTGAATTGCTGAACGCAGAAAACTAACTTCCTGCCGATGAAGCCGCGAACAGCGGCAGTTCCTTTTCAACCCGGCTTGCGCCTGCAAAGTGGGGTTTGCCACAGCAAAATGCGGGAAGCCGAGCCTTTCAGCTTGACCCTTCAAAAATGCTTGTTCTAATTTTGTTCTCAGAGGGCCCATGCTGATTCTGCAGGCTCGCAGCCGGCCAGGAAACATGCACGAGATCATCTGTCCCCACTGTGCGAAGGCCTTCAAGGTCGACGAGTCCGGCTATGCCGAGATTCTGAAGCAGGTCCGTGACACGGATTTCGCACAGCAACTTCATGAACGCCTGGAATTAGCCGAGTGTGACAAGCAGAGCGCTGTTGAACTGGCCAAGGCCCAGCTGAGCAACGATCTGCAGAAGACTGCGGCCGCGAAGGATGCAGAAATCCGGCAGTTGAAGTCCAAGCTTGAGGGAAGCGAGGTCACCCAGAAGCTTGCTGTCACCGAGGCGCTCAGCGCCGTGGAAAAAGAGCGTGACAGGCTAGCGAACGCGCTGGCCGAGTCCCAGCGCGAAAAGAAAGCGGCCGCCGAGCTTGCTGAAGCGCTTCTAGCCAGTGAGCAGCACAAAATTGCCGCTGCCAAGGAAAGGGAAATCCAGGAGCTGAAGGCCAAGCTCCAGGCGCTCGAGTTTGAGAAAAAGCTTGCCTTGTCAGAAGCGGTCGTCGCCCTCGAAAAAGAGCGCGATGAGCTGAAGAACGGCATCAAACAGGTGCAGCTTGAAAAACAGCTCTCTGAGCAGTCGCTGAAGGACAAGTACGAAACGCAAATCAAGGATCGCGATGACGCGATTGAGCGCCTTAAGGATATGAAGGCCCGCCTCTCGACCAAGATGGTCGGGGAGACCCTCGAACAGCACTGCGAGACCGAATTCAACCGGGTGCGGTCAATGGCATTTCCGCGGGCGTATTTCGAGAAAGACAACGACGCGCGGACCGGCAGCAAGGGCGATTACATCTTCCGGGACTCGGACGAGGTCGGCAGCGAGATCATCTCGATTATGTTCGAGATGAAGAACGAGAGCGACAAAACCGCGACGAAAAGCAAGAACGAAGATTTTCTGAAGGAGCTCGACCGGGACCGGAGCGAGAAGGGCTGCGAATACGCCATCCTGGTCTCATTGCTTGAACCGGACAGCGAACTTTACAATGCCGGCATCGTCGACGTCTTCCACCGTTACCCGAAAATGTATGTTATCCGGCCGCAGTTCTTCTTGCCGATGATCACGCTCTTGCGGAATGCGGCCATCAACTCGCTCAAGTACAAAGCCGAGCTTGCGCTTGTGAGAGCGCAGAATATCGACATCACGCAGTTTGAAAGTCAGCTAGAGACGTTTAAGACGGCATTCTCGAAGAACTACGATCTTGCTTCCAGGCATTTCCAAACCGCGATCGCCGAGATCGATAAGTCCATCGATCATCTCCAAAAAACAAAGGATGCATTGATCGGTGCAGACCGCAATCTCCGCCTCGCGAACGACAAGGCGCAGGACGTGACGATCAAGAAGCTGACCCGGGGCAATCCGACGATGGCGGCGAAATTTGCTGAGCTAAAGAGCCCGCCCGCTGAAGCTGCGGAGTGAGGCAGGCAGGAGCCAGGCAAAACAAACGTGATGTGAAACCGATTGGCGATTTTGCGGCGCTGCCACTAACAAGATAATCCATCTTCGGATAACAAGAATTTATTCCATAATCTATCTTATGCGAATAGGGATTCAAGGCCGTCGTCGAGGCACCTGTCGAGCCGTCGCCCTCTGGGCCTGCCGGCTCAAACTGGGAGAAAAATTTCGAAGTCCACGATTTCGCGGGTCACTGTCCGCTTAGGATCCTCTCGTCGATCCATCGAGAATAGAGCACGACGAACATCGTTCGCGCTTCGCCGGTGGCCTTCCAGCCCGCTTCTCGAAGCTTTGATTGAGCGCTCGAGCGCAAGGCGGACATGTCCAGTTCGCAGTCAAGCCTACGGACCAGGGAGCGGGCAATTTTGCCGGGAGCGTCCCATGCCGACACCTCCGTCCAATGGCTTGGATAAACGTCATATTCGTTGTAGATCGAGTGTTCTAAATCTGATCGTCAACATACCGCGACCGGCAAGGGAGAACCATCCAGACGCTGGCGCAGCAGCGCAACTACGATTCGCGAGGGGGCGAAGGCTTGAAGATTAGCGACCGTGACGGGGAATGGTCGGTCTGGATGCGAGCTGCGATCGAGGGCGACGCGGAGGCGTACCACCGGTTTCTTGTTTCCGTCACCCCGTGTTTGCGGTCGATGGCTTGTCGCCGCTGCCGCATCGTCGGCGTCGCGGAGACTGAAGCAGAAGATATTGTGCAGGAAGTGCTCCTCACAATCCATCTCAAGCGCACAACGTGGGACCCGTCGCGTCCGATTCGTCCGTGGATCGCCGCAATCACGCGCAACAAGTTCGTCGATGCCCTGCGTCGTCGCGGTCGGCATGTCGTTGTCCCGATCGATGACTTCCTCGAAATTCTTGGCGAGGAGGAGAAGGATGACGGGCTGTCGGCCCGCGAAATGGACAGATTGCTGTCGCAGTTGAAGACGCAGCAACGGGCAATCGTGCAATCAGTCTCCATCGAGGGAAATAGTATTAAGGACACGGCCGCGCAATTGAAGATGAGCGAGGGTGCTGTTCGGGTTGCGCTTCACCGCGCGCTTAAAATGCTGGCATCGCTCTATCGGAGTCATGAAGCTTGAAAACAGACGAATTCATCAACACCCTCGCCAGCGACCTGCGGCCTCAACATTCCCTTCATTGGGTTTTGCTCTGTGGACTGCTCTGTGGCGCGTTGCTCGCAGCGCTGGCGTTTGCTGTGTTTCTGGGTTTTCGCTCTGATATCCTCTCGGCGCTCACCTCCATCAGGTTCCTCTTCAAATTCGTGGTCACATTGACGTTGGCCATAACCGCGACCTACGCGACGTTGAATTTGGCGCGTCCCGACAGCGCAGGCAACCATCGCTCATGGAGCTTGTTGCTCACGCCCGTGATCCTCGTGGGCGCGGTCGCGGTTGAACTGATGGTGCTGCCGTCCCGGTCGTGGGAAGACAATCTCGTGGGCCATAACGCGACGCACTGTTTGACAGTGATCCCGCTGCTGTCTGCCGGTCCCCTCCTCTGCATCTTCGCCGCGCTCCGCAGAGGTGCCCCATCCGAACCGGGACTCACCGGTGCAGTAGCCGGATTAGCGGCAAGCGGCATTGGCGCAACATTCTATGCGGCCAACTGTACCGACGACAGCCCATTGTTCGTCGTCGCTTGGTATCCTCTCGCCGTTTTAATCGTCGCTGGCGTAGCTTATTTCATCGGCGCAAGAGCTCTTCGTTGGTGACCGCCATTGTAGAGCGTCGACGGCACGACGATCGACAGATCTTGGGCGAACCGAGAGAATGCGCTGCTTCTAACGATTGAGATTTCCCACGCCATCGGGCTCCATCGGAGCGGGGGCGGCCATATCTTCGACGCGCGAGCCCGACAAACCGGTAATAAGCCGGGTTCCGCGCTGAAACGTCACGTAGTTCCACGCCCAGTTCAACACGACTGTTATTCGGTTGCGAAAGCCGATCAGGTAATAGATGTGCGCGGCCGACCAAAGGAGCCAGGCAGGCAGACCGTGCAGCCGTATCGGGCCGAGTTGAGCCACGGCGCTCTTCCTGCCGATCGTCGCCATCGCTCCGAAGTCACGATAGCGAAAACGCGGAAGCGTTCTGCCAGCGGCGCGGGCCTTGAGAAGCTGGCCGACGAATTCTCCCTGCTGCTTGGCCACTGGTGCAACGCCTGCTAACGGCCGGCCATCATTGCCAATGCAATTGGCGGTGTCGCCAATCACGAAGATCTCCGGGTGGCCAGGAAGAGTGAGATCCTCGCCGACGCGTACGCGACCGGCATTGTCCACCTCCGCTTGCAGCCATCTTCCGGCCGGCGATGCCATGACGCCCGCGGCCCACACGATTGTCGCGGCTTCGATGGGCACTTCGCCCAGGCGTACGCCCTCACTATCACAGGACGTAACGGACTGATTCAGGCGCACGTCGACACCGAGCCGCTCAAGCGCAAATTTGGCCCGCTGGGAGAGTGGTTCGGGAAATGTCGGAAGCAACCTCGGTGCGGCCTGGACAAGGATGATACGGGCGTTTCGAGGATCGATATGTCGGAAGTCTGCCGCGAGCGCTTTCCGCGCCAGTTCCGCAATCGCCCCAGCCATCTCAACACCAGTCGGGCCACCGCCAACAACGACGAACGTGAGCAACGCCTGCCGCCTTGCTTCGTCCACTTCGCTTTCAGCTCTTTCAAATGCGACGAGAATTCGGCGGCGCAAATAAGTGGCGTCATCCACCCTTTTTAAGCCCGGAGCATGCACTGACCATTCGTCATGACCAAAATAGGCGTGCTGAGCTCCTGTCGCCAGAATGAGAACATCGTAGGGTATCTGACGTTCTTCAGCGATCACCGCCCCTTCGTCGATCGACACGCCGGAAACATTTGCGAGAACGACCCGAATGTTCTTGTACCTGCTAAGGATGCTGCGGATCGGCGATGCAATGTCGGCTGGCGACAATCCTGCGGTCGCGACCTGATATAATAGCGGCTGGAACAAATGATAGTTGTGGCGGTCGACCACGGTCACATCGAAGCCTGATCCGCCCAACTGCTTTGCGGCGGCAAGCCCTGCAAAGCCCGCGCCGACGATTACGACACGCTGTGTTGATGGGTTGTCGAGTTGAGGACTACGCACATTCAGGGCTCCTTCTGCCTACACGCGTGTCCCCAACTACGCGGCAATGTGCCCTGACGTTACAAACGCGCAGACTTGTGATGCGATTCGACCCGGAGGAAGCCGCCGCGAAATAGCTGACTTGTTGGAGTCAACGCGCTGCGCGCTGGCATCTCGCTTGTCTCGCCGCACCTTCGACAGTCGAAATCACGTCAGCGAGACACCAAGCTCAATGATCTCGTTGTCGCGGACTGGAGCTTATATCGAGAAGCTCGATAGCGGGACGCACGACGCCTTCCAGCAAAATCCGATCCGGACGGACTCGGGCCAGAACGCGAACCCCGAGCAACACACCCAAAAGGTGCCGGCCCAGTTCTTCCGCCGACATCGTAGACGTGATGGCGCCCTGCTCCTGGCCCTTCTGAACGCAATCCCGGAAGAAAAGCTCGATACGCGTCATGACCTCCGCGACAATACGCTGGAATTCGTCATCATGGGGTGCGACGTCCAGCGCTGCGTTGACAAGCATGCATCCTTTTCGGGAACGATCCTCGACCGATCGCGACACGATATCGTCGAAAAAGGCGACGATCGCCTCGAGCGGAGGGAGCTCCTCGCAGCGCGCAAGGCGGGCTGCAACGCTCCCCTCGACGTAACGATCAAGTGCGCGCTGATAGATTGCCCGCTTGTCGCCGAAGGCATTGTACAGACTTGCTCCAGTGATCCCCGTTTTGTCGACGAGATCCCGCATCGACGTGGCCTCGTAGCCCCGGTTCCAGAAACACTCCATGGCGGCGTCGAGCACGACACCCTCTTCGAATTCGCGCGGCCTAGCCATTCTTCGTCCGTCCGGACCCCTCTGCAGAATTTACCCTGGCATGAATGTAACGAGATTGCATTCTAGAACGAACGTAATAAAACTCAATGCCGACAGTTTTCGCCGAAACGCAGAACCCAGGGGGAAAGCCACATGGGACTGAAACAAGAGCTCGACGCCTTCAAAGCCCAGTTTGCGCAAACGGCTCCGGCGGGTCGCTTCGCATTGTACACCGCCAAAATCGAAGAGCTTCGGCAAAGCTTCGCCCGCGACAATGCAATCACCGAAGGAGACATTGCTCCGGACTTTTCACTGCCGGATGCGAAAGGTGGCTCTGTGACCCTTTCGGCACTCCTGGCGCAGGGCCCGACCGTGATCACCTTCTATCGTGGCGGCTGGTGTCCGTATTGCAATATTCAGTTGCGAGCCTATCAGGCCATCCTGCCGCAGATCGCCGCCGCGGGGGCAAGCCTCGTCGCGATCTCTCCTCAGGCGCCCGACCGAACCTTGTCGACGGCGGAGACGAACGCCCTCACCTTCCATGTCCTCAGTGATCTGGAAAATCGGGTGGCCCGCAGCTTCGGTCTTGTCTATTCGCTGCCCGAAGAAATCCGTGCGGCGCTGCGCTCCGTCAACAAGGCGCTTCCCGAGATTAACGGCGACGATAGTTGGGAACTTCCAGTTCCATCGACCTACGTCGTTACCGGCAACGGCCGCGTTACACTCGCCCATATCGACGTCGACTATACCCAACGCCTTGAGCCCGAGGAGATTCTCGCCGCTTTGCGCTCTCGCAAGGCGGCATGAGTCATGGCGAACTGTGAGGTATCGGTCAGGGACGTGCCAACCGAAACTGCCTCCGTCCACTCGGCCGGACCAACGCGCCTTACCGGTTATGCTTGGGCGGGCCTTTCGGTGATTATTTTCTCCGGGTGGTTCGTGGCCACGCGCTTCAGCGTTACACGCGAACTCCGGATTTGGGACATCACGGCTTTGCGCTTCGGCATTGGAGCGCTCCTTCTCGCTCCGACGATCATGCGTAGATCGTCGCGGCTCCCTTGGGCGTCATGGAGACAGGGGTTCGTCTTTGCCATGCTCTGGGGCGTCCCTTTTGTCCTGCTCGTCGCGCTTGGCCTGAGGCTTACGTCGGCCGCGGAGGCGGCTTCGATTGCGCCGACAATCATGCCGGTATTCGCAGGTGTCTTCGCCTGCGTATTCATGCAGCAATCGCAAGGCCCCATGCGATGGATAGGTTATGCCGCGATCCTCGCGGGATTGGCATGCCTGCTTTCCGCCGCGGCGCTCAATCGCGGCGCGCCAGATCCAGTGGGAGTGGCGGCACTGGTCGGCGCCGGCGGCTTGTGGGCCGCCTATACGCTGATATTTCGCGCAAGTGGCCTCACCGCAACGCAGGCGGCCGCCCTGATCTGCATTTGGTCAGCGGCTCTCTTTCTACCGGTCTATCTGTTTCTCGGGCTTAGCCGCTTCGCCCTCGCCTCCTGGTCTGAGCTTCTGCTGCAGATCATCTACCAAGGCGTGCTGATGAGCGGTGTCGCGATATTCTCGTTCAATCGCGCCGTCTCGCAGCTGGGGCCTTCGGCAGCCACCGCCATCATCGCGCTGCTGCCCGCCGTCGTAGCGATGCTCGCGATTCCTATTCTCGCTGAGACACCCACTTTCGCCGAAGGGCTATCGATCGCCGTCATCGTCATCGGGGTGCTGCTCGCCTCCAGGCCTGCTCCATCGCCCGTGCATGCATCCGTCCAAACCTAAAGGAGAGACTCATGATCCGCTTCTATTTCCACCCGACGCCAAACCCCGCGAAGGTTGCGCTGTTCCTTGAGGAGGCTGGTCTTCCGTATGAGGCTGTCCCCGTCGACACCAGCAAGGGCGAACAGCACTCGCCGTCGTTTCGCGCCATCAATCCCAACGGCAAGGTGCCGGCAATCATCGACACCGAGGGCCCCGGCGGCAAAGAGGCTCGCGTGTTCGACTCGACCGCGATCCTGATCTACCTCGCGGAAAAGACCGGGAAGTTTCTCGGCAAACCGGAGGATCGTCCCGAACTCCTGTCGTGGTCGCTCTTTTTGGCGTCGGGCCTTGGCCCGTTCTCAGGCCAGGCCGTCCATTTCCAGTTCGCCGCCCCCGAAGGATTGGACTACGCGGTCAATCGCTACCGCAGGGAGGCCGAGCGGCACTATCAGGTGCTGAACGACCACCTCGAAGGCAAGACCTATATCGTCGGCGACGATTACACGATTGCAGACATCTCGGCCTGGGGCTGGCTGGACCGTGCCTCTCGGGTGCGCAAAGGCGCGGAAGATCCTCTCGGTCCCTATCCCAATCTCAAGCGGCTGTTTCAAACAGTGGACGCTCGCCCGGCGGTCGCACGGGCACGCGCAGTCGGCAAGAACCATGCGTTCAAGACGGTGAATGACGACGAGACCAAGCGCTCGCTCTTCCCGTCGAACTATCCGCCGGCAGCGTGAGCTGACCGAAGACGTTGCGGAGAACAAGATGACGAGCTCCTCTGACTATACACCCCCGAGGATTTGGACGTGGACCAAGCCCAGCGGCGGCGCGTTCGCCAACATCAACCGGCCCATCTCGGGCGCCACTCACGACAAGGATCTGCCGATCGGCAAACATCCGCTACAGCTCTATTCGCTGGGCACGCCGAACGGCGTTAAAATCACCATCATGCTGGAGGAACTGCTCGCGCTTGGTCACTCTGGCGCAGAGTATGATGCATGGCTCATCAAGATCAGCGAAGGCGATCAGTTTGGAAGCGGCTTCGTTGCAGTCAATCCGAACTCGAAGATCCCTGCCCTGATCGACCGCAGTGGCGCGGCCCCGATCCGTGTCTTCGAGTCGGGTTCGATCCTGCTTTATCTGGCCGAGAAGTTCGATGCGTTCTTGCCGAAGGATCTGCCCACGCGTACCGAAACGCTGAACTGGCTATTCTGGCAAATGGGAAGCGCGCCGTATCTTGGCGGCGGTTTTGGCCACTTCTACGCCTATGCTCCCAGCAAGATCGAATACGCCATCGACCGCTTCGCCATGGAGGTGAAGCGCCAACTCGATGTGCTCGACAGGCGCCTCGCTGACAACGATTACCTCGCCGGCCAGGAATACACGATCGCGGATATCGCGGTGTTTCCCTGGTATGGCGGGCTCGCAAAAGGCTGGCAGTATGGCGCGGCCGAGTTTCTCTCAGTGCAAGACTACAAGCATGTGCAACGCTGGGCGGATGCCATCCTGGCGCGGCCGGCTGTGAAACGCGGTCGAATGGTCAACCGCATGGCAGGTGCACCGTCGGAGCAGCTTCGTGAACGCCACGATGCCGCCGATTTCGACACGAGGACCCAGGACAAGATCGAAGAGGTGAAACAATGAATATCAAGGGCAAACGTGTCCTCATCACTGGTGGCTCGAGCGGAATCGGCTTCGCGCTCGCACAGGCGCTTGTTGCAAAAGGCGCGAGCGTCGTCGTCAGTGGCCGGCGCGAGGCTGCGCTTGCGACGGCCGTCGCCGAGCTGGGCCGCACCGGCGGCGCGGTCTCGAGCGTCGCCGCTGACGTTTCCACCCCCGCTGGCCGCGATGCCACACTCAAACACGCTATTTCAGCGCTCGGCGGTCTCGACATCCTCATCAACAATGCCGGTGGCGTCAGGGCTGGACGCCTCGAAAACACTCCTGAAGAAGAGCTGCAGGCGATGATCGAGGTCGACCTCGTCGCGCCGATACTGCTGACGCGTGAAGCGCTTCCAGCTCTGCGTCAGAGCGGAGATGCGATGATCGTCAACGTCGCCTCCGGCATCGCGCTCATCGGCGCGCCGTTCTACGCCACCTATGCGGCGACGAAGGCGGGTTTGGCCCGGTTCGGAGAAGCGCTTCGCCGCGAGCTAAAGGGTGAAGGAATCCATGTCCTCACCGCCTACCCCGGCGGAACCGACACGCCCATGATGCAGTCGAATCGGGCCGGCCCGGAGCTTGGCTTTAGCCGCGAGCCGGCGTCGGCCGTTGCGGACGCCATCGTCGAGGGGATCGAGGCGAACGCCTTCGAAGTCGTTCGAGGCGGCGAAGCCCGGGCACAGATGATCGCGCTCAATCGCGACAATCCCGGCGCCGTCGATGAACGGTTCCTCGGCATGAAGGCCGCGCTTGAGGACGCCGTGAAGGATCATTCGGCGTTATGATCACCGAAGTTCTTGTTCGGGTCGCTCAATCGGGCGATCGCGGCGCGTCGTCGCCAAACGATTGATTCAAGGAGCGCAGAGCTTCGGCGGCCGCACGGACTTTGGGCGTCGACTCTGCGCGTAGAACCTTCATCATCGAATCGAATTCATCGTCCTGCCCATCCGTCGCGGCTGCAAGGATTTCGCGCACATCGCAGTTTTCGCCGTTTGGCGGCGTCGGCGCTGCGCCAAGCGAAATCGTCCTCGCAGGCGGGCGCGACGCTGTCCGCTGAGGTCCCAACTCCAACTGCCTCGGCGGCTCCTGCTCCGGACGTGGCGTACTTTCGCTCGCTCCGGCCGCTGCAGGCTCCTTCTTGCGCCGGGCCGGGGCTTTGCGCTGCGCGGCCTGCGATGCAGCCTTCTTCGCGGCCGTGGACTTGGGCGGAGCAGGCTCTTCGGCCGGGGTTGTTTCTGTGTCCGATCGTGGAGCAATCGCTCCGGACAACTCCTCGTCCTGCCATTCCTTGAGCCTCGGCAGGGACGGTGGCGATCCCTTTGCCGCCTCATAGAGAGCCCGGTACGGCTTATCGAGATAGTGCCGGATCTTGGTGAGTTCGAACGACGGGGAGTTCTTCACCATCAGAATCGACAGCCGCGCCGACATCTCGCGCAGCTCGAGCGGACTGCGCAACGGCCGCGGCGTGTAGTGCGGCGTCCAGACGCGCGGCGCGAAAATCCCCTGCCCCGGCCGCATGACGGGCGTCTTGTAGACCTGCGTCGTCTCGCCGAGCATCTCCGAGACGAATTCGGATGTGTCGAGATCGTTGATCTGGATGAAGAGTTTGATCTGCGAACCGGAGACCGTCGTAATCCGCGTGCTGCGTCCATAGAGCTCATCGAGCTGCGCGATATCCTGCATCACGATCGCCATCCGGAAACCGTAGCCGGCCGAGATGGTGATTTTCGAGATCAGCGAATCCATGCGGCCGACATGGTAGAATTCGTCGAGCATGAGCAGCACCTGGTGCGGCTCGTCGGCGCCAGGGATCTTCTCCATCAGCAGGTCGTGAATCTGCTGGAACAGGATACGGATCAGCGGCCGGAAGATGGAGAGCTCGGCGATCGTGCAGCCGATGAAGATGGTCATGGGGGTGCGGCGGAGCTCGCGAATGTCGAAGTCCGATGTTTCCGTCGCCGCCGAAATGAGCCCATTGTTCCACAGGCTCATCGCCATATTGACGTTGAAAACCGCGCTGTTTCGCGTCTCCGGCTCAAGCGCGATATATTGATTGAAGCTATCGATGACCCAGGTCGGCAGGTGCGAGCGCTCGGTCTTCACGATCGCACGCAGGACCGTCGAGATGTCCTTGCCCGTCGTCGTCATGCGCGCGACCGTGCGCATGTGCTCGGCGCCCTTGGTGAGCGGGGATGCGAGGACATAGCCGATCAGCGACGAGAGTAGCAGGCGGCCGGCGCCGGCCCAGGTATCGTCGGCCTTCTCGGGGATTACGAAGGAGGCGACGACCAGGCAGTCGGTCGCCATGCGCTCGTCGCGACGGACGAAATCGAGCGGATTGTACCGGTGCGTGTCGGGAGAGCCGGGCGAAAACATGAAGACCTTGTTGCCGATCGCCTTGCGATGGTTCGCCAGCGCGTCGAAATTCTCGCGCTTGGGATCGAAGAAGACGGCCGAGCCCTGCCAGAGGTAGCCGTTGGGAAGCACGAAGCCGGTGCCCTTTCCGGATCGCGAGGGGCCGACGACGAGAATATGCGCGGGTTCGTCCGACCGGATGGTGGCGCCGTTCAGCGTGCCGAGGATGATGCCCTGCTTCTTCGTCAGGCCCTGCTTGGCGGCCTCCATCAGGGTCCCGAACCGCGCTGCGCCATAGGGCATCTGCCGGCGATTGACGAGGCCGAAGATGAGGCCCGCGATCCCGAGAGCGACAACACCTCCGGCCGCATATGCGCCGCGGATCAGCGTTTCGATCCGCGTCGGCGCATAGAGGATGCGCTCATAGAAATGCTGCCAGGCGACCAGGAAGAAGCCCGCCGAGCGGTCCGCGTTCTGCATGCGCAGCAAAGCCCAGCGGGTGGCGCCTTCGCTCGGAAAGCGGGTCGGCGCCCAGCGCCAGCCGACGGCAATCTCGTAGGCGAGGCTCCACAACAGGCAGAACGCGACCGCGCAGATCAGCGCGATCCCAAGTCTAAAGACGACGATGCGCGCCATGGCTGCTCCCCGCTTCGCGCTCCTGCCGCCATTCGGCCATGCGCGAGAAATGGATCGCCGAGGTCCCGCGCCAGCCGCCGACCTTGGTTTGCTGGATGACGATCGGAAGGACAGATTTGATGTAGGCGACGATCTCCTCGCGCCGCAGGCCGAGACCAGCCTGCATCACCATGAGCGCCAGTTGTTCGAAGGCGCCGGCGGGACTGTCGGCATGGACCGTCGTGATGCTTCCCGGGTGGCCAGTGTTGATTGCACGCAGGAACGAATAGGCCTCCGAGCCACGGATCTCGCCGAGAAAGATGCGGTCGGGGCGCAGGCGCAAGGAGGCCTGCAGCAGCATCTCGACGGTTACGCGCGCTTCGCCCTGATCTCCCTTCGACGCGACAAGCGGCAGGTAGTTCTTTTGGATCGGTTTGACCTCACGCGTGTCCTCGATGGTGATGATGCGCTCGTCTTCAGGCACTTCCTTGAGGATCGCGTTGAGGAACGTCGTCTTGCCCGAGCTCGTGCCGCCCGACAGGAGGATCGAATAGCGGTTGACGACTGCCAGCCTGATGAACTCCTCGATGCGGCCCGCGTCGAGATGCTCACACAGCTGGCGATCGATGTCCGAGAGCGCGCCCTCGCCCGCCGTTTCCACCTGTTTGAACGAGCCGAGCTTGCGATAGTCATCGAGCCGCATCTCCTTGATCACCTGTTTGCGGATCGCAAAGCCCCCGCCGCCAGTGGTCGCTGGCGGAATCACGCCCTGAAAACGCTCGCCGGTCGGCAGTGCGGCCGACAGAAGCGGGTGCTCCTCGTTGACGCTCTGACCGGAATGACCCGCGACCCGCTCGGCGAGATGGCGGATCGCCTGCTCGGTCAACTGATCGACGACATGGCGTTCCATCGCCGCCTGGCCGAAGCGCTCGACCCAGACCTCGCCCGGTCCGTTTGCACAGATCTCGACAACCTGATCGTCCTCGAGCCAGGGGCGCACCGGCTCCAGCGCCCGGTCAATGAAGACCGTCAGGCTTCTGGCCGGCGCGTTCACGTCTGATCTCCTGCAAGGCTTCCTTGACCGGGTCGGGATAGAAGGCCGAGAAATCGAGGTCCCGGCGCACGAAGACGATGATCCGCGTCCCCTGGTCGAGATAGATCGTCGGCGGAATGTTGATCGAGTTGCGAAGCGCCTCCTGCGCGATGTTGGTCAGTGTCTGCGAGACGTTCTGGGCCGCGATCTGGCGCGCCTGCAGGCTCAGCTGGTTCTGATTGACCCCAGTCTGCGTCTGGGTAATTGCGCCGGTGACCGGATCGGTCGTGGTGATGATCGTTCCGTTGCCAATGTTGTTATTGTTCTGGCCATAGGCACTCAGGAATTGCGCCGCGCCGCCGACGACCGACAGCATGATCGCGGCGCCGAAGCGTTCGACATAGTGATTGTCGACGAAGCCCGCATTGCCGGCCCGACCGAGATCGTCGGTCCCGTTCGAGCCGAGCTGCACGGAAACGCCGTCGGAGCGCAGAAGGCGGGTCCAGACGACGAAGACGCGCGTCTGGCCCTGTGTGATACCCGACTTGTATTCGCCGACGAGGCGCGTCCCGGCGGGAATGAGAATTCGGCGTCCGTCGAACGACCACACGTTCTCCGTCACCACGGCGCGGACCATGCCCGGCAGATCGCTCTGCACCGCCGTTTCGAGAACACCGCGGATCATCGTTCCCTGCGCGACAAGCGCGTCGATGCGCGGGTTCTTGGTGGCGCGCGCCGTATCGACGCCGGCGGCCGACACCGAAGCGAGGAAGCGCCGGTTCGGATCATCGTCCGGCTGCGCGGCGTTCGAAGATCCATTGCTGTCAGGATTGACCGAACCGGCCGTCGCTGCGGCATTGTCGGAGATCACCTGCGGCGCGCGCAGGCGCTCCCATTTCCGGCGCTCCTCTTCTTCCTTACGCTGACGTTCGAGCTCGGCGAGCCGGCGTGCTTCGTCGTCATTCGGGGGATTAAGCGTCAGGGGAGGTTCGGGCGCCGCCGGCGGCTGGATGGTGACCGGCGGGGGCACCGGTGGCGGCGGAGGGACGTCAGGAGCTTTCGGGATGACGATCGTTCCCTGATTGGTCTGCGGCCGCGGCGCGGAAAGCGACGGCGCGGGGAACTGCGTTGTCGTGAATTCCTCCTTGTCCGGCGTCGTCATGCTCGTCGTGCGAGGCTTGGTGGAATTGTAGATCATCCACGCGGCGACGAGGACGGCGCCGAGCGGGATACCGAATTTCAGGAATCGGCCGACCGTCGTGCTGCCGCGGGCCACTGAGGTCGCGGCCGAGGCCTCGAGTTCGAATGAGCGATAATCGTCAGGCGTCGGCATCGCCCGTCACCCTCCCCCGTTTGCGGCCATGCCGACGCGCTGCGGCGCATAGGGCTCCAGTCCGTTTGGCTCATGGACGTTCGTCAGCCGGCGATTGAAGATGCAGGTCGATTCCTGTCCGTTCCGCAGCGTCCACTGCGGCGAGACCTTGTCGACCACGACGTATGGGCCCTCGGTACGGAAATTCACGAGGCTTTCGTTGCGATCGGCGTCGACAATATAGATTGCCGGTGTCTCGCCCTCGAAGCGGAACCAGGTCTTCGTTCCATCGTCGAAGACGGCGACGGGCTTGTTCGCGGACGAGCCCTTGTAGCCGTAATTGCTGTTCGCGTTGGCGATGTTGAGGCTCGCCAGGTTCGGGTTGGCGGCCCGCTCCTTGGCTTCCGCAAGGAGCTTCGCATTCGTCTCGTCCTCGGGAAAACGAAAGCGCACTGCATAGATCTGATTGCCTGCCGGACGCGTATTCGATCGCAAGAGAAACACATAGATGCGCTTGTCGGTCACGACATTGAGATTGGACTGCGCGTTTTTCTCAATCGGCTTGACGAAGATGATATCGCCCTTGCGGTTCGGCTCGACCTTCCAGGCGACGGAGTCGCCGAGTGCCAACGTCTCGATCTTCTCATCGGACTGCAGCTGGATCATCGTCGAGGTGCCGTAGCTCGCGTCGATCGCCGTGACATTGTCCTTGTTGTAGGCGACGTCGCGAACGCGCGAGTCGGTCCGCCCCGGCCGGGGCAGGGCCTCCGCGAAGGCGGGTGCCGTTGCAAGGCATAGGGCAAGAGCGGTGCCGAGGATCCGTGCGATCATTGCTGCGCTCCGGCCGTGCCCGGCGACGGCGCGGATTCCTGATCACGTCGATATTCCAGCACCTGGAAGCCGAGCGGATTGTCGAAACGCCATTCGTTGCGCATCGGCGCGCCGCTATAGCGGAAGCGCACGAGCGAAACCCAATTCCGTGTTACGACGTTGGTCGCGGTTTTTTCGTCTGTCGAGAACCGCACCAAGGCCGTGCGGTTGTTCGGGAAGGTGACCGACTTGATATTGACCGCGATCTCGCTGTTCGTGCCGTGCAGCTTCACCGGGTTGTTCGGATTGGCTGGCGAATAAATCTCGGTCAGCTCGCGCGCGGCATCACCCGTGGCGAGCAGCTGCGCGAGGTCGAAATTATCCTTGAGGGCGCGAGGATCGTAGGTCTCACGCGCCTTGATGTAACGCACGACGTTGAACATCGTGACGGCTTCGTCCTGCGTCAGTGCGCCTTCGGCCATAGGGCGCTTGACCTCGACGAAGCCCGTCGTCTTGTCGACCACGACCATATAGGGCTCGTAGGTCTTCAGCGGGACGAGCAGCGCAAGGACGCCGAGAGCGACGACGGCGACCACGCTCATCACGGCGGCGACGATCCAGGCGAGCGCGCGCGAGTTGCGATTGCGTCGCGCGATGTCGTGCTCCCAGGTCGCCCCATCGGCATAGTAGCGCGGATCAATGCGCTTCGGTTCGGATGCGGTCGCGTCGCTCATGGCCGTCCTCCTCCGCCCGGAGTCGGCGTCGATGCTGAATTACGAATCTGATCGGCGAGGCGGCGAAACTCGGCCGACTGGGCCCACGACGTTGCCCGCAATCCGACGCGCGCCCGCTGGCGCGCCGCAAGCTCTTCCCGTCGCGAGGTCGAAGCCGGATTGAACGGGTTGCGGAAAGCCAGCCGCGCTCGGTTCGCGGCCACGCCGAACCGGAAGCCGGTCGCTGTCGCAAGCACCGCACCGACACGCGGCGCGAAGATCGGCACGCCGCTGGCGACCGCAGCCGCGACGTTGTTGATCTGACTCAAGAGCAGGATGCCGATGATCGCCAGCAAGACCACGGGTCCGATCGTTGCCCAGGTTGCCGATTTCGAATTGGCGACGCCATTCAGCGCGTCGATCGATTGCTGGATCAGCGAGACATAGAAGGCGAGGAATGCGTAGACGAGGACCTGCACGACGAAATACTGCGCGATCGAGCTCAGCCAGCCCGAGAAGAAGCGCGAGGTGGCGCCGAACAGCAGCAGGATGATGAAAACCGGGGCGAGCGCCAGCAGCAGCCACATGAACAGCTTCGACAGCACGATCAGGAAGATTGCGAAGCCTATCAGGATCGCCATGACGACGTAGAAGACCGCTGCGAAGATGTACGGACCCCAGTTCGTGATGCCGGCGTTCTGGAGAAAGGCTTCGGTCGCCGAGTTCGTCGTGTCCCACATGTTCTGCAACGCCGACTGCACACCGTTGACCGATGTCAGGTTTGCCGCCGTGCCGGTGTTGTTCGGCGTGGTGACGACGCTGAGCAGCGCATTGCCGATCGCCGATGGCCCGCTGTTCAACGCGTTGTAGGCGAGCGTCTGGAAGTCGCTCCAGCTGGTCGCGAGCGCATAGATTACGAAGGCGCGAAACAGCCGAAACGCATGATCGGCAGGACCGCCGGTTGCGGTCCCCTGCCAGATCCCGATGCCCCAGAAGATCACATAGAGCGTCAGAAGAAGGCCGGCGGCGCTCGTCGCTCCGCCGGAGGTCGCAGCATTCGAAAGCGCCTGGTAGGCACTTTGAACATAGTTCTGTCCAATCTGGTCGACCGACTGCAGGAGCGAGGTGATGTTGAAGGTGTTTCCCATCGCTTCCCTCAGATCGGCCGCATCGGGCCGCAGCTGTCGAGCGCCGTGAACGCCGCCGGGACCTGGTGCGATGGAGTGTCGGTATAGGCGAGCGGCGTTCCGCCTTCGTCGGGAGAACACGGCGCTTTGAGAGGCTTATAAGCGCAGCCCGCGAGTGCGACGGCCAGGAGACATAGAATGCAGCAGCGCAAAGTGATCGTCATTTGGGGGGTGCCTTCGGCTGGGTGAAGGTCATCGCCCGGGAGGCAGCGGCGGCTGCGTCATCCTGTGTTGCGGTGCTCGGATTGTTGGTAGCGCTCGGGTGGCCGGATGAGAAGTAGGCACGTCCGGCGGCAAAGCCGAGGACGAGAGCGACGACGATGGCAATTGCGATAACGCGTGGTGACAAAGCCCCTGCCCCTACATCACTGGGTAAACTTCATGGCGCGGGCGGCGGAGGACTCCGCGGCGATCCGGTCAAGGTTTGCCTGGTTGGCGGCAGCCGCCGCATTGTTCACGACACCGTTCAGCTCGTTGACGGTCTGGCCCGTCTGGATCTGGACCTGCGTGTTCTGGTCGACGCTGCCCTTGAGGTCCTGGGCGCTGCCGATCTGTTGCCCGCCCTGGGTGAAGGCCTGCGATCGCGTCTGGACGGCGCTCTGTGTCGAGTTGATCAGGCCGGAGAGCGTCGCGGCGACGTTCACCGAGTTCTTGTAAGCCGTGTCGACCGCATGGGTCTGGCCGTTTGCCAGCCCGGTGATCGTCTGTACGAGCTGCAGCCCGTTGATCAGCGTCGAGACGATGTTCTGGGAGCCGGCGCCCATGCCAGCGAAGGACAGCGCGCCGCCCGAAATCACCGACCCCAGCGATTGCGCCTGCGCCATGCTGAACCCGCTGCCAAGCGCCATCTGCGCCAGTGACCCCTGCGCCTGCGAGGTGCGATCGCCGGTCACCGCCTGCAGCGTCTTCTGGGTAAATTGCATGATCTGCTGATCGGCCGTCAGGATCGACTTGGTGTCGGTCGCGATCTGTTGTGCCTTCGCGAGATTGGCGTTGTCGATCACCGGGACCTGCGCCATGCCGGGCGACAGTCCGAGGGCCGTGAAAAGAACTGCAGTAGCGAATAGTGTGCGCATCGGAACCTCCCTAGCGACCGGTCAATGTGGCCGCGGCATTTGCCGCGTTCTGGATTTGCGTGAGAAAGAACAGGACGTTGTTGTTGGTATCGACATAGCGGGCGGATACGCAGGCGGGATCAGGCGTGGCGCCGGGTGGCGTGGTCTGGCATGTCGATGGAGAACGGCAGGGATCGCTCGGCGTGCCCGCCCCGATCGTCCCGACCGGGCAGGCCGGCCCCTGCGTCGTCGTCGGCGGGTTCGCCGTCGCGCGCATTCCCATGGCGGCACGGCTCATGTCGCTGGTCTGCGCCAGGTTGAGAGCGTTGATCGCCGTGACCCAGAGGTTCGCCGAGCCGATCACATTGTTCCAGACGAGATTGTTCTGCAGCCGCGCGGCGCTGTTCATGTCGAGCGCGGCCATCACCGTCTGTGCCGTACCGACCTGGCCGGTGGCGGTCTGGAACCCCGATTTCGCCGCGGTGATCGTCGATCGGCTGGCGTCGAGGCCGCCGACCACGTCGCCGCTGGACTGGAACAGGGTTTGACTGTTGAGCGCGGCGCCCTGCGCGGTCGCGTCCTTGGTCAGCGACAGATCGGGACCATACGACTGGATGGACTGGGCGCCGGCGCCCGCTTGAGGCTGCACCGCCGGATTGGTGATGCTCGCTTTCTTGCCCGTCGTGACCGCGCATTTGACGCCGCTGTTGGCCTCCTTGCGCTGCGTCGTCACCGGCACGAGCTTGATGGTCGTGCTTGCCGTGTCGGACTTCTGCGTCAGTTGGGCCGCATCGTTGACCGGTATATTCGCAAAAGCCGGCGTGGCGCCGACGACGAGCAGGACGGCGAGAATGGCCGATAGCTTCATGGCTCGCTCCTTCCCAGAAAGATCGGCAACCAGGCCGCAGGATCGTCTCCGACCTTCGCCCTGATCGCATCCAGTTCGGCGACGGTCTCGGTGCGGCCGGAAAGGACCTTGATGAGGTCGGGCATGCCCGCGAGGTTCAGCCGGGCGACGACGCTGTCGCGTCCGTGCTTGATCAGGAAGGAGCGGCTCTCGGCCGCAGTCGAGCGGATCCAGTTCACCTCGCGTCCCGACAGCCGGAAGGCCTGCTTGTAGCTTTCGTCGTCCGCCTTCGGGTTCGGGAAGAAGATGTTCGTGCTGGTCTGCTCGATCAGCGTGTTCGAGGCCTTCGAGCGAACGATATCGGCGGCCGACTGGGTGCCGAAGCCGATAATGCCGTTCTGCTTGCGGATGGTTTTCAGCTTGTCGCGGATAAAGAAGGCGAAGACGTCGTCATCGAGCAGGCGCCAGCCCTCGTCCAGGAAGATCATCACCGGGTCGCCGGTGAGCAATTCCTCCGTGCGATGGAAGATGTACATCAGCGCAGCGGTGCGGATGACCGGATCGTCGAGGACGCGGGTCATGTCGAAGCCGAACACGCTCGAGATCGAGAACTGGTCCTCTTCGTTGTTGAAGAGCCAGCCCCGCTGGTCGGGGCGCATCCAGCTTTCGAGGCGTGCGAGCAGATCGCCTTCCCCCGCCCGGATGCGACCACGCAGCAGCGTCGAAAATGCCTTGAGCGTCCGCCCCTCGGGTCCGGCCGAGAGCGCGGCCGCGATCGCATTGCGGATCACCTGCTCCTCGGAGGCCGTCAAGTCGCCGCCATTGGCGGGCCGCAGCATGAAGGCGAAGAGCTGGTAGAGGAATTCACGGTTCGCCGCGGTGTCGGGAAGCGACAGCGGATTGAAGCCGGTCGGTTCGCCCGGCACCAGCGTCTCGTATTGGCCGCCGAGCGCACGGATGAAGATTTCGGCGCCGCGATCCTTGTCGACGAAGACGAGCTTCGGACGCGGGACGATGCGCTGGGTCTGCGCCGCGATGAACGACAGAAACACTGTCTTGCCCGATCCGGTTGGACCGACCACTGTGAAATTGCCGATGTCGCGGACGTGATGATTGTAATAGTAGGCGGTCTGCGACGTCGTCTCGAACACCGAAATTGCCGGTCCCCAATGATTGTCGCTCGGACGGCCGCTCGGGTAATTGTGCAGGGACGTGAAGCCGGCGAAATTCTTCGACGAAATCACCCCTTTGCGTGCGATGTAGGCAAAGTTGCCGGGAAGCTGCGACCAGAAGGCGGGCTCGCAGTTGAGATCCTCTCGCACCCAGATCACCGACCGATCCGTGAGCGCCGCGCCGACGGCGGTAACGGCCGCGCCCACTTCGGCAAGATCGCGGCCGAGACACATGACCGTCATATGGTGCTCGCCGTAGATCGCCTCCGATCCCAGTAGCTCATCGCGTGCGTCGTCAAGATGCTCGGCAATGACCGATCCTGCTTCGTCCGACATATCGACCTGGCGCGACACCCGGTCGATCTGTTTTGCCGCTTCCGGACGATCGACGATCGCGAAGCTCTGCGTCGCGATGAACTCGTGCGGGACCCGAAGGAGGTTGTCGAAGGAGCCCGGCCCGGTCTGGGCGGGATATTCGCGGATCGACACCATCGCGCCGAAGCGCGTGTCTGCCGGGCCCGCCCCTTTGATCTCGATTGCGTTGCGGCCGAAGAAGACGCGCTTCATGGCGAGCGCATCGGCAAGATCCATCCGCGGCAGATGCATGGGACGCGAGAGCCCGCCATTGAGGAGCTGGACGAGGAATTCGAGGGGCTCGGAGAACCACACGCCGTCGCGGTTGACGACGCCAAGCTGGCGCACGCCATAGGCGGCAAGGCTCTCGCGCACGGCGGTCGCGACGTCGCGCAGCTCGTTGAGGGCCGTCTGCCGGGCGACCGATTCGCCGGCCTCGTCCTTGCGGCCGAGCAGCTTCGTCAGCATCATGTCGAAGGTGCCCGCCTGTCCCTGCAGCGGCCTGCGCACGATCGTCAGGTAGAGATCGTTGACGAACATCCGGCGCCTGGAGAGCGCGGCGTTGTAGCGCTCATCGAGCTCGGCGCAGAACGCGTTGTCGAAGGTGGAATCGATGCGCGGCTGCACCTCCCGGCGCACGATGTGGGAAACCAGCGCAAAGCGAGAATTGGCAAGCGTGCGGACGATGTCGTTGCGGCCGAGCAGGCGCGCGTTCACTTCACTGATGTCGGAGGTTTCGAACGAATAGCCGTCGAGCTTGAAGATCGTCAGGACGAGACCGTCCCGTGTCCGGATGATGTGGTCGTCGACATGCCTCGTATAGGGCACGTGCGACGCCACGGGTCGCTCGCGTCGCGAGACCGCTCCGTAGGTCAGCTCATCGAGAAGTGCCCGCGCCACCATCGTCGCACCTCACACCGAATAGCTGTCGGCGGCCCAGAAGGACCGCGAGCGGGGTGGGCATTTGGTCGATTTGACGAACAGGATTTCAAAGATGCGATCATCCCGAAGCGTCATGACATAGCCGAACAGATGCAGCGGGATCGCGACCAGCAGCATGAA
This sequence comes from Bradyrhizobium campsiandrae, assembly GCF_014529705.1. Taxonomy (GTDB): domain Bacteria; phylum Pseudomonadota; class Alphaproteobacteria; order Rhizobiales; family Xanthobacteraceae; genus Bradyrhizobium; species Bradyrhizobium campsiandrae. Next base: position 35,886 of record NZ_JAANIH010000042.1, read on the forward strand.
GAGATTGTGGGAGACAAGAAAGCAGATGCTGGAGACGACCCCGTTGAACATGAAATACATGTAGGGGACACCCATCAGCGTCGGTGCGCGTGTGAGCGCCTTGACGAGGGGCGTGATCAGCGGGTCTTCGAGCTCGTCTTCGGTCATTGGCCGACCGCCGACTGGAAGAACTGCACGATCTGCGCCGAGCCGAACACCAGCACGATGCCGAAGATCACGCTGCCGGCGATGCCCCAGGTGAGCCGCCCGCTCCAGGCAAACAAGCCGCAGGCGATCACGGCGAGGGTCGCCAGAGCCGTGGCGATCGGTCCCGTCAGGGTCGAGACGAGCTGCTGAAGCGTGGACTGGACCGGCTGGAGTGTGCCGCCCGTCGATTGCGCGAACGCGTCGGCTGCCGTCACCAGGAGCAGCGATCCTGCCAGTGTAACGCGTGCAAACGATGTCTTCATCCGTTCCTCCGTTCAGTCGATATGCATGACGAATCCGTTGTCCCAGCCTGCCGCCTTGGCGGTCGGGGCTGGTGCAGCGGGCGATGGTGGGGGCTTCGGGCTACCGGGCTCGATCAGATCGGGCGCGCCGGCCATGGCTGTGCCCCGCTCGCGCTTGAGCTGAGCGCCCGGCGTCGGCCAGGTGTAGAAGTCGTTGAGAACCTGCGCGACGAACCGGACCGTCTCGGGGAATGGCGGGACGCCGCGGTTCTTTTCGACCGCGTCCTCGCCCGCGTTGTAGGCTGCTAGGATGAAGAGGGGATTGCGATACTTCTCGTGCAGCGTCCTGAGAAAACGCACCCCGCCAAGCACATTGCCGGTGGGATCGCAGATATCGACCTTGAACCGCTGCGCGGTTTCGGGCTCGAGCTGCATCAGGCCATAGGCGCCCTTGTCCGAAAGCGCCGTCGAATTGAACTGGCTCTCGCTTTTGGCGACCGACATCACGAAGTCGGGGAAGAAATTCTCTTCGGTCGCGATACGGGTGATGAGGGCGCGGGCGTCGTCAGTGCTCAGAGGCCTGGCGTCAGGGCATGGCGTTGTCCGTTCACTTCGTCCGGCCCGCTGAGGCGCGGCATCGCTCGCCCCAAGTGGGACGACGCGGCCGGAATCGTCGACGACGGCTAGCTTTCGGGGCCCGGCGACATCCTGCGCCTCAACCCCGGAGCACGTCACCATGACGCATAGTCCGATCGCTACAAAGCGAATCCCCACGCCCGCCCGTCTCCATTTTTCTCATAGACAATATATTGAATGTTGATACGTTGGCAACAGGTCAAAACATCGACCCGCGACATGTCCTCTTCGGGAGCAAAGGATGAAGCGCGCAGCACCTACCTTGATGATCGGAATGGCATTGCTGGGTCTCGTGCCGATGCGCGCGGCGCACGCCCAGGACGCCTCATTCGGCTGCAAGGTGCTGTTATGCGCAGCCGCCAGCGCGCCGAGCTGGTCCGGCATTCCCTACTGCGTCCCGGTGATGCAGGACCTCTTCCGTCACCTCGCCCATGGGGGCAGCTGGCCGACATGCCCGGAGGGCAACGCAAGCGGTCTCGGATACGAGCCGTATCAGCCATGTCCCGCCGGGATGACAGCAGCGCAGGGCGGTTCGGACGGAAATGGCGGATTGACGCCGGCGGCGAACGGCAATCTGTGCGTCGACTTCACGAAGCCACGGCAGACCTGCTTTGGCGGCCATGACAGCTGCACGACCGAGTATCCGACAAGCTCGCGCGCGCTTCGAAGCGACCCCTATTACGTCGACATCTCGACGGCAAACGGCGCCCAGCGTTTCTATTTCTCACTCCAGGGCTACTGAGATGGCGAGGGCGCGACTGATAACCTTTGCGCTTCTCTCCGCCCTTGCGGCAACCCCGGTCTCGGCGCAAGTCACGCCGCCCGGATGGTTTCCGGTCCCGCCCGACGCCGCCTTCGATACCGGCGACAGCTGGTCGAACGCCGGCACCACCTACCGGCTCTACGGTGTCCAATCCTGCCTGCGTGGCACGTCCTTCACCAACGCCCACGGGATCAAGCGCGATTGCGGCGAGGCCTCGCTCGCCATGCTTGTCGCGCTGATCCGCGATCTGAGACCCCAATGCTATGAGGCCGCCGAGTTACCGCAGACAAGGACCGCCTTCGTGTTTTGCGTCGCCGTGCGGACCGAAGGTGCGGGAAAGGGCTCGCGGATCGATCTCGGCACCGCGCTGATCGCGACGGGCTTTGCCTTCGCAGCGCTGAAGCCCGACGGATCTCCCGTCCATGCCCCCTATCTCGAGGCGCAGCATGTCGCGCAGAAAAGCCGTACCGGCCTGTGGGCTTTCCCCGATCTTCCCGATCCAAACACCATCATCCTTCGCGCGATCCGCCAGGCATCGCCCTCGGCGGCCGCGACGCCGCCGCCCCAATAGACTCCGATCAACGCACAACAGGGAGATCAAGCCTTGCGAACGACCAATCTGTTCATCCTGCGCGGCCGCGTCGGCCAGGCGCCGAAAGCGTTCAACAAAGCGGCGAAAGTCAGCGTCGCCACCGATCGGGCGTGGACCGATGGAAAAGGCGAGCGACGCGAGGAGACCGATTGGGTGACGGTCACCATCCTCAACGAGAAGGCGGCGGAATGGGTGCTCGCCAACGTCGCCAAGGGCGACGCCGTCTATGCCGAATGCCGGGTTGCGGACGGATCCTACAAGGGCAAGGACGGCGAGACCGTCTATACGACGGACATCATCGCGAATGCGTTCCACAAGCTCGACCTCGGATCACGCGACGATGCCGCTGCGTGAGGCCCGGTTCTTGGCGGCAGCTGCCCTCGCCGCCTGCACGGCGCTGCCCTGCCACGCCCAAAGCGGCGGCGATCCAGCCAGTCTTTACCAACCGAAGCTCGCCGCGCAACTGCCGCCGTTGCGCGTCGAGGTGATCGACGGCATCCGCTTCCGCGACATCGAGACGAAGACGATCTTCCGTCTCTACGGAATCGACGCATGCGCGTCAGACCAGATCGCCACACTCGGCCGGCAGCCCTGGCCTTGCGGCACGATGGTGCGAGCCTGGCTTGTCACGGCAACCTTGAACACCTGGGTTGCCTGCGCCGTGATCCGGGATGAACCCGGCGAGCGTGTCGCGCGCTGTGCCACGGCAGCCCATCGCGATCTTTCGGCCGACATGTTGCGCGAGGGTGTCGCCGTCCTCGCTCCCGCCACGGACGGCGAGCCCGTCATCGGGGACTACGCGGCGGCCGAACAGCAGGCTCGCAAGGCCTATCGCGGTCTCTGGTCGAGTGCCTTCCAGATGCCCTGGGACTGGCGAGCTGCCCGCAAGGCAGCCACGAATGTCGCAGTACAAGCCGAGGCGACGCCATGACACGAAAAAGGCTGTTCGCACTCCTGCCCCTGATCGCGCTCGCCGGATGCGCGGCACGCGAAGAACCGCCCATCATCCCCGCCGGTCCCGATGCACTCTATGTCCCCGAGCGGGTCGTTCCCGGACGGCTCGAATACGCGCCGGATCGGTCGACCTTCGCCCCGATCCTGACCGAGCGATTTGCCTATCCGACCCAGCCCGAGGCGAACGCAGCCTATCTCCGGCTCATCGCGGCCGCACAGCCTGGCCCGGCCTATCCCGCGTCGGTCTGGCTGTTCGGCTGCAAGCCGGGCGCGCTCGATGCGCAAACCGCGAGGGTCGCCCGATATCACGGTCCCGTCGTCCATTGCGCAACCGATTTCCTCGATCGCGGCGGCCACCGCCTGCGGCGGGAAACGGCAAATTTCTACTATGACAATCACATCTGGTCGATGCAGCCGGTCTATCCGCCGAGGACGAGCGTCGCCTGGCGCAACCGCGAAAGTTCTCCAAAGGATTTCTGGTGGTGGCTGCCGGGCAGGCCACGCTACGAATAGGCGGACCCGTTTATGGCGCGGCCCATCTCGTCATTGATACAATATATTAGATGTTGTATTCTTTTCTCAGCAACGATCAGCGGAAGTTTTGCGTTCATGGAGGCATCGCACGCACAGGCTCAGACCGTCACCGCCGATCCCGGTGCGTGGCGCTCCATGTCGTATGCGAACCTTCAGGTGCCCTCGCCCGCGACGGCGACCTATATCGACATTTGGAAGGATGCGATCGACGAGAACAATCGTCATTATGAGCAACGGGGCGATCGTCGGTTCGCCGGCGGAAACGCCCCCGCCAACGAAGCGCACTTCGTGATCTGGAGCAGCCGTCGCTCGGTCGTCTTCAGCGTCCTCGACACCGCAAGCCAATGCGAGGCGAAGACGGCCTTCCCTGCCGTCGGCGCCACCGTGAAACTCTGCCCGATGCGGATCGCCATCTATGAAGGCCTGCAGGTGCGCACGATGGATGGCGGCAAGGCTTGCTTCCTCGAACTCGACAAGCCGTCGCCGACCGACGCGACGGCGTCAGGCAGCTATGCATCCTATGACGTCGCGCGCCGGGCGCTCAAGACCGGACTGATCGTCAACCACGTTGCCGTCGACGGCTGTTCGTTCGATGTCCCGCTTCCCCGGTAATGATGGACCGCACCATGCAGATTGACCGGTGTTCCGGCAAATAACACGCGCCAACGCCAAGGAGATGACTATGCGACTGGCAGCCCTGACAATTCTCGCAGCCCCGATGCTCGGGTTGATTGCGTCGCCCTGTTTGGCAGCGGACTCCGCCTTTTCGTACAAGACGAGTTATCGCAACGTCACGAGCGACCCCGACAAGGTCTGGACCGGTGACGCGCTCGCGCCCAATCCGAAGGGCACCGTGACGATCCATGAGTATCAGCTGCGCACGCCCGAAGGCGAATGGCTGATCTCGCAGATCTGGAACGACGATTGCTCGTCGGGCACCTGCCCGACACGCCTTCTGCGCATCACCCCGAGCGGCGAGCGCCACGTCGTCGTCGACGACATGATGCACCAGGTCGTGCCGCCCGACGATCCACGCTTTGCCGACATGGCCTCCAATAAAAAGCTCGAGGAATTTGCGCGCCGTCCCTTCGCGCTCAGCGACAACGGCAAAACCCTCATCAACGGCGATTACAAATTCCAGGCCGACGGGGGCAAGCCATGAGATTGCCGCACGCCTTGCGACATTCGCTCGCCGACGCGGGCTTGCTGCTCTGCCTGTCAGCCGCAGTCGCCTTCGCCGGCGAATCGGCGGCCAACCTGACCGCCGCCGGCATACCCTCGAACTGTGCCGACTTCGCCTCGAAGGTCTCGGCAAGCGAAGGAAATTTCGGCACGACCAACCAGTTCGGATGTCTCGGCGCCTTTCAGTTCTGCCCGGGGACATTCGAGCAATATTACAGCGGCAGCGCCCAAAGCTTCCTCAACAATCCTTCGGCGCAGACCGCCGCGTGGACGCAATACGAACAAAACGAATGGTCGAAAGCCCAGAACAACGGTCTCACCTCCATCGTCGGGCAACAGGTCTGCTCGGGTGGCAAGTGCGCGACCATCGATCAGTCCGCCATCCTCATGGCGTGTCAGTTTGGCTGCGGCTCAAAGGGAAAGCTCGCCAACTATGTGGCGAGCGGCGATTGCAACGCACGCAACGTGAAGGACGGAAATGGCGTCAGCGTCTGCACCTATCTCCTGCGCGGCGCCGGCTATGACGTGTCCTGCTTCACTGGTCAGCAATCCAATGTGTGCGTGCAGACGCCGACCGGCCCTGGCGACTTTCCCACCTCTACCGGGATCGCGTCGAATCCGCCATCGGCTTCGACCGCGTCGATCATCGTCGGCCCAACCGAGATCTGAGATCGGCGCCTAGTTGAGCTCGGTCGGATCGCGAAGGATGAAACGTGAGAAACCGTTGAGTTGTTCTTCAACCTCGGCGCAGAGATTGCCGCCTCTGTAGTGCGCATGGACCAGCGCCCAGAACACGACTTCGTCTGAGCGGCCGGCAAACAGGGCTTTTTGCAGGGTGCGGCCAATTATGGTCACCGCGCGGATGGGCTCGTATCGAGCATGCAACTCGGATGCGACAATCCTGGTATCGGCAGTTCGAATCAATGTTTGTTCCTCAGCTACTGCAGGCTGCGCTAGGCAGCCGTCGGCCATGACACGTCGTTGAGAACGGAATGCGTGCAGCCGCGCGCATCGTGCAGGGCGGCAAGGGTCTCGCGGTTGAAGGACATCCGCAGAGCGACGACCTCGTCCCTTCCCATGCGCGTCGGAAATCCAAGGGGCCGCACGAAGAAGCGAAGTTGCATCGCGATGACCATAAGACGCCAATCGATGACGGCGCTGACCGTATCAACCCGATTGGCCATCCCCCATTCGACGACACCTTGGGCAAGCTCAAGGAACGGGCTATCCCCGCGCGGACGCATTTCGCGATGCCCTTGAGCAACCGCAAACCGCGTCCACTCGAAGACGCGCGGACCCCGCGGCGGCCGCTGCCGGCACAGATCGTTCAGAACATCTGTCAGAAGATGCGGCCGCGTCGTCGGCAGCAAACGCTGGTAGCCGACAATCTCGTCATCGCGCAGGCATATCTGGTGAACGGCATGCGCATCGTCAAATTGATCGTGCTCAAGGCCGTCTGGATGGCTGAGGTCGGTCCAGCCCTTCTCCTGAACGAAAACACTGTGCCTGAACTTGTAGACTCGCTCCATCAGCGCGGCTTGTCGGCTGATTTCGGAGCCGGATAGAACAATCAGCATGGATCAACTCCTCGGCTTGTCGGGGGAGCCGAGTTGTTCCATGAAGCGCGCCGTCAAAATATGGTCACAAACCACCATTGCGCGGTAGTGCGGCCCGATATCGATCGCCTCGGTTGAGTCGCGCCGACATCCGATCTCCGACAGACCAATTAGGCGCTGCGCGCCAATTCCGTCTCCGTGACGGCATCGAAGATTTGCTCCGACCCTGGGGGCTGCTCGTAAAACATCGGAATGAATTCCGCCATGCCCTGCGCGCGCTGAAGCAACATCTCGGTCATGGAATCGCGGTCCACGGCGGCGGAAAACAGGAAGCCCTGCCCCAACCTGCAGCCCATCGACACAAGCTGCTCGGCCTGCGCCTCAGTTTCGATACCCTCCGCGATCACCCGAATGTCGAGTTTGCGCGCAATGTCGATGATGCCCTGCACGATGGCGAGGCTGGCATCGTGGCGCTTCAGGCGAGCAACAAATGTCTGATCAATCTTGATCGCATCGACCGGAACGTTGAGGAGATGCGTAAGCGACGCGTGCCCCGTTCCGAAATCGTCAAGCGCGACGCGGATCCCGCTCGCACGCAGCCGCTCGACCACCCGATCGACATCACCGTTGCGGCAACCGATCGAGACGTTCTCGCTGACCTCGATAATGATGTGGCTGAGCGGCACACCGACCCGGCCAAAACTCGTCTCGAGCTTGCTCAGCAAATCACCGCTGTAAAAGTCCGCAGTCGAAACGTTCACGCCGACATGCTGGAAGGGAATGCCAAGGTCGATCCAGTGGCGCACGTCCCTCGCCACGACGTCCAGCATCCTACTTGTCAGCTCAACCGCCACCCGTACGTCCGACGTCGCATCGCGAAAGCGCGCGGCGGGTACGATTTCGCCGTTCGGTTTGCGAAGCCGGCACAGCGCTTCGACACCGACGATCTCGCGCGTGTCGAGGCGCATCACAGGCTGATAGTGCGCATCGATCCGGCCTTCCCCAAGGGCTGCCGACACATCCTTGATCGTCGCTTGCCGGTTGACGATCCGCGTGTCGATCCCCGGCCAGAACCGCACAAAGCCGCCGCGTCCTGTCTCCTTCGCGTGATACAGCGCGAAATCCGCATTCTTGTAGACCGCTTCCGCGCTCTCATCGCCTGTCGAGACAATGGCGCCGCCGATTGTGCCCGACGGAACGATGGCGTTGCCGTCGCAGTCGGCAGGTGCGCGAATCGCCTCGAGGATTCGATGCGCCGTCTCATCCAGATCGGCCAGGGCCTCCGGCCGCCGTATGACGACAGCGAATTCGTCGCCCCCGAGCCGAAACGTCACGTCCGGAGACACGGCCGCGGCAATCCGCGCGCTCGCGGTCTGCAGAAGTCCATCACCGGCGCGATGGCCGAACGTATCGTTGACGATCTTGAGGTTGTCGAGGTCGACGACGAACAGACCCCACGATCCCGGATCATCGCACGCGAGGCTCTTGAGGGCGATGTTGAAGGCGGCCCGATTTGGGAGAGCGGTCAGCGCATCGACGCTTGCGCGCCGCTCGCGCTCCAAAGCCCGCTCGTGACGCCGCATGGCGATCGCACACAAATCCACGCAGCTCGCGAACACAGCCAGCTCATCGTCGCAGGGACCGCGAGCCTCCGGGAAGAACACCGCCAGCGCACCGATGGGCTCACCGTCATCAATCACTGGCGCCGACCAGCAGGCCTTGAGGCCGAGGCTCGTCGGGAAAGCGCAATATCTCGTCCATTTCGGATCAGCCGAGATATCGGTTACCAAGACCGGCTTTCGCGTGTAAGCCGCGACACCGCATGATCCGACCTCCGGGCCGATCATGACGCCTTCCATGCGAGCACAATATTCAGGGGCCAAACTGGGAGCGGCCAACGGGTGCAACAAACCGGCGCGGCACACATTGACCACGCTGCAGATGGCGCCGGGTGACGCTTTTTCCACTTCAAGGCAAATCTGTGCGGCCGTCTCGGTAAGCGAGGCGCCGCCGGCAATAAGCCTTAAGATGCGATTTTCAATCCCTTGCAAGAGCAGGTGGCCGCCTTAGCCGCAATTGATTCGTTTAATTCTTTGCGATCCTTGTAATTTCTCTGGGTTAAATTGCCGTGAGCCGCGTCTCTAGAATTTGAACGTGTTTGCGAGCCTCTACAAAGCTTAGTTAACTGATCTTCTATTGAGGAAACAGCAACATGGTCGGCCCTTCGAGGTTTCAGTGGCCGCGCTGCTTCGGGCACCAGGTCTCATCCTCGCGCGGAATGGCGACGTCCTTTCTTGTCGGGAAGTAACCAAGGACATTGCAAAGATCGCGATAGACGATCCGCCGGCGTTCTTTCTCCGCTTCAGCCAGGTCCTGCTGTTCCTGGTGTTCTGCGCTGGAAATCCCATCCGGCCGACATCGCGGACAGGTCGCCATGTGAATCACGCGTTCCCACGCGACAAGGGCATCCACGTAAGCCTTGTGGGCCTCGACGGCTCTTCCTTCGAGCTTTTTCCACGGTAACTCTCGATCGTCCGCCAACCCGTCCTCTCCCCCGGGAAAACGTCCGCGGTACGCCCCCGCAAACGAACTCTCTCTGACTCTTGGTGATCGGGGAGTTGGAAAACCGCTGTTAGACGGCCCCGTGGCCTTTAGTTCGGGTGAACCTGTTGCATACGCCACAGGCTCCCCGACCATAAGGTCAAGGAGTGCGGCGCCGTAACGGCCGACGCCAACCGCTAACAGGGGTTTTCCAAGCCCCAGGGCAGCGCGTACTGCCCCGCACGACTCATAACCGCTCGTTCGCTCGGCTTCTAGATGCTTTCGATAAATCGTGACTTACCAATCGCCTAGCAGGCACTTCGGGTAGGCGTAGGATGGAGCGTCTCCCCTCTGGGGCCGGGCTGGCGGCTGAGCTGAAGCCCCTGCCGGGTCTTCCCCCTTCCGGGCAGCCATCCCTGACGCACGCCTGCGGCGGCCGGCGAAAGGGAGTGGCAAGCGGTGCCGCTGGCGCCTCGCCGGACGCAAGGGAGGCTTCGCCGCGCCGATCGTCCAATGTCTTGGATCTCTTGTCAGCGCGCCCTTGCATCCGGCAGGCTTCGCGGCCTGCCGGTTGTGTCCTGCAAGGTGCGGGATGAGGAAAATCAACCGAAGAAAGGGCGAGCGCGCGCCTGCGGCGCGCCTCGGGAGAAGGAATGGAGAAGCACGAAATCGAAACCCTGCGCGAGAAGGTGACCTGCGCAATCGTCCTCGAGGCCGCCGGCTGGAAGGTCGATCTGAAGGAGAGCACCCGCCGCGCCGTGAAGTTCAGGCGCGGCGAGGGCGAAATTATCATCGTGATCCATGACGGGCGTGGCTGGTTCGATCCGCTCTCCCCGAAGAAAGGCGACATCTTCGATCTCGCCGAGCATCTCGGCGCTGACGGCTTCGTCGCCGCCTGCGATCAGCTCGCCGGCCTCGTTGGGTTCGTCCCAAGCCAGCCTGCCTGGACACGGCCGGCGCGCCCGGTGCCAGCCGCCTCGATTTCCGAGCGTTGGCAGCGGCGAGTGAAGCCCCGGCCCGGCTCGGCGACCTGGCGCTATCTCACCTCGGAGCGCGCGCTGCCCGACGATGTCGTTGCCCATGCAACCGCGGCCGACTGCCTGCGGGAAGGCCCGCACGGCAGCATGTGGGCCGCCCACCGCTCGGCCAACGGCGCCCTCACGGGATGGGAGGAACGCGGGTCGGCCTGGCGCGGCTTCGCCACTGACGGCGCCAAGGAGCTTTTCCGCCTCGGACCGGCGAGCGCCGAGCGGATCTGCGTCACCGAGGCGGCGATCGACGCGATGAGCCTTGCTGCGATCGAGGTCCTGCGCGCCGATACGCTCTATGTCAGCACCGGCGGCGGCTGGTCGCCCCTGACCGACGACGCGCTTCGCCGGATCGCCGCGCGAGGCGACGTCACCCTTGTCGCCGCAACCGACAACAATCGGCAAGGCGACATCTACGCCGAGCGCATCCGTGCGATCGCCGCGGAGACCGGCGCCGGCTACGTCCGGTCGCGGCCGCGAGCGGATGATTGGAATGAAGACCTGAAAACCTTGTTGGCGCGCTTCTCAGCGCACCGGCTTGCAGCCCTTGCATAAAGCGATCGGAGTTTTCGAGCGTCGTGCTTTAGGTGCTGAATAGGGCACGGTTGCCCAACAGGAATTCTTTGAGGGTGATCGGTTTCACGCCGCTTGCGTTGAAGACTTCGTCGGTTACCTGGCCGAACGACACCTTCGTTTTTCCGAACGCTTGCGCGAGCACGGACGCGTGCTTTACCAGCCGCGCATTTCCAAAAGGATGCTTGCTCAGTCTGTCCGCCCACGCCTCGATCGAAATATTGCTTTCGTATCGGACAGGTGTTTCGAACACATCGGATACGATCGCGGCCACCTGACGAAAAGTCAGCGCTTCGGGCCCGGTTACATAACGGGTCGTCCCCACGTAGGCGTCCGGATTTTGCAGCACTGATGCAGCAAACCGCGCAATGTCCTCGCCCGCCACCCATGAGAGCGGTGTGTCGCCATCGCCGAACGGTGCTTCCAGCAATCCACGCGCGACCATGTCCGATCCCGCGAGGAATTCGAGGTTTTCATAGAAGAAACCGCCCATGAGATGCGCGACGTTCAGGCCAGCCATGTCGAACATCTGCGAGGCCAGCCAATGCTCCCTCGCCTCGTCGCTCGGACTGCCCTCCCGCGCCGGAATCAGCGACAGATCGACGAGTATCCGCAGTTTGGCATCGCGAGCGGCGATTGCCATATTGATCGCCGCCTCGAGCAGACCCGGACGCATCGGATAGCAAAAGAGCGCGCGATCGACATCTTTCAGGGCATCGCGCAGACTCTGAAGGTTCATGAAGTCACCGACAACGGTCTCGATGCCAAGTTTGTCGAGCGCCTCGCTTCTGTGATCGCGGGTGCGAACCAGTGCCCGAACGGTTGCTCCTGCCTCCCGCAGGAATCGCGCGGTATAGCCGCCGACGCCTCCGTGCAAGCCGGTCGCTCCGGTGACAAGTATCGTGGCTTTGGACATGGATTACTCTTTCACAGTTGTTCGCTGGCGGGGGATTGCCGGGTAGTCGACATCGAGCAGGTCACGATAGGATGCCTTCGCCCGTTTCCGCGCAGCGGCGACACTCCGCTGCACATCCTCTGGCATGAACATTCCGGTGTTCCACGCTGCGGTGTAGCGCAGGCCGTCCTCGATCCGTCGACGGTCGAAATCATTCAGAATTTCTTTGGTGCCCCAGATGGCAAGTGGCGATTTGCTCGCGATGTCGTCAGCCAACGCCCTTGCTGCCGCAACCGTGCCATCGGCATCAGTTGCCATCGCATTGGCGAACCCGAAACGGTGCGCCTCCTCGGCAGGCATCCTGCGCCCCGTCATCGCTAGCTCCCGCACGATGCCAGGCGGTATCAGCGCGGACAGCCGCTGCAGTACCCCCAGGTCGGCGACCATGCCCATCTGGATTTCCTGAATGCTGAAGTAGGCGCCCGTCGCGGCCAGACGCAGGTCACAAGCACAGACGAGATCGAGCGCGCCGCCGATGCAGGCACCATGTATCGCAGCAATGATCGGAAATCGCGCCTGCTCCATGGCGGACATCACTTCGTGCATTCGAAGTAACATCAGCCGCAAACTTGCCCGAAATCGACCGGGCTCGACATCATCATCTCCACCGAGAAAACGTTCCAGCAACTCCACGTCGATGCCTGACGAGAAGTTCGCGCCCTCCCCGCGAATGATCGCCGCCCTTACGGTGCCGGCCTGATCAAGCTCCCGAATTGCTTCGGGGAAACGGGTCCAGAAATCTTCAGTAAGCGAGTTCGCCGCCTGCGGACGACACAGCACGATCTCCGCGATCGGTCCTTCACGATAGACGGTAAAACCTGGCTCACTCATTGGGCTGCTCTTCGGTCACTTGGACGCAGCAGTCAGCATGCGTGCACGATAGCGCTGCATCGCAGGACTTGGCTCTCGCGTCAGGTTTGCCGGCGAGACGAACTCACCGCACTCGGAACAGGCAAGACGCGGTGCGGTTACACATCCACATCCGACGTGTCGTGTAACCTGCGGCGGTCCTTTACCGTCCGACAGCCATTTGTCGCCGAATACGATGATAGTGCTGATGATCGGATGTAGATCGCGTCCCATCTCCGTCATCACATATTCAGAACCGCGCCCCTTGTCCTTGGCACGGGTCTCGAAAATGCCGGCCTCCACCAGTCGCTTCAGCCGTTCGGAGATCACTTGGGGTGTCGCGCCGGTATAGGCGACGAATTCGTCGAAAAGTGTCGTCCCCGCGAACGCTTCACGCACGACCAGCATGGTCCATCGATCTCCCAGGATGCTCATCGTTCTCGCGACCGAACAAATCTGATCCCCCACCTGGTCCCAATTCACTGGCGCTCTCCTGTAGAGAGGCACCAGACCAGATATGAAAATCATAGTCAACACAAGATATGAAAATCATAGTCCGCCTGCATCGACGGCCAATGGGTCGCCAATGGCTGCACGCCGTCCTCGGTCCTCGCGGAGGAAAAAAGGGAGAAGGAAGGAGAATGAGGGTCCGGCTGCCGCATGCCCGGCCGGCGCGTCAAGGGAGGCTTCGCCCGCTTCGCGGCCCTTGACCCTGCGGACCGGAGAGGCGGCCGCCCGGCGGTGTTTGAAAACACCAATGGGAAGGACGAACCATGCCGCTATTTACGATCGAGACCACCTATCGCCTGCCGGTCTACCGCCACCGCGCCTATGAAGCCGATAGCCTCGAGGCTGCTTGCCGCCTTGCTGTCGACGATGAAGGCTGGGGCGATGCCGAAGAGGACGTCGATTCTTCGGGCGAAACCTATGTCACCGGCGCCTGGGACGGGCGCGACTGCGCTTACAGCGGTCCGTCGCTGGCCGTGCCGTCGCATTTCGACGAGACCGTGCAGCGCAAGGCGGATCATTTCGAGATCCTGCTCGGCCTGCTCAAGGTCCTCCGCGGCGCGGGTGACGGAAAGCACTGCGCCTATTGGATCGGCCGTGCCGGTTCGGCCATCGCCAAGGCGGAAGCGATCCTTGCCGGTGCGCGTGATCCCGCTTCTGACGCACCGATGCCGCGGCCGCATATCCTCCTGTCCTTCGATGAGAGCGAGGTGCGTTCGACGATCGGGGAGATCATCGCCGGCGACGAGACCCTCGCGATCTTCTCGGCGGATTCGATCGGTGACGACGACATCCATACCGCCTGCGTGGCGGCCGTCGCAGCAGCCGACTTCGCGGAAGAGAGAGGATCGGTCCTGTTCAAAACGGCCATCGCTGCGATTCGCTCGGTTTGGAGAGCGCCGGATTGGGGAGAAAGACGAAGGGAGATGGGAAAGGAGGAATGACGTGCCGCATGCCCGGCCGGCGCGTCAAGGGAGGCTTCGCCCGCTTCGCGGCCCTTGACCCGCCGGACCGGAGAGGCGGCGGCGAAGGAGGGGTCAGAAGGGCTGAAGAGGATGGCGAACCGGAAGGGTGAGCCGCGCTCCGGCCCGACGAGGCTGAAAGGAGCCCACCATGACCCCCTCTTCGATCCGCAAGGTCTATCAAGGCCCCGCCGACCGCCGGCAGATGTTCCGCATGTTCGATCGGCACAAGGAGCGACCGAACCGCACGGACGACGACGCGACCGCGCTCTACGCGGGCGAGTGGTTCGAGATCGGCGCAGCCGAGCATGACTACATGTTCGAGATCCTGCCGCCATTGTGGATGCGCGGCGATATGTTCGCCATGCGCGAATTCCTCACCGGCAGCGTCACGAGCGTGTTCTTCGAGCTGAAGATCGACGGCCGCGTCCGCTATTTTCACGGCTATTGCGACCTCGGCGACCGGCAGTCGGCCGAGCGGATGCGCGCCGCGATCGTCGAGCGCGAGTCACGTCCGGTCCGCGCCATGACGCGGGAGGAGCGCATCGAGCACATCTGGTCGAGCACCCACGATCCCTATCGCGGCTATGCCGACTGGCGCTTTCCCGCCGCAGAGCGCGGCAAGCGCATCGTGATCGTCTACGGCCAGGATCGAAGCCATGATTTCAGGCTGCTCGACCGGCTGACCGACGCGGATATCGCGGTGAAGCTGCCGGTGCATCTGCGCTACATGCCCGACGCGATCGCGGCATAGGTGCCGCGATGTTCACCTTCTCCGTGACGGCGATCCATGCCGTGATCACGCGCGGGCGGATCGACGCCCGCATGAATGGCGGCTTCCGGAACCCGCACTACGGCCTGGCGCCCGGCAAGGACGAGAAGCCCGGCGTCTGGCTGGTGGGCGACGAAGGCGTCTACATCATGTCCAACGGCAAGCTCGCCGATGGGCAACGCTCCCTCGTCATCTATGCCGAGGAATGCGATCCGAAGGTCAATCCCGATTACTGGCACTACAAGCGCCAGTATTTCGGCGGCGATGACGGCATCGACTTCCTCGACGCCGAACTACTCGTGCGGTCGATCGAGGCACTTGCCTCGGCCACCCACCTCACGATCGCGATGACCGACGACAGCATATCGATCACGCCGATCCGCCGCTGACCGCTCGGGCCACGCGGCCCGTTCCCTCAACCTCTCGCGACCATCGCGCCAGCCGGAATCCCCGGCGGGATCGATGGCGCGCGCCTTCAACACAGGAGACATTAAGATGGCGCACGATGATCCCTTCACTCTCGACCTTTTCGGCAACACCGCTCTCTCGTCAGGCTTCGGCCTCGGCGTAACCGCCTTTGGCGGAACGTTCGCCAACGATGACGATGATGAGCCCGATCCCTCGACGCCGGCTCCGGCGCTTCCGATTGCGGTCAGCGCACGCGCCACCCCATTGGTTCGTCCCGCGCGCGGGTCCAACTTCCGTCTCGTCGGCGATCGCCTGCTTGCCAGGACATGGAAGGATCGCGGGCGCGACAACATCACCGCCATCCGGCTCGCGGCCGAGATCGAGGCCGATCAACGCCCGGCCACGGCGCAGGAGCAGGCGCAGCTGATCCGCTTCACCGGTTTTGGCGCGTCCGATCTCGCCAACGGCGTCTTTCGCCGGCCGGGCGAGCTCGATTTCCGCGACGGCTGGCAGGAGCTCGGCGCCTCGCTCGAAGATGCGGTCGGCGAACTGGACTACGCCTCGCTCTCCCGCTGCACGCAATATGCCCATTTCACGCCCGAGCTGATCGTGCGGGCGATCTGGACGGCATTGCAGCGTCTCGGCTGGCGTGGCGGCCGCGTGCTCGAGCCCGGCATCGGCACGGGCCTTTTCGCGGCGCTGATGCCGGAAGGACTGTGCGACATCGTGCATGTCACCGGCATCGAGCTCGATCCGGTCACGGCGCGGATCGCCCGGCTGCTCCAGCCGCGGGCGCGGATCCTCACCGGCGATTTCGCGCGCACCGAACTGCCGGCGGCTTTCGACCTGGCGATCGGCAACCCGCCCTTTTCCGACCGCACCGTCCGATCGGACCGCGCCTATCGCTCCAAGGGCTTTCGCCTGCACGACTACTTCATTGCGCGTGCGATCGATCTCCTCAAACCCGGCGCGCTCGCCGCATTCGTGACCTCTCACGGGACGATGGACAAGGCGGATGTCGCCGCGCGCGAGCACATCGCCGGATCGGCCGATCTCGTCGCGGCCATTCGCCTGCCCGAGGGCAGCTTCCGCGCGGCCGCCGGCACGGATGTCGTGGTCGACCTCCTCTTCTTCCGCAAGCGCAAGATCGGCGAAGCCGCAGGCGATTCATCCTGGCTCGACACCGAGGAGCTACGCCCGGCAGGCGAGGACGAGAGCGCGATCCGCGTGAACCGCTGGTTCGCGCAGCACCCCGCCTTCGTGCTCGGGACGCACGCCCTGACGTCCGGTCCCTTCGGCGAGACCTATACCTGCCTGCCGCGTGCCGGCGAGGCGCTCGAGTCTCTCCTTCCCGATGCGATCGCCCTTCTCCCCGAGGCGATCTACGACGGCGAGCCCGACGTCATCGATGCCGATCGCGACGAAGATGACGAGTCCGTTGATCTCGTTTCTCCGGCCGATCGCCATGTGCGCGAAGGCAGCTACGTCGCCGACAAGGCCAATGGGATCATGCAGGTCCTCGACGGCAGGCCGGTCGCGGTCAAGGTCCGCAAGGGCCGCAGCGCCGAGGGCGTGCCCGAAAAGCACATCCGGATCATCGGCAAGCTGATCCCGATCCGCGATGCGGTTCGCGAGGTCCTTAAATGCCAGGAAGCCGACCGGCCGTGGAAGGATGCGCAGGTTCGTCTGCGCATCGCCTGGTCGAACTTCGTGCGCGATTTCGGCCCGATCAATTTCACGACGGTCTCGATGACCGAGGACGACGAGACCGGCGAAGTGCGCGAGACACATCGCCGGCCGAACCTGCAGCCCTTCCTCGATGACCCCGATTGCTGGCTGGTCGCCTCGATCGAGGACTACGATCTCGACACGAACACCGCCAAACCCGGGCCGATCTTCACAGAGCGCGTGATTGCGCCGCCGGCGCCGCCGGTCATCACCAGCGCAGCTGATGCGCTCGCCGTGGTGTTGAACGAGCGTGGCCGGGTCGATCTCGACCACATCGCTGAACTGCTGCATCGCGAACACGAGGATGTCGTCGCCGAGCTCGGCAGCGCGATCTTCCGCAATCCGGCTGACGGTTCATGGCAGACAGCGGACGCCTATCTGTCAGGCCCTGTGCGCGACAAGCTCAAAACGGCAGAAGCGGCGGCCGCACTCGACGCAGAGTACGAGCGCAATGTCACTGCGCTGCAAGGCGTCCAGCCCGCCGATCTCAGCCCGTCCGACATCACGGCGCGGCTCGGCGCGCCATGGATCCCGGCCGCCGATATCGTCGCTTTCGTCAAGGAGACGATGAGCGCCGACATCAAGATCCACCACATGCCCGAGCTCGCCTCGTGGACGGTGGAGGCGCGCCAGCTCGGCTGGATGGCGGCCGGTACATCCGAATGGGGCACCGATCGGCGGCATGCCGGCGAACTTCTCGCCGACGCGCTGAACAGCCGCGTGCCGCAGATCTTCGACACTGTGAAGGATGGCGACAGCGAGCGCCGCGTCCTCAATGTCGTCGACACCGAGGCGGCGAAGACGAAGCTGCAGAAGATCAAGGACGAATTCCAGCGCTGGATCTGGTCCGATCCCGATCGCACCGATCTCCTGGCGCGCGTCTACAACGACCGCTTCAACAACATCGCGCCGCGTGCCTTCGACGGATCGCATCTGAAGCTACCCGGCGCCTCTGGCGCCTTTGTTCTTTATGGGCATCAGAAACGCGGCATCTGGCGCATCATCTCGGCGGGTTCGACCTATCTCGCGCACGCTGTCGGCGCCGGCAAGACCATGACGATGGCGGCCGCCGTCATGGAGCAGCGCCGGCTCGGCCTGATCGCCAAGGCGATGATCGTCGTTCCCGGCCACTGCCTGGCGCAGGCGGCGCGCGAATTTCTCGCGCTCTATCCGAACGCGCGGATCCTGGTCGCGGACGAGACCAATTTCAGCAAGGATAAGCGTCATCGCTTCCTGTCGCGCGCGGCGACCGCGACCTGGGACGCGATCATCATCACACACAGCGCGTTCCGCTTCATCTCGGTGCCCTCGGCGTTCGAGCAACAGATGATCCAGGACGAGCTTGAGCTCTACGAGACGCTGCTGACCAAGGTCGAAAGCGACGATCGCGTCTCGCGCAAGCGTCTCGAAAGGCTCAAGGAGGGCCTGAAGGAGCGGCTCGAGGCGCTGTCGACGCGCAAGGACGACCTGCTCACCATCTCCGAGATCGGCATCGACCAGATCATCGTCGACGAGGCGCAGGAGTTTCGCAAGCTCTCCTTTGCGACCAACATGTCGACGTTGAAGGGCGTCGATCCGAACGGCTCGCAGCGCGCGTGGGACCTGTTCGTCAAGTCGCGCTACGTCGACATGAAAAATCCGGGCCGTGCGCTCGTGCTCGCCTCCGGCACGCCGATCACCAACACGCTCGGCGAGATGTTCTCCGTGCAGCGCTATCTCGGATATGCGGCATTGCTCGAACGTGGCCTGCACGAATTCGACGCCTGGGCATCGACTTTCGGCGACGTCTCGACCGAGCTCGAGCTGCAGCCATCGGGTAAATACAAGCCCGTCACGCGCTTCGCGACCTTCGTCAACGTTCCCGAACTGATCGCGATGTTCCGCTCCATCGCGGACGTCGTGATGCCCGACGACCTGCGCCAATACGTCAAGGTGCCGGCGATCTCGACCGGCAGACGGCAGATCCTCACAGCAAAGCCGTCCCCTACGTTCAAGCGTTACCAGACGCTGCTTGGCGAGCGCATCAAGGCGATCGAGGAGCGCGACCGTGCGCCCGAGCCCGGCGACGACATCCTCTTGTCGGTCATCACCGATGGGCGGCACGCGGCGATCGACCTGCGCCTGGTCGATCCCGACAATGACAACGAGGCCGACAACAAGCTGAACCAGCTCGTCGGCAACGCCTTCCGCATCTGGAGCGACACCGCCGAGCGCACCTATGTTCGCGCCGACGGCAAGCCGTTCGAATTGCCTGGCGCGGCGCAGATGATCTTCTCGGACCTCGGCACCATCAGTGTCGAGAAGTCGCGCGGCTTCTCGGCCTATCGCTGGATTCGGGACGAGCTCGTCCGCATGGGCGTGCCGGCATCCGAAATCGCCTTCATGCAGGACTTCAAGAAGTCGGAGGCGAAGCAGCGCCTGTTCGGCGACGTGCGCGCCGGCAAGGTCCGCTTCCTGATCGGGAGCTCGGACACGATGGGGACCGGCGTCAACGCGCAGCTGCGCCTCAAGGCCTTGCATCACCTCGACGTGCCGTGGCTGCCGTCGCAGATCGAGCAGCGCGAGGGCCGCATCGTGCGCCAGGGCAACCAGCACGACGAGGTTGATATCTTCGCCTATGCGACCGAGGGCTCGCTCGACGCGCAGATGTGGCAGAACAACGAGCGTAAAGCGCGCTTCATCGCCGCGGCTCTTTCCGGCGACACCTCGATCCGCAGGCTCGAGGACATGGGCGAGAGCCAGGCCAACCAGTTCGCAATGGCCAAAGCGATCGCGTCGGGTGACCCGCGGCTGATGCAGAAGGCCGGGCTCGAGGCCGACATCGCGCGGCTCGAACGCCTGCGCGCCGCCCATATCGATGATCAGCACGCGGTGAGGCGCCAGATTCGCGACGCCGAACGCGACATTGAATATTCGACGCGTCGCATCGGCGAAATTGCACAGGACATCGCGCGCCGCCGTCCGACCGCCGGCGACGCCTTCACCATGACGGTGACGGGTGACACACACGGCGAGCGCAAGCTCGCAGGCCGCGCGCTCCTGAAGGAAATCCTGACGCTGGTCCAGCTCCAGCAAGAAGGCGAAAGCGCGATCGCATCGATCGGCGGCTTCGACGTCGAATATTGCGGCGAACGCTTCGGGCGCGACGGCTACCGCTACACCACGATGTTGCAGCGAACCGGCGCCGACTACGAGATCGAGCTTCCCGTGACGGTGACGCCGCTCGGCGCCATCGCTCGCCTCGAGCACGCGCTCGACGATTTCGAGGGCGAACGCGAACGCATGTCGCAGCGCCTTGCCGATGCCCGGCGGCGGTTGGCGTCCTATGCATCGCGCGACGGCGGTGAATTCGCCTTCGCGAGCGAGCTCGCCGACAAGCGCCGGCAGCTCGCGGAGGTCGAGAAGGCTCTGGCGGAGGACGGCGGACGCGGCGGCGAGATGGCGGCGGCCGCCTGAAATAAAAAATGGAGAGGAAAGAAGGGGAAAATCCCGCTCGCAGATCGGGCGGGCCGTCGACGCTGACGCTCAACCGACGGCCTGCGTCATCCCGGCCCGTCGTCCTGCGCAGGGCTTCGGCCCTGCTGGTCCTGCCGGGCAGGGATGCTCGGCCGCAGTTGCACCGGCCCGCCCGCTCCGCGGGCCGGGGGGTGTCTTCGGGAAGAAGACGAGAAAGGGCCGGCAGAGCCGGTCCGAAACCCCCAAAAGGAGCATTCCCATGCATCTCATCAAGGTCGATCCGCGTGCGCTGAAGGAAAACCCCGACCGCCTGCGCCAGACGAAATCGACGCCACAGGCCGACGCGCTGCTGCTCGCCACGATCAAGGCAGTCGGCATCGTCCAGCCGCCCGTCATCACGCCCGAAATCGGCGGCGGCAACGGCTACGTCATCAATGCCGGACATCGCCGCGTGAAGCAGGCGATTGCGGCGGGGCTCGAGGAAATCGACGTGCTTGTCGACGAGGCGGCGAACGACAACGGCGCGATGCGATCGATGGTCACCAACATCGCGTTCGAGCCGATGAACCCCGTCGACCAATGGCGGGCTATCGAGCGTCTGGTCGCGCTCGGCTGGACCGAGGAGGCGATCGGCGTGGCGCTTGCGCTTCCCGTGCGCCAGATCAAGAAGCTGCGTCTGCTCGCCAACGTCCTGCCGGCCATGCTCGACAACATGGCCAAGGGCGACATGCCGAACGAGCAGCAGCTGCGCACGATCGCGGCGGCCTCGCTCGACGAGCAGAAAGAGGTCTGGAAGAAGCATAAGCCGTCGAAGGGCGACCCGCAGGTCTCGTGGTGGAGCGTGGCGCAAGGGCTGCAGAAGACCCGCATGTTTGCGCGTCATGCGAGCTTCGGCGACGATCTCGCCCAGGCTTACGGCATCCAGTGGGTCGAGGACCTGTTCGCGCCGGCCGACGAGGACAGCCGCTACACCACGAATGTCGAGGGTTTCCTCGGCGCGCAGCAGGAATGGATGACGGCGAACCTGCCCAAGAAGGGCGTCATCGCCGAAACCACGAACTGGGGCGAGGTGAAGCTGCCGCCGAAGGCCGAGCGCGTCTACGGCAAGCCGACCAAGTCCGACTGCACCGCGATGTACCTCGACCGCGAGGGTCGCGTGCAGAGCGTGCATTACCGCATGCCCGAAGCCAAGAAGCCGAAAGGCGGCAAGGACGCGGGCGCCGATAACGCCCCGGAGGACGTCGGTGAAGTGTCGAGGCCGCGTCCCGACGTGACGCGCAAGGGCGTCGAGATGATCGGCGACTACCGAACCGACGCGCTGCGCGAAGCGCTCGGCCGCGCGCCCATCGAGGACGACGCGCTGATGGCGCTGCTGATCCTCGCCTTTGCCGGCCAGAACGTCTCGGTGACGACGGGGAGCGGCGGTGTCTATCACGGCCACAGCCGGCTGGCGAAGAACGCGGCGGTGCTGTTCGACGCCGACGGCAAGCTCGCCTTCGACATGGACACGCTGCGTGTTGCAGCCCGCACCATGCTGGTCGACGTTTTCTCGTGCCGAGAAAACGCCACCAACAGCGGAATCGTCGCGCGCATCGCAGGCGAGATGATCGGCGCCGACGCTTTCCTGCCGAACATGGGCACGGAGGATTTCCTCTCGTGCCTGTCGCGGCCGGCGCTCGAAGGCTCGTGCAAGGATACGCCGGTCCTGCCGCGCCAGCGCGTGAAGGACACACGCGCCGCACTCGTCGAGCACTACAAGGAGGCGCATTTCGTCCATCCCTCCGCACTTTTCGCCCCCGATCCGGCGAAGCTCTCCGACTGGCTGTCCTCGCGCGCGGCGACTGCAGACGAAGACGAGGCCGATGAGGATATCGCCGACATCGGCGAGGGCGGTTTCGACGAGGACGCCGAGGCCTTCCGCGAAGCGGCCGAATAGCGCCGCGCTCCCACCGTTTCGAGCGGTTCGCCGCCGCCGGTCTCCGGCGGCGGTGTCGTTTCCACACCCGCGCAATCCAAGGAGGACACCATGTCCGCGCACACAATCTTCGACAACGCACCGATCGGGTCCATCGTCGCCTGGTCCGACGGAACGCCGCAGCCGCCGGCGCGCTTCAACAAGAAGCTGGCCGCCTGGCAGACCAGCAACAGCCGCGGCCGGCTGATCCGCAAACAGGGAGCGCGCGGCGTCGGCAACCTATCGCTCTCGGCATGCTTCACCCTGCACGAGGCCGACCATGGCGCCGGCGGGGTCATTGCGATCCGCGTCCATCGCACCTTCTCGCTCGACTCGCGACTGGCGTTCACCATCGTCGAACGGCCGGCGATCGGATCGGTCCGCGTCTTCGATCGCGCTGGCGACGACGCCGAACTGGTCTATCTCGCAGCACACGAGACCGACGCCCGCGAATGGCTGACGCGCCACGGCTATCCGCGCGCCGTGCTCCAGGAGGTGACGGCCGACGAGGTCGGCGCCGATATCGTCGAGGGGAGGACCGCGGCATGAACGCTCCCTCCCCTGCCCGTCCTCAAACCGAGACCCCCGGATTTCCGGGGGTTTCTTTCGGCCGAAGCGCCGACGGCATGCCTGTCGCGCTCGTCGGCGACACGGCGTTCGCCATGGCGATGGCGCGCGACGATCGGCACTATCTCGTCACCGCGTGGCGGCTCTCGCGAGCGATGGGCGAGTGGACGCGCGCCGATTTCTACGGGCACTCCGGCGAGCTCGCCGACGAGGCGGCGTTTCGCGCGCGCGTGCTCGAAAACGCCGAACATCAGCGCGAGCGCAAGATGCTCGGCCGTGTCGAGGAATATTCGCGTGCCCATACGCCGTGGGGCACCTCGCAGGGTGCAACAATCTACGCCGAGGGTGTCACGTCGCATTCGACTGCCGGGCATGGCGGCTTCAAACTCTCGGCCGAGCGAAACCGCAAGGTCCATCGCATGCTGCGCTCGGCCGGCGGATGGTACGAAGAAGATGCCGAGTGGGCGATCGTCGCGATCACCTTTCCGCATCTCTTCACCGCCTTCGAGCGACGCTGTGCTGAGCGCACGATCAAGGACAGCTGGCCCGACGCCTGGGAGACGATCTTCGGCACGATCCTCATGCCGGGCGAATCGCACGAGAAGGATCGCCGGGCCTTCGAAGCGGCCCATGTCCACGACTGGATCGTGATTTCGGCGATCACGTCGAAGCACGTTGTGGGCTTCGTCGAGGTTGTCGCAACGCCGGGCGGCAAGCGCGGCTTTGGGACCGAGGAACGCCGCTTCCTCGTCCCCTCGGATGAATATCGCGTCGGCCGCTTCGGCTTCGTGATCGATCCCGCTCGCCACGACGTCTATGGTGGCGAGTCCGACTTCATCGGCTGGCAGCCAGGGAGGGCGGCATGACCCCTTCCGATCTTCTCCACCGCATGGAGGAGGCGCAGCGACAGACGCAGCGCCAGCTCGACATAATCGATCGGCAGATCACGCGGAGGATGACCGCGCTGATCCCGTCGCTAGGGCGCAAGCAGTCCGGTTATCGTCGCGGCAAGCCGCCGGATCCGGGTGCCTTTCTCGAGCGATATCGCACGACGCTGGCAGCGCTCACGGCGGAACGCCAACCGGAAATCGACGCCTTGGCCCGAAAGCTCGCGCGGCAGGTCCATGCGATCGAGGCGCTGCGTCAGCGCCTTGGTATCGAAGACGGGCGATCCTCTGCCCGCCACGAGCGCATCGACGCGACGATGCACCATCACAATGCCGGCCCGGCATCGGCGCTGTGGCCGGAAACGGGCTCGTCGATCTCACGATGATCAGCATCCGACGGCGTGCGGGTCGAGCAGAGAGCCCACGCCGCCGGCACGGCGCGCCGGCCATTGTCAGCGGCGCGTGAGGGAGCGCAGGCTGTCGCCCCTGACGCTACCCGGTTCGGCGCCTTCGCAACGTTGGAATCGCAGTGGCCTGCGACAGCGTCGGGTGCGCGGCTGAGAACGTCCATTGTCGGCGGCTCCGATAATGGCGGCGACCTTACCGATGATGGATGCATCCGCCTCATGGAAACCTCCGCTGGGGCTGTCGGCGAGACGATTGGCGCTGGTGCCGCGCCGGCAGGCGCAGCCGGGAGAGAGTGCCGGCTGTCTGCGATGAGGTGCCAGGACGTTGCGAAAGCCGCGGACGGTCCAGCGGGTGTCATGCGTCGCGGTCGGCCGCCTGCGTTGGGGTGCGGCGGGGCATGAGGCCCTTCCCTCTCGGTTTCGCTTGTTGATGGGCGTTCCGGCCCAGCGGGCCTCCCCTCGGGTTTTGTTGCGCTCTTAAACCGGCGGCCGGTCGCTTCAAGGCCGCGTGCCGCGCCGCGTTGCGGCCGGAGCTGCCGATCTCGGCACGGCGGGCCCGCGCGCCGCGCGAGGGCTGAAGGCCCTGCTTGCGCGCAAACCCGCTCTGCTCGATCCAGCCGCCCCGGACCCTGAAGCGCCCGTCATTCCGCCGGTTTCGGTCGATCGCACCCGAAGGGAGGACCGGCAGGAGCCGATCCGGGCCTTCAGGCGAACCGAAGGAAAGGAAGTTCTCATGACCAAGGCCGCTCGCACCCAACGTCAGCCCGCGAAGGTCGTCCAGCTCCGCAAGAGCACCACGCTCGAAATGGTCAGGCTTGCCTGCCCCGACGCCGCCCAGGCGACGCTCATCTCCGAGAGCTTCGGTCTCCCCGTTCTCGACAGCGACGGGATCCGCGAACTCCATCAGCGCATGATCGTCGAGACGGCCGACAGCCTCAGCGAAGGCCTCGGCGAGAGAGCGATGCAGATTCATCTGCAGCGGATCGTCGGCGCCTATGTCGGCTCCGCGCACGGCGCCGGTCAGTTCTACAGCCGCGCGGTGACCGAAGCCCGCGACGCGACGGCCAAGGCGTCCAACGAACTGCGCGACGAAGATCTCGACGGTCCCGTCGGCTTCGACAGCACGGCGCAGCGCAAGCGCGAATTCGCCGCGGACATGGCCTTGCAGTCGCACGCCCTGCGCATGGCGGCCGAGGGCGCCGTCGCTGCTTACGAGCACGTCGTCGGCGAGCGCTGGAAGCCGTTCGAGCGCCCGGTCGAAAATCCCGGCCACACGCTCGATCGCAAGGCCGCCGCGACGCAGTTGGCCGCCTTTGGCTGATCGCACCGGGCGAGGCTCCGGCCTCGCCCGTCCCGCGCTACTTCCCTACACGCATAAAGGCCGCTCTCCGAGAGCGGCCTTTATGTGTGATCCGTACGCTTACGGCGCATCAGGTGCGTTGCAGATCGGCGAAGCGCGTGAACTCGCCCTGGAACGACAGCATTACCGAGCCCGTCGCCCCGTGACGCTGCTTGCCGATGATAATTTCGGCTTTGCCACGCGCGGCCGCAAGATCAGCCTCCCACTTTGCGTGTTCTGTGGTGCCCGGCCTCGGTTCCCGGTTCTCCAAATAGTATTCCTCGCGGAACACGAACAGCACGACATCGGCATCTTGCTCGATTGATCCGGAGTCCCGCAGGTCCGAGAGTTTCGGCCGCTTTTCCTCGCGGTTCTCCACCAGCCTCGACAGCTGCGAGAGCGCGATGATGGGGACGTTGAGCTCCTTGGCCAGAGCCTTCAGACCTGTCGTGATCTCGGTCATCTCCTGGACGCGATTCTGGGCAGCGCGAATGGTCCGCGCCTGCATCAGTTGAAGATAGTCGATCACGATGAGGTCAAGCCCGCGCTGGCGCTTCAAACGCCTGGCACGCGCCGCCAGTTGCGCGACGGTCAAGCCGCCGGTCTGATCGACATAGAGCGGAATGCGGCGCATCGCATTCCGGCGGTCGACAAGCCGTTCGAAGTCGCGTTCATCGATCGTCCCGCGGCGAATGCTCGATGACGGCACTTCGGCCTGTTCGGCCATGACGCGTGTGGCCAACTGTTCGGACGACATTTCAAGCGAAAAGAAAGCAACGATTCCGCCCGCTGCTGCCTTCCGCGGGCCATCGACAGTCGACGCGGCCTGATATGCCCGCGCAACGTTGTAGGCGACGTTTGTCGCCAGCGACGTCTTTCCCATCCCCGGTCGGCCCGCGATGATGATGAGATCCGACGGCTGCAGTCCGCCCATCTTCGCGTCAAGGTCCCTCAAGCCGGTCGGCAGGCCGGAAAGCCTCCCATCGCTTTGATAGGCCTGGGCCGCGCGATCAATAGCAACGGAAAGGGCCGAATCGAACGTCTCGAATCCGCCGCCGAAGCGTCTTGTCTCGGCGACATCGTAAAGCCGCTGCTCTGCCCATTCGATCAATTGCGAGGGTTCGGCATCGATCGCTGCGTCGAAGGCGGCGCTGCGCATGTCGTCGGCGACATTGATGAGTTCGCGCCGCAACGCCAGATCATAAATCGTACGTCCGTAATCAGCCGCGTTGATGACTGTGGTCGCCTCGGCAGCGAGGCGCGCGAGATATTGCGAAGCCGATAGACCCGCGATGTCGAGATCGACGGGCAGGAAAGTCTTTAGCGTGATCGGTGTGACCGTCTTGTTCGCGCCGATCAACCCGCTGGCGATTTCGTAGAGCGCGCCATGAAGCGGCTCGTAGAAGTGATCGGGCTTGAGAAAATCGCACACGTTGAAAAATGCGGCATTGTTGATCAGCACCGCGCCGAGCAATGCCTGTTCAGCCTCGATATTGTGCGGCAACGTCTGAGGTTGCGCGATCTTCGCCAATTCCAGCCGTCGAGCCGCGTCTGCCATCGCTTTCTCGTGTCGGTGACTTGGCGGCGCAGCCGAATCGCCGTGCCGTTGCGCGAGGCTAGCTGTTCTCGCCCCGCTCCGCACGATGAACAGGAGAGCCGACTCCGCGCGCTTCTGAAAAGAATTGCTTGCACGATGCGTCGAATCGCAAACGCGCAGGCCACTCCGCCGAGGGAAAAGACGGGAAAGGGAAAAACCCTCGCGACCCGTCCGGCTTTTGGTCCTGCCAGGGCCGGGGCACGGCGCAGCGGCTTCGCCGCCCTCCACTTCGTTGCGGCCCAAGGGTGCGCCGCGTCCCTGAATTCCCTGGCGATGGACCGCCGTGACGGGGTCGCGATCGGCGCGACCTCCAAACGGAGGTTCAGGAAAATGACTGAGAAGAAAGAAGGCTCACGCGCCGACGTCTACGCGCGCATCACCGATCGCATCGTCGCGGATCTCGAAAAGGGTGTTCGGCCCTGGATCCAACCATGGAGCGCCGGCCACGCGGGACGGCGCATCACCCGGCCGCTGCGCCACAACGGCGAACCTTACAGCGGCATGAACGTGCTGCTGCTCTGGTCGGAAGCGCTCGCGCGGGGTTTCACATCGCCAACCTGGATGACGTTCAAGCAGGCGATCGAGCTCGATGCCCATGTCCGCAAGGGCGAGTCAGGTGCGACCGTCATCTATGCGAGCCGTTTCACCCGGACGGAGACCGACGGCAATGGCGGCGAGGTCGAACGCGACATCCCGTTTCTGAAGACCTATTCGGTCTTCAATGTCGAGCAGATCGCCGGATTGCCCGACCATTTCTATAGGCAGCCGGCGCCGACGATCGATCCGATCCAGCGGATCGATCACGCCGATCGCTTCTTCGCCAATACCGGCTCGGTGGTCCGGCACGGCGGCGCGCGAGCCTTCTACGCGCCGTCGAGCGATCATATCCAGATGCCGCCGTTTGAGACGTTTCGCGACGCCGCGTCTTACGTGGCGGTGCTGAGCCATGAGCATGTGCACTGGACGGCCGATCCGCGCCGTGTCGGGCGCGATCTCAGTCGCTATGCGAAGGATCGCACCGAACGCGCGCGCGAAGAGCTCGTCGCCGAGATCGGATCTGCGCTCATCTGCGCCGACCTCGAAATCGTCCCCGAGCTCGAACCGCGACCCGACCATGCAAGCTACGTTGAATCGTGGCTGCAGGTCCTGCAAGGGGATAAGCGTGCGGTCTTCCAGGCCGCCGCACACGCGCAGCGCGCCGCCGCCTTCCTGCACGGTCTCCAGCCGGCAGAAGCCGCAGCGCGGGAGGCAGCGTGATCCGTCACTCGCGTCGGTTGGGCTGCCCCAAACGGGGCGGCCCTTTTTTGTGTCGCAGTCTGGCCGATCAGCGCACCGCGTCGACAAAAACTGTCAGACAGCCGCTCCCCAGAAATGGAATGGGAAGAAGGAGCGCGCGCTGCTTTTCTCCCCCAAGACTGGGCACAACGACTTCGCTGCCCTTCGTAAAGCCCCAAGGCTGCCTTCCTGATTTCCGTTGCGATGGACCGCCGTGACAAGGCGAAAATCGGCGCGACGTCCCGAACGGACGTTCATAAAGGCGATTGAAAAAGAAACTCACGCCTAGATGCCTACGCCCGAATTACCGATCGCTTCTTAGTCTTGCTCATGCCGCGCGAATATAATATATGCATGACTCATACATTTATTTGACGGGAGGGCACGGTCTCCAATGGCACTCAAGGCAACAGATCGGATGGTGAACCTCTTGGGCGCATTAGCACTAGGCGTGTCCGACCGGATGCGTCGGGCTGTCTCTGAGGCCGTGCCGTTTGGGGGAGAAACGGCAGCGGCGGTGAACGTGATCGGCCACGCTCCAACTATGTCTATCGATCAACTTAGCCGCGTTCTTCGCCTGTCTCACGCCGGCACGGTTCGCCTCGTAGATCGTCTTGTCGAGAAGGGCTTCGTCGAGAAGCGACCGTCGGCCGTCGACCGCAGGATTATGTGCCTGGCGTTGACGACGGGCGGTATGCGCCAAAGACACAAGCTACTGGCTTTGCGAAGCGCTGCGTTGGCAACTCTGTTTGATCAAGTGACGCCAGAAGATCTAGCTGCATTCGAACGCGTTGCTGAAACGATTGCCGGCTCGCTGCCCGAGAACGCGCTCACTGCGCTGACGACATGCCGCTTCTGCGACGAGCGTCACTGCACCGATTGCCCAATGGAGGTCTTCGGTACGCTCGAACCTGCCGGTGGCCCGGTCACGAGCCTCCGAAGCTGATTTTTCAACAAGGTTGCACAATACAGACAGGAAGCTGCAAATGACCACTCAAGCAAACCGGTTCCGCCTGCAAATTGCCGAAAGAGGAGTGGGTTCGCTCTCCTTTCTGGCACTGCTCAGATGGGCTTTGGTCGTGATCTTTCTATGGTTCGGCGGAATGAAATTCACTGCCTATGAAGCACAAGGCATTGCACCGTTCATCGCGCACAGCCCCTTGATGAGTTGGCTGCACATTCTGTTTGGCATCCAGGGGGCGAGTTACATCATCGGCGTTCTTGAGCTATCGACCGCCGCCGCCCTCATCGCCGGTGCCATCAAGCCGGTCTTTTCTGCCTTGGGAGCAGCGATGTCTACGATAACCTATCTCATTACGATAACCTTCTTCATAAGCACGCCCGGCGTAGCAGAGCCGACGGCCGGGGGATTTCCAGCGATCTCAGCTGCGCCCGGCCAGTTTCTACTGAAGGATCTCGTCCTGCTTGCTGCATCGTTGTGCCTCCTCTGCGCATCGGTGCAAGGTCCTTGGCTCAAAGCCGAAAACTCTCAAAACGGAAACTTGTGACGACTGACCGGTTGTTGCGGCGTTTGTCGCTGCAACAGCCGGTGTAGCCGGCTACGAGGTGTACCCGCAGGTTTTCGTGCCAGTTGGGGGGCTTCCTATCCGTCATGATGCTCGACCTGATAGGTTCTCTAGTCTCCGTTAATTCAACCCCGTAACGCCCTGATCGTCGACTCTATTAGGCTCGAAATCGATTATGCCGCTACCAGTGCCACACACCCGCAGTGAATTCCGCTTACTCCCCACTTTGCCGGTCGAAAATTCCGTCGAGACGTTCCCGTCGCAGGGCGGCCGGGACGCGAAAGTGGCCCTGGACTGACCGAACCCAGAGGGGCTTCGAACTCGCTCTCTGAAATCAGTGAGGATAGGTCATTCCGAAACGGCGCTTGCCTCTTTCTCAGGTTGCCGTTGGTCGCCGTCCAGCTCGTGGGCTCAACGGGAACATCTTCACGTCGTCGTTCCACGGATCGTAGACGGTCGCCCCCGTCGGCTTCGTATCCTTCACATTCCGCGTGACGAGATAAAGATCGTGTTCAATGGCGCTCGCGGCGAGCAGGGCGTCGATCACCGGCGGCGGATGTCCGCTCGTTCGCTTCACTTCGCCGGATATACGTCCCCAGCGCCTGACGCTGTCATCGTCCAGGGAAAGCACTCTTGGTCCGAACCGTTCCGCAAGCGCATCTCTGGATGCGATATGACGCGGGCGATCTTCATGATCCGCCGGAAGATTATGAATGCCCTTGTCGTACTCGGCGAGCGTCAGGACGCTGATATAGAATGTTTCCTCGTCCTGCGCCGATGCCCAGGTCTTCACCGAAGGGGCACCACGGGGGTTGATCAGGGCAGAGACGACGTTGGTGTCGAGCAGCCAGCCTTTCAAAGCTCGACGTCCCGGCCCCGATCGGCCTCACGGTCGAGATCGAGCCCGCCAAGATGCAGGCTCTCCATGAACTCGACGAACGGTGCGCGCGGTTTGCCGGGCGTCAGGCGCTCAAATTCTTCCACGCTCATCACGACAACCGCGTCATGCCCACGCACGCTCACGCGTTGCGGCCCCTCCTCGCGAGCGTGCCGCACCACCTCGCTGAAGCGGGCCTTGGCATCCTCCAGCTTCCATCGTCCTGCAAGCCTTCGCCTTACAGGTCGTTTTGTTTTCGTCACTTCTGCGCGTTTGGCCATTGGCTTTTACCTAGTCAGCTAGTCAGATATGTAGCATGGGCCACACACGATTTCCAGACCGGGCCGTCGGGCAAAACGCCAGATGGAAAGTTGGCTGAAGCGAGAAAAAGCCGGAAAATCCACCCCGCGGCGGGGCGGAGGCCAGCCCCGGCGCACCCTCCGCCAACGGCTACCAGCGAACCAGCCTCGCCAGTATCAGCCTGCCAATAACCGTCACGATCGCGCAACCGACAGAATACCAAACTGCGATATAAAGGACGTCATCCGAGGGACAGGCAAAGACGAAAATAAAAGCGCCCCACCCGGCCGATCCAAGTGCCGCTGCCAACGATGTCCCGAACCGATCCGTGGGCGCGCCGCGTTGAATGAGAACACCCAACGCGACAACCAACGGCACGGAGAGGGTCACCATCTTCCAGGTGCATTGAAGGCCCATCTGCCAGTCGAGTCGCCTCACAAGCTCAGAAAAACCGCCTTCCAGGGCATCTATCAACCATCCGGAGGCGAAGATTAGCGCGACCGCGATCGCAAGCCATCGAAGGCCGGCTTTCGGTGATTTCGTGGGGTCAGACGAGAACAATGCAACGGCTGCGCCTGAAATCGCGATTGCCCCCATGCTCGCCAACTTCCACCAAAAGGATGGCATATGCATCGCGTGCGAGAGATCCGGGCGCATGAAGCCAGCCCCGGCAAAGGCCGCGAACTCCAGGATTGCCACGACGCCCAGGATGACGGCATCGCGCCTGAAACTTCGGGGACGCACCGGCTTCAAATCTTCCGACAGCGTCTTGACAAGAGCTTCTGTTCGCATCGCCCAACTTTCCGGCCCTGACATCACTGCGCCACAGGCCGCGTTCCGGAAATTGGCGGCGCCTCAGGTTCGATGTCCGTTTCATCGGTAAACGGACCGCCTGCAACACAAGAATCACCGCCTCATCAGCCAACCCAAGGGCTACATATAGCCCCGGTCGGATATCCGGCCGCCCTGACGCCCTTGGGCATGGGAGCGTAACGGCTACAATAACGAGTTCGTTGCCGAACGCCGCTTTGTTACAGAGTTATGATGCGAAAGTTAGTTCGGCAGCGCGGCCGAGAGTCTGCTGGGCCACAACGCTCTCTGCCAAAATGCAACTTCTCACCAGGCGCAGCTTCCGCCGCTCGTCTCTCGCTGTCCCTGCCGCCGCCTCACAGCTCAATGACCAGCGGTCGACGATCGCCGGCCGGACGCTCCGCCGGAAAAGCGCAACATAAGAGAGCTTCCTGATCCCGTGTCTCATAGCCCGGGCGGTTCTCGTAGGTCACCTCACCTTGGCTGACCATTGCCCTGCATGTGCCGCAAGATCCGGACCGACAACTGAAATCGGGCGTCAAACCGGCGCGCTCTGCGAGCTCCAACAACGTGCCCGATTCCGGCTCCCAAACTGCTTCTGTCCCGCTTTTGGAGAATACCACGCTCACCGGTTTCGTCGAAGCGCTCGGAAGCGGCGGAAGCGCTTCCGTACCATGTCGACGGAACGCGGCCGGTCCAAAGGCCTCAGCGAACAATTGATCGTCCGACACGCCGAATGCACGCAGCCCGTCATACATGTCCTGCATAAAGCCTGGCGGTCCACACAGGTAAAAGTCACAATTCAACGACGGCAACGCGTCTTTTATCACCTCCGCCGTCAGTCGTCCTCCCAACTCATAGTCTCGAGCCGCCATGGCGCCTTGGGTGTTGGAAAGAAGCCGAACAACGCGCAGCCAGTCAGTCGAGTTCGTCGCGATCGCGTGAAGCTCGCGATCGAAAGGCTGCTCGCTTACCGAACGAGACGAATAAAAAAGCCACGTCTGTTTCGCAGATCTCGTCCTCTGTCGCTCAAACAGGCGATGGCGCAGCATGGCGATCATCGGCGTAATTCCGATACCGGCCGCCACCAACACCGATGGTCTCTTTCCCGCCGGACGCAGACCAAAACTACCTTCCGGGGCGCGTGCCTCGATAATCGTGCCGACGTCACAACGGTCATGCAGGAAAGACGAGATCGCACCCTCGCGCTTCACGCTGATCCGATAACAGCCATCAGACGGCGCAGCCGAAATGGTATAGTTGCGAATGGCGGGGGCATCCTGGTCGCCGATGTGTACCCTAATCGGCAAATACTGACCTGCCTTGTGACGAAGCAGAACCTCGCCATCGGCAGGCTCCAGGAAAAACGAGCTAACGGTCGTGCTTTCCCGAACCCGACGAGCAACGCGGAACCGCCTCCAGGAGGAAGCTTCCTTCGATGCTGCCTGCTGGTCTCGCACCTCATCCCAACTGCCCGTCATCAAGCTATTGGGAGATTCACCGCCCTCTACCTTCGTCCACCGCAACGCCAGCGCGCCGGCGCGATAGATGACGCGCTCGGGATACACGCGCCACAACCGTTCGGCCCCCTGGAACAGCGCGATCTCAGGGGAGTCCAGCAACACTTCCGCTTTTCCGGTGATCTGCAGGAGTGATCCCGATTCGAAGTCGGGGAAACACAAGCCGGCGCGACCACTCACCAGGATATTGCCAAGCGTGTTGAAGTACAGATTCCCGGCGAAGTCGGGGATCGTGAGCGAGCCGTCTTTGTTGACGCGCACAAAGCCCGGTTTGCCGCCCCGGTGAGAGACATCAACGTGCCGGGAGCCATCGCGATCGACATAGGAGGCGACAAAGAATGTATCGGCGGCGGCGATCATCGCACGGTGAACGTCGCTGAGCTCGGCTGACTCCTGGCGCGAAGGACGGCTCGCAGGCGCAGGTTCGAACGAATAATTGCGCAGCTGGATATACTGCGGACAGTTTCCGTAGCTTTCTCGCACACCGACGCTAAAGCCATTTGCACCGCGATCGCGTACGACGCCGTTCAGCCTGTTGCGCCGGCGTGTACCCAGCTGAATACCCAACAGACCGACGGAACATCCATCGGAAAGTCCCGCTTCGGCGGGATCCGAAACGTCTACCGCCGCGGCGATCTCAAGGGTCTTGTAGTCGGCCACGGACAAGAAGCCCGCCGGGCCTTCCCTCATCGTCGACCAGACATCACCGTTTTCATCGACGGCTCCGATGATAATCGACGGCAGCAGCGGAAAAAAAAGTCGATGCTGATCGATCAGATGGTCGCGAATAACCTGGGCGCCCTGACGTTCCATGGCGCGTCGAACGCCGACCGTCTCCTGAAGCGCCATCTCGCCCGCATGCCAAATAGAGGGCGTGTCGACCGGCCGGCTCTTCTCAGCCGGTGCGGCTTGAGGCCGGTCGACCACGTCAGCCATTGGCCGCACTCGCTCTAAGGCCAACCGGCGTTTCCGCAAACGGAAGGAAGCCGGGGAGCGCCTCAACTCGGGCCAGCCATGACTGGATATTCGAGTAATCCGACAGATCCACATTCCCCTCGGGGGCATGCGATGTGTAGCTGTACAGCGCGATGTCCGCGATCGTCGGTCCTTTCGCGGCGATCCAATCCCGCCCAGCTAACGCCTGCTCGACAAGCCGCAGCACCTTGTGCGCTTTGGCGATCGTGTCCTCCGGGTCGAACGATGCCTTGAACACGGTGATCAAACGCGCCGCACAAGGCCCGTTCGCAATCTCGTTGGCCGCAACAGAAAGCCATTTCTGAACGGCCGCGGCTTCCACAGCGCTCTCCGGCAACCAGTCCTTCCTGTCGAACTTCTTGGCGAGATACACCAGGATTGCGTTGGAATCCGCAATGACAGCATCGCCATCGACAAGCACGGGCACCTGTCCGAATGGATTCATGTGCAGAAACTCGGCCGTGCGCAGGGCTCCGCCACCAAGCTCGATCTGCTCGACGTCGGCGCCAAGGATCGAAAGGAACAAGCGGGCGCGATGCGAATGACCGGATAACGACAGGTAGTAAAGCTTCACGTCAACCTCCTGAGAAAACCGCGGACCATCGAAAAAGCGATGCGTCCAACCGGCACCGGAGACCGAGTCCAGCACCTACGAGCCGGGCGAAAATAGGCGCTTCCGTATCCCTCAGGAATTACGTGAGTTTGGAAGCCAATCTTCCAAAGAGTGGAAGGAAGCGGTATTTCTTCGCTCTAAGGGCCTTACAAATCAGGCCGTTTGCTCGGCCCTTTTTGCGATTCGACCTAAAAACGGCGACCCCTCCTTCCGATTTCCCCATGCAAGTGTATTGTTCCCGCCGCGCGCTTCCAAAATGTGAGAGTTAGATGGATCGAATCGAGGCAATGACACTGCTAGTCGCCACCGTGGAAAAAGGCAGCCTGTCTGCCGCCGGAAGGGCGCTCGGCGTTCCACTGGCGACCGTCAGCAGGAAGGTGTCGGACCTCGAAGCCCACCTAAGAACAAAACTTCTCAACCGTTCAAACCGGCGCCTGACACTCACGGACGCCGGCGAAGCGTACGTCGCCGCGAGCAAACGTATTCTCCAGCAGATCAACGAAGCAGAGCGCGCCGCTGCCGGCGAATACATCGCACCACGCGGAGACCTCGTCGTCACGGCGCCTATTGTGTTTGGACGGCTGCACATGGTGCCACCAATCGCGGCATTTCTCGAAGCCTATCCAGAGGTCGACGTGCGCTTGGCACTTGCCGACCGGGTCACAAATCTTATGGAAGAGCACATCGATGCGGCCCTGCGCATCAGTCTGCTCCCCGACAGCACGCTTCTGGCGACAAAGGTTGGTGAAATACGGCGCGTCGTGTGCGGCAGCCCAGCCTATTTCGATAAGCACGGGACTCCCGCAAAGCCTGCCGACCTAAGTGAGCTTTCATGCATCACATTCGAGGGACAATCCAACCCGCAATCGTGGAATTTCGGGACTGCAAAGGCGCCGGTAGTGGTGCCCGTCCATTCCAGGCTTATTGCGACGACGGCGGAAGCTTCGATCGACGCAGCAAAACTCGGAGCCGGCGTAACGCGAGTGCTGTCTTATCAAGTCGAAGATGCCGTTCGTAAAGGCGAGCTCGTCACTATTCTGGAAGATTTCGAACCACCCCCAATTCCCGTCAGTCTCGTCTACCGCGGCGGAGGGATGATTCCTCTCAAGCTTCGCGCGTTCCTTGACTTTATGACCCCACGATTGCGGGCGAGTCTCTCTCAGGCCAAATCACGGAGTGCAAAGCCACAAGGGCGCGCGGAGGAGAACGAAGCTGACACAGCATCGGCGGCCAGCACTGGGCCGCGCAAATCACGAAAGGCGGCCGACCAGTCAGCTTAATGGTGGGCGGCGCGTCCGGTCTGTCGTGGGGGCAAACCACGTCCTTCCAAGAAATGGAAGATCACGTTCCAACTCTACAGTATTTTACCAATACGGCTGGCCATCTACGTTCCTCTCCCCAATCAACGAGAAGACGAGTGCCATGACCCGACCCCCACTTCCCCCATTTTCCAGAGAGAGCGCTGTCGAAAAAGTCCGCCTTGCCGAAGACGGCTGGAACGGGAGGAATCCCGAAAAGGTCTCGCTGGCCTACACGCAGGACACGGTTTGGCGAAACCGCGCGGAATTCGTGAATGGACGAAGCGAGGTCGTTGCCTTCCTCACACGCAAGTGGGCAAAAGAGCTCGATTACCGGCTGATCAAAGAGCTCTGGGCATTTTCCGATAACCGCATCGCCGTCCGCTACGCCTATGAATGGCATGACGACAGCGGAAACTGGTTTCGCAGCTACGGAAACGAGAACTGGGAGTTCGCGCCGGATGGTTTGATGCATCGGCGTTTCGCATGCATCAATGACTTGCCGATCGTCGAAGCCGATCGCAAGTTTCGCTGGCCGTTGGGTCGTCGGCCGGACGATCATCCCTCCCTTAGCGAACTGGGACTGTAGCCCCCGCTCATTTCGTGGCGAGGCCACGACGCTGCTTGGCGCACCGCCGCGCAGCCAAGGGTAAGTCCTGCTCGGAGTTTAGTTATGCCGTTAGTCCACAATGCCGACGCCGCCCTGCACTATGACGTCGTTGGAGAAGGTGAACCCCTCCTCATCCTGCCTGGGCTGGCCATGGATATCGGTCCGTGGCGGCCGCTGGCGTCAATGCTGGTCGGCTTCAAGATCGTGTTTATCGACAATCGAGATGCCGGCGGAAGCTCTACGACCGCACAGCAATACGCTCTGTCGGATATGTCGGCAGACGTTCGTGCCGTTCTCGACGATCTTGGTCTCGAGCAAGTCAGCATCCTTGGTCATTCGCTCGGCGGGCAGATTGCGCAAGAGTTCGCGCTGCGCGACCCCAACCGCGTGCGCAAGCTGATCCTCGCGAACAGCTGGGCGCGGACAGATCAATATCTGGCGAACAAATTCGAAACCTGGCGGATATTGAAGAGGCATCTCCCTGATGCCCACTTCCGTGAGGTCATGACCTTCAATTTGAGCCATCCCGACGTGCTCGCGAGTGCTCCGCTTCACGCGATCACGGCGCTTACGAACCCGCTCTTTCACGATCAATCCGCAGATGCATTCTGTAGAGGCGCGAACGCTGCAAGTCAGGCTGACACGCTCGATCGCCTTACCGGTCTGGTGAGCCCGACCTTGGTGATTTCAGGCGAGCGTGACGTCGTCTTGCCTGCCCCCTATTCCGACGAACTGACCAATGCAATTCCCAAAGCCACGAGAATTCGTCTTGAGACGGCTGGCCACGCGGCCCCTTGGGAAGCATCGGAGATCTTCGTGAATGAGGTTCGGAGCTTTCTGAAACGACCTGCTTGACGACAAGGCTAACGCTGCGCCGCGTAGAATATGTACCCGGAGTTCCGAAATGCTGTGTTCGGCTGGTTAGAATTTCTCGACCCAGGGGCGTACCTCGACTTCGAATGACCAGGCACTGCGATGCTGGCGAAGGATGTCGATGTAGGTTTGCGCGATCGCGTCGGCCGACAGTGTACTATCGGGATTGTCCTGCGGATCCGAACGCGACGCGGATCGAACAGCTCCATCGATGACAAAATGCGCAACGTGGATGCCCATCGGCCCCAGTTCACGCGCGGCGCTCTGGGCCAATCCGCGTAGAGCAAACTTGCCCATCGCAAATGCCGAGGAGCGTGGAAAGCCCTTCACGCTGGCGGATGCCCCTGTGAGAAGAATGGCTCCCTTGCCATGCTTCACCATGCGTCGCGCCGCATGGTGGACCGCGAGAAACCCGCCGTAAGCGCTGATAGCAAGCGCCTTCTCCACTGCGACAGGATCGATTTCTGCGACTGGCCCAGGCGCCCGCGCGCTGGCATTGAACACAACCACGTCGGGCTCTCCGATCGTGGCGTCCACGTCGCGAAACAATGCCTCGACAGAGGCTCGGTCAGAAGCGTCCGCCGAGAAGACCTTTGCGCCAATCTCATCATCCAGCTGTTTTAATTTCGCAGTGCTGCGGGCGGCCAGTGCGACCTTGACGCCGAGTCCCGCCAACTGGCGGGCAACCGATGCACTGATCCCCGTGCCAGCTCCGATAATGAGTGCTGTGCGGTATGGAAACTCTGACATTGAAATCTCCGGACGTTATTTACGACGGGTCAAATGGTCTGCGGGCGCAGTTGATTTCGGCGTTGCCACGTTGCTCATCGATGGTACGAGCGCGGTCGCGACAACGAATGCCGGCATGATCATTCGAAAGGCATCTGCTTATGCCATCGTTGATGTCTCCGGTTAAGCCAGTAGCCACAATTACTTCAGAGCTGCGGTCTGTCCCTGTCGGTGCCACCAGGCAGAGCATCGTGGCGTGTGATGATTTGCTGACGTGACATCGCGCGATGTTCCGGCGTCTCTTTTCATACGATCGCGGGAAATCGATTTCGGTGCGCGTCGAGCGAAACAGCGCCGCCATTAAATCCGAGTGTCCAGACTGATTTGCTGCAGGGATTGCGCGAGCGCTTCCACCACAAGCGCTGTTTTTGTCCTCTCAATTCCTGGAAGATAAAGTTCCAAGGAAGCACGATATTCGGCAAATGCGGAAGCGAATACAAAACGTGTCAGGCAATGACGCCTGACCGAAAAAAGGAATTGCACCAATGTCCCGCATCGCCATCCCCGCCTCCGTCGACGCCGCTCCCGCCGCTTCTCGGCCCTTCCTCGACGCCGTGAACAAGCAGCTCGGCAGCGTCCCCAACCTGTTCCGCCTCGTGGCGACCAGCCCGGCCTCGCTCGAGGGTTACCTCGGCCTGTTCGGCGCGCTCGGAAAGGGCCAGCTGCCGGCTCCGACTCGCGAACGGATCGCCCTTGCCGTCGCCCAGATCAACGGTTGCGACTACTGCCTGTCGGCTCACACCTACCTCGGCAAGAATCTCGCCAAGCTCGACGACGCCGAGATCACCGCCAACCGCAATGGCGCCTCCAACGATCCCAAGGCTGACGCTGCGGTGAAGTTCGCGGCAACCGTGACGCGCGAGCGTGGCCACGTGAACGACGCAGCGCTGCAGAGCGTTCGTGCGGCCGGATACGACGACGCTCAGATCCTTGAGATCGTGCTTCACGTCGCTCTCAACACGCTGACGAACTACGTCAACGAAGTCGCAAAGACCGACGTCGACTTCCCGGTCGTTCACGCACGCGACGCCGCCTGATCGCCTTCACGAATCCGTGAGCGGTTCGCGTTGTAACGAATAGCCTCAAAACCACGAACACCTCTCGTGCCGCCCAAAACAGGCACAACCCAACAAGGAGTATTTTGATGTCCGCAAAGTCCACAATCAGTTCGCTGATTATCGCCGGCGCCGTTTCGAGCGCGCTGGCCTCGATCGCCATGGCAGCGCCGCTGACCAAGGCCGAAGAGCAGGCCGCCGTCTCTGCCCACAAGGTGAAGTGCTACGGCGTCGCCCTGAAGGGCCAGAACGACTGCGCCGCTGGTCCCGGCACCACCTGCCAGGGAACGTCCAACGTCGATTTCCAGGGCAACGCCTGGAAGTTCGTGCAGGGCGGCACCTGCGAGTCGATCGCCGTCCCGGGTGGCAAGCACGGTTCGCTGAAGCCGATCTGATCGCGACAGCAACCAAGCACGGAAAGCGGAGAAACGCTATGACCTCGAATAATAATCAGAACGCCGAAAACGTGGCGAGCGCTCTCCGCTTTCCAAACCATTCAATCGCCGGACAGGCTGGGACGAGCTTCAAGCACGAGCACCTTCCGGCGATCATGGCCGACGGAAAGCCCAAGGGCTTTTTTGAAGTCCATGCCGAAAACTACATGGGAGCCGGTGGGCCCCCGCACCGGGCGCTTGAAGCGATCCGACAGGATAATCCTGTATCGCTTCATGGCGTGTGCATGTCGATTGGTGGGCCGCAGCCGCTCGATCGCGAACATCTGGGACGATTCAGGTCGCTCGTCGAGCGCTATCAACCGGCACTCGTATCTGAGCATTTGGCCTGGTCCACGCATGAAAATACATTCTTCAACGACTTGCTCCCCTTGCCGTACACCAACGAAACGCTTTCGAGGGTTTGCGAGCATATCGATGAAGTGCAGCAGGCAATCGGGCGACCGATCCTTCTTGAGAATCCATCGACCTACGTCACGTTCCGCGAATCCACGATGAGCGAAACTGATTTCATCCGCACCATAGCGCGGAGAACCGGTTGTGGGCTTCTCCTCGACGTCAACAACGTCTTCGTGTCGGCGACCAATCACGGGTTCTCGGCGCTCGACTACCTCTCGGACTTTCCGCTTGCCAAAGTCGGCGAGATCCACCTCGCCGGCCACGCGGAGCAAGCGGACGACGAGGGCGAGCGTCTTCTCATCGATAGCCACGACGGCCCCGTCGCCGATGCAGTGTGGAAGCTCTACGAAATCGTCATTCAAAAATGCGGGCCGGTCCCGACGCTCATCGAGTGGGACAGCAACATTCCCGATTGGCCAGTGCTCAAGGCGGAGGCGACAGCCGCCCAGCAGATCCTGGATCGGTACATCGGATTCTCTTCTCTGGATAAGAGCCATGCAGCTTAGCCATCTTCCCCGGCAGGACATGCGGCAGCGTCAAACCTACGCCGACGCCTTCTCCCCTGCCCTTATCGATCCGGATCACCAAACGCCTGATGTCGTCGCGGGTCCGAACGGCAAGGCGGCGGTCAAGCGCTACAACGTTTATCGCAACAACGTCACCGTCAGTCTGATCGACTCGCTTGCCGCGATCTATCCCGCCGTGCAGCGTATCACCGGTGTCGAGTTCTTTCGGGCCATGGCCAGGTTTCATGTTCGCGCGACGCCGCCGACTTCGCCTCTCCTGTTCGAATACGGGCGCGACTTTCCGGCCTTCATAGAGAGCTATGAATACGCGCAGGCAATGCCCTGGCTTGCCGACACGGCGCGCATCGAACGAGCGTGGCTGGATGCTTATCACGCCGCTGACGCGGTCCCGCTTGCTCCCGAGCGCCTGGCGGCTGTGCCTCCCGAGCGCCTTGCGGATCTGACATTTGTTTCGCACCCGGCCACACAGGTCGTGAGATCTCGCTACGCGGCGCTGACGATATTCTCGGCAAACCGCGGCACGGAATCGACCGGCCAGATCGATCCGACGCAATCGGAAGACGCCCTGATTACGCGCCCGGAAAACGATGTCGAAGTCAGACATCTTCCCGAAGGCGGCGCGGTGTTTCTGACTGCGCTGCTGGCCGGGCAGTCACTCGGCCACGCTGCAGCCGCTGCGCTCGAAGAGGTCCCCGACTTCGACCTTGGTGCGAGCATCTCTGGCGTGTTGGCCGCCGGCGCATTTATCGCTGCAGAATTCGGAGAAGAATCATGACTGTCTTAGATCAATCCGCCGCCTCTCGCGGCAAGTTAAGAGGCGTGGCGGACATCGTCGAGCGCGCCAGTATGCTGGTGCAAACCGTTGCGCAGCCGTCCTTGGCGCAGCTGTTGCTGCGCGTTGCCATCGCCGTGCCGTTCTGGAAATCCGGTATCCTTAAGTGGGACGGCTTCCTGCAGCTGAGCGACACGGCCGTTACCTTGTTCAGCGATGAGTTCATGCTGCATCTCCCGGGTGGGCCCTACCCGTTCCCGGCACCAACGCTGATGGCGTTCCTGTCGGGCTGCGGCGAGATCACCTTTCCGGTTTTGCTGGTCCTCGGATTCGGCACCCGATTTGCGGCGCTGGGTCTGCTCTTCATGACCGTGATCGTTGAACTGACAGTGCCGGATGGGTGGCCGATCCATATCACCTGGGCTGCTATGGCGCTCGCCATTATGGCTTGGGGACCGGGCCGTATTTCAGTCGACTATGCGATCCGGCGTTTCCTCGGCTTGCCGACGACCTTTCGGCGAGACTCAAGGCCCGCTTGAAGACCCCGGCTTCGCCGAGGTCGATCTGCATGCCGGTCTAACGTCTCCCACCGAAAGGGGGACCTTCCGAAGGACGCCGCCGCCGCTGTTGCCCGCCGGCTGATGTACCGGACCTGCTCAGCGACGGAAGCGCTTTGATGTCGGGATTACGCGAAATGGGCCCGGTTCTTCTCGACGAACGTCTCGACAGTCATTGGCGCGACACCCGTCACTTGCCGAATGATACCGTCCTCGCCTTCGAATATCCCGTTCTGATAGTCGAGAGTCACCTCTCGCAGATGCTGGACGACGTGGGGATTTGCACGAATTGATGCGAGCCGGCCCTCAGCGAATTCATCAAATGTGATGGGTTCATAGTGCAGATCGCGGCCAAGGGCCTTGCCCATCGCCGCAGCAATCTCATAATGATTCATCTGGACAGGGCCGTGTAGGGTATAGGTCTTACCTGCGTGTGGCGCGGGATTCTGCAAAATGGCGGCGATCAAACGTCCCTGATCCTCCGACGCGATCGGCGCGTGGCGACCATCACCCATCGGCATTTTGACGGCTCCCGTCGACCGAAGCACGGTCGGATCCAGCATGATCGTCAGCCACTCCGCAAAAAATGTCGGTCTGAGATGAGTGGTCGGCGTTCCCGACCAATCGAAGATTCGCTCCGCCACCCAATGCTCCTGAGCAGCGTGGCTGTTCGCGTCTCGTCGCGCTGAAATTTGGGACATGTTCACAATCGCCTTCACGCCCTTCTCGGCTGCAGCAACGGCAAAAAAGCTCGTCGCGTCGATCAGGCGCGGCACGATCGGGTAGCAAAAGTATGCGCTCTGGATGCCATCGAGGGCGCTTGTGACGTCGTTGAGGCTGAGGAGATCGCCGATCACCACTTCCGCACCAAGCGCCCTGAGCTGATCGGCCTTCGGGCCATCGTGTGTCAATCGGCGTTCAAATTTGACCCCTCATCGGCGTCCAATTTTGACCCCTTTGCGCGGCGGGGTTTGGCGGTAGCGCTCGTCTCGTCGGAGCTGGCCGGGATTGCGGAGATGAGACGAGCGCGGG
>NZ_JAANIH010000418.1 GCF_014529705.1 Bradyrhizobium campsiandrae
GGTCTTGTCGCGATGGAGACCTCGCACAACAATGCGAGCGGCGCCGTCTTGCCGCTGGAGCACATGCAGGCCGTGCACACCATGGCGTCGGTCCGCGGCGTCCCCGTGCATCTCGACGGCGCGCGGCCCGGCCAGCACCGCACCGGCCGGCGCGCTCAGGCCTTTCGACAGACACAGGGAGACCGTGTCGCAATGCCTGGCAATCTGGTGCGGCGCCACGTCGAGAGCCGTCGCGGCATTGA
>NZ_JAANIH010000419.1 GCF_014529705.1 Bradyrhizobium campsiandrae
CGCCTTCCGCCTTCTCGTAGAAGTGCTGCCACTTTGCCGGGCTCGCCATGAACAAATTGGTGAGGTTGATCGGCAGGAAGCTGTCGGGCTCCTTGGTGGTGAGCTCGACCGTCATGTCGTCGATCTTGGCGTAGCTGGCGACGGAGGGCAGGCGGGTCTTCACCTGTGCGCTCTGCCGCTTGTCGAATTGCGGCGCCTTGTCGTTCAGCACCTTGTCGAGATTCCAGATCACCGCATCGGCG
>NZ_JAANIH010000420.1 GCF_014529705.1 Bradyrhizobium campsiandrae
ATCGCCCCGGCAAGCTGGTGCCGGGGCTCGCGACCGAATGGAAGGTCGATGACACCGACAAGACCAAGTGGCGCTTCAGCCTTCGCAAGGGCGTGAAGTTTCACGACGGCAGCGAGTTCAACGCCGACGCGGTGGTGTGGAACGTCGACAAGGTGCTCAAGCAGGATGCGCCGCAATTCGATCCGAGCCAGGTCGGCGTCACCGCGACGCGCATGCCCACGCTCGTATCTGCCAAAAAGATC
>NZ_JAANIH010000421.1 GCF_014529705.1 Bradyrhizobium campsiandrae
TGACGATTCCATAGATTTCCTCGACCGCATGGCAAGGCGGTTCGCCCTGCTCGACC
Source organism: Bradyrhizobium campsiandrae (assembly GCF_014529705.1). GTDB lineage: Bacteria > Pseudomonadota > Alphaproteobacteria > Rhizobiales > Xanthobacteraceae > Bradyrhizobium > Bradyrhizobium campsiandrae. The sequence continues at coordinate 57 of NZ_JAANIH010000421.1, forward strand.
GTCCAGCGCAATCGCGGCGGCTCTCCCAGGTTGGCGACGATATTACGCACGATCGCCAGCGCGTGGCTGTCGCTTTCCGCCAAATGGTCGGTGACGCCGCTAACGCGGCTATGCATTTCACCTCCGCCGAGGGCTTCGACGCCGACCTCTTCCTTGGTCGCGGCATAGACCAGTTGCGGTCCGCCC
>NZ_JAANIH010000422.1 GCF_014529705.1 Bradyrhizobium campsiandrae
ATCGAATTGCGGCGCATCCTGCTTGAGCACCTTGTCGACGTTCCACACCACCGCGTCGGCGTTGAACGGAGTACCATCATGGAACGTCACGCCGGGACGCAGCTTGAAGGTCCATTTGGTCTTGTCGGTGTCATCGACCTTCCATTCGGTCGCGAGCCCCGGCACCAGCTTGCCGGGGCGATCGGCGACGTCCATCTCCCACGCCACCAAGGGGTCGTAGATCGTATAGGCGGTGAACTGAT
>NZ_JAANIH010000423.1 GCF_014529705.1 Bradyrhizobium campsiandrae
CGTCCACCTCGCGCAACCGGTTGCTGCTGACGGTCTATACCGCTGCGATCTTCGTCAGCGCGCTCCTGCTGTTTTCGGTGCAGCCGCTGTTCACGAAGATGGTGCTGCCGCGGCTCGGCGGCTCGCCATAGGCGCTGGCGATGCCAAGCGGCAAGGTGATGAAGGCTGCGATCAACAGCACCAGATGCACCACGACCGGCACCACGCGGTTCCTGATCTGCATCAAGAGATGCGCGTAGGCA
>NZ_JAANIH010000424.1 GCF_014529705.1 Bradyrhizobium campsiandrae
CTTCCGCTTCGCTCGAAAACGCTAGCCTGCAGCCTCGGCGCGATCGAGCTCGCGCTCAGTCACCACGCGATTGCGGCCGCCGCCCTTGGCGAGATAGAGCGCGCGATCGCAGCGCTCGATCAGATCGCCCGGACGCAGGGCCTCGTTCGGCCGCGTCGCTGCGACGCCGATCGACACCGTGACCACCATGTGGGCCGAGGTGATGTGCGGCAGGCAGAGCTGCAGCACGGCCGAACGGACCT
>NZ_JAANIH010000425.1 GCF_014529705.1 Bradyrhizobium campsiandrae
AATTTGTTCATGGCGAGCCCGGCAAAGTGGCAGCACTTCTACGAGAAGGCGGAAGGCGCCGATGCCAAGGCGAAGTCGCAGGCTGCCTGGACCGCGTTCGCCAAGGATGCCGCGGGCACCGGCCCGTGGAAGATGGCAAGCTTTACCCCGCGCGAACGTCTCGAGCTGGTCAAGAACGCCGACTATTGGGACAAAGCCCGTGTGCCCAAGATCGACAAGATGGTGCTCTTGCCGATGCCGG
>NZ_JAANIH010000426.1 GCF_014529705.1 Bradyrhizobium campsiandrae
CAGGCCCGCGAGCAGGCCATCCTTGAGCCCTTCGCGATCGACGCAGAGATTGGCGGCCTTACGCACGCGAATGTCGTTCCAGGGCGAGCCTTCGACGCGCGAGAACTGCCACGGCCAGACATGCGGCGTGACGTTGTCGACGATCTTCATGCCGGCGGCCTTGAGCTGCGGCACGGCATCGGGCGCTGGCGTCTCGATCAGGTCAACCTGGCCGGCAAGCAGCGCATTGGTGCGCGTCAGC
>NZ_JAANIH010000427.1 GCF_014529705.1 Bradyrhizobium campsiandrae
ACCAAGACGGTCGATTCCTTCTTTCCCTATCAGATGCTGTGGTTCCTGGTGTCGAGCCCGGCGCAATATGAAAAGCTCGGCAAGGATTGGGACAAGTTCGCGAGCCAGCCCTCCGGCACCGGCCCGTGGAAGATGGCAAGCTTTACCCCGCGCGAACGTCTCGAGCTGGTCAAGAACGCCGACTATTGGGACAAAGCCCGTGTGCCCAAGATCGACAAGATGGTGCTCTTGCCGATGCCGG
>NZ_JAANIH010000043.1 GCF_014529705.1 Bradyrhizobium campsiandrae
TTTTCTGAAATTGAATGGGAGTAGCAGGCGCGCTACCCTCGTTTGCCTGACACTGCTTCGACCGCGCGAGACCACGACCATGATGGGATGCACACGCCGCCTGCCCCTGATCGCCGCGCTGCTCGGCATCGCCTTCGCCGCGCCTGTGAGCGCCGAAGAGGCTTACGATCCCTGGCCGGGCCTGGTGCAGGATATCCTCAACAACCGTCCGATGAACGACGGCGCTGACGTCATCGCCATCGAGATGCCCTATCGCGCCGAGGACGCGGCGATCGTGCCGGTCACCCTGCGCAGCAAGCTCTCGCCCGCCGACGCCAGGCGCATCCGGTCGATCACGCTGGTGATCGACCGCAATCCGGCGCCGATGGCGGCGAAGTTCGAGCTTGGCGCGGATGCCAATGTCAGCGAGATCTCCACGCGCGTGCGCGTCAACAATTATACCGATGTGCATGCGGTCGCCGAGCTCAGCGACGGCCAGCTCTACGTCGCCAAGACCTATGTGAAAGCGTCAGGCGGCTGCTCGGCGCCGGCCGGCAAGAATGCCGAAGAGGCGCAGAACCGGCTCGGCCAGATGCGCTACCGGCAATTCGCGCGCGAGGACGCGCCTGCGAGCCGCATCCGCGAGGCGCAGATCATGATCGGCCATCCCAACAATTCCGGCCTGCAGATGGATCAGGTCACGCAGCTCTATATTCCCGCCTTCTTCATCAACCAGCTGAAGCTGACGCAGGACGACAGCCCCGTACTGTCGATGGAAGGCGGCATCTCGATCTCGGAAGATCCTAATCTGCGCTTCACCTACGTCTCCAACGGCGCCAAGCGTTTCCGCGCCGAGGCGAAGGATACGGACGGCCATGTGTTCCGGAACGAGTGGGACGTGGAGAAACCGGGGACGTAGCTAGGGCTCGCGCTGCTTTCCCTCTTCCCTTGTGGGCGAGGGTGGATCGCCGCGTAGCGGCGAGACGGGTGAGGGGTGGGTCTCCGCAACGCCTCTCACGCTTGAATGCTCGGATAGATACCCCTCATCCGGCGCTTCGCGCCACCTTCTCCCACAAGGGGAGAAGGGACGAGACACTAGAAACACCTCACCTCGGCTTCGGCCTGCGCCCGTCTCAAATCATTCACCGCCGAATTCGCCTGCTCCGACGTCCTGAACTGGGTGCCGAGATTGCCGCGGACCTGGGACATGCTGAGCGCGGTCTCTGCCGTGACATATCTTTCATAGGGCACGATCGAGGCGACCACGTCGATCGAGCAGGAGCATTGCTCGATCGCCTGCCGCGTCTCGCCATTGGCCTTCATGCAGCCATAGACATATTCTGCACGCGCCGAGGTCGGATAATCATTGGCCTCCTCCGCCCGCGCTGCGATCACGGTCGCTGCGAGCACGACCAGGGCGGCGACACCAGGTCGTACCTGTCCCGCAAAGCTCATGAGATCCTCCCGCTGGTTGCGATGGAAGCTATGCTATGCCTATTGTCCTGAAAAGCACTCTGTCAGAGGAAATGGCTCACAAGTGATGCGAGTTTTGGCACGAATATCGGCGCTTGCCATGGTGCTGGCACTGGGCACGCCGGCCCATGCTGCGGACACCATACGCCTCGCAGTGCAGAAGACCGGAACGTTCTCCTGGGAACTGGCGACGATTCGCGAGGCCGGGCTCGACAAGGAAGCCAATCTGTCGCTGGAGGTCACCGAGCTTGCGAGCCCCGAGGCCGGCAAGATCGCGCTCCGCGCCGGCAATGCCGACATCATGCTGTCGGATTGGCTCTGGGTGTCGCGCGAGCGCGCGCTCGGCGCCAAGCTGATCTTCTACCCCTATTCCAGTGCGCTCGGCGCGGTGATGGTGCCGGCGGCATCGCCGATCAAGACGCTGGCCGATCTGAAGGGCCGCAAGCTCGGCATCGGTGGCGGCCCGATCGACAAGAGCTGGCTGCTGCTGCAAGCACGGATGAAGCAGGACGGCATCGACCTGAAGTCGGAGGCGACGATCGTCTATGGCGCGCCGCCCCTGATCGCCGCCAAGGCGCTCGACGGCGAGATGGATGCGAGCCTGAATTTCTGGAATTTCTGCGCGCAGCTCGAAGCCAAGGGCTTCAGGCGCCTTGCCGGAATCGAGGAGATTTTGCCCAAGCTCGGCGCCAAGGGCGCAGTGTCCGCGGTCGGCTATGTCTTCGATGAGGGCTGGGCCGCAAACCATCGCGACACCGTGGCGCGGTTCATCGCCATGACCCGCAAGGCCAAGCAATTGCTGGTCACATCGGATGCGGCCTGGGACAAGATCGCGCCACTCACAGGCGCGAACGATCCGGCCATGCTCAAGACCTATCGCGACCGTTATCGCGATGGCATTCCGCGCCGGAGCATCAGTGACGAGGAGGCCGATGCACGCGTGCTCTACCGCGTGCTCGCCGAGATCGGCGGGCGTGACCTGGTCGGCCCGGCGGCCGAGCTCGATCCCGGCACCTTCTATCACGCCGCCCCCGGAGACTGAGGTGCTGCGCCTTCTCTCCTTTGCTCTCTTCCTCGCGATCTGGTGGACCGCCGCGCTGTTCGTCGGCGGCGCGAAGCTGCCCTCCCCGCCCGCGGTGCTCAACGTCATCATCGCGGAAGCCGCATCCGGCGCGCTGTTCCTGCATCTCGGCGCGACACTGGCGCGCGTCGCGCTCGCCTTCGTGCTGGCGATGTCGGTCGGCAGCGCCATCGGCTATCTGATGGGACGGGTGAAACTCGCCGACCGGCTCGGCGATCCCTGGCTGATCCTGCTGCTCAATTTGCCGGCCCTTGTGGTGATCGTGCTCGCCTATATCTGGGCCGGGCTCACCGAGGCCGCCGCGATTGCGGCGATCGCCATCAACAAGCTGCCGACCGCGGTGGTGACGTTGCGCGAAGGCACCCGCGCGCTCGACCGTTCGCTCGACGAGATGGCAACGGTGTTCGCGATGCCGCGCTGGCGCGCCTTCCGCCACGTCGTGCTGCCGCAGCTGGCGCCCTATATCGCGGCCTCCGCCCGTTCCGGCCTGTCGCTGGTGTGGAAGATCGTGCTGGTCGCCGAGCTGTTGGGGCGGCCGAACGGCGTCGGCTTCGAGATCGGCATCGCCTTCCAGCTGTTCGATACGCCGCGCCTGCTCGCCTATTCCCTGACATTCGCCGCGGTCGTGCTCGTGATCGAGACTGTTCTGGTGCAGCCGTTCGAGGCCCGCGCAACGCGGTGGCGGCCCCGTGCGGCTTGAGGTCGAGATCACGGGCAAGACCTACAGGAGCGCCGCGGGCGAAACGCACGCGGTGCTGGCGCCGCTGACATTCGCGCTGCAATCCGGCGAGGTCGGCGTGCTGATCGGCCCGTCCGGCTGCGGCAAGAGCACGATGCTGCGCATCATCCTCGGGCTCGACCACGATTTCGACGGCCACGTCGCGCGGCCGCCGGAGGCGCGGATCGGCATGGTGTTTCAAGAACCACGGCTGTTGCCGTGGCGCTCCGTCGAGCAGAATGTGCGGCTGGCTGCACCTGACGTCACGGATGCGAAGCTGTCCGAGCTGTTCAAGATCCTCGAGCTGGAAGCGCATCGCAGCCATTTTCCCGGCGAATTGTCGCTGGGCCTCGCCCGCCGGGTCGCGCTCGCTCGCGCCTTTGCGGTCGAGCCCGATCTGCTCGTGCTCGACGAGCCGCTCGCCTCGCTCGATGACGCCCTCGCCGGCCGTCTGCGCGACGAGATCGCGACGCTGGTGGCAAGCCGCCCGGTCATGACGCTGCTCGTCACGCACAGCCTCGACGATGCCATCCGTCTCGGTGACCGCCTGTTCTTCCTGTCGCCGCGCCCGGCGCGCATCGTGCAGGAGGTGCCGATCGCTACTCCGCGCAGCGAGCGCAACGAGGCTGAGCTTGCCCGGATCAGAGCCGAGCTTGCGGCGTTGCAGCTTGAATCGAAATGACAACTCGTGATCAACTGCGCCATCAGAATTGTTTTGGGCAGAATTGTTTTGGGGAGGTCATCATGCGCCGTCAGCTGATCGCGATCGGCATCCTGTTGGTTGCGATGCCGGGCGCAGCCCTCGCGCAGACCAAGGGCAAGGGCATCCGGCTCTGGAATTTGACGAGCGAGACGATCTCCGGATTCCAGCTCGCACCATCAGGCAAGACCGACTGGGGCCCGAACCAGTGCCTGAACGACAAGGACAAGGAGGTCGACCACGACGAGCGGCTGCGCATCACCGGCGTCGAGCCGGGCCGCTACGATGCCAAGGTCAGCTATCCCAGCTCACGGCAATGCATCGTCCGCGACATCGAGATCAAGGCCGATGCGGTGTTCTCGATCGCCGACAAGGATTTGAAGGAGTGCACCAAGTAGCTGATCACGCCTTGTCGTTCGGGTGCGGATATTCGCAGCGCCAGCGCACCGCCTGCCATTTCGGATGCTCGCCGACCCATTGCGCGATATAGGGCGGCGCGGCCATGGAGCACTGCGCCGGCGAGCCGCCAAAGTTGAACACCAGATGCTGCTCCTCGCAGGTTGCAGGCGAGAGCACCGCACACACTGTCACCACCAGGTCGATCGGGTTCATGCCGGGATCCTCTCGCGGGAACGATTGAGACTAGCACACAGGGCTACGTTTCCGGCAGCGAGAAGTTTCAATCCGGTGTGAGAGATGGGCGGGGAACCCGCTTTGCTAGAAGTTGATGCCAAACACCAGCCGCGCCTGGTGGCGTTCGAAATTGACAAGATCGAGATTAGCCCCCGATCCGGCCGGACGGCCCCAGGCCTGCATGCTCCAGCTCAAGGTGAGCCGCGATTGCTCCGACAGCTGGAAATAGGCGGTCGGTCCGACGAACAGGGCTTGTCCTGAGAACGCGCCGAGACCGATGCCCTCATATTGGCGGAAGTAGCGCATCTCGCCGCCGAGCAGCACGTTTGGGCTCATGCGCACCATGCCGGCGAAGGCCGCGCCGATGGTCGAGCTTTTCTCGGACAGCCCGCTCACCTCGAAGCGCGCCCATTCCGGCTGGTAGATCAGATTGAGCGCGCCGATCGCGAAGTTCGGCACCAGCTCGCGATCGAAGGCGAGCGTGAAGTCGGTGCCGTACATCCGCCCCTTGGCGCCGCTGACCTCGTCGATGCGATCGCCATGGGTTTCGGCGGCAATCGTCATGCCGAACGGGGCGCTCTCGCGCTCGAGCAGGCGATAGCGCAAATCGAGCGATGCGCCCTGGAAGTTGACCTGGCGGCGATCGTCGATGTCAGGAACGCCGGTGATGTCGTGCAGCGTGGTCGCAGCGCCGATCTCGATGCGAAAATTCGGCAGCGGCACGATTTCGATTTCGACCTCGTGCGCGAGCGTCCGATAGGTGCCGCCGCCCTTGCCGAACCGCCCCGTCGTCTGGGTCTGGAATTCGCGCTCGCCGCGATTGCCGACATCGCTGCCGATCATGAAACCGAAGATGTGCTCGGTGTCGAACCCCTCTTCGGCGCTCGCACTTGCCGACGCGAGCGCGGCAAGGCACACAACCATCGTCCTGAATGTAGGGGCCCCCAAGCGCATGCGGAACACTACCACGGCTTCGAGGGCATCCGCCATCGAAGCCGCGGCAGGTCGCAGGTCTTACTTGCGCGCAGCGCAGGCGTACATGTTGATTTCCATGCCGACCGGCACTTCCACGATCTTCGGAGCTTTCCAGGCCATTCGGGGTCTCCCCAATTATTGAGCGCGACATCGCGCCGGGCAAAACCTAGGGCGGCGCCCAATACAGTTCAAGCCTCGATTCGAACGCCGCACGAGTCCGTGCCGATTCTTCGCGGCTGCATTTCGCTCTCGGGCAAGACCAGTTCTCTCGTGGTCAAACGCGACCCGCGCGGGAGCGCCTTGCGCGATGCCGCTGATGTCTCGCCGCGGCTCCGCTTCGCTGTCAGCAGCCCTTGTCGGCGGCCATCGTATTCGGCTTGGCACCTTCGGCGCTCTGAGCCGCCGTGGGCTGGCTCTGCATCTGACGCTGTGCATCCTCCGACGATGCAGCCGTTTCGCCGCTGGCGCGATTCATCGTGCTGGTCGGGGGATGCTGACCGGTGTTGCTCGTCGCGTCGGATGAATGGGATTGCGCCGATCCCACCGTGACAGGACCAGAGCCGGCGTCCTTGTCGCTGGCAGTGCTGCCGGTGTTGCAGGGACCGGCCATCGCCGTGCCGGCGCTCAGCGCCAGGATCGCGCACGCAACAAGAATGGATCGTTTCGTGGTCATCTGCTTCCTCTCCTCGTCTTTCCGCCGCACGACCCGGCGTCGCGCGGATGTCGAGGAGAACAGGTCGAATCGGCCGATGTTCCGATTGCGGGGCAGAATTCCGGCGGCCCGCTTATCGCAGGAGCCGCAGCAATGCGCGGCCGGCCCGCGACTTCAGCTCCTTTGCATCCAGCGTTCCGTCCGCGTCCGGATTCGCTGCGTTGAAGCGCTGCTCCACCACGGCAAGATATTCATCGAGGGTGAGGGTCCCGTCGTGGTCAGGGTCTGCAGCTGCGAGCTCCTTTGCCGTTAGCCGTCCGCGCAACTCACGCGCGTCGAGCGTCCCGTCATGGTCGGGATCGAGCCTGGCGAACAGCGCGGCGGCGGCCTTCTTCACCTCGGCCAGATCGAGCGTCCCGTCATTGTCGGTGTCGTACATCTTGACCGCCCCGCCGGATGCCGACCAGGCCGGACCGGACAGCATTGCGATCGTGAGTGCAAGCGCAACAGAGCGACGCGACATCATGACAACCTCCCTGATCAAAAGCCCCGATTCGCGCGGGATCGAACACGAGATAAGTCCACAAGCCTGCCCCGGTTCAAGCCCCGAATTGCAATCTGCGCACTGCACAACTGACGGAACGGATGCCCGCGATTGCAGCATGGACGCCGCACAACTTCACGCCACGGAATTTTTCCAGCGCCTGCACACAAGTGACTCATCGATCGTCAGGTTTCCGTCAAGTGACCGGCACCGAGATCCAACATATCGGCAAGCCACTTTCGACTTTCGTATTGACGCGTTTTGGTTTCCGACCGAGTGTTGCGATCGCAGCGTCAAAAGGCGCGCATATTGGGAGGAACGGATGAAACGTTTTGCGATGGCCGCGAGCCTCGTCATATCCGCATGCTCGGTTGTGAGCGCCCAGACGACCGATCAACTGGTCAAGGGTGCAACCGATACGTCGAACGTTCTCAACTACGGGATGGGCTACAATCTCCAGCGCTTCTCGACGCTGAACCAGATCAACAAGGACACCGTCAAGAACCTCGTCCCGGTCTGGAATTACTCCTTCAACGACGATCGCAGCGAGGAATCGCAGCCGCTGGTGTACCAGGGCGTGATCTACGTGACCTCTCACAACGCGACCATGGCGGTCGACGCCAAGACCGGCAAGCAGATCTGGAAATCCAAGATCGAATATCCGGCGGAAACGCCGCGCATCGTCTGCTGCGGCATCATCAACCGCGGCGCCGCCCTCTATGACGGCAAGCTGTTCCGCACCACGCTCGATGCCAACGTGATCGCGCTCGACGCCAAGGACGGCAAGGAGCTGTGGCGGCAGAAGGCGGCCGACATCAAGGAAGGCTATTCGATGACGGTGGCTCCGCTGGTCGCGGACGGCGTCGTCATCACCGGCATCTCCGGCGCCGAGTTCGGCACGCGCGGCTTCATCGACGGCTGGGATCCGGCAACAGGCAAGCATCTCTGGCGCACCCATTCGATCCCTTCGCCGGACGAGCCCGGCGGCGACACCTGGAAGGGCGACACCTGGAAGCTCGGCGGCGGCTCGACCTGGATCACCGGGTCCTATGATCCCGAGCTGAACACGGTGTATTGGGGCATCGGCAACCCCGGCCCGTTCAACGCGGCCGTGCGTCCCGGCGACAATCTCTACACCTGCTCCGTGCTGGCGATGGATCCCAAGACCGGCAAGATCAAATGGCACTACCAGTTCTCGCCGAACAATCCGTTCGACTATGACTCGGTGGCCGAGATGGTCCTCGCCGACATGAATGTCGAGGGCAAGCCGACTAAGGTGCTGATGGATGCCAACCGCAACGGCTTCTTCTACGTGCTCGATCGCACCAACGGCAAGGTGCTCGCCGCCAATCCCTACGTGAAGGTCAATTGGGCCAGCGGCGTCGATCTGAAGAGCGGCCGCCCGATCGAGACTGACGTCGTCAAGGATGCGCGCGACGGCAAGAAGGTCACGGTCTATCCGTCGATCCTCGGCGGCAAGAACTGGGAGCCGATGTCGTTCAATCCGCAGACGGGCCTTGCCTACGCCAACACGCTCGCCTTCGGCGGCAGGTACAAGTCGGAGCCGGCCACCTTCAAGCAGGGCGAATGGTATCTCGGCATGGACCTGACCGATCCCTGGGAATGGGGTGACGGCGCGCGCGGCCATCTGAAGGCGATCGATCCGATGACCGGCAAGGCGAAATGGGAAGCGCCCAGCGACATTCCGCGCTTCTCCGGCGTGCTGTCGACCGCGGGCGGCGTCGTGTTCACCGGCGCCTTGACCGGCGAGTTCGAGGCCTTCGATGCCGACAGCGGCAAGAAGCTCTGGCAGTTCCAGACCGGCTCCGGCATCGAGGGACAGCCGGTAACCTGGCAGCAGGACGGCGTGCAGTACGTCGCCGTCACCTCTGGCTATGGCGGCGTCTACTCGCTGTTCTCCGGCGACGAACGGCTGGCCAAGGTGCCGCCCGGCGGTTCGCTGTGGGTGTTTGCGGTGAAGCAGTAACGGCGAGAGACGTTGAGAGACACATCGCACAAGACGGTGGCGGTCATCGCCACCGTCGCGGTTCTGACGGTCGCGCTTGCGGCGACCGTCCGTGCCGCGGATGATTCGAACGGCAATCCGCTGCAGGCGCAGATCGACCACGGCAAGTCGACCTATGCCGAAAAATGCTCGCACTGCCACGGCCCCAATCTGATGAACTCCGGCACCATCACCCCGGATCTGCGCGCCTTTCCCGACGACAAGACCCGCTTCGTCACGACGGTGAAGAACGGCAAGAACAACAGGATGCCGCCTTGGGGCGACATTCTCGACGACGACCAGATCGGCGATCTCTGGGCCTTCATCTCGAGCCGGAGGAAGCCGTGAAGAACTGGCTGGCAACACTTGGTCTCGCCATGATGCTCGCTGCGCCGGCGACCGCGGCGTGGGCGGCTGATCCCCTCAGCATCTGCCTCGACGAGGACCGCCCACCGCTCTCGGCGCACCACAAGGGCAAGCCGGATTCAGGCTTCGACGTCCTTTTGGCGCAGGCGGTCGCGGACCGGATGGGACGGTCGCTCAGGATCCAATGGTTCGAGAGCAAGCTGGATGAGGATTCGAGCCCGCAGCTCGAGGCCAATGCGCTGCTTTCCGACGGGCGCTGCGCGCTGATCGGCGGCTATGCGCTGACGACGGACTCGCTGGTCAAGCCCGGCATGAAGACGGCGCGCCTGCCGGATTTCACCGGGGCCACGCGCGATGACCGGCGTCGCCGCGTTGCGCTCGGCGAACTCGCGCCGACCAGGCCTTACGTCTATTCGCCGATGACCATTGTGCTCGGGGCGAAGGCGCGCGACCGCAAGATCGGCGACATCGGCGATCTCGCCGGGCTTCGCCTCGCAATCGAGAGCGGCTCATTGGGTGATGCCATCCTGATGACTTTCGACAAGGGGCGCCTGATCGACAACATCACCCATCTCGTCCCCGGCCGCGACGACCTCCTTGGCGCGCTCGATCGCGGCGACTACGACGCGACCTTGATCGACCTTGCCCGCTTCGACGCCCACCGCGCCGCGCATCCCGAGACGGCGATCACGGCGTCCGGCTATTATTATCCAATCGGCGCCAATCGCGGCTATGTCGGGCTTGGCAGCGACCCTGCCCTGATCGAGGCCGTCAACAAGGCGCTGAGGGATCTTGCGGCCGAAGGCAGGATCGCCGAGTTCGGCAAGCAGGCCGGCCTGACCTATCTGCCGCCGCGCGAGCCCGCCATCCTTGGGGATGTCTGGACGAAAATCATTCAGCGATAAGGTGGCCGCGCGTGCCGACTGATCGCAACTGCCACTTCGCATCCGACCAAAGCCTAGTGTCGCAACCGTTGTGACCGGCTATGATTGCGGCGAGCGCCGGGCGGCGCCTCACTCCGCCCGGGCAAGAGAGGCCGAGCGCATGAGACCCGATGCCGTCGCGGTGGCCGCCCTGGTCATCCTGCTTTTTCCGATGGGCTATTTCCTGCTGGCCTCGCCTGCATTCCTGCTGGTGAAGCTCGACCTTCCGCCCGTCACGCAGTTGCTGCGCGGGATGTTCGACATCCAATTCAGAATGATCGGCGTGACCGGCGTCTTGGCGACCGTGGCTTTCGTCATCGCCGGTCGACCGCTCTTTGCCATGGCGATCGGCGCGATGGCGGGCCTCGCAATCTGGGGACGCGGTCGGTTCATGCGGCGGATGGATGATGAGCTCAGCGCCCGGGATGCCGGCGATACTGAGGCCGTGCGCCGACTACGCCGGTTGCACTGGAGCGGAATGCTCTGCAACGCAACCCTGGTCGCGGCGCTCGTGACCAGCATTCCCTACGTCGCCATGTCGGCGCAGGCAGGGCCGGCCTAGTTCTCGTCCGCGGCGACGGCGCCTTGCTGCGCCTTGTGGATCGAGGACGGCACCACGCCGAAATATTTCCGGAACACGCGGCTGAAATGCGACGAGCTGGAGAAGCCCCAGGAGAACGCGACATCGGTGATGGTCTTGCCGGCGTGGGCCTCGAGCTCCTGACGGCAGTTCTGCAGGCGCGCCTGCCAGATATAGTCGCTCACCGTGGTGCCGCGCTCCGAGAACAGCATGTGCAGGTAGCGCTTGGAGCAGCCGAGCTCGGCCGAGATCTGGTCGATGCACAGATCGGGATCACGCAGGTGCTCGCGGATGAAGAATTGGGCCCGCACATACATCGCCTCGGGCCCGACACGATCGAACATCGTGTCGGCTTCGCGCAGCGGCAGCAGCAACAGGTCGATCAGCGAATCAGCAACGCCGACCGCACTGTTGGCCGAAAGCTTCGCCGCCTCATCGAAGGTGGCATGGACGAAATCGTGGGCGATCCGCCCTGTCCCTGTCTTGGCCGACAGCTTGCAGGCGGGCATGCGCTGAGACGGGAAGCCACGATCGCGCAGCAGCGCCTTCGGCACGATCACGACGTCGTGGCGCGTGAAGGCGGGGCTCACGATCAAATGCGGGCATGAGACGTCATAGGCGATGATGTCGCCCGGGTTCAATTCGATGTGGCGGCCTTCCTGCTCGAAATAGGACACGCCGTAGGTCTGGAAGTGGATCTTGATGTACGGGTGTTCATTGGCCTTGGCGCGCGCCAGCGTGTGCGCGATGCGGTGCTGGCTCACCTCGATCTGGCAGAGCTTGAGGCGTGAGACGCTGGTGTAGTCGATGCGCCCTTCGAGCGAAGACGCCTCCAGCGGATCGACATCGAAGTGACCACACAGACTCGTCAGCCCGTCGATCCAGCTCTGGATCTGGCGCTTCGGCGTCAGTCCGGTCGTCGAGAGCGTATGAATTGTGTCGGACATTAATCCAGCCACTGATGTGTTCCGGGATTCGACGCGAATCGCAGCCAGCGCCTGCTGAGCCCCTCGGCCATGATTGCGTGACGTTTACCTCGAATTTGAGCGGTCTTTTGAAACGAGCGCCATCGTTCCATTGCCACCCTTGAAAGTTAATCCTCCGCCTTAGTTGCAGCGCCGTCAAGGGGAACCTGAGCGCCGAGCTTGGCGCCGCACCGCACGGAAGCCGCTGAATTCGCTACTGCAAAATCAAAATGTTTGCCCCCGTGCGCTGTCGAGCAAAGCGCCTTCACTCTTGGGCAAGTTTCCCGTTGGCGAAGTCGTTAGGGATTGCAGCAGGAACAAAAAGAACGGGCTGCTCCTGCACGCGGACCCGTAGCTCTCATCCGGAGGAGGAAACAGCACAGCATCGTTTCTGGTCCCCAACATGACCGCCCTGCACGAGCAGACGCCGGACGAGTAGCCCGGCGATTAAGCAATGCTTCGGAAACAATAAACGAGTCCAACGGAGGAATGACTATGCGCAAGGTGCTACTGGCGACCTTTCTCGGCTCCGCGGCGGCTCTCGCCGTCGCGAGCGCGTCAGCCAATGACGAGCTGAACAAAATGTCGCAGAACCCGAAAGACTGGGTGATGCCGACGGGTGATTATGCCAACAACCGCTATTCCAAGCTGAACCAGATCAACGCGCAAAATGTCGGTAAGCTCCAGGTCGCCTGGACTTTCTCAACCGGCGTGCTGCGCGGCCATGAAGGTGGCCCGCTGATCATCGGCAACATGATGTACGTCCATACGCCGTTCCCGAACAAGGTCTACGCGATTGACCTTTCCAACGAGAACAAGATCGTCTGGAAGTACGAGCCGAAGCAGGATCCGAACGTCATCCCGGTGATGTGCTGCGACACCGTTAACCGCGGCCTCGCCTTCGGCGACGGCAAGATCTTCCTGCATCAGGCCGACACGACCCTGGTCGCGCTCGACGCCAAGACCGGTCAGGTCGCATGGACCGCGAAGAACGGCGATCCCAGCAAGGGCGAGACCGGCACTTCGGCGCCGATGGTCGTCAAGGACAAGGTGCTGATCGGCATCTCCGGTGGCGAGTTCGGCGTGCAGGCTCACATGAGCGCCTACGACATCAAGACCGGCAAGCTGGCCTGGCGCGGCTATTCGGAAGGTCCCGACGACCAGATCCTGGTCGACGACAAGACCACTGCACTCGGCAAGCCGATCGGCAAGGATTCGAGCCTCAAGACCTGGCAGGGCGATCAGTGGAAGATCGGCGGCGGCGCCACCTGGGGCTGGATCTCGTACGATCCCGAGCTGAACCTGATCTACTACGGCTCGGGTAATCCTTCGACCTGGAATCCGAAGCAGCGTCCCGGCGACAACAAATGGTCGATGACGATCTGGGCACGCAATCCGGATACGGGCGTCGCCAAGTGGGTCTATCAGATGACGCCCCACGACGAATGGGACTATGACGGCGTCAACGAGATGATCCTGTCGGACCAGTCGATCAACGGCCAGGCCCGCAAGCTGCTGACGCATTTCGACCGTAACGGCCTCGGCTATACGCTCGATCGCGGCACTGGTGAGCTGCTGGTCGCCGAAAAATACGACCCGAAGGTGAACTGGACCTCCGGCGTCGACATGGACAAGAACTCCGCCACCTATGGCCGTCCGAAGGTGCTCGACGCAGCTTCGACCGACAAGGCCGGCGAAGATCACAACGTGAAGGGCATCTGCCCGGCCGCGCTCGGCACCAAGGACGAGCAGCCGGCGGCCTACTCGCCGGACACGCAGCTGTTCTACGTTCCGACCAACCACGTCTGCATGGACTACGAACCGTTCAAGGTGAGCTACACCGCGGGCCAGCCCTATGTCGGTGCGACACTGTCGATGTATCCGCCGCAGGGCGATACCAACATGGGTAACTTCATCGCCTGGGACGGCAAGACCGGCAAGATCGTCTGGTCGAACAAGGAGCAGTTCTCGGTCTGGTCGGGTGCGCTCGCAACCGCCGGCGGCGTGGTCTTCTACGGCACGCTCGAAGGCTACCTGAAGGCGGTCGACGCCAAGACCGGCAAGGAGCTCTACAAGTTCAAGACTCCCTCCGGCATCATCGGCAACGTCACCACCTATGAGAACAATGGCAAGCAGTACGTTGCCGTGCTCTCCGGCGTCGGCGGCTGGGCCGGCATTGGTCTGGCAGCGGGCCTGACCGATCCGACCGCAGGCCTCGGTGCCGTCGGTGGCTACGCGGCCCTCAGCAACTACACGGCGCTCGGCGGCACGCTGACCGTGTTCTCGCTGCCGTCGAACTAGCCTCGTTCCCGTATCGCTCCGGCGCGTGGATCACCTCCACGCGCCGGCTCGCCTCCACTTGATGCTTCGAGGAACACCTCTTGCGTAGAACCTGCTCTGTCATTGCTGCGATGATCTTTGTTGCGTCCGGAGGAATTGCTGTTGCGGACGGCTCGGGCGATCCGACCGCCGTCAAGCAGAACGAAACTGGCGAATGGATGGATAAGGATGGTAACCCGACCTACAAGGTCAATGGCGACTCCGTCGACTGGTACACCTATTCCGGATATCGCCGCTATCACTCCGACTGCCACGTGTGTCATGGCCCCGATGGCATGGGCTCGACCTATGCGCCGGCGCTGAAGGATTCGCTCAAGACCATGAGCTATGCCGATTTTCTCGGCGTCGTGGCCTCGGGCCGCAAGAACATCTCGACCGCCTCGGAGAACGTGATGCCGGCGTTCGGCGATAATCCGAACGTCGCCTGCTACATGGACGATCTCTACGTCTATCTGCGCGCCCGCTCCAACGAGGCCTGGGGCCGCGCCCGACCAGGCAAGCATCAGGACAAGAACGACGCCTATACCAAGAACGAAGACTCGTGCATGGGCAAGAAGTGAACGTTTGCAGCCCGGCCGAGACTTAACTCTTGGCATCCTGCGAGAATTTGAGGAGTTACCGATGAAGACACGTGCCGCCGTCGCTTTCGAAGCCAAGAAACCGCTCGAAATCGTCGAAGTCGATCTGGAAGGGCCGAAGGCCGGCGAAGTCCTGGTCGAGATCAAGGCGACGGGCATCTGCCACACCGACGCCTATACCCTCGACGGGTTCGACAGCGAAGGAATCTTTCCTTCGATCCTCGGGCACGAGGGCGCCGGCATCATCCGCGAGATCGGCGCGGGCGTGACCTCGGTGAAGCCGGGCGATCACGTCATTCCGCTCTACACGCCGGAATGCCGGCAGTGCAAAAGCTGCCTGAGCCAGAAGACCAACCTCTGCACCGCGATCCGCGCGACGCAGGGCAAGGGCGTGATGCCCGACGGCACCAGCCGCTTCTCGTACAAGGGCAAGCCGATCTACCACTATATGGGCTGCTCGACCTTCTCCAACTTCACGGTGCTGCCGGAGATCGCGGTGGCGAAGATTCGCGAGGACGCCCCCTTCGACAAGAGCTGCTACATCGGCTGCGGCGTCACCACCGGCGTCGGCGCCGTCGTCAACACCGCGAAGGTCACGCCCGGCTCCAACGTGGTGGTGTTCGGCCTTGGCGGCATCGGGCTGAACGTGATCCAGGGCGCCAAGATGGCGGGCGCCGACAAGATCATCGGCGTCGACATCAACGACTCCAAGGAGGAATGGGGCCGCCGCTTCGGCATGACCGACTTCGTCAACCCCAAGAAGATCACCGGCGACATCGTTCCGCATCTCGTCACCCTGACCGACGGCGGCGCCGACTATACCTTCGACTGCACCGGCAACACCAATGTGATGCGCCAGGCGCTGGAAGCCTGCCATCGCGGCTGGGGCACCTCGATCATCATCGGCGTTGCCGAAGCCGGCAAGGAGATCGCCACCCGCCCGTTCCAGCTCGTCACCGGCCGCAACTGGCGCGGCACCGCCTTCGGCGGCGCCCGCGGCCGCACCGACGTGCCGAAGATCGTCGACTGGTACATGAACGGAAAGATCCAGATCGACCCGATGATCACCCACACGCTCAAGCTCGAAGACATCAACAAGGGTTTTGACCTCATGCATGAGGGCAAATCCATCCGTTCCGTCGTCGTGTACTAGCCCAAGGACATCACACCCAGGAGGATCGACCCATGACTGTTGCACTCCACCCCTCGATCGACAACGGCGTCAAACAGGGCAGCGGGCACTTCGCCGGCGGCACCCTCGTCTGCAAATGCAAGGACCATCAGGTCAAGGTCGGCGTCAAGGGCGACGTGGCGCACAATCACGCCTGCGGCTGCACCAAGTGCTGGAAGCCGCAGGGCGCAACGTTCTCTGTCGTTGCCGTAGTGCCGCGTCAGAACGTCACCGTGCTCGAGAACGGCGACAAGCTCCAGATCGTGGATCCCTCCGCGGTGATCCAGCGCCACGCCTGCAAGGCCTGCGGCACGCACATGTATGGCCGCATCGAGAACAAGAACCATCCATTCTACGGTCTCGACTTCATCCATCCCGAGCTGTTCCAGGAGCAGGGCTCGCAGGCGCCGCAATTTGCCGCCTTCGTCTCCTCGGTCATCGAGTCGGGCGTCAAGCCTGAGCAGATGGCCGGCATCCGGGCGCGGCTGAAGGAAATCGGGCTCGAGCCCTATGACTGCCTGTCGCCGGCGCTAATGGACGCGATCGCGACTCATGTGGCGAAGGCCAAGGCTGCTTAGGAAGGCTGCTTAGGAAGGCTGCCTGATTAGGAAGGCTGCCTGAGAAGGCCGTCCGAGAAGGTCGCCTGACAAGCCCGTCGGAAATGAGCCCGCCCCCTGCTGGCCGCCAGCGAGGGGGCGGGGGCTCTCAATGACCGCGGCGAGTTCGCCGCCTGCGCACTTTGCGTAAGCGAGCGTGTTCCGCTCCCTCAGTCCTGGTCTCTGAATGACTGCGCAGTGCCGCCCTCTTCCTGCTCGAAGTCAGCGCGCCCTGCGATTCTCCCTCCCTCGACTGAGGATTACTGCTTCGTCCGCGCAGTCCCTCTGGCGGACGAAGCTTTTTTCTTCGCCTCAGATTTGCGGCCGCGCAAGACGCATCGTCGCGCCCTGCTTTTGACAAATCCCGGATGCAATCTCTTCACGTCGAGAACACCCGGCTGTGAATGCCGGCGCGGCGCGAACTCTGCTACGGTCGCGTCGTCACGATGCCGCACGAATTCAATCAATCAAGAACAAACGGGAGGTATCGAGCACATCCGGACATTGCGATTCGCATTGCAGCTTCCTGCCGGGGCCTGCCCGCGCAGGGCAACGGGCCGGAATGCGGTCGCACGACGCAGCGGACATTGCGCCGAGCTGAATCGGCAATGTTGAAATCAGCAAGCTTATGAAGAGCGAGGGACGATCATGATCAAGGTGAAGATCAACGGCCAGGAACAGAGCTGGGACGGCGACCCGGATCTCCCGCTACTCTGGTTCCTGCGCGACGAAGCCGGCCTGACCGGCACGAAATTCGGTTGCGGCAAGGCGCTCTGCGGCGCCTGCACTGTCATCGTCGATAAGGAAGCGGTGCGGTCCTGCATCACATCGATCAACGACGTGGCGGGGCGCGAAGTTACCACGATCGAAGGATTGCATCCGGATGGCGATCATCCCGTCCAGAAAGCCTGGCGCCAGGTCAATGTTCCCCAATGCGGCTTCTGCCAGGCCGGCCAGATCATGCAGGCCGCGGCGCTCCTGATGGACAATCCAAAACCGTCGCATGACCAGATCCGCGAGGCGATGTCCGGCAACATCTGCCGCTGCGGCTGCTACCAGCGCATCGAAAACGCCGTCCATCTCGCATCGACGGGAGTGTGACATGAATTTCATCGACAATCCCGGCAAGCTCCATAACTTCCAAAAACGTGGCTTCGAAAAGAACATCAAGGTCGAGAAGATCTCGCGCCGCAACATCCTGAAGGGGCTCGGCATCACCGGCGGCTTCGTACTTGCCGCACCCGTGATGACGCGCCAGGCCTTTGCCTATGAGACCGGCGCCGGCAAAATGCCCCATGGCGTCGTGGTCGATCCTCGCGTGTTCGTCGCGGTCGCGCCCGACGGCATCGTGACCATCCTCGCCCATCGCTCCGAGATGGGCACCGGCGTGCGCACCAGCCTGCCCCTGATCGTGGCCGAGGAGATGGAGGCCGACTGGTCCAAGGTCAAGGTCCAGCAGGCTCATGGCGACGAGGTCAAGTTCGGCAACCAGGACACCGACGGCTCGCGCAGCACGCGACACTATCTGGTCCCGATGCGCCAGATCGGCGCCTCGGCCCGCACCATGCTGGAGCAGGCCGCCGCCAAGCGCTGGGGCGTGCCTGCAACGGAGGTGAAGGCGGTCAATCACGAGGTCGTCCACAGCGCGAGCGGACGCAAGCTCGGCTTCGGCGAGCTCGCGGCCGACGCCGCCAAGGAATCGGTGCCTGCTGTCGAAGGCCTCAAGCTGAAGGACCCGAAGGACTTCCGCTATCTCGGCAAGGGCGAGGTCGGCATCGTCGATCTCCACGACATCACCACCGGCAAGGCGCGCTACGGTGCCGACGTGCGCCTGCCGGGCATGAAATACGCCGTGATCGCGCGGCCGCCGGTGACCGGCGGCAAGCTCACATCATTCGATCCGGACGCGGCGCTCAAGGTGCCCGGCGTCGAGAAGGTGATGAAGGTTCAGGGTTGGCCGTGGCCATCGAAATTCCAGCCGCTCGGCGGTGTCGCGGTGATCGCACGCAATACCGGCGCCGCGATCAAGGGCCGCGACGCGCTGAAATTGGTCTGGGATGATGGCGCCAACGCCAAATACGACTCGGTCGCCTACCGCAAGGAGCTCGAGGAGGCGTCGCGCAAGCCGGGACTCGTCCTGCGCAAGGAGGGCGATGCGGATGTCGCCCTGAAGAGCGCCGACAAGGTCGTGGTCGGCGAGTACTACATCCCTCATCTCGCCCATGTCAGCATGGAGCCGCCGGTCGCAGTGGCCGACGTCAAGGGCGACAAGGCCGAGATCTGGGCACCGGTGCAGAGCCCCGGCGGCACGCGCGAGGACGTCGCCAAGACGCTCGGCATTCCCGAGGGTAACGTCACCGTCAACGTGACGCTGCTCGGCGGCGGTTTCGGCCGGAAGTCGAAATGCGACTACGCGCTCGAGGCCGCCCTGCTGTCGAAGGAGCTCGGCGCGCCGGTCAAGGTGCAATGGACGCGCGAGGACGACATCCATAACGGCTTCCTCCACACCGTCTCGGTGGAACGGATCGAAGCGGGCCTCGACAAGGATGGCAAGGTGATCGCCTGGCGCCACCGCAGCGTGGCGCCCAGCATCGCCTCGACTTTCGCCGCCGGTACGGTCCACCAGGCCTCCTTCGAGATCGGCATGGGCCTCGTCGACATGCCGTTCGAGATCGCCAACATCTCCTGCGAGAATCCGGAAGCCGCCGCGCACACCCGCATCGGCTGGTTCCGCTCGGTCTCGAACATCCCTCGCGCCTTCGCGGTGCAGTCGATGGTCGGCGAGATCGCGAACGCGACAGGACGCGACCAGAAAGAGACGCTCCTGGCGTTGATTGGAAGCCCCCGCATCGTCAAGCCCGCGGTGAAGGACCTCTGGAACTACGGCGAGCCCTATGACAGCTACCCGATCGACACCGCGCGCCTGCGCAGGGTGGTCGAGCTGGTCGCCGACAAGGGCGAATGGGGCCGCCAGGTGCCGAAAGGCCACGGGCTCGGCATCGCCGTGCACCGCAGCTTCGTCAGCTACATCGCAACCATCGTCGAGGTCGCGGTCGACGAGAAGGGCAAGCTGACGGTGCCGCGGGTCGATACCGCGATCGACTGCGGTACTTATGTCAACCCGGAGCGGGTTGCTTCGCAGATCGAGGGCGCGGCGATCATGGGCCTGAGCCTCGCCAAATATGGCGCGATCACCTTCAAGGACGGCAAGGTGGAGCAGAACAATTTTGACGACTTCCAAGTCGTCAGGATCGACGAAGCACCGCTGGTGACCAACGTCCACATCGTCCCGCCGGGCCCGGACACGCCGCCGAGCGGCGTCGGCGAACCCGGCGTGCCGCCCTTCGCCCCGGCGCTGATCAACGCCATCTTCGCGGCGACCGGCAAGCGCATCCGCACGCTTCCGATCGGCAAGCAATTGGAGGCATAACGGAACACAAGCGGCCTCGCGCCGTTTCCCATCGATCTGACAGGAGCAGATCGATGACCAACAACCTAAGGGCGCTCGCAGTCTCGCTGCTGTCGAGCGCCTTTCTTTTGACCAATGCGGCCGCATTCGCGCAGAACAGCAGCACCACGCCGCCGACCACGGCGACGCGCCCTACCGCGCCGGAGCAGAGCTCCCTTCCCAACGCCAGCGCCCCGCCGGCCTCGACCACCCAGACCACCGGGCAGCACAATCCGGATCCGAAGGTTCGCGAGATGAACCAGGCGGAGAAGGACAAGGTCGAGCGCGAGGGGAAGTAGTTGCTGACGATTGCACGTTGATGTGCCCTCTCCCCTTGTGGGAGAGGGCTGCGATGCCGGTCGCTACAATCTCACTTGGGTGAGGGGTTTCTCTCCGCGCATTCATCTCGCGATTGAATTCGTGAAGAGAACCCCTCATCCGGCGCTTCGCGCCACCTTCTCCCACAAGGGGAGAAGGAAAATCCCATCGCCACACGCAAAAGGCGGCGGACGTTGCCGTCCGCCGCCTTTGCCCCCTGTCGCTCCGCTACCCTCGATCCGCCTGCGGAGCTTATTTCTTCAGCGCGAACACCCAGATCACGCCGCCTTGCGGCACGTTGGACTCGATGCCGATGTTGTTGGTCGCGAGCGCGTCCTGGATGCGCTGCGCGTCCACGCCCCAGCCAGACTGGATCGCGATGTATTGCGTGCCGTCGATCTCATAGGACATCGGCATGCCCATGATGCCGGAGTTGGTCTTCTGCTCCCAGAGCAGCTCGCCGGTCTTGGCGTTGAAGGCGCGGAAGTTGCGATCGTTGGTGCCGCCGGCAAAGACGAGGTCGCCTGCGGTGGCCGTGACCGAGCCGAACATCTGCGACTTCGGGAAGTTGTGCTGCCACACCTTCTTGCCGGTCGCGGGATCCCAGGCCTGGATCTCGCCGAAATGGTCGGCGCCCGGCTTGGTCTTCAGCCCGATATCCTCCGGCTTGGTGCCGAGCCAGAGCTCGCCGGGCTTGAGCGCGATCTTTTCGCCGGTGAAGCCGCCGCAGAAATTCTCGTTGGCGGGCACGTAGACGAGGCCGGTCTTCTGACTGTAGGCCGCCGACGGCCAGTCCTTGCCGCCCCATAGCGACGGGCAGAACTCCACGCGCTTGCCGACGACAGGCTTGTGCGCGGGATCGAGGATCGGCTTGCCGTTCTCGTCGACGCCCTTCCAGACGTCGGTCGAGACGAACGGCCAGCCGGCGACGTAGTTGATCTTGGTCGGTGTGCGCTCGAGCACCCAGAAGATCGCATCGCGGCCTGGGTGGATCAGGCTCTTGATGCTGCGGCCGTCGCGTTGCAGATCAACGAGCATCGGCGCGTCGACCTCGTCCCAGTCCCAGGAATCGTTCTGATGGTACTGGTGGTAGGTCTTGATCTTGCCGCTGGCCGGATCGAGCGCGAGCACCGACGAGGTGTAGAGATTGTCGCCGGGATGCATCTCGCCGGGCCACGGGGCGGCGTTGCCGACGCCCCAATAGATGGTCTTGGTGTCCTTGTCATAGGTGCCGGTCATCCAGGCCGAGCCGCCGCCGTTCTTCCAGTCGTCGCCCTGCCAGGTGTCATGACCTGGCTCGCCTTCGCCCGGAATGGTGAAGGTACGCCACAGCTCCTTGCCGTCCTTGGCATCGAAGGCGGCGACATAGCCGCGCACGCCGAACTCGCCGCCGGAGCCGCCGACGATGACCTTGCCGTCGACGATCAGCGGCATCAGGGTCATGTACTGACCCTTCTTGTAATCCTGCACCTTGGTGTCCCACACCACCTTGCCGGTCTTGGCATCGAGCGCGACGACGTGGTCGTCGGTGGTTGCGAGATAGAGCTTGTCTTCCCACAGGCCGACGCCGCGGCTGGTCGGATGGAGCTGGAACAGATCGTCGGGAAGCTGCCGCTTGTAGCGCCAATATTCGTCGCCGGTCTTCGCATTCAGCGCGATCACCTGCCCCATCGGCGTTGCCACGAACATCACGCCATTGTTGACGATCGGCGGCGCCTCGTGGCCCTCGACCACGCCGGTGGCAAACGTCCAGACCGGCGTGAGGTTTTTCACATTCGAGGTGTTGATCTGGTCGAGCGGGCTATAGCCCTGCCCGTCATAGGTGCGCCGATAGAGCATCCAATTGCCCGGCTCCGGATTCTCCAGGCGTTGCTGGGTGACGGGCGCGTAGCTTTCGATCGGGCCGGCGATCGCGGCGGTTGAGACAATGCAGGTGAAGGCAACGAAGCCGGACAAAAACCATTGCTTTGTGGTCATGGACGTTTCCCCTTTGAATTCTTGCGAGTTGAATTCTTGTCGTTCGTCTCGTCGCCCGCTCGTTGGCGGACGCGACCTGTTGTGGCGCGCGGGCGCGGCCCGCGGCGTGTCATCCGGGCTGCGAGCCACCTACCTTTCCAACGAAAGGACCGGCGACCGTGAGCGAACCTTCGCTCAACGACAGCGGCAGGGCCGCGAGCCGTCGCGGCGCGGGCCCGAACACGACCTGTGCGCCCTGGCGTGGATCGTATTCGGAGTTGTGGCAGGGACATTTGAAGACGGTCATGTCGCCTCCCTGATCCGCCTTCACCCATTCCGAAACCGGACAAGCGGCATGAGCGCAGACCGCCGAATAGGCGACGATGCCGTCGGCTGCACGCGTCCGCGTGGTCTCATCGAGCTCGTTCGGATCGAGCTTCACGACCAGAATCTCGTTCAGGCGCGAGCCGCTGCGAACGACAGAGGTTTTGGGATCCTTGGGCCAGGCGCGAACCGGCGGGCCGCCCAGCTTGAGGTCATCAGGCTTGACGAGTTGACCTTCGTTATCGCCCTCGGACAGGACCAGCAAATCGCCTTTTTGCGGCCGCTCGTCGGCACCCGGCTGATCGTCATCGGCCCTTGCCGGTGCGCAACAACCAAGACAGGCGGTGGTGGCAAGCGCCCCGAGCAGCAGATCTCGCCGCGTTTGCTCCGCGCTCACACCGGCTGTGGGTTCCGCAGTGTCGGAGGATGATGAAGCGATACTGAAGGATGTGCGCGACATGCACACTAGCAGGCGCTGGAACTCTGCCGAAATGAAGGCAAAGAATTGGCGCCGCAGTGCATCAATATGGCTTTGCTCGCATTGAGCGAACGCGATTGCACGCGTTCAAACACGTTTTTGCCTTTGCAACGTCATCTCGCGCGATCGGCATGATGATTTTGCAGATCAGACCGATGATGCGGGAATTGGTGCGCCGCGCTCTGAGTGATGTGAACCAATCTCAACGCGATTCAACTTGCACGTTTCGCATGCACGAGGGTCTTACTCACGACCTCAATAGGTGACGCGGCGCGGCAATCCGGCCGGCGATCGTTGCCGATGCCATCTCAAAGCTATCGGCGATGCGGCGGGCCTTGTCGATGAAGAGGTTCGCCGCCGATGGCGGGCAGACTTCACGCGCGGTCTGTTCGAACAGATCGAGCCAGCGGTCGAAATGATCGCCGATCAGGCCGAGCGGCACATGGGCGCGCATCGGCGAGCCGTGATAGCGGCCGCTCATCAGCACGACCGACGACCAGAAATCCCTGAGCTTGGCGAGATGCTCGTCCCAATTCTGGACGATCGCGAACACAGGCCCGAGCAGCGGGTCTTCACGCACGCGGCCATAGAAGCGCGTGACGAGTTCCCCAATCATCTCCTCCGTGATCCCGGTGCGCTCGATCGCATCCTGGGTCAGCAGGTTCCGCCGCGCGGCCGCTGCCTCGCGCTCGGCCTTCAGTCGATCCGACATATCCATTGCGTTCCGCTTGTTGTTCCCGCGGGGCCGCCCATTCGACATTGTCGGGCCAATTGCGCGCGACGTCTTTGTCGTAGCGCAAATCGCAGGCTCGGGCGGCGGACACCAAGGCCCGCCGCCCGCGCCGTGGTCAGGCGCCGTAGCTGTAAAATCCCTGCCCGGTCTTGCGACCGAGATGGCCGGCATCGACCATTTCCTTGAGCAGCGGGGCCGGACGGTATTTGGGGTCGTTGAAGCCCTTATAGAAGACCTCCATCACCGACAGCATGGTGTCGAGGCCGACGAGATCGGCCAGCGCCAGCGGCCCGATCGGATGGTTGCAGCCGAGCTTCATGCCGGCGTCGATTTCCTCGGCGGTGGCAATGCCCTCCTGGAGCGCGAAGATCGCCTCGTTGATCATCGGGCACAGGATGCGGTTGACCGCGAAGCCCGGGCTGTTCTTGGCGGTGATCGCCACCTTGCCGACGCGCTGGGCGAAATCGAGCGCCTTGGCGTGAGTGTCGTCAGAGGTCTGCAGGCCGCGAATGAGCTCCAGCAGCTGCATGACCGGAACGGGATTGAAGAAATGCATGCCGATGAAACGATCGGGGCGATCGGTGGCGGCAGCAAGCTTGGTGATCGAGATCGACGAGGTGTTGGTCGCAACCAGCGTGCGCGGCGACAGCGTGGCGCAGAGGTCCTTCAGGATCTTGACCTTCAGTTCTTCATTCTCCGTTGCGGCCTCGATGACGAGATCGCAATCGGCAAGCTTGGCCCGATCAGTGGTGCCGGTGATGCGCTTGAGCGTCGCCTCGCGATCGGCCGCCGAGATCTTCTCCTTCTTGACCAGGCGCTCGAGGCTGCCGCCGACGGTCGAGATGCCGCGGTTCACCGCCGCATCGGAGATATCGACCATCACGACCGAAAGCCCAGCCGCGGCGCTGACCTGGGCGATGCCGTTGCCCATGGTTCCGGCTCCGATGATGCCAACGGTATTGATCATAGCCTGAAGTCCTTCTCGTTGGGCGGGCGCGGCCTTGAGCGGCAACCTGCCCGGTTTGACCTGAATTTCGAGCCGCGGCGCCCCACGTGCTGCACCGCATCCAGGCTCATCCTTAGCGCATCCGTGGCGAGAATAAAGCCGCCTTTCCCCATCGACGAGGCATGATTTGGCGATCTCGGGGCCCGATCGGCCCCAGTCTTGCGGCAGGTCGCCCCTGGAATCACCGAGGGCGCCGGCCGGCACCCGCGGCGATGGACCCGCCTAGAATTTCAACGTGGTCCGCAGTCCGAACACCGAGGCGTTTCCGAGCGGCTTACCGGCAAGCGGGCCGGACGGCAGCGTTGCGCCGCCGCCGGGATGAATGATGTATTGAAAATTCGGCTGAACCGTCCAGCCATCCCGGATTTGATATTGGTAGACCGCGGTGAGCAATCCCTCGAAACTCCGCACCGGCCAATTCGGCGCGACCAGAGCCCGGTAGTCCGCATCGAGCGCCTGGGCGCGCTTCGACACATGGGCGTAGCCGGCGGCGATCCCGAACTTGTCGTCCGGCCGATGCTCGTCCAGACCGACGAACTCGATGCCGCCATCGGCATAGAGATCAATCAAATTGCGATCGGCCGGCGCGCCGGAGGCGCGGGCAAAGACGCCGATGCCGCGGTCGTCGCTGTGCGGCACGCGATAGACCTGCTGCTCGAACACGGCCCAACCGCCGATATCGCCTGACAGCAACATCGGCGCCCCGCTGCTGGTGGGTGCAGCGAGCGATACGCCGTTGGATGCAAACCGTTGATCGGCGAATGCGCCCAAATGACGCCAGCCGCCGAACTTAATCTGGCCGGCAAGATTCGGGTCGCCCTTCTTGTTGTTCCAGGCATATTGAATCTGGCCGAGCAGAAGCGGCGGATCGTTGACGCGGAAGTTGACGCCGTATCGGTCGCGCTCTTGGGGATCGCCGGGACCGGGCCCCGCCTGATCGCCATCGAAGATCCCGCCGAGGACGGTGAGCTGGTCAGTGACGTTGACCAGAAGCCTCGCGCCCATCGCAGCCAGCGGTGGCGATGGGCCACCGCTCGGCAGGTCGAGCGAGGTGATCGCCGGCCAGCCCATCGAGGCGTTGGTGAAAACGTCGGTGTATTTGGTGTTGAAGAACTCGCTGTCGGCCGCGAGCTGGCCGAGCTTCAGCGAGACTTTCTTCTCGCCCCACTGCTTCTCGAAATAAGCCTCGTAGAGCCGCGTCGACGGCAGTGCCTCGATCCCGCTCACGACGAAGAAATTCTGCAGATTGTCACGCGACAGGCCGCCGCCGTGAATCTGAAACATGTTGGCGTGGAAAGTCAGCTTGTCGAGGCCGGCGAGCTTGTCCAGATCGACATCGATGGCAAGATTCAAGCGGCCCTCATAGATCGCGCCCTGCTTGACGCCGCCGGTCGCGTTGCCCAGCACCTCTCCGATGTACGTCGCCGCGAACTTCACCCCATATTTCTGCAGGGGGTTCGGCAGCAGGCCGAGCGTCTTCTCCTCAATTGTGCTTTCGCCCGTATCCGGATCGGCCGGCTTGTCGTCGTCCGTCTTCTTGTCTTCCTGGGCTATGGCCTGAACGCTGGCCAGCAGATATCCGCCGAGCACGATGGCTGCCATAAGCCGCAAAGCTGTATTGGATACCGACCGCGATCCGCTCATCTCGTGGGGAATGGGACACGTCCGAGATACGGATTCAAGCGCAAACTGCGGATGGAACCGAGTGATGCTCAAGTGTACAATTCAGCACAGACGCTGCTCCTCTTCCATCAAGGCGGCATTCGGCTCCCCCTCCGAGCTGCTGCTGGATCTCCTGCCCGCACCGCACCATCCGGAATGAACGATTTCACACGCTCCGTCCTCGCCGCGTTTGCTCTGATTGGCGAAGCCGATCCCGAGTTGCTCGGCATTGTCGGCCTGTCGGTCCGCGTCAGCCTGACCGCCAGCATCATCGCGCTGTTGATCGGTGCCCCGTTCGGAGCCTTGCTCGCGATCACGCGCTTTCGCGGGCGCCAGGTCATCATCGTGCTGACCAATGCGCTGCTCGGCCTGCCGCCAGTCGTTGTCGGGCTTGCGCTCTATCTTCTGCTGTCGCGTTCCGGTCCCCTCGGCGCGGCCGGCCTGTTGTTCACGCCGACGGCGATGGTGATCGCGCAGACCCTGCTGGCGACGCCGATCGTGGTCGCGCTGGTGCACCGGCCGGCGAGCCTGCTGTGGGCCGAATATGGCGACCTCGCACGGATCGACGGTCTCTCGACATTGCGCAGCATCGGCCTCTTGTTCGCGCTCGGCAGGACCTCGCTGCTGACGGCCTTCCTCGCCGCGTTCGGACGCACCATCGCCGAGGTCGGCGCCATCATCATCGTCGGCGGCAACATCCGTGGCTTCACCCGCACCATGACGACGGCGATCGCGCTGGAAACCAGCAAGGGCGATCTGCCGCTGGCGCTGGGACTCGGGCTGATCCTGCTCGCGCTCAGCGTTGCGGTCTCGACCGTCGCCTTCCTGCTAGTGGGACGCGTTGGGGAAAAATAACTGCTCGCCGCCGACCTTGTAGCCGGCAATTGCATCCTGCCCCTTTGGCGAGATCAACCAGTCGATGAAGGCCTGGCCGTCCCTCGCCTTGACGTTCGGATGCTTGTCCGGATTGACCAGCATCACTCCGTACTGGTTGAACAGGCGCTTGTCGCCCTCGGTCAGGATCGCAAGCTCGCCCCGGTTCTTGAACGACAGCCAGGTGCCGCGGTCGGACAGCAGATACGCGTTCGACGACGACGCCATGTTGAGCGCCGGGCCCATGCCCTGGCCGATCTCGCGGTACCAGCTGTCCTTGCCGGCAGCGGGATCGATGCCCGCCTCCTTCCACAATCTGAGTTCGGCGGCATGGGTGCCGGACTTGTCGCCGCGCGAGATGAACGGCGCCTTGGCCGCCGAGATCTTGCGCAGCGCATCCGCGACGTCCTTGCCGCCGGCGATCTTGGCGGGGTCGCTGTTCGGTCCCACGATGACGAAGTCGTTGTACATGACGTCGAACCGCTTCACGCCCTGCCCTTCGGACATGAACTTGTCCTCGGCCTGCCTGTCATGCACGAACACGACGTCGGCATCGCCGCGCCGTCCGATATCGAGGGCCTGGCCGGTGCCGACGGCAACCACCTTCACCGCGATGCCCGCGTCCCTGGAGAACAGCGGCAACACATAATCGAACAGGCCGGACTGCTCCGTCGACGTCGTCGAAGCCACGGTGATGGAGCGGTCCTGCGCCATTGCGCACGTCGACCAAAGCAGGACTGCTGCGATGGCGGCAAGCTTCTTCATGACGTCGTCCTCATTTCCAACTGCTTCAACCTCGCGTGAACCGCCGCGCGATCAGGTGAGTGGCGCGGAATATCGCACGTTCCAACCGATCTCTGGGATAGAAACGTTGGGAGCCCGTCATGATAAAGACGAACATCATTGCCGCCGTGCGGATCATGTTGTCGATTGCGATGGCCGGTCCGGCGCAGGCCTGGCCCGGACCATCCTCGAGCGTCGACTGCGCTTCGGACGGCGAACCCGGGACCTGCGAAGCACTCACCCTCCTCGTCCGCAGGCATGCGCTGGCGCATCACCATAGCCGCAAACTGGAGCACGCCGTCCTGCCGTTTACTTCGTCGCATCAGCCCGATCACGAGCAGGATCCGCTTGCATCGATGCATTTCGAATGAACGCCGCGGCGCGCGGGCTGTGCAGATGTTCTGCAATTGGTCCCGCCTCAATTGACAGGGATGTGACGGCCGGGGCAGTTTTTCACACTGCTGGCGAATCAGCTGAAGCCCACGGCCCTGAGTACCTCTTGGACAACTCCCAGTGCTTTCGAGACTGATATCGTTGCTGAGCCGCATTCCTGCGGTGAAATGGGCGTTCAACCGGCTACGGCCTGCGCCGCACAGCGGCAGCATCGACCTGACGCCGACCGCTGCGGACGAGGCGGCTGCCGTCATCGCTACGGCAGAAGCTGCTCCGATCGCCGATACTTTCAGCGCAGAGCCGGTCCATCGCGAAGCCGATGTCGAAGTCGCGCCTCCGGCGGGAGAAGACAACGCCACTGTCCCTGTCATCGCGGAGACCTCATTCGCAGTCACGACCGATATCAGCAGCGAGGGCGATTCATCGCCGGAGACGCCGGCAGAGGTCGAGCCTGTCGTCGCCGACGAGATGTCAGCTCCGTCGGTCGAGGTTGCGGGCGAGCCGGTCGAAACGCCTGAAATCATCAGCAGCCATCCGCTTGTGGAACTTGTGGCGGATGCTGAGCCCGAGGTCGCAGACGAGGCACCTGCTGCGTTGGTCGAGGTCGAAACGATCGACACTGCCGAGCCTGTCTTGTGCAGCGACCTCCCCGTAGAACTTCCTGCGGACGTCGAACCCAGGATTGTGGAAGAGGTTCCGGTCTCTGCTGCCGAGATCGAAGCTGTCGATGCGCCTGAGCCCGTCGTCAGCAGCGATGCATCTTCGGAACCCGCTGACGACGTCGATCCTGACGAGGCGGAGCCGATTGGTGTCGCCGCTGCCGAGCCGGACGCAAAGCCGATCGAGACCTCCGAACCCGTGGTCGTCATCGAACCCGCCTCCGCCGTTGCCGTGGAGGCCGAGCCGGCCTCCTTGAACGAAACGCCCGCGGTCGTGATCAACGCTGAGATCGCCACGCCTCTCGTCGCCGACATCAGCATCGACAGCGAGCCCGCGCCCAGTGTTGCCGCCGAGATCGAACCCGACGTCACGGACGATCTTCCACCTGTCCCGGCTGACGCCGCCGAAGAGACCGCGACCCACGCGCCGGTTGCTGCCGCGCAGGTCGAGCCGGCGCCGGCGACCGTGTCGCCCGCTCCGAAGAGCCCGAGTGCACCGAAGGCTCGCCCAAAGCTCGTGGAGCCCGCCGATCGCGCTACACTGATCCGGCAGCGCTGGGCCGAGACCGGCATCAGGATGTGGAATCCGCGGCTGCACGGCACCGGCGAGGCCACGCTGAACATCCAGGGACGCATCGGGCTGCTGCCGCCCGAGCCCGGCGAGACCATGCCGCGCTACGACAAGCTCGAATTCAAGCTGCTCGGCGGCCAGATCGTCTGCGAAGGCGTGATCGTCGAGCCGCCGGTGCATGCCGGCCAGCGCAGCTTTACCAGGCTCGCCGAGCCGCGCGGCGCCGATCGCAGCCGCGAGCCGGTGCGGGACCGCCAGGCCGCCCTCGCCTGATTCTTTTCCGCCGCGACGATGCACCCCATATGTCAGGCTGTCGCCCTGGATATCGGAGCTCGCATGTCCGCAAGATGGCAAAGCCTGATCGTGATCGTCGCCCTCTGCGTTTCGCAGGGCGCGCTTGCCGCATCCCCCAAGCGGCCACAGCGCCTGCATGCGGCGGCGCACGCCACCGATCCTGTTGCGCCCTACAAGGCCGGAAGGCTCTCCACCTCGCGTGGCGAGACTATTCTCGACACGCCCGGGCAGACCACCGTGCTGACACGGCAGGTGCTGGACGACATGAACGCGACGAGCTTGCGCGACGCCATGCGCTCGACCGCGGGAGTGACGATCGGGCGCTAGAGCATCGCGCCATGTGGACTCACGGAATGGGATAGCCTTTCCAGAGCCATTCCAGCGCGGATGGCAGCGTTTGCGCGATGGTCGGACGATCGACGTGCTTGGCGTTGCGCACGAACAGGAACTGGTAGTGATAGCCCTTCTCCGCGAGGACCTTCGCCATCAGCTCGTTCGACAAGGTCCAGTCGTGCATGCCGTCCGGAATGGTGGGATTGGGATAGTACAGATCCTGGTCGCCGCCGAAATACCAGAAGCGGATCGGCTTGGCCGGCGCAGCGACGATCAGCGGCACGCCGGGCGGATCGGCCGGCGTCAGCGCGCCCGCCTTCGCGATGAGGTTGGGCGTGGCGGGCCCGGTCCAGGCGCTGTGATATTCCCAGGCTCCGCCGCGCAGTGATGGATCATGCGGCCATTGCTGGTTGACCATGGTCGGCGAGAACGCCAGCACGCGGTGATAGCGATCGGGATAGAACCAGGCCATGGTGAAGGCCGCGGCGCCGCTCGAGCTCAGGCCCATGGTGGCGCGACCCTCGGGATCTTTCGTCAGCTTGACCTGCGCATTCTTCTCGACCAGCGGCAGCACCTCGCGCTCGATGAAATCCGTGTAGACCCCCGACACCGCGTCATATTCTCGGCCACGCTGGCTGCCCTGAGCATCCTGTCCGCCATTGCCGACCTGGATCGCGATCATCGGCGGCACGCGGCGCTGCGCGATCAGGTTGTCGAGCGTGGTGGCGAGATCCTTATAAGCATTGGAACCGCCGTCGCCGACCACGATGAACGGCGCTTCGGTGCCGCTGACATATTGCGCCGGCACATAGACATCGATCGTGCGTGACCAGACGCCCGGATGGCTGGTGGTCACGATCATGTTCGACCTGTCGTCGGGCGCCGTCACGGTCGTCATGATCGAGGAATTGGAGCAGCCGGTAACATCGTCGCGGATCAGGCCAGGATTGTAGATCGTGCTGTCCTTCGAGGAGAGCGTGAAGGATTTCGTCGTGCCGCGTGGGACGCCCTCCTTCGCAATCGTCTCGGGCGCGGGATTATGGGTGGGGCCGATGATGAAATTGCCCTCTGCACCCGGCGGCGGCAGCGTGCCGTCGGGCAGCTCGGTTGCGCGCGGATAGTTGGGGTTGGAGGGATCGCGCGTCGGCGGCGTCGTCTTGAAGTCGAGGCCGGTCGTGTCGATGAAGAACGGCGCCGCCTTGTCGGTGGTGTTGGCGCCCGGCGGCACGCCCATGTTCTGGGTCACGCAGGCCGGCTGCGCGTACGCGGCCGATGCGAGCGCGACTGATATCAGCGTGCCCGCGAGGATGGACAGTGAATGGGTCATTTCAGCTCCCGATGTTGACGGGTCTTGCTGGCCCGCCTTGGCGCAAAGTATGGCGAGCGGATCGTGTGCGGTCAAACGAACCGAGCGCATTGCGGCGATCGCCGCCATGCTCAAATCGGACAGCGACCGTTATTCCGCGCATGGCGCGCAATCTTTCGAAGCTGAGGCGGTTGCTGCCGCATCGCGCAACAACTAGCCTGAGGCTGGTCGATCCGCGCGGAGCCGCGGTCGCAACAACAACATCAGGGAGGACAATCCATGAGAAAGCTCACGGCCGCGCTATGTGCGCTGGCGCTGTTCGCGCCGGCTGCGCAGGCACAAACCATCAAGGATTTTCTTGCGCAGGTCATGGCGAAATGGACCGCGCCGTTCGAGCCGTTCCGTCTGATCGACAACATCTATTATGTCGGCACCGACGGCATCGCCGTCTACATCATCAAGACGTCACAGGGCCTGATCCTGATCGACACTGCGATGGCGCAGTCGACCGGCATGATCAAGGACAACATCGCCAAGCTCGGCTTCAAGGTCGCCGACATCAAATACATCCTCAACAGCCACGCCCATCTCGACCACACCGGCGGCTTTGCCGAAATCAAGCAGGAGAGCGGCGCACAGCTCGTCGCCGGCGAGCGCGACAAGCCGCTGCTCGAAGGCGGCTATTATCCGGGCGACGAGACAAACGCGGATCTGGCCTTTTCTCCCGCGAAGGTCGACCGCGCGGTGAAGGAAGGCGACAAGGTCACGCTCGGCGACACCACGCTGACGGCGCACGCAACGCCCGGCCATTCGCCGGGCTGCACGAGTTGGGAAATGACGGTGAAGGACGCCGGCCAGGACCGCGAGGTGCTGTTCTTCTGCAGCGGCACCGTGGCGCTGAACCGCCTGGTGGGACAGCCGACCTATCCCGGCATCGTCGACGACTACCGCGCCACCTTTGCCAAGGCGAAGGCGATGAAGATCGACGTGCTGCTCGGACCGCATCCCGAGGTCTACGGCATGCAGGCCAAGCGCGCCGAGCAGATCAAGAGCGAAACGCCGAATCCGTTCGTGAAGCCGGGCGAGCTTGCGACTTACGCCACAGGTCTGTCGGAGGATTTCGACAAAGCGCTCGCCAAGCAGACGGCCGCGCTCCAGGCCGCAAAATAGACGCCATCGTGCCAGGCGCGCGGCGGTCGTCAACGGCGGCCGCCGTGTCGTCAGAGCGCATCGCGCGGCCGAGGCCGACCATGGTTAGCAGAGCGTAGCCACGATCGTGTGGGACGATCTGCCGCGCGAGAGACGGCGCGCTTCCACCTCGCATCCTTAACATCCTCTCACCAATGCACGCGCACGGAAAATCCTGCGGTAGAGTGCAACCATGACTGGCGCGTCCGGCGCGAGCGCGTCTAACGTGGTCTTTACCCCCGCTGTGCAAGATCGTCTTCGTTTTGAAGGGATTTGGGGCGCGTATTGCCATGCCTGCCATCGATTTGAGAGCTCACCTCGCCGCTGCGATACAGTTGTTTCGCGTGCCGGAGGATCCGGATCTGTCGCGCGCGCAGTTCGACGCCTTCTCCAAGCAGATCCCGCTGCTCTATTTCATCCTGATCAGCAACACGCTCGCGGTCGCCTATACCTACGTCAACGTCGCCCCCGACTGGCTGACGATGATCGTCCCGAGCGTGCTGACGCTGCTGGCCGCGCTTCGGACGTTCTGGTGGCTGCGCCAGCGCCATCTCGCCCGCAGTGATGCCGACATCCTGCGCAATCTACGCGCCACCAACTGGATGACGCTGCCGATCGGCGCCGGCTTCACCGCCTGGTCCTTCGCGCTCTACCCCTACGGCGATCCCTTCGCCAAGAGCCAGGTCGCCTTCTACATGGCGGTGACCGTGATCGGCTGCATCTTCTCGCTGATGCATCTGCGTTCGGCGGCGCTGATCGTGACGCTGGTCGTCGACGTGCCCTATGTGCTGTTCTTCTGGGCCACCGGCGAGCCGACGCTGAAGGCGATCGCGATCAACAATCTCCTGGTCTCCGCCGCGATGGTGACGGTGCTGTTCATCTACTATCGCGACTTCGCCGATCTCGTCGGCAGCCGCAAATCGCTGCTCGCGCAGCAGGCGGCAACGCAGGCACTGTCGGACGAAAACTTCCGCCTCGCCAATCTGGATTCCCTCACCGAGCTGCCGAACCGCCGCCGCTTCTTCGCCGAGCTGACGAGCGCCTTCAGCGACGCCGAGCGCCGACATGTCTGCGTCGCGGTGGGCATCATCGATCTCGACGGCTTCAAGCCGATCAACGACAATTACGGCCACTCGGTCGGTGACCGCGTGCTGATCGAGGCCGGGCGGCGCATCCGTGACGTCTGCGAGGGTTTTGGGCCGCAACGGGTGGAGTTCGCGCGCCTCGGCGGCGATGAATTCGGTCTCGTCGTATGCGGCGGCCCCGAAGAGGCGGACCTCGCGCGACTCGGCGAGCGCATCGGCGAAAAGGTCAAGCTGCCCTACCAGCTCGACACCGCCCACACCGGCCTGTCCTGCTCGATCGGCTTTGCGATGTACCCGCGCTCGGCGACGACCGCCGAAGCGCTGTATGAATGCGCGGATTATTCGCTCTACCACGCCAAGCGGCATCAGCGCGGGCGCACGGTGATCTTCTCCAGCGAGCTGGAAGCCGAGATCCGCAGCCGCGGCGTGATCGAGAACATGCTGCGCAGCGCCGATTTCGACACCGAAATGGAGCTGGTGTTCCAGCCGATCGTGGACGCCATGGGCGAACGCACCGTGGGCTTCGAAACGCTGGCGCGCTGGAACAGTCCGCGTCTCGGCCGGGTTTCGCCGGCCGACTTCATCCCGGCTGCGGAGCGCATCGGCCTGATCCGTCCGTTGACGCAGGCGTTGCTGACGCGGGCGCTGGCGACGGCCAAGTCCTGGCCCGACGAGATCCGCCTCTCGTTCAACCTGTCCGCCCACGACGTCTGCGCGGCCGAAGGCATCCTGCCGCTGATCGCCATCATCGAGAAGGGCGGCGTGCCGCCGCGCCGGATCGATTTCGAGATCACCGAGACCGCCGTGACCTTCGACTTCGCGCGGGCGGAGCAATCGATAGGGGCATTGAAGGCGATGGGCTGCGGTATCTCGCTGGACGATTTCGGCACCGGCTACTCGTCGCTCACCCACGTGCACCGGCTGCCGCTCGACAAGATCAAGGTCGACCGCAGCTTCGTTGCCGACATCAATGACAATCCGGTCAGCCACAAGATCATCAAATCGCTCGCGGGCCTCTGCGACGACATGGAGATCGCCTGCGTGGTCGAGGGCGTCGAGACCCACGCGCAGCTTGACAGTCTGCGCCGGCTCGGATGCGAATTGATCCAGGGCTATTACTTCTCGAAACCGATGCCGGGCGCAGCGATCGAGGACTATCTCGCCAAGGAGCGCGAGCGCCTCGACCAAGGCGCCGCCAAGGTCGTGGCCTGAGGCTGCGTTACGTCACCAGGCTCGGCAGATCGAGCCCCTTGTTGCGCGCGCAGTCGATCGCGATGTCGTAGCCGGCGTCCGCGTGGCGCATGACGCCGCTGGCGGGGTCGTTCCAGAGCACGCGTTCGATCCGCCTGGCGGCTTCCGGCGTGCCGTCGGCGACGATCACCATGCCGGCGTGCTGGGAATAGCCGATGCCGACGCCGCCGCCATGATGCAGTGAGACCCAGGTCGCGCCGCTGGCGCAATTGAGCAGCGCATTGAGCAGCGGCCAATCGGACACGGCGTCCGAGCCGTCCTTCATCGCCTCGGTCTCGCGGTTCGGGCTTGCCACCGAGCCGCTGTCGAGATGATCGCGGCCGATCACGACAGGCGCCTTCAATTCGCCGCG
This sequence comes from Bradyrhizobium campsiandrae, assembly GCF_014529705.1. GTDB lineage: Bacteria > Pseudomonadota > Alphaproteobacteria > Rhizobiales > Xanthobacteraceae > Bradyrhizobium > Bradyrhizobium campsiandrae. Next base: position 35,293 of record NZ_JAANIH010000043.1, read on the forward strand.
CGCCACCATCTCGTTGAAGGCAAGGCCGAGGCGATGCCGATCGCCAAGGCCAACCCAGCAGATCCGCGCCGGCAGGCCCTGGAACTTGATGCGCGCTTTGGCCATGTCGAGCCAATTGTGAAGGTGCTTGTCATCAGGCATCAGCTCCTTGACCTTGGCGTCGGTCTTGAAGATGTCTTCAGGGTCGCCCGACAGCGCGGCCCAGCGGAATGGCCCGACGCCGCGGCAGAACAGCGGGCGGATATAGGCCGGCACGAAGCCGGGGAAATCGAAGGCGTTCTTCAAGCCCATGTCCTGCGCCATCTGGCGAATGTTGTTGCCGTAGTCGAGCGTCGGAATGCCCTGGGCATGGAAATCGAGCATGGCCTGGACATGCTCGACCATCGACATCTTCGAGGCGCGCTCCACACCCTTCGGATCGGAGGCGCGCCTGGTCTCCCAATCGGCCAGCGTCCAGCCCTTGGGCAAATAGCCGTTGATCGGGTCATGCGCGCTGGTCTGGTCGGTGACGATGTCGGGTTTGACGCCGCGGCGCACCAGCTCGGGGAAAATCTCGGCGGCATTGCCGAGAAGGCCAACCGAGACCGCCTTCCCGGTCTTTGCAGACTCTGCCATGATCGCGAGCGCCTCGTCGAGCGTTGCGGCCTGGCGATCGAGATAGCCGGTGCGCAGGCGCATCTCGATCCGGCTCGGCTGGCATTCGACCGCGAGCATCGAGGCGCCCGCCATGGTCGCCGCCAGCGGCTGCGCGCCGCCCATGCCGCCGAGGCCGGCGGTGAGGATCCATTTGCCGGCGAGGCTCCCGCCGTAGTGGCGACGGCCGACCTCGACGAAGGTCTCGTAGGTGCCCTGCACGATGCCCTGGCTGCCGATATAGATCCAGGAGCCTGCGGTCATCTGGCCGTACATCATCAGGCCCTGCCGATCGAGCTCGTTGAAATGATCGAGCGTCGCCCAATGCGGCACGATGTTGGAGTTCGCGATCAGCACGCGCGGCGCATCTTCATGGGTGCGGAAGATGCCGACCGGCTTGCCCGATTGCACCAGCAGGGTCTGGTCGGCCTCGAGCTTGCGCAACGCGTTGGTGATCCGGTCAAAGCTCTCCCAGTCGCGCGCGGCGCGGCCGATGCCACCATAGACGACGAGCTCGCTCGGCCGCTCCGCAACGTCAGGATCGAGATTGTTCATGAGCATGCGCAAGGGGGCCTCCGTCAGCCAGCTCTTGGCGCTGATCTCGCTGCCGCGGGGAGCGCGGATGGTGCGGTCATTGTCCAGTCGGCGGTTCATGCGGAAACCTCTTCAGACGAGTCTTGGAAACGGATCGGATGAAAGCGCCGCGAGCGCGGCGGCCGGCAGAGCATCGGCCTCGATCAGAGCTGCAGCCTTGGCGAGATCGCCAGCCATGTAGCGATCATTACCGAGCGCGGGAACCTGATCGCGAAGCGCGGCAATGACGGCGACCAGCGGCGCGCTGGTCGCATGCGGCGCGCGCAGCGTGATGCCTTGCGCGGCAACCAGAAGCTCGATGCCCAAGATCGCGGCGAGATTGTCCACCATGTCCGCGAGGCGCCGGGCGGCATGCGCGGCCATGGAGACGTGATCTTCCTGATTGGCGCTGGTCGGCGTCGAATCGATCGAGCAGGCCGCGGCACGCTGCTTGTTCTCGGAGTAGAGCGCAGCCGCCGTCACCTCGGCGATCATGAAGCCGGAGTTGATGCCGGGATCAGGAGTGAGGAACGGCGGCAGGCCGAAATTGAGCGCAGGATCGACCAGCGTCGCGATGCGGCGCTCGCTGATCGCCCCGATCTCCGACAGCGCCAATGCGATCGTATCGGCGGCAAAGGCGACCGGTTCTGCGTGAAAATTTCCGCCGGAGACGATCTCGCCGCTCTCGACCAGCACCAGTGGATTGTCGGTGACCGCATTGGCCTCGACGATCAGCGTGCGCGCGGCCTGCGTGATCAGATCGAGCGCGGCGCCGGTGACCTGCGGCTGGCAGCGCAGGCAATAGGGATCCTGCACGCGCTCGTCGCCCTCCAGATGCGACAGGCGGATATCGCTGCCGTCGAGCAGCGCGGTCAGCGCCGCAGCCGCAGCAACCTGCCCGGGTTGACCGCGCAGCGCCTGGATTTCGGGGCGGAATGGCGCGGTCGACGCCATCGCAGCATCAACCGACAGCGCACCGGTGACCAGCGCGGCGCGGACCAGACGAAATGCGCGCAGCACGCCGGAAATGGCATAGGCGGTCGAGAACTGCGTGCCATTGATCAGCGCGAGCCCCTCCTTGGGGCCAAGCGTCAATGGCGTGAGCCCGGCGGCGGCGAGCGCCGCGTTGCCGGGCACAGTCTTGCCATCGACGATCGCCTGCCCCTCGCCGATCATCACCGCGGTCATATGCGCGAGCGGCGCGAGATCACCGGAGGCGCCGACCGAGCCCTGCTGCGGCACCAGCGGATAGACGTTCCGCGCCAGCATGCCCTGCAGCTGCTCGATCACCTCGCGGCGTACGCCGGACGCGCCGCGCCCGAGCGAAACAATCTTCAGCGCCATCATCAGGCGGACAATCGGCTCCGGCGTTGCCGCACCGACGCCGCAGCAATGCGAGACGATGAGATTGCGCTGGAGCAGCGCCGTCTGGTCGGGCGGAATGCGCTTGGACGCCAGCTTGCCGAACCCGGTATTGATCCCATAAACCGGAGCATCGGCTCGCGCGGCCTTCGCGACGATCTCCGCCGCCGCATCGACGCGCGGCCAGAACGAAGGATCGAGCACGATGGGCGCGCCTTCCAGCACGCGCGCGAGTTCGTCGAGGCTCACCTTGCCCGGCGTGACGACGATGGCGGCAGCCTGCTCCGTCACTGCCCCCTCCAGACGCGGCGGTGCAGCGGATTGAAGCCGATGCGGTAGACCAGTTCGGCGGGACGCTCGATATCCCAGATCGCGAGGTCGCACCATTTGCCGGCTTCCAAGGTCCCGGTCTCGTCGAGCACGCCGAGCGCCCGTGCGCCCTCGCGGGTGATGCCGGCGAGGCATTCGGCGACGGTCATCCGGAACAGCGTCGCGCCCATGTTCATCGTGAGCAGCAGCGAGGTGAGCGGCGAGCTGCCGGGATTGCAGTCGGTCGCGAGCGCCATGGCAACGCCGTGCTTGCGGAACGCCTCGACCGGCGGCTTCTGCGTCTCGCGGATGAAATAAAACGCGCCAGGCAACAGCACGGCCACCGTTCCCGCTTTGGCCATGGCCGCGGCACCGGCTTCATCCGTGTGCTCGAGATGATCGGCCGAAAGCGCCGAGAATGTCGCGGCCAGCGCGGCGCCGCCGAGGTTCGAGAGCTGGTCGGCGTGAAGCTTGACCGGGAGCCCGAGCGCCCTCGCCGCCTCGAACACGCGCGCCGTCTGCTCGGCCGAGAACGCGATGCCCTCCATGAAGGCGTCGACCGCGTCGGCGAGGCCCGCCTCGGCGACGGCCGGGAGCATCTCCTTGCAGACGAGATCGATATAGCGGTCCTTGTCGCCATCGGCTTCCACCGGCAGCGCATGCGCGCCGAGGAAGGAGGTACGAATCGTCACCCTCCGCTGCCGGCCGAGGCTGCGCGCCGCGGCGAGCTGGCGCATCTCTGTCTCGGCATCGAGGCCATAGCCGGACTTGATCTCGACCGTGGTGGCGCCCTCGCCGATCAGCGCGTCCAAGCGCGGCAGCGCGCTTGCGATCAGTTCGGCCTCACTCGCCTTGCGCGTCGCGGCCACAGTGGAAACGATCCCGCCGCCGGCGCGTGCGATCTCCTCGTAGCTCGCGCCCTTGAGGCCCAGCTCGAACTCGTGGGCGCGGTTGCCGCCATAGACGAGATGGGTGTGGCAATCAACGAGGCCTGGCGTGATCCAGCGTCCCTCGCAGTCGATCCGCTGGATGGCATCGGCGTCAACAGGGAAATCGGCTGCCGCACCGGCATAAACGATGCGGCCATCACGTATGGCGACCACGCCCTGCTCGATCTCGCCGAGATCGGGGCGGTCGACCCGCATGGTGGCGAGCCGGGCGTTATGCCAGATCCGGTCGAAACGCTCTGCCATGCCATTGTCCCTTCGCGAAGTCCCTGCGCCCTGGGATGCTTGACTTATATGTCTAGACATATAATCGTAAGACGGTTCTGTCCAGCCGGCGTGTCATCAATCATGTCCCGACTGCATTTCGCCTCCGCGCTCCTGCCTTCGGGCTGGGCCAATGACGTGCAGGTGGTGATCACCGCCGGCGCGATCGCGGCGGTGACGCCTGATGTTGCGCCTGCTGCCGCCGACGAGCGCCACGCCGTCGCGCTACCGGGACTTTCGAGCCTGCACAGCCACGCGTTTCAACGCGGCATGGCGGGGCTCGCGGAATTGCGTGGCGACAGGGCCGACACGTTCTGGACCTGGCGCGAGACGATGTATCGCTTCGCGCTGACGATGACGCCGGAGGACGTCGCTGATGTCGCGACGCTGCTCTATGTCGAGATGCTGGAGCAAGGTTTTACCCGTGTCGGCGAATTCCACTATCTGCACCACGATCGCGACGGCTCGCACTATGCTGATCCTGCCGAGATGGCCGCGCGCATTGCGCAGGCCGCCGGGGCATCGGGAATCGCCCTGACGCTGCTGCCGAGCTTTTATGCGCACGGCTCCTTCGGCGGTGCAGCGCCGCATGCCGGCCAGCGCCGCTTCATCTGCTCGGTCGATCAGTTCGCGAGGCTGATGGCTGCCTCGCGCAAGGCGATCGCAACCCTGCCGGGCGCCAATATCGGCATCGCACCGCACAGCCTGCGCGCGGTGGCGCCGGACGAACTCAGGGCGATCATCCCTCTTGCCGAGGGCGGGCCGGTGCACATCCATGCGGCCGAACAGGTGAAGGAAGTCGAAGACTGCCTGGCCTGGTCAGGCCGGCGTCCGGTGCAATGGCTGCTTGAGCACGCCCCGCTCGATCAGCGCTGGTGCCTCATTCATGCGACCCACACGACGGATGATGAAGTCAGCGCGTTCGCAAAGACCGGTGCTGTGGCGGGTCTCTGCCCCGTGACCGAAGCGAGTCTCGGCGACGGCATTTTTCCGGCGCGCGAGTTTCTCGACGCCGGCGGCAGGTTCGGCGTCGGCACCGATTCCAACGTGCTGGTCGGCGTCACCGATGAGCTGCGCCAGCTCGAATACGGCCAGCGGCTCAAGCATCGCGCGCGCAACGTGCTGTCGGGCGGCGCGGGCCGCTCGACCGGTCGCACGCTGTTCGACGACGCGCTTGCGGGCGGCGCGCGGGCGCTGGCGCAACCGACCGTCGGCCTGACCCCGGGCGCGCGTGCCGACATCGTCACCCTCGATGCCACGCATCCGTCGCTGGCGGGACGTGCGCGCGACGCCATCATCGACGGCTGGATCTTTGCGGCTGGCAATGGCGCGATTGATTGCGTCTGGGCCGGCGGCGACAAGGTTGTCGAAGGCGGACAGCATAAACTGCGCCGATCCGCGCGCGAGCGGTTTAACGCGGCAGTGCGGAGGCTCGTCGCATGAGCCTTGCCACGGATGGCGCCGATAAGCCGACGCTCTACAAGCGCATCCGCGCCGACATCGAGAAGCGCATCCTGACCGGCGAATGGCCGCCGGGCCACCGCATTCCGTTCGAGCACGAGCTGGTGGCGCGCTACGGCTGCTCGCGCATGACGGTGAACAAGGCGCTGTCAGAGCTTGCCCAGGCCGACCTAATCGAGCGAAGACGACGGGCCGGTTCCTTCGTGCGCCGGCCGCAGCATCAGTCGGCGGTGCTCAAGATCGCCGATATCCGCGCCGAGATCACCGCGCTGGGCCGCGCCTATGGCTATGAGCTGATCAGCCGCAAGCTGCGCGCGGCGACCGCTGCCGACCGCGAACGGCTCGGCGTCAGGAAGGCCGGCAAGGTGATCGCGATCTCCTGCCGGCATAGCGCCGACAACGTGCCGTTCGCCGTCGAGGACCGGCTGATCGATCTTGCTTCTGTGCCATCTGCGGCGACTGCGGATTTCTCGCGCGAGCCGCCCGGCTCGTGGCTGCTTCATCATGTGCCCTGGACAGAAGCCGAGCACACGATCAGCGCCATTGTTGCGGATGATCGCACGGCTGAGGCGCTCGACATCGCCGTCGGCGCGCCATGCCTGGTGATCGACCGCTATACCTGGCGCAGCGCACGCACGATCACGGCGGTGCGCCTGCTCTATCCCGGCGAGTCTCACCGCCTTGTCGCGCGATTCAAGGGAGGCTGAGCGAACGATGTCGGCACAAATCGTGCAACGCTTCGGCAAAGGGTCCACAGCGACCGACAGAGATCATCTGGACATCAATCCAACTGGGCAAGAGGACGACAATCATGCGTAGTTCGACAGTTTTTGCGGCCATCATTGCACTCGCCGCCACTCCCGCGCTCGCCGACGACGTCAAGGTCGGTATCGGCATCTCCGGCTGGACCGGTTTCGCGCCGCTGACGCTGGCGAAGGAAGCCGGCATCTTCAAAAAGAACGGCCTCGACGTCACCATCAAGAAGATCCCGCAGAAGGATCGCCACCTCGCCATCGCCTCCGGCGACGTGCAGTGCGCGGCAACGACGGTCGAGACCTGGATCTCCTGGAACGCCAACGGCGTCGCCACCAAGCAGATCTTCCAGCTCGACAAGAGCTACGGCGCCGACGGCATGGCCGTGCGCAACGACGTCGCCTCGATCAAGGAGCTGAAGGGCAAGACGGTCGCGGCCTCCGCGCCCGGCACCTCGCCCTATTTCGCGCTGGCCTGGATGCTGAAGAAGAACGGCCTCACCGTGAAGGACGTCACCGTCGTCAACCTCGAGCCGGCTGCGGCCGCACAGGCCTTCGTCTCCGGCCAGAACGACGCCGCGATGACCTATGAGCCTTATCTGTCGACTGTTCGCGCCGCGCCGGACAAGGGCAAGATCATCGCGACCACACTGGACTATCCGATCGTGATGGACACGTTCGGCTGCACGCCGAAGTTTCTCAGCGAGAGCCCAAAGGCAGCGCAGGCGCTGGCCGACAGCTATTTCGAAGCGCTCGACCTGATCGCCAAGGACCAGGCCAAGTCCTATGAGATCATGGGCGCCGACGTGAAGCAGACCGGCGAGCAGTTCGGCAACTCGGCAAAATACCTGCGCTGGCAGGACAAGGCCGCGAACCAGAAGTTCTTCGCCGGCGACTTCCTCGCCTTCAACAAGGATGCGGCCGAGCTCCTGCTCGAGATCGGCATCATCAAGTCAGCGCCGAAGGTCGAGGACCTCTACGACGCGAGCTTCATCAAGTAAGACACGCCTCGCTGCGGTCCCGCCAAGTGGCGGGACCGCAGCGAGATCGACGATACGGATCAACCATCGATGCGTCCCCTGGATTCCGTGACATCGAAACAGCGCGTGGCCTATGGCCTCGCGTTCTTAGTGCTGTTCGTCGCCCTCTGGTCGTGGGCGACCTTCGGCGGCCATGTCTCGAAGACGTTCCTGGCCAACCCGCTGACCATGGTGCAGGAGGGTTACGACCTCCTGGCCAAGCAGGGTTTTGTTTTCGACATCGGCATGACCATCTGGCGCGTCGTCGGCGGTTTTGCGCTGGCCGCGATCATCGCGGTGCCGCTCGGTGTGCTGATGGGCGCCTACAAGCCCGTCGAGGCGTTCCTCGAACCTTTCGTTTCCTTCGCCCGTTACCTGCCCGCCTCGGCCTTCATTCCGCTGTTGATCCTGTGGGCCGGCATCGGCGAATTGCAGAAGCTGCTGGTGATCTTCATCGGTTCGGTTTTCCAGGTCATCCTGATGGTCGCCGTCACCGTCGGCACCACCCGGCGCGATCTGGTGGAAGCCGCCTATACGCTCGGCGCCAGCGACCGCGGCATCATCCGCCGCGTGCTGCTGCCTTCCTCCGCGCCCGAGATCGCCGAGATCCTGCGGCTGGTGCTGGGCTGGGCCTGGACCTATGTCATCGTCGCCGAGCTGATCGGCTCCTCCTCAGGCATCGGCCACATGATCACCGACAGCCAGGCACTGCTCAATACCGGGCAGATCATCTTCGGCATCATCGTGATCGGTCTGATCGGCCTGCTCTCGGACTTCATGTTCAAGGCGTTCAATGCCTGGCTGTTCCCGTGGAAGCTCGCATGACCACGCTGAAGATCGAGCAGGTCTCGCGGACTTTCCCGGCGCGGCACGGCCATGCGCCGACGAGGGCGCTGGAGCCGACCGACCTCACCATCGGCAACAACGACTTCGTCACCATTCTCGGCCCCTCCGGCTGCGGCAAGTCCACGCTGCTGCGCATCGTCGCCGGCCTGGATCGTCCAACCAGCGGGCGCGTCACACTCGACGGCAGCGAGGTCACCGGTCCCGGCGCCGATCGCGGCATGGTGTTCCAGTCCTACACGCTGTTTCCCTGGCTCACGGTGCGTGAGAACATCGCCTTCGGCCTGCGCGAGCGCGGCGTGCCGGAGGCTGAGCGCAACAAGGTGGCCGACGCCTTCATTCGCCGGGTTGGACTATCAGGCTTCGAGAACCACTGGCCCAAGCAGCTCTCCGGCGGCATGCAGCAGCGCACCGCGATCGCGCGGGCGCTCGCCAATGATCCCAAGATCCTGCTGCTCGACGAACCCTTCGGCGCGCTCGATAACCAGACCCGCGCCCTGATGCAGGAAATGCTGCTGGGCATCTGGGAGCGCGACCAGAAGACCGTGCTGTTCGTGACCCATGACATCGAGGAGGCGATCTTCCTCGGCAGCCGCGTCATCGTCATGAGCGCGCGTCCCGGCCACATCAAGGCCGAGATCGCCGTGGACCTGCCGCATCCGCGTTCCTACAAGATCAAGACCACGCCCGAATTCGTCCAGCTCAAGGAACGGCTGGTCGAGGAGATCCGCACCGAGGCGCTCAAGGTTGCCGAACATGCCTGACACTCACCCCACCGCCAATGGCGAGCGCGTGCTCGCCGATCTCAACGCGCTCCGGGCGCTGGGCACCTACAAGACCGGCGTGCACAAGCCGACCTTTTCCGAGCCGCACAAGCAGTCGCTGGAGTGGCTGGTGCGGAAGCTGCCCGAGGCCGGACTCACCGGTGCGATCGACGGCATCGGCAACATCCTCGGCACCGGCGCCAAGCCAGGACCAAAGCTGCTCGCGGGCTCGCATCTGGAGAGCCAGAACTACGCCGGATGGCTCGATGGCCCGCTCGGCGTCGTCTACGCGCTCGAGGCGGCGCGTGTGCTCAATGCCGATCCCTCCGTGACAGGCGCGGTCGAAGTCGCCGCCTGGTGTGACGAAGAGGGACATTTCGGCAGCTTCCTCGGCTCGCGCTCTTACGTGGGCCAAGTCACCGAGGCCGAGATCGACGCCGCACGCAATCGCACCAGCGGCCGCAGCATGCGCGATGCGCTTGTTGACATGGGGCTCGCGGGACGGCCGCGCTTCGCGGCTCAGCCGGGACGCCATGTCGGCTATCTCGAGGCTCATATCGAGCAGGGCGACACGCTCGAAAGCGGCAAGCTCGCGATCGGCGTCGTGACCTCCATCGTCGGCATCTGGCAATACCGTATCACCTTCGACGGCGAGCAGAACCACGCCGGCACCACGCGCATGGCCGTGCGCAGGGACGCAGGGCTGGCGCTGGCCAAATTCTGCGTGGCCGTCGACGAGCGCTTCCCGGCCGCGTGTGGTCCGCGCACGGTCTGGACCACCGGCCGCATCACGCTCGATCCGGGCGCGCCCAGCATCATCCCCGGCGGCGCGGAGATGCTGTTCCAGATCCGCGACGACGATCCTTCGGTGATCGCGCGACTGGAGCAGCTGCTGCAGACCATGGCTGCCGAGACCACCGCGAAAGGCCCCTGCACCGTCACCGTGGAAAAAATCCGCACCGGCGCGCCGGCCATGATGAACGCCGGCATTCAGGATGCAATCGAGGCCGCGAGCAAGGCGTTTGCCGGTGGACGATCGCTGCGCATGCCGAGCGGTGCCGGCCACGACGCCCAGATGCTCGCGACCATCATGCCCGCGGGCATGCTGTTCGTGCCGTCGATCGGCGGCATCAGCCATCACTGGACCGAGAACACTGCGGATGTCGACATCGTCACCGGTGCGCAGGTGTTCGTCGACGCTTGTCGCCGCATCCTCGGCGGCTAAACGGCCGCCTGAGCCGCCACGGCTTCGTAGATGTCCTCCTCCTGGGCCGTGTGCATACGCACCAGCGTTTCGATCGCCTCGATCACGCGTTGAGCATCCCGGACAAGATAACGATCGACCTTCTCTGACGGCAGATCCTCCACGATCCGATCGAGCAGCCGCGTGAGGTGGAGAATCTCCCGGTGGGCACGGCTCATGGCAGAAAGGCCGTGGCGTTCGCGGAGCACCTTGGCAAGCCTCGGATAGACGCTGTCCTCATCTTCGCGCTCGTGGATCACAACGCTGCCCTGGACAAGGTGCCGAGCATCCACGATCAACGCCGCGGCGGACTCGGGCGTCGCATCGTCCAACGCATCGACGATCCTGCGCAAGCGGTCGAGATCCCTGAAGAGGGTCTGATGATCGTGGTGCAATGCGACCCCCTGCTCCTCAGTTATGTGTGCACCGCGCCTGGCAAGAGGCGCAGTGAGCGCCCGCAATGCGTTCAGGATGACTGCGACGTCGATCACCTCCTGGACGATGGCTGCGGGCACGGGATCAAGCCAGCCGACGGCCGCAGCCACCATGGCCACCAACGACAGCCCCATGCCGACGACGATGCTTTGCAGGGCGATGCGCCGTGCCCGCTGCGCGATCATGATGGCCTCGCCAACGCGATCGAGCCGGTCGGCCAAGATCACCACATCGGCCGCCTCGGACGATGCGGTCGCCCCGCGCGCACCAAGCGCGACCCCGATATCGGCGACCGCCAGCGCCGGCGCGTCATTGATGCCATCGCCGACCATGATGGTCGGATGCAGCCGCTGTTCGCTGCGCACCGCCTCGACCTTGTCCGAGGGAACGCGCTCGGCCAGCACGGCATCGAGGTCGAGCGCTGCACCGATGGCCTGCGCTGCCGCGGCGCGATCGCCCGTGACCATCACCATCCGCGCGATGCCGGCATCGCGCAGCAGCCGGATCGCTCGCGGCGTATCAGCCCGCAACTCGTCGGCCAGCAGCAGCGCACCGATGGGACGGCCGTCCACGGCGACAAAGACGATCAGCGCCGAACGCCATGAGGCGCGCCGGATCGCCCGCAGTTCCCAAGGCGACAGCTCGGCATGCAAGCGAAGCAGCTCTCGCGAGCCAGCGATGACCTGGCGCCCGTCGACCAACCCGCTCAGGCCGGTGCCCATGGTCTCCTTGACCCGTTCGGGTGCCTTCAGCCTGAGGCCGCGATCGAGGGCCGCGGCGACCACGGTCTTGGCAAGCACATGATGCGAGGCCTGCTCGAGCGATGCCGCGAGCCTGAGGACCTCGTCTGGATCCTCTCCCGGAGCGACCTCGATCGAGAGCAACCGCGCCCCGCCGACCGTCAGGGTGCCGGTCTTGTCAAACAGCACCGTGTGCGCGCGGGCGAGCGCTTCCAGCGCCCCCCCGCCCTTGGCGAGAATGCCGCGCCGGGCTGCTCGCGCCACGCCGGCAATGAAGGCGACCGGTGCGGCCAGGATCAGGGGACAAGGTGTCGCGGCCACCAGCACGGCAAGGCTGCGCGTCAGATCACCGGAAATCCGCCATGCCAGGAAGGCAACGACGAGCGTCACCGGCAAGAGAATCAGCGCAAAGCGATCGGCTATCCGCACAAAGGGAGCCTTCGCCGTTTGCGCCGCCGTCACCATGCGCACGATGCCGGCGTAGGTGCTCTCGCCGGCCGGCGCGGTCACGGTCAACTCGAAGGTCTCGCCCGCATTCAGCGAACCGGAAAGGACCGCGCTGCCGCGCGTCTTCTCGGCCGGGATCGGCTCGCCCGTCACCGCGGACTCATCGATGGTGGCCGAGGCCGAGCCGACGATACCGTCGACCGGCACGATCTCACCCGCCCTGACCAGCAACTCTTCGCCCACTGACACGGCCTCGATCGGGACCTCCTCGATCCCTCCGTCGCTCTTGCGGTGTGCCTGCCGCGGCGCCCGGTCAACCAGGGAGCGCAGGTCACGCTCCGCCCGTGCGATCGCGATATCCTCAAGCACGTTGCCGCCGGAATACATCAGCGCAACCACGGCGCCGGCAAGCGGCTGGCCCAGCGCCAACGCCGCGCTCATCGACAGCAGCGCAATCGCGTCCACTCCGAAGCGACCGCTCAGAAGATCCCTGACGATTGAGACCGCCAGTCCAACGATCACGGGCGCGGTGCCGACCTCCCATGCCAAATCCGCCAGATCAGGCCGGCCCATCACGCGTGCGAGAATGCCCCCGGTCAATCCTGCGATTGCAATCCCAACGAGGCCCCATCGCAGGGCCCGCTCAAACGACATGGCTTCGTTCCATAGCTACACCGAAACGGTCGCGATCGTCATCGGCATTGCTCCGCCCCGCTGACACACTCTCCTTCTTGGCACCTCCCGCGTGCGTTCGATTGACCCAAATCAAGAGCCTGGAAGTGAGGCTCGCCGAGATGTCATCTCAGCCGCTTGTCGTGATGATCAATGGAAGCAGTGACACCAGACCAGGCTGTGCCTCTATCAGCCTTGCGGCGGCCTTGTTGCCCGCGTCAGTGCCCTAAAACCCAGCTTGGGATGGTGCAAGGTCGAGCCGGACCGCGACACCGCTGAGGTCCGGGCTTGGTGCCGGATAGAGCTTCATCACCAGCGGATCATGACCGGGAACAATGTGATCCGCATCCGGCGCGGCAGCCCGCAGCTTGTCGAAACCCGCCAGCATGTCGCCGACATGAAAGGCGGTCGTGAACGGGCGCTCGCTGGCCATGTTCTCGTAGAAGTGGCTGACGTCGGAGGCCAGCACGACGTAGCCCCGGCGGGTCCTGACGCGGACGAACTGAAGACCGGCCGAATGCCCGCCCGCCGCATGGACCGTCAATCCCGGCGCAATTTCGGCATCGCCATCGTAGAACAGGACACGGCGCGCATAGTTGAGGCGCACGATCCCACAGACATCCTCGACCTCGAAGGAATGCGACAGCCTCGGATATTGCATGTAGCGGCCGGTCGCATACGCCAGTTCACGCTCCTGCAGATGAAATCGCGCGTTCGGAAACCGGTCGAAATTGCCGGCGTGGTCGTAGTGCAGATGCGTCAGGATCACGTCCCCGACGTCGGCGGCGTCGATATCGAAGGCGCGAAGCGTCTCAACCGGGCAGCGCAGGAAGGTCCGCCTGCGCTGCTTGGCGATCGCGGCGTTGAAGCCGGTGTCGATGACGAAGACGCGTCCGCCTCCCCGCGCCAGCCAGATGAAATAGTCCATCGGCATCGGCCCGTCGTGCGGGTCGCCGCCGATGAAATGCTCGCTCCGCTGCGCATCCCGCGTTGCGTAGCGGATCGCAAAAAGCTCGTATTCCGGCTCGCTCATCGCTTCCACCAGCGCAATGCGGTGCTTCAGGATCCCGCGTCGACCTCGTTGAACGCCTCGCGCGCATTGCGAAACGCATCGATGCCGGCGGGCACGCCGCAATAGACGGCGACCTGCAGCAGGATCTCCTTGATCTCCTCCTTGGTCAGCCCGTTCTTCAGCGCGCCCTTGACATGCAGCTTCAATTCGTGCGGCCGGTTCAGTGCGCCGAGCATCGCCAGATTGACGATCGAGCGCGTGCGCCGGTCGACCCCGGGCCGCGTCCACAGCGCGCCCCAGCAGAATTCGGTCGACCATTCCGCCATGGTCCGCGTGAACTCGTCGGCACCGGCGATCGACTTGTTGACATAGTCCTCGCCAAGCACCTCCTTGCGAACCTTGAGGCCTTTTTCGAACAGTTCGGTCTTGCTCATGATCGTCCCTTTCAGGTCTTGAGAGAGTCTAGTTGGAAGTTGTTTGACCAGATGGCGCCCGCAACGATTGCAGGAGATTGCCGACGTCATCGACGGCATCGAGCCGCCAGACCGCGTCGATGACGCGATCCGCATTCCAGTCGCTTCGGCCGGACCGCATGCATTCGCGCAGCTTCTCCTCGATGTCGCGGTCCGACAGCGGCGCAGTCTGGCTGCCGCGCGGCGACGTCACGGTCTCGGTGAGCTCTTCGCCGGACAACAGCCGCAAGCTGACGCGTGCGGCACCGTCGGGCATCCGGGCATCGAGCTCCGCCCTGACCTTCTGCCGCAACTGCGCCATATCGGGCCGGAGCACGATCTCACGGGCGAACTCGGCGACGCCCGCCTTGCCGAGCAACAATCCACAGGCGACGCAATGATGAATGCTGACGCGCGCATCGCGCTCATTGTTGACGGCGCGGTCGCCGCGCGCGAGCAGCAGGGCTGAGCCGTGCACGGTCACCGAGGCGACCTGTTCGACCTTGCGGCCGATCCGTTCGCGCAGCAGCAGGCAGGCATCGATGACCGAATGGAAGACGATGCCCGCGGGATAGGGCTTGTAGGTGTTTTTCGCGATTTCCCAGCTCTTGCCGAGACCGTCGAGAAGCCGGGCAATATCGGGCTCGTCGCCCATGGTGCGCGCCCAGCCGAGCGGGCCTTCGATCGCGCGTGGCGCGGCTTCATAGCCCTGTTGTGCGAGCAAGGCCGCGAACAGGCCGTTGCGCGCGGCGTTGCCGACGCTGACATTCTTGGCCGCGCTCGGCAGGTTTTCGACATTGCCGGCCGACTGGCTCGCCGCCACTCCGATCGCGTTCGCAATGCCTTCGGCCGGCAGACCCAGGAGCTTCGCACAGGCCGCGGCGGCGCCAAAAATTCCGCAGGTCGAGGTGATGTGCCAGCCGCGCGCATAATGCCGCGGCGAGACCGAACTGCCGATGCGGCACTCGACATCGACGCCGAGAATGAACGCCGTCAGCACCTCGCGCCCGGATAGTTTTCGCGTCTCGGAAAGCGCGAATATCGCGGCGGCGACCGGAGCCGCCGGATGAATGATCGTCTCGGGATGGGTATCGTCGAAGTCGAGCAAATTCGCCGAGATGGCATTGAGGAACGCGGCGCAGAGTGCGTCCATCGGCTGCGTGTGGCCGATGATCGTCGATGTCGCGGCGCCGCTGAACGGCGCCAGCGTGCGCATGGCGGCGGCGACCACGGGATCGCGGGCGGAGCCGAGCGCGGTCGCAAAGAAATTGAGGATCGAGCGCCGCGCCTCATGGCTCTGCGCCTGCACGTCCGCCCATGACGACGCCGCGACGAAATCAGCGAGCGTCCTGCTCACACTCGTTATGGAATCTTGCGGCACGCGGGGCGTCTTCCTCGTTTTCCCGGACCATAGGACGATCCGCGTCAAACTGTCGACCCCAAATGTTATGCTTGACAGCTTGTCTGACAATCATAACAATCCATCCGCTGGTGCGGGAATCCCGCCGCCACGACGACGGCGGCCGACAAGGCTGGCCGGCGACAACGATTGACCAACGAGATCAAGAAGGCGCGCCCGTCACGGGATCGCGCGACAGGGAGTGGACGATGGCGGGAGAGATCCTCGGCGTAATCGGCACGGGCCGCATGGGCGGCCCCATGGCAGGGCGATTGATCGACGCGGGCTATTCGCTCGTCGTCTACGACACGCAGGCCGAGGCGATGCAGCCACTGGTCAAGCGCGGCGCGCAACTGGCGAAGTCGCCGGCCGACGTCGCCTCGCGCGCCGACATCGTGCTCGTCAGCCTGCCGACGCCCGACATCGTCAAGGCCGTCACGCTCGGCCAGGATGGCATCAGCAGCGGCAACCGCACCAAGATCGTCGTCGATCTCTCGACCTCCGGTCCTGGCGCGGCGAAGCTGGTTGCGGAAGGCCTGAAGGCCAAGGGCATGACGCTGGTCGACGCACCCGTCAGCGGCGGCATCAAGGGCGCCGTCAACGGCACGCTGGCCGTGATGGTGTCGTGTCCGCAGGCGACCTTCGAGACCGTGCAGCCGATCCTGAAGAACTTCGGCAAGCTGTTCTACACCGGCGACAAGCCCGGCGTAGCGCAGACGGCCAAGCTCGCCAACAATCTGATGGCGGCGGCGGCACTCGTCATCACCTCGGAAGCGGTGGCGATGGGCGTCAAGGGCGGTGTCAATGCCAAGGTGCTGATCGACATCATCAATGCCAGCAGCGGCCGCAACAGCGCCTCCGAGGACAAATTCCCGCGCGCCGTGCTGCCCGGCACGTTCGATTTCGGCTTCGCCACCGGCCTCTCCTACAAGGACGTTCGCCTCTGCGTCGACGAGGCGGAAGCGATGGGCGTGCCGATGGTCTGTGGCGCGGTGGTGCGGCAGATGCTCGCGATCACCAACGCCAAATATGGCGCCTCGTCCGACTTCACCTCGATCGCAAAGGTGCTCGAGGAGTGGGCCGGCGTCGAGATGCGCGGCTGAGCACACACATTCAGGGAGAGCGATTACGATGACGATCGGCCCGACCGGATCAGGCAAGGTCTCGCTCGCGCGCCAGATGGCGCGGAGCGTGCTCGCGCTCGATCTCGGTGATTTCGGGCCTGACATCGTCGCCAAGACAAAGCTCTGCCTGCTCGACTTCCTCTCCTGCGCCTTCGAGGCCGGCCAGCATCCCTGGAGCCGCCAGGCCGTTGCCATCGCGCAAGCCGGCGGCCGCGCGACCATCATCGGAACGTCGCAGCTCTCGTCCTCAGCAGACGCTGCCTTTGCCAATGCGGTGATGGGGCACGGCCTCGTGCGCGAAGACATGCATGCGGCCAGCATCGCGCATCATGGCGTCGTGATCTGGCCGGCGCTGCTTGCATTGTCGGAACAGGCGTCGCTGCACGGCGCTAGGCTGCTCGTATCCGCCATCATCGGCTATGAGACCGGCGCGCGGATCGGCCGCGCGCTGCTGAATTCCGATCTCGCCCGGCTCTATCGCCCGACCGGGCTCGTGGCCCCTCCGGGCGCGGCGCTCGCGGGGAGTTTTGCGCTCGGACTGTCCGAGGACCAGGCGACCAGCGCCATCGCGATCGCGGCCAATACATCGAGCGGGCTGAACGAGTGGCCGCATGCCGGCGGCTCCGACATGTACTTCCATCCGGGCTTTGCCGCCAGCAACGCGATCAAGGCGGTCGGCTTGGCCGCAGCCGGCGCGTTCGGATCGGAAACGATCCTCGAGGGCGAGGCCGGCCTGTTCGCCGCCTATCGCCGCCAGGCCGCACCCGACAGCATCGTGCTGTTCCCGAACGGCGAATGCGAAATCATGGCCGTCTACAACAAGCCGGTCCCGGCCTGCAATTTCGCGCAGACCGCCGCGCAAGCCGCGCTTCGCGTCTCGCACGAGCTCGCCGGCACCGAGGAGATCGACCGCGTCGTCATCCGCGCGCCCGATGCCGCCGTGCGCTATCCCGGCTGCGACTCCATGGGCCCCTATCGCAACGCGCTGCAGGCCAAGATGAGCATTCCGTTCAGCGTCGCGGCGACGCTGGCGCGGGGTGAGATCGAGGAGGACAATTACAGCGAGCTCGATGATGCCGACATCATTCGCCTGGTTGCAGTCACCGACCTCAAGGCCGATGCCGGCTTCACCGCCGCCTTTCCCGGCAAGCAGGGTGCGGACGTGAC
This sequence comes from Bradyrhizobium campsiandrae, assembly GCF_014529705.1. Taxonomy (GTDB): domain Bacteria; phylum Pseudomonadota; class Alphaproteobacteria; order Rhizobiales; family Xanthobacteraceae; genus Bradyrhizobium; species Bradyrhizobium campsiandrae. The sequence continues at coordinate 52,911 of NZ_JAANIH010000043.1, forward strand.
CGTGCATCTGCGCAGCGGCCGGGCGATCCGGCATGCGTTGCCCGACGTCATCGCGGCAGCGCCATCAGAAATTCGTGCACGCTTTCGCGCTGCTGCGGCCCGCGTGCTCGGCGAGGACCGTGCGTCCCGGCTTGAGCAGTTGGTCGACGATTGCGAGCGGCTCGGCCATGCCGGCGCCATCGCCGCGCAATGCCGCCTGGACACGACGGAACGGGTTTTACGATCGGCATCATAAGAAGTGCCGAAAGAGTACGGGGGAAACATGGTCGACCTGGAGACCAGCCTAGATTCGTCAGCCGCGCGGAGGCGAGGCTGATGGAGGGATTTCTGCAAGCGCTGGCAGCGGGCCTGCTGATCGGTGCCGTCTACGGGCTGATGTGCGTCGGGCTCGGCCTGATCTTCGGCGTCATGCGCGTCATCAACTTCGCTCACGGCGACTTCATGATGCTCGGCATGTATACCGCCTTCTATCTCTTCACCGCCGCCGGCGTGCAGGCGGTGTTCGGCAACACGGTCGGGCCGTTCGTCGCCATCCTGCTGGCCGGGCCCGTGCTCGCGGTGTTCGGCTATTTCGTCCACCGCACGCTGATCTCGCACGTATCGGGCACGCGCACCGCTTCGCTCGAAGGCGAAGGCCATTACGCTCAGCTGATCCTCACGCTCGGCATCGCGTTGATCCTGCAGAACGGCGGCCTGATCGTGTTCGGCTCGGTGCTGGCCTCGATCCGCACGCCGCTGTCGAGTTCAGCCTGGGAGCTCGGCCCGTTCTTCGACATGAGCATCTTCCTCAACAAGGCCCGCAGCATCGACATGCTGGTCTCGCTGGCGATGATGATCCTGCTCTCGCTGCTGATCACGCGCACCCGGATCGGAAAGTCGCTGCGCGCCGCCGCGGACAATCCGACCGCGGCGACCTATATGGGCATCGACGTCGACCGCGCGCACCGCACCGCTTTCGCGCTCGGCTGCGGCATCACCGCGATTGCCGGCGGCCTGCTCGCCACCAACTATCCGTTCCATCCCTTCGTCGGCCTGGAATACGTCATCGTCATGTATGCCGGCGTCGTGCTCGGCGGCATGGGCAGCATCATCGGTGCGTTCTGGGGCGGCATGACGATCGGCCTCGTGCAGCAAATGTCGACGCTGATCCTGCCGACGCAGCTGCAGAACGCGGCGATCTTCGCCGTCTTCCTCCTCATCATCTTCTTCCGTCCGCAAGGTTTCTTCGGGCGCATGGTCGAGAGGACGTGACCATGCTCCGGATGCGCTCGTTTCTGCCGCCGCTGCTGTTCACGCTCGCTTATGCCGGCATCTCGCTCAGCGTCACCAACTCGTACTACCAGTTGATCCTGACGCTGGTGCCGGTGTGGGCGGTGTTCGGCCTGTCCTGGAATCTGCTCAGCGGCTACACCGGACTGATCTCGTTCGGCCATGCCGCCTTCTTCGGCATCGGCGCCTATGCGACAGCGCTCGGGCAGATCTATTTCAACATCTCGCCCTGGCTGCTGATCCCGATCGCTGCCATGCTCGGCGGCATCGCTGGCCTGCTGATCGGCTTCCCCACATTCCGCCTGCAGGGCCACTACTTCGCGCTGGCGATGCTGGCCTATCCGCTCGCCATTCTCTACGTGTTCGAGTGGCTCGGCTTCCAGGAGGTGACCCTTCCGATCAAGCGCGACGCGCCGATCGCCTACATGCAGTTCTCCGACCCCCATATCTACACGCTGCTCGGGCTCGCGATCATGCTGGCCACCATCGTGCTGTCGCAGGTGATCGAGCGCTCGCGCTTCGGCATGGCGCTGCTCGCGATCAAGCAGAACGAAGCCGCGGCGGAAGCTGCCGGTATCAACACGCTGGCCTGGAAACTGCGCGCGATCACGCTGAGCGGCGCCATCGCCGCCGCGATCGGTGGCTTCTATGCGCAGGTGCTGCTGGTCGTGACCCCGCAATCGGTGTTCGGCATGCTGGTGTCGGCGCAGGCGCTGACGGTGGCGATGTTCGGCGGCGTCGGCACAGTCTGGGGACCTGTCATCGGCTCGGTAATCCTGATCCCGCTCGCCGAGATCCTGCACGCCGAGGCCGGCGCGCGCATCCCCGGTATTCAGGGCGTCATCTTCGGCATTGCCATCGTGTCCGTGATCCTGCTCGCGCCGGAAGGCCTGTTCTGGAGATTGCGCGACGTCCTGCGCCGGCGGACCGGATCCAAGGCGACCGCTGGCGCGACGCCGGAAGCAGCCGCTGCCAACGTCACGACGTTGAAGCCGGCCGCGCGGCAGCGCGCTGCCCCCGGCGATGTCGTGCTCGAGGTTCGCAATCTCTCGCGCTCCTTTGGCGGCCTCAAGGCCTTGCAGGATGTCAGCTTCAGGCTGCACCAGAACGAAATCCTCGGCATCATCGGCCCCAACGGCGCCGGCAAGACCACGTTGTTCAATCTCCTCAACGGTTTTCTGAAGCCGAGCCAGGGCGAGGTCCTGATCGACGGGCGCAACATGTCCGGTCAGCGGCCGCACGTCATCTGCGAGGCCGGCATTGGCCGCACCTTCCAGGTAATGCGGCCATTCCTGCGTATGTCGATCCTCGACAATGTCGTGGTCGGCGCCTATGTGCGCGCCGGCTCCGACGACCAGGCGCGCCAATTTGCTGCCGATGCTGTCGCCCGTGTCGGGCTCTCCGCAGTGGCCGATCGCGTTGCCGGCGAGCTCTCGACCAAGGAGCTGCGGCTGATGGAGCTGGCCCGCGCGATCGCCGGCCAGCCCCGCATCCTGCTGCTCGACGAGACCCTCGCCGGCCTCGGGCACGGCGAAGCGGACGAGGTCGTCGCCGTGATCCAGCAACTCGCGCGCGACGGCATGACCATCGCGATCATCGAGCACACCATGCAGGCGATGGTCCGGCTCGTCGACCGCTTTCTCGTACTCGACCACGGCGCCGTCATCACCGAGGGCCTGCCGGAGGTGGTGACGCGCGACAACCGGGTGATCGAGGCCTATCTCGGCAAGAAGTGGGTGGGCCATGCTGCGAATTGAGGGATTGAGCGCGGGCTATTCCGCAAAGCCAGTCCTGAACGACGTCTCGATCGATGTCGGCGCGGGCCAGTTTGTCGCGATCGTCGGGCCCAACGGCGCCGGCAAGACCACGTTGTTCAAGACGATCTCCGGCATCGTGAAGCCAAGCGGCGGAAAAATCACCTTTGACGGCGTCGATCTGCTCGCCGTGCCACCGCCGCAGCGTGCCCATCTCGGCATCGCCCATGTGCCCGAAGGGCGCCAGGTGTTCCCGTCATTGACGGTGATGGAGAACCTGGAGATGGGCGCGATGACGGAAAGTGGCCGGCGCGACTGGCGGACCAATATCGAGCGCATCTTCGAATGGTTGCCGGTGCTGAAGGAGCGCCGCGACCAGTTCGCGGGCACGATGTCCGGGGGGCAACAGCAGATGCTGGCGATCGGCCGCGGCCTCGCCTCCTCGCCAAAACTCCTGATGCTGGACGAACCGTCGATGGGCCTCGCCCCATCGACCGCCGACTTCATCTTCGAGCGGCTGATCGAGATCAGGCGTCAGTCCGGCCTGACCATGCTGCTGGTCGAACAGCGCGTCGCGGAAGCGCTGGAATCGGCCGACCACGGCTACGTCCTCGAGGCTGGACACGTCGTGCTCGAAGGCAACAACGACACGCTGCGCGCCGACGATCGCGTGCGGAAGGCCTATCTCGGCATGTGACCAACATAAAAACAAAGACAAGGGAGAGAACACAAATGAGCAGGGCATCGAAAAGGCTATCGCGCCGGACCGTGCTATCCGGCGCCGCCGCGGTCGGCTTCGCCTGCGTGGCACGCGCGCAGGCTCCGGCCGAAGTGAAGGTCGGGCTGATCGTGCCGCTGTCGGGCATCTACACCCGTCCCGGCCAGGTGATGAAGATGGGCGCCGAGATGGGCATCGACCACATCAACGCGCAGGGCGGCATCAAGGCGCTTGGCGGTGCCAAGCTGAAACTGGTGGTGATCGACTGCGGCGACACCACCGAGAAGGCCAAGAACGCGGCGCAGCGCATGGTCGCGCAGGAGCCCGATCTCGTCGCGGCCACCGGCTCCTATCTTTCCTCGTTCACGCTCGCAGTCACCGAAGTCACCGAGCGTGCCGAATTGCCGATGCTGACGCTGTCTTATTCGGACCTGCTGACCGACCGCGGCTTCAAGTACATCTTCCAGACCGCCGCGACCGCGAGCCGTCAATCGGAGCTTGGCTTGCCGACCCTGATGAAGCTCGCCGAGAAGGCATCTGGCAAGCGGCCGAAGACGGTGGCGATGTTGATGGACAATACCGCCACCTCGGTCGCCACTGCCAAGGCGCTCAAGGAGAAGCTGTTTGCGCAGGAGGGCCTCCAGCTCGTCGTCGAGGAAGTGTGGACCCCGCCGCTGTCTGATGCGACGCCGCTGATCCAGAAGGTCCGCTCCGCCAAGCCCGACCTGCTGCTGTTCATGCCGAACGCGGTCTCGGACGCCAAGCTCGGGCTGGAGAAGATCAGCGAGTTCGGCCTCGGCCAGGGCAAGATCCCCACCGTGTCGTTCAGCATCACCATCGCCGAGCCCGACATGCTCCAGAGCGTGAGCCCGGAGATCGTGCAGGGCATCATGACCATCGTCGCCAGCTGGGGCGCGAAAGGCCACGAACCCCTGATCGCCGAGCTCAAGGCCAAATACAAGGAGCCCTGGGCGACGCAGAACGTCATCTCGACCTATGGCGACATGTGGGTGATGAAGGAGGCGCTGGAGAAGGCCGGCAAGGCCGACCGCAATGCGGTCGCGCAGGCGCTTCGGACGCTGGATGCCGGCGATTCCAAATACTATCCGGGCGGTCAGCTCAAATTCGACGAGAAGGGCCGCAGAGTCGGCGCCGGCGTCGTCATCGTGCAGTGGCAATCGGGCGTGCCCGTCACCGTTTATCCGCCCGAACTCGCGCAGGCAGAGCCGTTCTGGCCGAAGAAATCCTGACAGCGTCGCGCGAATTTCAGGGAGGAGAATTGTCATGACAGCAAAAAACAAACTCACGATCTCGCGGCGAACATTGCTTGCCGGCGCCTCCGGCACGCTGATCGCATCCCGCACCGCATGGGCGCAGCAGCCTGCCGAGGTGAAGGTCGGCCTGCTGGTCCCGATCTCCGGGCTGTATGCCCGGCCGGGCACGGTGATGCGCGAAGGCGCCGAGATGGCGATCGATCACATCAACGCGCAAGGCGGCATCAAGGCGCTCGGTGGCGCCAAACTGAAGCTCGTCGTGCTCGATTCCGGCGACACCACGGAGAAGGCCAAGAACGCCGCGCAGCGCATGGTGGCGCAGGAGACCGATCTGGTTGCCGCCAGCGGCGCGTATCTGTCCTCGTTCACGCTCGCGGTGACCGAGGTCACCGAACGCGCCAACTTGCCCGTGCTCACCCTCTCCTACTCCGACCTCATCACCGACCGCGGCTTCAAATACGTGTTCCAGACCGCGGCCACCGCGGGTTCGCAGGCAAAGCAGGCGTTGCCGCAGCTCATCAAGCTGGCGGAGACGGTCTCCGGCAAGCGGCCGAAGACGGTCGCGATCCTGACCGACAACACCGGCGCCTCGATCGCCTCCGCGAAGGCGATGCGCGACGGCCTGCTGGCGGAGAACCAGCTGCAGCTGATCGTCGACGAGACCTTCACGCCGCCGCTGGCGGATGCGACATCGCTGGTGCAGAAGATTCGCTCGGCGAAACCCGACCTGCTGTTCTTCCTGCCGACGGTGATCTCGGACGCAAAGCTGCTGCTCGAGAAGATGAACGAGTTCGGTCTCGGTCAGGGCAAGGTGCCAACCATCTCGTTCGGCATCGCAATTGCCGAGCCGGACATGCTGCAGACCGTCAGCCCCGAACTGCTGCAAGGCGTCCTGACCTGCGTCGCCAGTTGGGGCGCCAAGGGCCACGAGGCGCTGATCGCCGAATTGAAGACCCGCTACAAGGAGCCGTGGATGACGCAGAACGCGATCTCCACCTATGGCGACATGTGGGTGATCAAGGACGCCCTGGAGAAGGCCGGCAAGGCCGACCGCGTCGCCGTCGGCGAGGCGCTGCGCACGATGGATGGCGGGCCCTCGAAATACTACCCGCTCGGCGAGATCAAGTTCGACGAGAAGGGCCGCCGCGTCGGCGCCGGCATGACCATCGTGCAGTGGCAGTCCGGCGTGCCGGTGACGGTATTCCCGCCCGAGCTCGCACTGGCAAAACCGTTCTGGCCGAAGAGCTGATACCCGCCCTGACAAGAATCGGAGAACAACATGGACAAGGCGACCTACGACCGCGGTCTCGAAATCCGCAAGAGCGTGCTCGGCAACGAGTTCGTCGACAAGGCGATCGCATCGGCGGACGAGTTCAATCGCCCGATGCAGGACCTCACCACGGAGTATTGCTGGGGCTACGTCTGGGGCCGCGAGGGCCTGACACGCAAGACCCGCAGCTTCCTCAATCTGGCGATGCTCTGCGCGCTCAATCGCCCGCACGAATTGAAGACCCATGTCCGCGGCGCGCTCGCCAATGGCGCCACCAGGGAAGAGATCCGCGAGGTCTTCATGCAGGTCGCGATCTATTGCGGCGTTCCGGCGGGCGTCGATGCGTTCCGCAATGCGAAGGAAGTCTTCGCCGATCTCGACAAGACCTAGTGGAGCACGGCTGCGATGAAGGGCAAATGGGCACTCGTGACCGGCGCGACGGCGGGCCTTGGCCTTGCCATCGCCGAAGGCCTGGCCGGCGCTGGCGCCAACATCATCCTTCATGATCTCGTCGCGCCGAAGCAGGCCGCGGATGATCTCCGCGCCCGCTTCGGCGTGGAGATCATCGCGGCCGGTGTCGATCTCGCTCAGCGCGAGGCGATCGAGGCCATGATGGCCGATCTGCTCGACCGCTGCGACGCTATCGACATTCTCGTCAACAACGCCGTTGTCAGGCATTTCTGCGCGGTCGAGCAGTTCCCGCCGGAGAAGTGGGAGCAGGCGCTCGCCGTCAACCTCTCGGCGCCGTTCCATTTGATCCGCCTGGCGCTGCCGGCGATGAAGCAGCGGGGCTGGGGCCGCATCATCAATATGGGCTCGATCTATTCCAGCCGCGCGGTCGAGGACCGCATCGACTACGTCACCACCAAGACCGCAATCCTGGGCATCACGCGTGCGGTCGCCATCGAGACGGCCCGCAGCGGCATCACCTGCAACACGCTCTGCCCCGGCACGCTGCCGACGCCTGCGATCCTGAACAAGATCGCAGGCATTGCCGAGACCAGCGGACGTCGAATCGACGACGTGACGTTCGAATATCTCGGCGAACGCCAGCCGACGCGGCGTTTCGTCGAGATGAACGCCGTCGCCGCCATGGTCGTCTTTCTCTGTGGCTCCGCCGCAAACGACATCACCGGAGCCAGCCTGCCGATCGACGGCGGCTGGTCCGCCGCATGACAACATCGGAATAGGAGTGCTTCGATGACCGAGCAACAAGGCCACACCGTCGTGCTGACCGGTGCTGCCGGCGGCATGGGGCGCGCGATCACCAGGGCGCTGCTGGAGAGCGGCCGCCGCGTCGTGCTTGTCGACCGTGACGCCAAGGCGCTCCAGGAGCTGGCGGCGACGGGCGGGGACGCGGTGTTTCCGATCCAGCTCGACATCAGCGACGCAAAGGCCGTGGACCGCCTGCCTGATATCATTCCCGGCCATTTCAAGCCGGTCGATGTGCTGATCAACAACGCCGGCCACGATATCGGCGGGCGGACCCGCTTCGACATCGGCTCCGCGGACGACTGGTCCAACATCATCCAGACCAACCTGATCGGCCTGATGCGGGTCACCCGCGCCATTCTGCCCGACATGGTCCAGCGCAATTCCGGACATGTCGTCAACATCAGCTCGATCAACGCGGTCCGGATCGTCCCCGACATGGCCGCCTACAGCACCAGCAAGGCGGGCGTGCATATGTTCACCGAGACCCTCAGGGGCGAGCTCGCGGAAACGGCGATCCGGGTCACCGAGCTCCAGCCCGGCCTGACCCGGACCAATATCATCCTGACCCGCTACCGCGGCGATACGCGGAAAGAGAAGGACTATTTCGACCAGTTCAGGATGGCGCTCGACGCGGCCGATATCGCCCGGTCGATCGTCTTCGCGCTCGACCAGCCTCCGCACGTTCAAATTGCCGAAATGATGATTCTGCCTGTAAACCGGTACTGAGTTTTCCCGAACAGGATCCGGACATGGAAAGACGTCCCGAATTGCAGTCGACACTCCGCATCGAGGACGTCCCGACCGTCCGGGCGATGGTCGCCCAAAAGCTGCGCGAGGCGATCATGTCCGGAACGCTCAAACCAGGGCAGCGGCTGGTCGAGCGCGAACTCTGCGAGATGATGGGCGTCAGCCGCCCCTCGATCCGCGAGGCGCTGCGGGCGCTGGAGGCCGACGGCCTGGTCAACACCGTCCCCCATCGCGGTCCCGTGGTTTCCACGATCAGCCTAGAGGAGGCCCGGCAGCTTTACGCGGCGCGGGCGGTGCTCGAAGGATACGCCGGCCGCGAATGCGCCCGGCTGAACGACCCCGACGTGGCACGCCGGATCGGAGACGCGTTGACACGGCTGAAGGCTGCTGCCGCCAAGCAGGATCTGGTCGGTTGCCTCGAAGCCAAGACCGACTTCTATGCCGCGCTGATCGGCGGCTGCCGCAACGCCTTCATCGAGCGGGCGCTCAAGCCGCTCCACGACCGCATCCAGCTGTTGCGGATCACCTCGATGTCGCAGCCGAAGCGGATCAACAAGAGCCTGCGCGAGGTCACCGCGATCTGGCGCGCGATCCAGAGCGGCGATCCTGACCTCGCCGAGCGCTGCTGCGTCGACCATATCAACGCGGCGGCCGTGGCCGCGCTCGACATGATTGAAAAATCGTCGGCGGCCAAGGAGGCGGCGCCTTCCGACGACTAGAAAAACTGCCGCCAGGGAGTGCTCGATGAAGTCTGTTGTACGATCGCTGATCCTGTCCCTTCTGCTCTTCCCTTGCGGCCTCGCGATGGCGGACGACTATCCCTCCCGCCCGGTCACGATGATCGTGCCCTTCTCCGCCGGCGGCCCCGGCGACGTCATCGCCCGCATTCTCGGCAATGCCATGAGCGCGACGTTGAAGCAGTCCGTCGTCATCGAGAATGTCGTCGGCGCCGGCGGCACGCTCGGCACCAACCGCGTCGCCAAGGCCGCGCCGGACGGCTACACGCTGCTCCTGATGCATGTCGGCCAGGCCACCGCGCCCGCGCTCTACGCCAGGCTGCCATTCGATCCGGTCGGCGATTTCGCCATGATCGGGCTCGTGACCGACGTGCCGATGATCCTCGTCGCCCGACCGAATTTCCCGGCCAAGGACCTTGGCGAGCTCATCGCCCGCATCCGCAGTGAGGGCGACAAGATCACGTTCGGCAATGTCGGTCTCGGCTCGGCCTCGCAGCTCTGCGGCCTGATGTTCATGAGCGCCACCGACACCAAGCTCACGCCGATCTACTACAAGGGCGGGGGGCCCGCGCTGAATGACGTCATCGCGGGCCACATCGATGTCTATTGCGATCCCGCCACCGGACCGACGCCCTATATCCAGTCCGGCACCATCAAAGGCTACGCAATCACCAGCAAGAAGCGCGTGGCGACGCTGCCAGACGTTCCAACCTCGGCCGAAGCCGGTGCTCCGGAATTCGACGTGACCACCTGGTACGGCCTCTATGCGCCGCACGGCACTCCGAAGCCGGTCATCGACCTGCTTGTCGGTGCGCTCCAGACGGCTCTCAAGGATCCCACGCTCGTCAACCGCTTCGCCGAGCTCAGCATGGCTCCTGTCGACGCCGAGCGCGCAACGCCCGAAGCGCTCGAAGCTTTTCTGAAGGCCGAGATCGGCAAATGGGGAAGGATCATCAAGGCGGCCGGCATCGAGCCGCAATAGGTCCGTTGAGGATTCTGCATTGCTTCAGGTGCAAGAACCCGGTCAGCGCGGCTTGAGCAGTTCGCGCGCGACGATCAGCTTCTGGACCTCGGTCGCCCCTTCGTAGATTCGAAGGGCGCGGACCTCGCGATACAGGCTCTCGACGATTTCGCCCTTGCGCACGCCCCGTCCTCCAAACATCTGCACCGCGCGATCGACGACCCGCTGGGCGGTCTCGGTGGCGGCCAGTTTGGCCATCGCCGCCTCACGCGTGGTGGGGAGGTTCTGGACGTCGCGGCGCCAGGCGGCGCGGTAGGTCAGCAGCGCGGCGGCGTCGGTCTCGGTCATCATGTCTCCGAGCGCGGCCTGGGTGAGCTGCAGATCCGACAACGTCGCGCCGAACATGCGCCGTGTCTGCGCGTGAAGTCGCGCCTCTTCCAGCGCACGTCTGGCAAAGCCGAGAGCGGCTGCAGCAACCGAAGCGCGGAAGATGTCGAGGGTCTGCATCGCGATCTTGAACCCCGCACCGGGCGACCCGAGCCGCCGGCTGCTCGGAATACGGCAATCGTCCAGGCGCAGCGTCGCCAGCGGATGCGGCGCGATGATGTCGATGCGATCGGCAACGCTGAAGCCGGGATCGTCCGGAAACACGACGAACGCGGAAATGCCGCGCGCGCCCGGCGCTTCTCCAGTTCGGGCAAACAGCGTGTAGACATCCGCGATGCCGCCGTTGGAGATCCAGGTCTTCTCGCCGTTCAGGACATAGCTGCCGCCGTCTTCGCGTGCCGTGCAGGCCATGGCCGCTACGTCGGAGCCGGCCTCCTGCTCCGAAAGCGCGAAGGCCGCCAGCCATTCGCCCGAACGGACTTTCGGCAGCACGGCGTGTCGCAGGTCCGCCGAGCCCGCCAGCGCAATGGCGCCCGATCCGAGCCCCTGCATGGCGAAGGCAAAATCGGCGAGACCGTCTGCATAAGCCAGCGTCTCACGCGACAGGCAGATGGAGCGGGAATCGATGCTCGCCACATCGCCGTCCGGCGCCGCGACCGCGCAATCGAGCAGCCCCTCCGCGCCAAGCGCGCGCACGAGCTTGCGGCAGGCGCCGTCGACGTCGCGGTGATCGGCAAGCTGAAGACCACCCTGCGCAACGAAACGGTCGAGCGCGTCGCAAAGAGTGCGATGACGCGGCTCGAAGAATGGCCAGTCCAGCCAGTCGCGCGAGATCGTCTGTGCCGGTGAGCTCATGGGTCGCTCCGCTAAATCGGGATGGGCGGCGCGCCTGCTCCTTGCAGAATCAGCGATCGCATCTGCCAAGGCCGTCCGCCAATTACTTTAAGCTTAAACTATTTCCTTCCCGGAAGGCGTTGTCAAGGCGCTGGTCTTTGTCCCCTGCCCTGTTCTAATCGATGAACGCTGCGAGCTCCTCGGGCGTCCCCGAAGGAAAGGCCTCCTTGAGGAAGTCGAGGAAGGTCGATACGCGGGCGCTCAGCAGTCTGCGCGAAGGGTAAAGCGCCCAGAGCGCGATCGGCGGCGCATCGACGTCGCCCCAATGGACGAGCCTGCCTGCGCCAAGGTCGCGGCTGACAAGCGACACGGGCAGACGCGCGACGCCGACGCCTGCGCGGACCGCATCGCGGATCATGATGAGCGACGACAGGCGAAGCACCGGATCGGTCGTGATCCGGGCTTTCCGGCCTCGTGCGGTCACGTCCCAGGCAGGGCTTAGATCGCCCTGCCCCCGCACTACGCTCGGAACGGGGCGATCGCCGCGTGGACGCTTGAGATCGGGACCGGCCACGACTACGAGCCGGTCGCGCATCAGAATGCGTCCGACGAGCGTTTCATCCGGATCCGGATTGACCCTGATCACCAGATCATAGCCTTCCTCGATCATATCGACGGAGCGGTCCTCCGTCGTGATCTCGAGCCGGACGTCCGGATATTTCAGGGCGAAGCCGGCGGCCAGCTTTCCCATTGCGGTCTGCGAAAAAAGCAGAGGCGCGCTGACCCGCAACCTTCCGCGCGGCTTGTCGCCGCCCGAGGCGATCGCCGCCGCGCTCTCCTCGAGCTCGGCCAGCAACGCGCCCGTCCGCTCGTGCAGCGCACGCCCTTCCTGGGTGAGCTTCAATGTGCGCGCTCCGCGTTCGAACAGCCGCAGGTCGAGGCCGCTTTCCAGTTCGGAGACCCGGCGGGAGAGCGTCGCCTTCGGGCGCCCGGAGGCCCGGGCCGCGCGCCCGAACCCTCCATGCCTGGCAACGAGATTGAAATCGGCGAGGGCCAGCAAATCCATACGTTCCATCCTTGAGACGGTCTGCCCAAGTATAGGGTATTTTGGCTAGATGGCGGATCACTAACTTACTGGGACTCAGCAACCCCAACCAAAAACGATCCACATGGCTCGTCCTGATCGGAACAAGATCGCCATCGTGAGCGGGCGCAGCAGCGCATCCGATCTTGCACGCGCTGCCTTTGAATTTGAGGGAAATCAACCAACGCGCGACAGACCATGACTATTCTTTCACGCGACCGATATGGTCAACCTCGAAGGAGATGATGATCATGGCAACAGAAACCAAACTGCCTGTCACCAAGACGTCCACCGCGCCTGCAACAGCTGGCGAGGCGTGGCAGCCATTTCAGGCGCTGAGAAGCGAAATCGACCAGATCTTCGACGATTTTGGCAACGGTTTCTGGAAGCGGCCGTTCCGGTCGCTGGCACGGCTCGAGCGAGATCTGTCCAAGACCTTCAACGCGCCGGCCGTCGATGTCGCCGAGAGCGACAAGGCTTACGAGATCACGGCGGAGCTTCCCGGCCTCGACGAGAAGAACATCGACGTCAAGCTCGCCAATGGCGGTCTCACCATCCGAGGCGAGAAGAAGGAAGAGAGCGAAGAGAAGAAGAAGGACTACTACCTGTCGGAGCGCCGCTATGGCTCCTTCGAGCGCTACTTCGCACTGCCGGACGGCGTCAATGCCGACAAGATTGAGGCAACTTTCAAGAATGGCGTGCTCAAGGTCGTTCTGCCGAAGACCGAAGAAGCACAGAAGCCGGCCAAGACGATCGATGTCAAGGCCGCGTGATATGGTCAACCGAGATGAGGCTGCCAACAGTGCAGCCTCACCTCACGAACGCTCCCGGATCGAGGACGATCATGCTTGGATGGCTCGTTCGGATTCTGTTTGCCCTGGCAGCGCCCATCACGGCCTTGTTCGTCGCGCGTGACGCGCTGAACTTCGGTTTGATCCAGACGGTCGTGACCGTGTTGCTGGTGACCGCCCTCGTCTGGCTGATTGCCGTATACACCGAGCGAGACCGACGGGCTCCTCGATAATTGCTGGTGAAATGCCGTGCAAGCGGCCGTTACAAGGGCTCGTCGTCCAGCGTGGGGGGTTCAGCCTGCAGCGACACGAAATCGCCGCCGCCGTAGTCGTCCTCCGGATCGGGCCAGGTCGATTGAAGGCGGTCGTCAACGCCGCGGACACCTGGAACCTTCTCACAAGCCACGATCGCCGCCTGGCGTGCGTTCTCGCCCCTCACGACGCCTCGCAGCGTTACCACGCCTTTCCTGACGCTCGCGTTCAGGCCGATGGGCTGCCACGGCATGCCTGTCATGTTCGCAAGAACCGATCGGCGGATCTGATTGTCGTCTTCCGAATAGCCGGTTGCGCTGGTCAGCGGACCCGAGATCGCGGACAGGAAGTCGGACCGGGTAATGATGCCGACAATGCGATCATCCCGCGTGACAGGGACGTGATTCAATCTTCGTCGCTCCATCAGGTCGGCAATCTCGGCCAGCGGAGTATCTTCCCTGACCGTCACCGGATCACGCGTCATCACCTGCTCGACCTTGCCGCCGTTCTCCTTGACGAACTCACGCGCGGCGCGGTCCGCACCAAGCAGGATGGTCAGCAGCCGGTTGCGGGTATGCTCCGTTGCCAACTCGGCCCGCCGGACGAAATCACTTTCGCACAGGATGCCAACCAGCTTTCCCGCCGCATCCGTAACCGGCAGGCCGCTGATGTGGTGGCTCAGCATGACCTTGATGGCGTCGGCGATCGAGGCCTCTGGGCGAATGGCTATCACCCGGCGGGACATAATCTGATGCGCGCGCATGTCTTCGACTCCAGAGAAGCTTCACAGGTAATGGGCGCTCGGAACAGGGGCTTGATCAAGATCAACCCCCGGCGATGATCGGCTGCCATGCTGGCATGGCATCGGGGAATTTGGCATGCGCCTTCTGACGTTTTTCATCCTGGCGAGCTTTGCGACGGTGGCTGTCTCGAGCACGAAAGCGCCGGCGGAAACAACACCAGCCCCTGGTGCGCTCTCCGAGCTCATGACGCGGCTCCAGCTCCAGCATGCCAAATTGTGGTTTGCGGGCAAGCTCAGCAATTGGGGGCTCGCGAGCGACGAAATCCAACAGATCGACCGCAATCTCGAAACGGCAGGCAACCTCCTGTCGGATCGATCACGACTCGCCGTCACCAAGGATCGACTGCAGGCCGTCAACGAAGCGATCCTGCAAAAAGATGGGCCAGCGTTTACCAAAGCCTATTCGGCTTTGACGAACGATTGCAACGGATGCCACCGGACCAGCGGTTTCGCCTCGATCACGATCGAGGTCCCGGTCCGCCCGCCGGTCTCCAACCAATTATTCGTCGATCAACTCACCGAAGGCCGGGCGCTGGCCCATGCGTCCTGCGGGACGTGCCATGTCGTGGACGATGCCGCCAGGCAAACGCCGGCGTCCCGCCCCGCAGCGCCGAGCTTCCTTGAGATCGCAAATCGCCCCTCATTCTCGGCCGATGACCTCAGGCAATTCCTGGCATCGAGCCATCGCAGGCTCGGACCCGACCAAGCCATGCCCAACCCGCGACTGGCGGACTATCAGATCGAGGCCATCGTGGCGTATCTCGAGACGCTGAAGGCCGCATCGGGACGTTAGGATTGCATCAGCTCAAATGCTTCCGGTTGGGGGCAGCGGGCTAGAGGCCGTTGCCGAGGCGCTGACGATGCAGCTTCAGCGCCTCACGCACCTCGTCGTCTTCCAGGGCGTTCTTGAGCGTGCGATCCGACCGATTGGTCTCGACCTCCCGCTTGCCATGATCAGGAGCGAGCATCTCCTCCTTTGGCACCGCCGCGCTCTCGTGAGCCGCTTCACCATCCTTGCCCATTGCGCACTCTCCTGCCTCGTTGATCTCAATGCGACATCAGCAGGCAGACCGGGGCCTGTTGGTGCAGCGTTTGGGTCATGCCGCCGAAAATCCATTCTCCCAACCGGCTGTGTCCATAGCCGCCGGCGACGATGAGGTCGGCGTCGAGCTCGGATGCCAGCCGAATGAGATAGCCTCCATCCGGCTCCGCCGTGTGGACGCGGATCTCGTGCTGGCACTGCACCCCATGCCGCTGCAGATAACCAGCCACGTCGCGAACCCGCTTGCGGGCCGCATCCTGTTCGTTCGACGCGCAGATTTCGGCGATCGTGACCTGGGAGGCCCTGGTCAGAAACGGCATCGCGTCGCGCACGGCGAGGCGCGCCTCCCTCGTATCCTTCCAACCGACCACGATGCGGTCACCGGACAGCTTCGTCACGCGCTCCGGCACCGATAGCGTGGGACGCCCCATCCGCAACATGGCACCGACCGGATCGAAGAAGTGGGAGTGGCTGACCGTGTGCGATCTGCGCTTGACGACCACAAGGTCGGCCGCGCGGGCTTGCTCGACCAGGAAGTCGGTCGGATACTGCAAGGCCCAGCGCCATTCGACGGTCTCGTCTGGCAGCCCGACGACGCGCTTGAACCAGGCCTTCTTGGCCGAAAGCGTTGCCTTGATGCGCTTGAGATCTTCCTCGGTGGTCTGCTCGATGATGACGCCTTCGGCGACAAAGGGAGGCTCCACGGCCACCGCGGAAACACCCAGGACGGCCGCTCCGAACGTCTTCGCAATATCCCCCGCAACGGCAATCTGCCCTGCCTCCTGCTGCTCGGAATCGACGTAGACCATGACGCTTGCGACAGACATGATGATGCTCCGGCAAAGGATGCGATCGCTCTTTATCGCTTCACGATCGGCAATACGCTTGACCGAAATCAAACAATCCGCCTTTCCAGGCCGATGCGGCAAGTGATGAGACATTTCGCACTCCATTCCTGTACGACGGAAATGTTGACTTGGCTCAACCGCGCGACGTCATGACGTGGTCTGGTGTTGCCATGAGTGGATTTATCAGATCATTTCACGAAATTGGCCTAGCCGACGTCGGTCTGGTCGGGGGCAAGACCGCGTCGCTGGGCGAGCTGTATTCTGCGCTCTCCTCGCGAGGAATCGCCGTTCCCAACGGCTTCGCGATCACCGCCGACGCCTATCGTGAAGCGTTGTCACGTGACAATGTTGCGGGCGAGCTGCACCGGCTCCTCGACGGGATCGACAAGAGCAACATCAAGCTGCTCGCCAGCAGGGCGGCGAAGGCTCGTGCGATCATATACGAGGCGATGGACTCGCCTCTTCTCCGCCGGCAGATCGTGCAGGCGTACGGACAGCTCGAACGCGAGGCCGGAACTGGGGTTGCCGTCGCCGTGCGAAGCTCCGCAACCGCCGAAGATCTGCCGACGGCGAGCTTTGCGGGCCAGCACGAGAGCTTTCTCAATGTGCGCGGACCAAAGGATCTGTTCGATGCCTGTCGGCGCTGCTTTGCTTCGATCTTCACCGATCGTGCAATCTCTTACCGTATCGACAACGGTTTCGATCACTTCAAGGTCGCGCTTTCGGTCGCCGTGATGAAAATGGTCCGATCGGACCTGGCGGCGAGCGGGGTCGTCTTCACGCTTGATACCGAATCCGGCTTTCGCGACGTCGTCTTCATCACCGGATGTTACGGTCTCGGCGAGACCATCGTGCAGGGTCAGGTCGATCCGGACGAATTCTACGTCCACAAGCCGACGCTGAGTCAGGGTTATCGCCATGTACTGCAGCGCCGGCTCGGAGCGAAGCAAATCCGCATGATCTACGGCAAGGGGGGCGGCGACCATGCAACGCTCACCCGCAAGGTGCCGGAAGCCGAACGACGGAAATTCTGCATTTCCGACCCGGAAGTGCTGAAGCTTGCCGAGATCGCCGTCAAGATCGAAGCCCACTACTCCGAACACGCCGGGGCCGCGATGCCCATGGACATCGAATGGGCCAAGGACGGTGCCGACGGACAGCTCTATATCATTCAGGCCCGACCCGAGACGGTTGCCTCGCGGCGTTCGGCGGCCGTCTACGAAACTTATAATTTGAGAGAACACGGCCAAGTCGTTGTCAGCGGCCGAGCCGTGGGAGAGAAGATCGCTTCAGGCCGTGCGCGCCGCGTCGTGTCCGCGCACGACCTGGCGGCCTTCCGGCCGGGCGAGATCCTGGTGGCCCCCGCCACCAGTCCCGATTGGGAGCCGGTCATGAAGATCGCCGCCGGCATCGTCACCGACAAAGGTGGCCGCACCTGCCATGCGGCGATCGTGGCGCGGGAGCTCGGCATTCCCGCGGTGGTGGGAGCCACGCTCGCGACAGAAACAATCAAGACCGGAGCTGAAGTCACGATCTGCTGCGCCGAAGGCGATATCGGGCGAGTCTATCAGGGAAAGGTTGCGTTTGACGTGACCAGGACATCGGTGAGCGAGCTTCGGCAGCCCCGCACGGCCATCATGGTGAATGTCGGAACACCGGAGATGGCGTTCCGCACGGCGATGCAGCCGCAGGCGGGCGTGGGCCTTGCCCGGATGGAGTTCATCATCAGCGAGCATATTCGCGTGCACCCGATGGCATTACTCAAGCCGGACAAAGTGACGTCAGCCAAGGCGCGGGCCGAGATCGCGCGTCTGGTCAAGGGCTTCGACAGCCCGGCCGACTTCTTCGTTCAACGATTGGCGGAAGGTGTCGGCACCATCGCCGCGGCATTCTATCCCAAGCCTGTCATCGTGCGGCTTTCCGACTTCAAGACCAACGAATATGCCAGCCTGATCGGCGGAGATGGCTTCGAGCCCAGGGAGGAGAATCCGATGCTGGGATTCCGGGGCGCCTCCCGCTACAGCCACCCGGCCTACACGGAAGGGTTTGCTCTGGAGTGTGCGGCGCTCCGCGTTGTGCGACGGGATATGGGCCTCTCCAATCTGCGCGTGATGGTGCCGTTTTGCCGGACCGTCGAAGAGGGCCGGCGGGTGATCGCGACGATGGCCGCCAATGGTTTGAAGCGTGGCGAAGACGGTCTCGAAATCTACGTGATGTGCGAGATTCCGAATAACGTCATCCAGATCGATGCGTTCGCAGACCTGTTCGACGGCTTTTCGATCGGCTCCAACGATCTCACGCAGCTCACGTTGGGGGTCGACCGGGATTCCGATATCGTGGCCTTCGATTTTGACGAACGCGATCCCGGAATGCTGGAGATGTTCCGGCAAGCCATCGTCGGCGCCAAGCGCAACAATCGTCATATCGGCATCTGCGGCGAAGCACCTGCGAACTATCCGGAGATAGCGCGGTATCTGACGGGACTGGGCATCGATTCGATTAGCGTCAATCCTTCGAGTGTCTTTCGCACCATGGCCGTGGTGGCAGACGCCGAGACCAAACCGCCAGGATCCGAGGCCTAACGCCTCGCCGCCCGGTTCAGATCAGAGCCGGGACGGCAGCGGCATGAATACGTTCTGCCGCGGCGTTAACCCTGGTCATCGTCTTCGTCAGCTCCTCGTAGACGCGATCGTCAATGGTCACCGTACCGAAATTCGAATCCTCGCCATCAAATCGTCCCTGGGCGGGCTGATCGGCATGCTCGAACCAGTGATAGCCGACCACGTTCGGCTTGCTGAGGGCTGCCGCAACGTAGCCCTCGAAAGCCCGGGCGCGGTCGAACTGAGTAGCCAGCCTTGGCCCCGCCCCTTTGCTGTTTGGCAATCCTGCGTCATCGCCTCGAAATGAGAATTCGGAGATCAAGCATGGCTTGCCGGTCGCTGCATAAGCGTCAATGATCGGGCCGGGGTCGAAGTCGTAGCAATTGAAGGAGATCACATCCAGATGGCGGCCGGCCGCGGCAATGACGCCGGCCGGCGGCTGATAGCCGAAGCGGGATCCAAGGACGAGATGATTGGGATCGGCCGCCCTGATGGCCGCGACGCACAGCTCGAAATACTTGTCGGCCAACACGGCGACGAAGGCATCGCAATCGGCAGAGAATGCCTCGCGGACAGGATTTGCCAAATTGGCCTTGGTTTCGAGCGCATCGTTCAAGACGCCAGGCCGAAGTCTCACGAACGGTGCCGCGACATGTTCAATCCTGTCGAGTTCCTCCCAGGATCGCGCCTGGGTTCGCCAGACCGCATTGAACTGAGCAAAATCCCGATAATGCGCCTGCAGGCCCGAGATTGCGGCGACCTTGCCTGGCCGGCGAGACGGTAGATTCAGGAATAGCGTCAGAAGCTCGTCGTTGCCGCGCCAGTCAGGTGACCAGTACAGTTCGTTGTCGATGAATGTGCCGAGCAAGCCGGGATCATTGCGCCGATGCCTGCAACGCTGATCAGCGCTCGCATGGATGTGCGCTGAAAACTCGGGATCGAAGACATCCGGAAAGACCTGATCGCGGCGGTGCAGGCGGAAGGAGGCGCCGAGTTCGGCGGTCGGCGTCGTCGTCAGCAATTGCGATCCCGCGCCGGCAACAAGCTCGTCTGACCAGCAGCCAACTGTGTTGAATTTCCAGCTTGCGAGCCGGTCAGACACGGCCGTGCGCCACACCCCAAGGCTGCCATACTTGCTCCGGCACGCCTCGGCGTAAGGCACGTGTTCGGTCCCGCCGATGCCGTCCTGGTCGAAGCGGACCGTATTGACTCCCTTGGAGAGAAATCTGCCACCATCGGGATCGACCAGCCAGAACACACCGTTGCGCTCGGCAACGCGGAAAAAGCCGCTTCCGTCGAGGTCGTCGTCGACGATCCCTCCCCATTTCGTTCTTTGCAAGCGCTAGCCCCGGCAACGTTCTAAGGACGTCAATTCATCGCATGGCCGGCTCGGGGCTTCTTGACTTATCTCAATACCACTCGGAAGCGGCATGACTACCACTATCGCAGGACAACATGCCTGAGATCATTGGCTGACCGCACAACAGCATATCCGGTCACCGATCAAGCTGAATGAAGCAGGTCGTCGATGCCGACAACGCAACTGCCTGATACCGCAAGCCTGCGCCCCGATTTCATCTGGGGCGTTTCCACCTCCAGTTTCCAGATCGAAGGGGCAACGCAGGAGGATGGGCGCGGATCGAGCATCTGGGACATCTATTGCCGGGCTGGCGAAATCAAGAACCACGATACCGGCGACGTCGCGTGCGATCATTATCACCGCTACCGCGAAGATATCGGCCTCATGACGGCGCTGGGCGTTCAGGCCTACCGGTTCTCGGTGGCATGGCCGCGCGTCCTGCCGCAAGGGGACGGTCCTATCAACGAGGCAGGCCTTTCATTCTACCACCGGCTGATCGACGGGCTCCTGGCCGCCGGTATCGAGCCATGGCTGTGCCTGTATCATTGGGACCTTCCGCAGGCCCTGGAGGAGCGCGGTGGCTGGCTCAATCGAGAATCGGCCGTGTGGTTCGCCAACTATGCCAGCTTGATCGCCGCGCGCTTCGGCGACCGGGTCAAGCGCTTTGCGACATTCAACGAGCCGTCGATGTTCAGCCTGTTCAGCCGCTCGCTCGGCAAGCGGGATAGCAGCAGCGAAGACAAGCTGCACCGCATGATCCACAACGTCAATCTCGCCCACGGGAGGGCGGTGGACGTGCTCCGCGCCAACGTGATCAATGCCTCGATCGGCTGTATCCATAATCGACAGCCATGCCGGCCTTCGAGCGCAAGCAAAGCCGATGCGGCGGCCGCGGCACGCCTGGACGTGTACTGGAATGCGGCTTTTCCGGATCCGCAATGCCGCGGCGAATATCCGCCATCGATGCGCGCGGCGATCGAACCCCATATGCAGCCAGGCGACCTGACGCAAATTTGCCGTCCGCTCGACTGGTTTGGGCTGAACCACTATAGCCCGGTCTATGTGAAGGCCCGCGCGGATTCGATGCTGGGCTACGACTTCGGCGACAAGCCGCCCGGCGTTCCCTTGACCCCGATCGGATGGCCGATCGAGCCGGACGCCTTCCGTCAGACATTGCTGGCGGTCCACAGGGATTATGGCCTGCCCATTTACGTGCTCGAGAACGGATACGGAGATTTCGACCAACCCGATGGCACCGCGGCTGTGATCGACCCGGGCCGGATCGAATTCCTGAAGGCTTATATCAACGCGATGAACGAGGCGGCTTCCAGCGAGGTTGATGTCCGCGGCTATTTCGTCTGGTCGCTGCTCGACAACTTCGAATGGGACTCCGGGTACAGCATCAGGTTCGGCTTGAGCCACGTTGACTATGCTTCGCTGCGGCGAACCCCGAAATCGTCTTTCGCCTGGTATGCCGGGTTGATCAAGGCGATGCAGCGATGATCGAGGCTACCGCGCCGGGGCGAGTTCTGCCTGCCGATCCGCACATCGTGACCCTGACCATCAACCCGGCAGTCGACATCTCGACCTCGGTCGGGAAGATGGCGCCCTTCACGAAGATGCGCTGCGCCGAGCCTCATCGTGATCCCGGAGGTGGCGGAATCAATGTGGCCCGTGTCCTGAAACGGCTCGGCCTCGACGCAACCGCAGTCTACCCGGCCGGCGGCGCAACCGGGCAAACGCTGACGGCGCTGATTGAACGCGAGGACGTGCGCAGCATCGTGACCCCGATAGCGAACGATACCCGCGAAGACATCACCGTTTTCGACGAGACCAGCCGGGAGCAATTTCGACTGGTATTTCCGGGCGCCTGCCTCAGCGAGTTCGAATGGCGGCAATGTCTCGACGCAATTGCGCGCCTCAGTCCGCAGGCTGGGTTTGTCGTCGCAAGCGGCAGCCTGCCGCCCGGCGCACCGGCTGATTTCTATGGTAGGGTCGTTCGGGCCTCGAAAGGGTCCGCCAAGGTCATCGTGGATACGTCCGGTGCAGCGCTCAAGCCAGCCTTGGAGGCTGGCGTCTATCTCATCAAGCCCAACCTCCGGGAGTTTCAGGAGCTTGCCGGGACCAGCCGAGGCGACGAGTTCTCGCTGCTGGAGGCGGGCCGCCGCCTGCTCGAAGGCTATCGAATCGAGATCATTGCGCTCTCGATGGGCCCCGACGGGGCCCTGCTCATCACGCGCGACATCGCCTTGCGTGCGAACGGCCTTGCCATGGACCCCGTCAGCGTGTCTGGCGCAGGGGACAGCTTCCTTGGGGCGATGCTGTCGCGCCTCGCAAACGGCGACGGGCTCGAGAGCGCGCTGCGTTATGGCGTCGCCGGCGGTTCGGCGGCGCTGCTCAGCGCCGGAACGGGACTGTGTCTCGGTGCGGACGTTCATCGCCTCGCATCCAGCGTGAATGTCACGACCATCGCGGGCTATCATGCTTAGCAGCCAGCTATATCATTCGCCCGACGAACCGCAATTGTTGCTGCGCTTCTGGAAAATGGCCCGCGGCTTCTGGACGGGCCGATCGGCAGGCTGGGCGTGGCTGCTCACAGTCTTGCTGGTTGCGACGGTGCTTCTGCAATTGCTGACGCAGTACTACCTGAACTTCTGGAATCGCGATTTCTTCAACGCCGTGGAGCGCAAGGATGGCAAAGAGCTGCTCGGCCAGGCCTTGCGATTCCTGCCGCTCGCCGCGGCCAGCCTTTCGCTCGCCGTCTTCTCGGTTTGGGGCCGGATGACGCTGCAGCGGACATGGCGGGCGTGGCTTAGCGATGAACTCTATCGTTATTGGCTGGGACGAAATCGCTTCGTGCGCCTGAACTCCGTTGCAGGGGACTATCAAGCCCCAGAATATCGGATCGCGGAAGACGGCAGGCTGGCGACGGACCTCCCGGTCGACCTCATTCTCGGACTTCTCGCCTCGCTGCTGACGGCAGCCACCTTCATCGGCATCCTCTGGGTGGTCGGAGGCAACATCAGTGTTGGCGCAGGGGGCCTCACTGTGACCATTCCCGGGTATCTCGTGGTCGCCGTCGTCATCTATTCGATCGTCGTGGCCGCCACTACGATGCTGATCGGTCGCCGGCTGACGCACGTCCTCGAGGAGAACAAGCGGACTGAGGCGCAATTGAGGGCCATCGGCACCCATGTGCGCGAACGCGGCGAGGGCGTGGCGCCCGAAACCGAAGGCGAAGATGGACTCCGCGCGATTCGTCCTGCGCTCAAGGCGGTGATCGCCGCGTGGCTGGATTATTGCTGGCAGCTCATGCGCCTGACGGTCATCACCCACACGAACTCGCTGCTGACGCCCGTGATCGGCTTGCTGCTCTGCACGCCGAAATACGTCGCCGGCACGATGCTCCTCGGCGAGGTGGTTCAGGCGGCCGCGGCGTTCGTCATGGTCCAGGGCGCCTGCAGCTGGTTCACGGACAACTATCCACGTCTGGCGGAATGGGCCGCCTCGGCCAACCGCGTCGCATCGCTGCTTCTCGCGCTAGACAAGATCGATGAGGGCCAGAGATACGACGAGTCTGCCCACATGGGCAGTTGATCGGCGATACAGCCGGCTAAACGCAGGGACAATCCTTGGCCATTTCATCGAGACAGTACGTGAGAGCGCACAGGTGCGCAACGCGTTGGCCTTGTCCGAACCGGACGAATATCCGGCTCAGTCCAGCTTGATCCAGACCCCCTTCGTGTTCAGGTATTCGTCGAGCTGTTCGGTGCCGCCCTCACGGCCGTATCCGCTCATCTTGTAGCCGCCGAAGGGCAAGGCGGGATCGATGGCGTGATAGGTATTCACCCAAACCGACCCTGCGCGCAGGCTACGCGAGAGGATGTGCGCCTTGCTGACGTCACGGGTAAAGACACCCGCCGCAAGCCCGTATGGCGTCGCATTGGCTCGCTCCACGGCCTCATCCAGCGTATCGAACGGCAACGCGGAAATGACCGGACCAAAGATCTCATCGCGGGCAATCTGCATGTTGTCGGAAACGCCGGCGAACACAGTCGGCTCGACGAAATTGCCTCTCGCGAGGCTGCCCTCCCTCAATCGCCGGCCTCCGGCCACGACTTTCGCCCCCTCGTCGCGCCCGCTCTTCAGGAAGCCTTCGACCTTGTCGAGCTGTCGCTCGGAGACAAGGGGACCGATCTCCGTCGTGGGGTCGGCGCCATCACCGATCTTCAGGCTTGAGGCAAATTTCCCCAGCCGCTCGACCAACTCGTCATGAATCTTCCGCTCGACGAACAGCCGGGAGCCCGCGATGCAGATCTGGCCCGAATTGGCGAACGCGGCCATCGCAGCGATCGGCACGGCCTTGTCGAGGTCGGCGTCGGCGCAGACGATGACGGGCGACTTTCCGCCAAGCTCGAGCGACACCCGCTTGAGGTTGCCGGCAGAGGCGCGAATGATGGCCTGCCCGGTGGCCGTAGATCCCGTGAAGACGATCTTGTCGACGCCGGCATGTTCGGCCAAGGGTGCTCCGGCTTCGGAGCCCGTCCCGGTCACGACGTTGACGACGCCGGGCGGCACGCCGGCTTCGTTCATCAGATCCGCGATCAGAAGGGGCGTCAGCGGCGCCTCTTCGGAGGGCTTGAGCACGATCGTGCACCCGGTCGCCAGCGCAGGTCCGATCTTCCAGACCGACGCGGCCGTGGGCGCGTTCCAGGGAATGATCGCCCCAACCACGCCGACGGGCTCCTTGCGCGTGAACGAGACGATGTCGCCGGGCAGCGAATTGTCGATCGTCTGTCCGTGGATCGCGGTCGCCATGCCGGCGTAGTATCTGAGCATGCCGAGCACGCGAAGCTTGTTCGCCCGCGTCCTCACGATCGGCATGCCCATGTCCGCCGTGTCGGACCGGCTGATCTCCTCCCAGTGCTTCTCGAACAGGTCGGCAATCCGCAGCAGCAGAGCCTGTCGCTCGAACGGCTTGAAGCGGCTCCACGGTCCCACGAAAGCGCGACGGGCGGCGGTGACGGCGATGTCGATGTCGCCGGCATCCCCACGCGGGACACGACCGATCACTTCGCCGGTCGCGGGATTGCGCGTCTCGAAGACCTTTCCCGAGCGGGCCTCGACCCACGCGCCATCGACGAACATCTTGCGGGTTCGGCCGTCCACGGGAAATCGGATGTCGATCTTTGTCATTGGTTCAGTTTTTCCTGTCTCAACACGCATTCCCTGGCCTGGGCTGCCGGCTCCGCCACGCGAAGCAGCCGGACGCTCCGGAGTTGCTCGCCATCGTCTGGTCGTAGGCGATATCCTTTAGCGCAATACCAATAAAGAAGGGAACCGGGCCAACGTCGCCCGTCGCGATTGCCGGGGTCATGCGCTGGAGCGCCACGCCAGCCCCCTACCCTTGGCGAGAACTTCGACGAGGATCGCCGGATCGAGGCCGGCAGCGACAAGTTAGCGGATCTCGTTCACGTAGTGATGATGCGCGGTCGTCGCGCGGTGCTCGCTCAGGAGCGCAAGCGCACCGGCTTGATCATACGCTTCCTCGCGGATCACCAAAACGGCGTTCGGCGAAGCTAGCGCAAGTAGACGCCGATCCTCCTTGTCGGCGAGTTCCGCCGAAAGCTTCTCGCGTACCGCGGCAACGCGAATGCCGTAGGCGTCGAGCAGATGGAGGTAGAGCAGCGCGGGCACGTTCGCCGCCTTGTCCGGGAAATCGGGCACGCGGCGCGCAACGAGCCTTATTCGCGAATGCATCACCGGCACGCGGCCAACACGTCGGATGCGATGAAGACAGAGCAGCGGCTCACCAACGGCTTCCGCGAAGAGCACGGCCTCCTCCGCATCTGCCGGCCGACCCACCACGGACAGGACTTCGGGCACGGAGCGTTGGAGGCTGCCGTCTTCGCCATGAAGTCGGAAATACTGGAAGAAAAAGCGCAGACCGTGTTGCGGTGTGCGGCCGGTCACGACCGTCCCGGTCTTGCGCCGGCGCACCAGCATGCCGTCGGCCGTCAGGTCCGCGAGCGCTCGGCGCATGGTGCCGACCGCAACGCCGTATCGGGCGGCAAGCGCAACTTCGCCGGGGAGCACCGTGCCCGGAGCCAGTTCGCCCACCAGGATCGCCTCGGCGATCTGCCGCTTGACGTGCTCGTACAGCGGGACCGGCAGGCTCGATAGGCCGCTCGCCGCTGCTCTTGCCTGTTTACCGGTCACGCC
>NZ_JAANIH010000428.1 GCF_014529705.1 Bradyrhizobium campsiandrae
CCGGCATCGGCACCAGCACGATCTTGTCGACCTTCGGAATGCGCTTGGCGTTCCAATAGTCCGGATTCTTCGTCAGCTCGGCAAGCTCGCGGGGCACCAGCTTGGTCAGCTTGAACGGGCCGGTGCCCGCGGCATCCTTGGCGAACGCGGTCCAGGCAGCCTGCGACTTCGCCTTGGCATCGGCGCCTTCCGCCTTCTCGTAGAAGTGCTGCCACTTTGCCGGGCTCGCCATGAACAAATT
>NZ_JAANIH010000429.1 GCF_014529705.1 Bradyrhizobium campsiandrae
TTGTCCGTTGGGATGCGCCGGTTAGCGCTGACGATTCCATAGATTTCCTCGACCGCATGGCAAGGCGGTTCGCCCTGCTCGACCGTCCAGCGCAATCGCGGCGGCTCTCCCAGGTTGGCGACGATATCGCGGGTAATCGCGATCGCGTGGCTGTCGCTTTCCGCCAAATGGTCGGTGACGCCGCTAACGCGGCTATGCATTTCACCTCCGCCGAGGGCTTCGACGCCGACCTCTTCCTTGG
>NZ_JAANIH010000430.1 GCF_014529705.1 Bradyrhizobium campsiandrae
CGACCGAATGGAAGGTCGATGACACCGACAAGACCAAGTGGCGCTTCAGCCTTCGCAAGGGCGTGAAGTTTCACGACGGCAGCGAGTTCAACGCCGATGCGGTGATCTGGAATCTCGACAAGGTGCTCAAGCAGGATGCGCCGCAATTCGATCCGAGCCAGGTCGGCGTCACCGCGACGCGCATGCCCACGCTCGTATCTGCCAAAAAGATCGACGACATGACGGTCGAGCTCACCACCAA
>NZ_JAANIH010000431.1 GCF_014529705.1 Bradyrhizobium campsiandrae
ACGCTCATCCTGTTGAGCCGCCGCGCGATCGATTCGCTCGACGATCCCGCCGGCGGCTTGCCCTCGTTCAGGTTTCCCACCAGCCACGCCTGTTCGTCCTGCATGGACTGCTCCTGCTGACGCAGTTCATGCTCGGCCTGTCGTCATGGCTGGCGGGGTGACGATGATGACTTCCCGGGCGGACAAGCTCAGTCGGATCGTCTCGCTGGTGAAGCTTCAGCTTCGGCTGTCGCAATGGCAG
>NZ_JAANIH010000432.1 GCF_014529705.1 Bradyrhizobium campsiandrae
ACGGGCTCGACGGGTCGACTTGTCCCTTCGCGGGCTTGGCGAGCCCGTTCATCAGGCCGACGACCTCGTCGCGGTTGATCGCAAGGTTGAGCGCCTTGCGCAGGCGGATGTCGGTCCAGGGCGAGCCTTCGACGCGCGAGAACTGCCACGGCCAGACATGCGGCTGCTCGTTGGCGTAGAGCTTGAAGCCGCGCTGCTTCAGCTCCGGCAGCGCATCGGGCGCCGGCGCTTCGACCCAGTC
>NZ_JAANIH010000433.1 GCF_014529705.1 Bradyrhizobium campsiandrae
TGCCGGCCGGCAAAAGACTCGGTTCGGCAAGCGGTTAGAAGCAGAAATTTACGTGGCAAGCTAGCAAATCGCAACGCCGCCGCGAAACTATGCACTGATAAGCAACTTTCGAGGCGCGGATCGCGTTGGCCATGCGGTTGTGATCGACCTGCGTCATGTCTGAAATCCGTCTGAAATGAGGCGCTTGGCGGCAGTTCGCCCGCGCGGAAAGGAGCCTTTCGGCCACTGAAGGACGGGGCTG
>NZ_JAANIH010000434.1 GCF_014529705.1 Bradyrhizobium campsiandrae
TCTCGAACAGGAATCCCTCGTGGGCGTAGAAGTCCCCGACAGCCGCGATCACCTTGTTCAGCTCGGTCTGCATCGTGCCTCCCGCGCCACACCATCAATGTCGTCCCGGCGGAGGCCGGGACCCATAACCCCAGGGAGAAGTTTGGCGACGACCAGGGGTCCGGTATGCGCACCGCGCGCACTCGATGGACCTCGCGGTATGGGTCCGGGCCTCCGCCGGGACGGCATTGATGGTGTGGCG
>NZ_JAANIH010000435.1 GCF_014529705.1 Bradyrhizobium campsiandrae
ACCATTTCAAGCTGTTCAACGACACCTATGGCCATCTCGAAGGCGATTCCTGCCTGACCCGGCTCGGCGAATCGCTGTCCGGCATCGCCGCCGACACAATGGGCTTTGCCGCGCGCTACGGCGGCGAGGAGCTGATCGCGGTGCTGCCGGACGCCGATCTTGCGGCCTGCACCGATATCGCCGAGCGCATCAGGCGCGCGATCGCGGAATGCACCATCACGCGCCGCTCGACCGGCGAGG
>NZ_JAANIH010000436.1 GCF_014529705.1 Bradyrhizobium campsiandrae
AGGACGTGATCCATCAAACAACCTGATCCGCCGCGCTCCCGGTAAAGACTCGCTGCGGATTCCAACGAAGCCGGCCATGCATTCCAATTCGAAGCCGGCCGGGTATTCCGATCTGAAGCCGGCCACCATACCGAAATAAAACCGGCCGGCATTCCGATCTGAAGCCGGCCGGTTTTTCGGGAAGGTAGCGTTTTCGTTTGGGTCAGTCCCTCGGGCATCAAGTCCCTCGGTGATCAACGG
>NZ_JAANIH010000437.1 GCF_014529705.1 Bradyrhizobium campsiandrae
CGAGGGCTTCGACGCCGACCTCTTCCTTGGTCGCGGCATAGACCAGTTGCGGTCCGCCCAGGAACATGGCGCCCTGATTGCGGATGATGACGGTGTCGTCGCAGAGCGCCGGCATGTAAGCGCCGCCCGCGGTCGAAGGGCCGTGAACGACGGCGATCTGCGCGATATTCTCGGCCGACATCTTTACCTGATTGTACATGATCGATCCGGCCTGCCCTTCGTCCGGAAAGATATTGGCGA
>NZ_JAANIH010000044.1 GCF_014529705.1 Bradyrhizobium campsiandrae
GGCCAAGGTGGCGGAAAGCCTGGGCGACATCGAAGATGACGAATTGAAGTCGGCGCTGGCGCGGCTCGGAGCCGCCATCAAGCGAAATTGAGCCTCATTTCGCCGCCAATCTGGACCCGTCCCTGTCGCTCGCCATTGCCTCGAACTACGTTTCAAGCTAGCGACAGGCCGCCCGGGAACCTTGATCTGAGCCTCGGGGCGAGACCACGTCAATTCGGGAGCCGATCTTGATCATTACCCGCCGCGCCTTCACCACGATGCTGTCGCTGACCGGGCTTGCCGCGCTCGCCGGGCTCTCCCCGCTGCGGTTGATCTCCGAGGCCATGGCCCAGTCCGTCGCCGATGTGGCCAAGCCGGTGTCGCTGCCCGACATGGCACTCGGCCCAAAGGACGCTGCTGTGACCATCACCGAATTCGCCTCGATGACCTGCCCGCACTGCGCGGCCTTTAACGAGCAGGTGTTCCCCAAGATCAAGTCGGAATACATCGACACCGGCAAGATCCGCTACGTCTTCCGCGAGTTCCCGCTCGACATCAAGGCCGCCGCCGGCTCGATGCTGTCGCGCTGCATCGCCAAGGACGACGCACCGAAATACTTCGCCGTCACCGACATGCTGTTCCGCCAGCAGAACGACTGGGTGGTGAAGAACACCACGGAGACGCTGACCCGGATCGGCAAGCAGGCCGGCCTCACCCAGCAGCAGGTGGAAGCCTGCCTGAAGGATCAGGCGCTGCTCGACAAGATCGCCGCCGACCAGAAATACGCCAGCGACGTTCTGAAGGTGGATTCGACGCCGACCTTCTTCATCAACGGCGAGAAGATCAAGGGCGAGGCCTCGTTCGAGGAGTTCGCCAAGAAGATCAATCCGCTGCTGAAGAGCTGATTCGCTCGTCAAGATCCTGATTCGCATCTCGAAAGCCGTATCTTTCCCGGCATAAATCCCTTGGGAAAAGCGGCTTTCGCTGGTTGCCCTCGCAGGCTACCGCGGCCATTGTCCGCCGCATGAGGCGCCCCGCGCGACTCGCCCAGACAGCGACATTGCCTTCCATGGTATTGTCACGGCAGGGGGATTCGCGCCTGCCAACAGAGATGCGTGCTTATGAAAATCACCCGCCTGCGCCTACACGGCTTCAAGTCCTTCGTTGAGCCGACGGACTTCGTCATCGAGCCCGGCCTCACCGGCGTGGTCGGGCCCAACGGTTGCGGCAAGTCGAACCTTGTCGAGGCGCTGCGCTGGGCGATGGGCGAGACCTCGTACAAGAGCTTGCGCGCCGCCGACATGGACGCCGTGATCTTCGCCGGCTCCGGCAACCGTCCCGCGCGCAACCACGCCGAAGTGACGATGACGATCGACAATGCCGATCGCACCGCGCCTGCGGCGATGAACGACAGCCAGCTGCTGGAAATCTCCCGCCGCATCGAGCGCGAGGCCGGCTCGGTCTACCGCATCAACGGCCGCGACGTGCGCGCCCGCGACGTGCAGATCCTGTTCGCGGATGCCGCCACCGGCGCGCGCTCGCCCGCGCTCGTCCACCAGGGCAAGATCGGCGAGATCATCCAGGCCAAGCCCGAGCAGCGCCGCCGCGTGCTGGAAGATGCCGCCGGCGTTGCCGGCCTGCACGCCCGCCGCCATGAGGCCGAGCTGCGGCTGAAGGCGGCCGAGACCAACCTCACCCGCGTCGAGGACGTGATCGGCCAGCTCGCAGGGCAAATGGAAGGCCTGAAGAAGCAGGCCCGCCAGGCCGTGCGCTACCGCGAGGTCGCGGCCAAGGTCCGCAAGGCCGAAGCGACGCTGTTCCACCTGCGCTGGATCGGCGCCCATGCCGACGTCAACGAATCCGGCCAGACCCACGACCTTGCGGTGCGCGAGATGGCCGAGCGCACCCAGCACCAGGCTGAAGCGGCCCGCATCCAGGCGATCCGCGCCGCCGAAATGCCTGCGCTGCGCGATGCCGAAGCGCGCGCCGCCGCCGGGCTGCAGCGCTTGACCAATGCCCGCGAGCAACTCGACCGCGAGGAAGAGCGCGCCAAGGAGCGCGTCGCCGAACTCGAGCGCCGCCTCGCCCAGTTCGAGGGCGACATCTCACGCGCCCAGCAGCAGACCATGGACGCCGACGTCGCGCTGCAGCGGCTCGACACCGAAGATGCCGAGCTGAAGGAAGAGATCAAGTCGCGCGTCGAGAAGCGCTCCGGCGTCGACGAGCGCGTCGCCGAGGCCGAGGCGGTGCTGACCGAGACCGAGCAGCAATTCGCCGAGCTGACCACCGCGCTCGCCGACCTCACCGCCAAGCGCAACCAACTCGAAGCCAACGTCCGTACCCACCGCGACAAGCTCGCCCGTCTCGACCAGGAGATCGCGAATGTCACGGCGGAAGAGCAGAAGCTGGCCACTGAGACCGGCGGCTTCGGCGATCTGGACGAGCTGACCGCCGCGGTCGAGACCGCCGAGCAGACGCTGGCGGCATCCGAAGCCGCAGCGCAGGCGAGCGAAGCCGCGCATGTTGCCGCGCGACAGACGCTGGAATCCTCGCGCTCGCCGCTGGTCGAAGCCGACAAGCGCGTGCAGCGGCTCGATACCGAAGCACGCACGATCTCCAAGATCGTCAACGGCGAGACCAAGAATCTGTGGCCGCCGATCATCGACGGCATCACCGTCGACAAGGGCTTTGAAAAGGCGATCGGCGCCGCGCTCGGCGACGATCTCGATGCGCCGATCGACCCTTCCGCGCCGATGCGCTGGACCAATGTCGGCCACGCCGAAGGTGATCCGGAGCTGCCCGAAGGCGTCACCCCGCTTGCGAGCCACGTTCAGGCCCCGGCCGAGCTGACGCGCCGCCTGGCGCAGATTGGCGTGGTGCCGCGCGAGCGCGGGGCCGAGCTGGTCGCCCAGCTCAAGACCGGCCAGCGGCTGGTCTCGCCCGAGGGCGACGTCTGGCGCTGGGACGGCTTTGTTGCCGCCGCGCACGCCCCGACCGGCGCCGCACGGCGCCTCGCCGAACGCGCCCGTCTCGTCGACATCGAGAACGAGCTGGAGCAGGCCCGCATCGATGCGCAGATCAAGCGCCAGGCGCTGGAGAATGCCGAGTCCGAATTGCAGATGGCGGCCAGCACCGAGGGCGCCAGCCGCGAAGCCATGCGTGCCGCGCAGCGCGAGCTAAACGTCGCGCGCGAGCGCCACGCCGCCGCCGAGCGCGAGATCAGCCGCCACGCCGCGCGCAAGGCGACGCTGTCGGAAGCGCACAGCCGCCTCGCCGCCGACCGCGCCGAGGCCGAGGCCGCCTACGAATACGCCGAGGCCGGCATCAGCGAGCTGCCGTCGAGCGAGGACACCGAGACCCGCCTCGCCGCCGTCCGCAGCGACATCGAAAACCATCGCCGCATCGCCGCCCAGGTCCGCGCCGAGGCGCAGGCCCTGGCGCGCGAAGCCGAGCTCGCCGACCGACGCGTCCAGGCGATCCTGGCCGAGCGCACCGAGTGGGCGAACCGCAAGGAAAGCGCGGCCTCCCACATTGACACCATCGAGGCCCGTATCGCCGAGCTCACGATCGAGCGCAGCGAGCTTGAAAACGCGCCGGCCGTGTTCGCCGAGAAGCGCAGCGCGCTGATCACCGAGATCGAATACGCCGAGAACGACCGCCGCATGGCCGCCGACGCGCTCGCGACCGCGGAGACCGCGATGGCCGAAACCGATCGCGTCGCCAAGCTGACGCTCGAAGCGCTCTCCAGCGCGCGCGAGGCCACCGCGCGTGCCGAGGAACGCATGGAAGGCGCACGGCGCCGGCTCGAAGACATCGAGCGCGAGATCCGCGACATGCTCGAAGTCGAGCCGCAGGCCGTCGCGGGTCTGGCCGAGATCGAGCCCGGTGCGGAGCTGCCGCCGCTGCACGATATCGAGGAAGACCTCGAAAAGATGCGCCGCGACCGCGAGCGCCTCGGCGCCGTGAATTTGCGCGCCGAGGAAGAGCTGCGCGAGGTCGAGACCCAGCACACGGGCCTCGTCACCGAGCGCGACGACCTGGTCGAGGCCATCAAGCGGCTGCGCCAGGGCATCCAGAGCCTCAACAAGGAAGCGCGCGAGCGCTTGCTGACCTCGTTCGAGGTCGTCAACAACCACTTCAAGCGCCTGTTCGTCGAGCTGTTCGGCGGCGGCGAGGCGGCGCTGCACCTGATCGAGAGTGACGATCCGCTGGAAGCCGGCCTGGAAATCATTGCCAAGCCGCCGGGCAAGAAGCCGCAGACGTTGTCGCTGCTCTCGGGCGGCGAGCAGGCCCTGACCGCGATGGCGCTGATCTTCGCAGTGTTCCTGACCAACCCCTCGCCGATCTGCGTGCTGGACGAAGTCGACGCGCCGCTCGACGACCACAACGTCGAACGGTACTGCAACCTGCTGCACGAAATGACCGGCTCGACCGACACGCGCTTCATCATCATCACGCACAATCCGATCACGATGGCGCGCATGAACCGTCTGTTCGGCGTCACCATGGCCGAGCGCGGCGTGTCGCAACTGGTGTCGGTGAGCCTGTCCGAGGCGGTGGAGATCCTCGACCAGAACGTGGCGTGATATCTCTGCCGTCATTCCGTCCTCGCGCAGGGAGACGGCGGAGTGATGGTAGGCCAACATGATCTCACCCACGCTCCCCGCCGAACTGAAGGCCGCGCTCGACGCCAGGCTGCAGGGATTCTCCCGCACCGACGCCGCGCAGCGCTCGCAAAGAATCTCGACGACCTATCGCGCCGGCGGCGGTTCAGGCACGATCAAGTCGGAAGCCGATGCACTCGCCTATGCGCTGGCGCGCATGCCGGCGACCTATGCGGCGGTCGTCGCAAGCCTCAGCGCGCTGGCAGAGATCGCACCAAGCTTCGCGCCGGAGACATTGCTCGACGTCGGCGCGGGCCCGGGCACCGCGAGCTGGGCCGCCGCGGAAGCGTTCTCCTCGCTGCAGGATTTCACCCTGCTCGATACCAACGCCACCTTGAGCCGTCTCGCGCTCGAACTGGCACGCGACAGCACACGCCTGTCCGACTGCCGCTACCTGCCCGGCGATGCCGCCACCAACCTCGCCGAGGTCTCGCAAGCTGACCTCGTCGTGGCGAGCTACATCATCGGCGAGCTCAGCGAGGCCGATCAACGCAAGCTCGCGGAGACGATGTGGGCCAAAGCGCGCCACGCGCTGGTCGTGATCGAGCCCGGCACGCCGGCCGGTTACGACCGCATCCTCGCACTGCGCCAGCAGCTGATCGGGCTAGGCGCCTTCGTCGCCGCTCCCTGCCCCCACGAAAAGCCCTGCCCGCTCGTGGCACCCGATTGGTGTCACTTCAACCAGCGCCTGCCGCGCTCGCAAGCGCACCGCCAGATCAAGGGCGCCGAGGTGCCGTTCGAGGACGAACGTTTCATCTACGTCGCGCTGACCCGCGCACCGCCCGCAATCCGTGCCGCGCGCGTGCTGGCACCGCCCGATGTCGGCAAGGCCGAGATCACGGCCAAGCTTTGCACCGAGGAGAACGTCGAACTCGCAAAAGTCCCGCGGCGCGACAAGGGAGCTTATGCAAGCGCCCGGCGCTGGCGCTGGGGCGATGCCGTTATTGCCGAAAGTTAACCTCGATCCCTGCTTTTCCCTTGAACTCGGATGGCTCCCGATCCGACCAAGTCTTACCTTCGCTCCGCGCGGGGCTCTCGCCTGGCTCCATTTTAGTTTAGGCTGCGTGCTCCAATTCCCCTTCAGGAGTTTTCCATGTCGACCGGCTGGATCGTTCTCGGCGTCATCGTCGTCCTCGTGCTGTTCGCCTTCAGCGCCTACAACCGGCTGGTGGCGCTGGGCCAGCGCGTCAGCCAGGCCTTTGCCGACGTCGACGTGCAGCTCAAGCAGCGACATGATTTGATCCCGAATCTGGTCGAGACGGTGAAGGGCTACGCCTCGCATGAGCGCGGCACGCTCGACGACGTCATCAAGGCGCGCAATTCGGCGATGTCGGCGCAGGGCCCGGCGCAGGTGTCTGCCGCCGAGAACCAGCTCTCCGGCGCGCTCGGCCGGCTGATCGCGCTGTCGGAGGCCTATCCGGACCTCAAGGCCAACGCCAATTTCCAGCAGCTTGCGAGCGAGCTCTCCGACCTCGAAAACAAGATCGCGGCGAGCCGCCGCTTCTTCAACAACGCGGTCCAGGAATACAACACCGGAATCCAGCAGATGCCCGCCGCTTTGTTCGCGGGCATGTTCGGCTTCACCAGGAAGGACTTCTTCGATCTCGGCGCCAGCCGCACCGAAGTCGAGGCTGCGCCTCAGGTGAAGTTCTGATCTGAGTTGACGGGCTGGCAGGGCAACGCGTCATGGCCGCGTATGGTCTCTACACGCACATCGCCTCGAACAAGTTTCGTTCGATGCTGCTGCTCGGCGGCCTGTTCGCGTTGGTCTACGTGCTGGTCTATGCCGGCGCCCTGGTCGCCGAGGTCGTCATCAACGGCAACGAGACCGTCGCCTACTACCTGAACCGCGGCTTCCACGATTTGATCGTCGCCGCGCCCGTGGCGACGATCGTGACGGCTGCCTGGGTCGTCATCGCCTATTTCTTCCACCAGTCGATGATCGACGCGGTGACCGGCGGCCACGACGTGACCCGGCAGGAGGAGCTCCGGCTCTACAATCTGCTCGAAAATCTCTGCATCTCGCGCGGCATCACCATGCCGAAGCTGAAGATCATGGAGAGCCCGGCGCTGAACGCCTTCGCGACCGGGCTCAATCCGCGGCAATATTCGGTCACCGTCACCACGGGCCTCCTGAATGCCCTGAACGATCAGGAGATCGAGGCGGTGCTGGGCCACGAGCTGACCCACATCAAGAACGGCGACGTCCAGCTCATGGTGGTCGCCGTCATCATCGCCGGCGTGGTCGGCTTCTTCGGCGAGTTGTTCTTCCGCCTGTTCACGAATTTCAGCTGGAGTTCGGGTGGCGGATCGTGGTCGTCCGGCTCGTCCTCGTCGTCGCGATCGTCCTCGTCATCGAGCGACAGCAAGAACTCGGGCGGCGGGGCAGTGATCGTGATCATCATCGCGGTCGTGCTGATCGTGGTGGCCTGGCTGATGTCGCAGGTGGTGAAGCTCGCATTGTCGCGCTCGCGCGAATTTCTCGCCGATGCCGGCTCGGTCGAGCTGACGAAAAACCCCGACGCCATGATCTCGGCGCTGCGCAAGATCGAGGGCCGCGGCGAACTGCCGGGTGCGACCTCGGCGGTGATGGAGCTCTGCGTCGATAATCCGCGCGAAGGCTTCGCCGATCTGTTCGCGACCCACCCCTCGGTGCAGTCCCGTGTCGACGCGCTGGTCAAGTTTGCCGGCGGTCACGATCCCGGTCCGCTGCCGCCGCCCCATGAGGAGACGGAGCAGTCCGAAACGGACGAGCCCGAGGCACAGGCCGACCCGCAGAATGCCCCTCCTCCGGTCCCGCACGGCCCGTGGAACGATGCAGGCAACCCGCCGGGTCCGCCTCCCGTGCCCGCGCCGAGCCCCGCCGGAACCGCCGCAGGCAATCCGCTGGGTCCGCTAGGCGATCCCATAGGCAATCCCATGGGTCCCTGGGGCCGCCACTGAGCGTACAAGCTGGCTCATCTTGGGCCGGTTTCACGACGTTCGGGAAAAACCTCAGGAATTGCGCCGAGCGAGACCTGCGGAATTGAATTCTCCCTTGTTTCTGCCATGTTCGCGCCCAACAGCAGACTCGGGACGTCCTTTGGGACATCGATTTGGGGCCCGGCCGATTGCGACCTCGCGATCGGGGGCGCGTTAGGGGACAGCAATGGCAAAGCCGGCAGTGGTAGTGGTGGGCGCGGACAAGGGCGGGGTCGGCAAGACCACGGTGTCGCGCACCCTGCTCGATTATTTTTCCGCCAACAACGTGCCGACGCGCGCGTTCGACACGGAATCGCCGCGGGGAACGCTGAAGCGCTTCCACCCCGAGATCACCGAAATCGTCGACATGACGACGACGGCCGATCAGATGAAGATTTTCGACACGCTCAACGCTGTCAGTCCGTCGGTGACAGTGATCGACGTCCGCGCCGGCCTGCTCTCGCCGGCGCTGGCCTCGCTCCGCGACATCGGCTTCCTCGACGCCGCCAAGGCCGGGCAGATCACCTTCGCCGTGTTCCACATCCTCGGACCTTCGATCGCCTCGCTCGAGGAGATCGCCGAGACCGCCGGCTTCATGGGCGGCGCAAAATATTTCCTGGTGAAGAACTTCATCAACGACACCCAGTTCTTCCAGTGGGACCAGGCGACCTATAATTCCTACTTCCATCGCATCAAGGATGCGACGGAGCTGACCATCCCGAAGCTCAATGAAATGGCCTATGAGCAGGTCGAGGTCTCCTCGGTCCCGTTCCTGAAATTCGTCGCCAACAAAGGCATCCACGACGAAGCCGCCAACTACTCCTTCGTGCTGCGCGGCTATGTCAGGCACTGGCTGGCCAACGTCTGGAGCGAATTCGATCGCATCCGCCTGACCGACATCGTCGGGTCGAAACCAGTCACCCGCAACAGCGAAAAATAGTTGCGGAGGCCGGGCTGATACGGCTGGATTGGGCTGTGACTTGGCCTGATATAGCTGTCGATGCCCGCGACGCCGCTCTACATCATCTGCTCGCCACGCCCGCAGGTCGGCAAGACGCTGCTGGCGCGGCTGTTGACCGAATTTCTGCTGCTCAAGAATGGCAACGTCGCGGCCTTCGACGTCAATCTGAAGGAGCCGTCGCTGCTCGATTACCTGCCGAAGGTCACCGAGACCGCCGACGTGATCGACACCTACGGCAAGATGCAACTGATGGACCGCGTCATCATCGATGACGGGCTCGCCAAGGTGATCGACCTCGGCTTCCACGCCTTCGATGAGTTCTTCAAGATGACCGACGAGATCGGCCTGCTCAAGGAAGCGGCGCGCCGGCATGTCGCGCCACAGATCCTGTTCATGGCCGACACCGACCGCGTCTCGGCCCGCGCCCATGAGATGCTGCGCCAGCAGATCCCACGGATGAACCTGATCACCGTCGACAACGAATTCGTCATCCGCGGCGAGTTGCCGCCGGCGATGGCAGGCGGCCGGCTGTTCCGCCTGCCTGCGCTGCCCGGCTTCCTCAAGACCTATATCGACCGGCTCAGCTTCTCGTTCACCGGCTATTTGCGCCAGGAGAAGGATTCCTCGACCGAGCTGCACCAGTGGACCCGGCGCAATTACCTCGCCTTCCGCGAGCTCGAGCTGAGCCTGATCTTGCAACGGTCCTGATTATTTTATCGGGGTAATATTGACGGCGGGCGGCCGTACCGCTATCAGGGCGGCACAACAGCATCCTCAGCAAGGCGCCTGCCGTGAGCATTGACCGGAAAGCAGCCATCGCCGCCTACAAGGAACGGAAGTCCATTGCGGGCATCTACGTCGTCCGCTGTGCTGTAACGGGCGAGGCCTGGGTCGGCCAGGCGCCGAACCTTAAGACCATCCAAAACCGCATCTGGTTCACACTGCGCCAGGGCGGCCACCCCTGCCGCAACCTCCAGGCGGCCTGGAACAGGCATGGCGAGGCCGGCCTGACATTTGGCGAATGCGAGCGGCTGGAGGATGAGGAGAGCGCCTATGTCAGGAACGCGCTGCTGACGGAGCGCTTGGCGTACTGGCGGGCCGAGTTGAAGGCCGAGGCGATCTGAGGATCGCCACCACGCCTCAATGCCCCTCGAACGTCATCAGCGTGCGCACCGGCACGTCCATGGCGCGCAGCTTGGCGGCACCTCCGAGCTCGGGCAGGTCGATGATGAAGCAGGCGGCGACGACGTTGGCGCCGATCTGGCGCAGCAGCTTCACTGCGCCCTCGGCGGTGCCGCCGGTGGCGATGAGATCGTCGACCAGGATGACGCGCTCGCCGGGAGCGATGGCGTCGACATGCATCTCCATCTCGTCGATGCCGTATTCGAGCGAATAGGCGATGCGCACGGTGGTGTGCGGCAGCTTGCCTTTTTTCCGGATTGGCACGAAGCCGGCCGAGAGCTGATGCGCCACCGCGCCGCCGATGATGAAGCCGCGCGCTTCCATGCCGGCAACCTTGTCGATCTTGTTGCCGGCCCAGGGATTGACGAGTTCGTCGACCGCACGACGAAACGCCCGCGCGTCCGCGAGCAAGGTCGTGATGTCGCGGAACATGATCCCCGGCTTGGGATAGTCGACGATCGTACGGACGCTCGCCTTCAGATCGTGGTCAAAGGTCATTGGTGCCTCTCAATTGACCGGCGCCTCCAGCCGGAACGCATTCTCGACAATACGTAGTCCCACCTCGCCGCCGAGTGACATCAGCGATTCCGGATGGAATTGCACGCCGGCGACCGGCAGGGTCTTGTGCTCCAAGGCCATGGCGACGCCGTCCTCGGTGCTGGCGGTGACGCTCAACACCTCCGGCATGCTGTCGCGCTCGACGAAGAGCGAGTGATAGCGGCCGATGACGATCTCGTTCGGCAAATTCCGCATCAGGCGCCCACCGCGCACCTGCACCCGCGAGGGCCGGCCGTGGGCGGGATGGGTGAGCTGGCCGAGCTCGCCGCCGAAATATTCGCCGATCGCCTGCACGCCAAGGCAGACGCCGAACACCGGCAGCTTGCTCTCCAGCGCCGCATCGATCGTCTTCTTGATCCCGAAATCCTCGGGGCGGCCGGGGCCGGGCGACAGCACGAGCAAGTCCCACCTCCTCTGCTTGAGCATGTCGAGTGCATGCACATAGCGGACCACGGTGACGCTGGCGCCGACCTGACGGAAATAATCGGCGAGCATGTGCACAAAGCTGTCGTCGTGATCGATCAGCAGCACCCGCTTGCCCGACCCGGTCGCATCAGGCGCGAAGCTCGACAGCGGCTTCGGCGGATCGCCGCGCAGCGCCTGGAACAACGCCGCGGCCTTGACCTGACACTCGCGATCTTCCGCGGCCGGATCGGAATCGAACAGGCAGGTCGCCCCGACGCGCACCTCGGCGAGACCATCCTTCATCCTGATAGTGCGAATAGTGAGACCGGTGTTGATGCTGCCGTCGAAATTCACCGCACCGATCGCACCGGCATACCAGCGCCGCGGCGACCGCTCGTGGTCCTCGACGAACTGCATCGCCCAGAGCTTCGGCGCGCCTGTCACGGTGACGGCCCAGGCATGGGTGAGGAAAGCATCGAGCGCATCGAAGCCCGGGCGCAGCATGCCTTCGACGTGGTCGACGGTGTGGAACAGCTTGGAATAGGTCTCGATCTGCCGGCGCGCCAGCACCTTGATCGTGCCGGGAACGCAGACGCGCGCCTTGTCGTTGCGATCGACGTCGGTGCACATGTTGAGCTCGAACTCGTCCTTTTCCGAGTTCAGGAGCTGGCGGATCTGCTCGGCATCGCCGATCGCATCGCTGCCGCGCGCGATCGTGCCCGAGATCGGACAGGTCTCGACGCGGCGTCCGTCGGAGCGCACGAACATTTCCGGCGACGCCGAGACGAGGAATTCGCCCTCGCCGAGATTCATCAGCGCGCCGTAAGGCGATGGGTTGATGACACAGAGACGCTGGAACACTTCGGCCGGCGAGCGCTCGCAAGGCTCGGCGAAGAGCTGGCCCGGCACGGCTTCAAACAGATCACCGCGGGCGAAGGCCGCGCGCGCGGTTTCGACGGTGGCCTGATACTCGCCCGGCGCATGATCGGCAAAGCCCTGGCGACCCGTCTTCACATACGGGCTCTCGGCTGTCTCGCGCGGCAGGCCCTCGGTCGATTGGCCCTTCCACGCAAAATCGTAAGCGAGCACCACACCGCGCCCGGTCGCGCGGTCATAGGCGAGCAGGCGATCGGGGACGTAGAGCACGATGTCGCGCTGGTCCTGCTCGCGCGCACGCTTCTGCACGAGATCCTCGATCTGGAACACGAGGTCATAGGCGAAGGCGCCGAACAGGCCGAGCAGCCCGTCGTCACTCGCCGAGAAGGCGGCGACGAGATCGCGCACCAACGACATCACACTGGCGCGCCGCGTGCGCTGGTCTTCCTCGACGGGCGCATCGCCCCGGATGATGTGTCCGGCAAGGCGCGTGGTGGTCTTTTCGGAGATCACCACGCAAGGCTCGCGCAGGACGTCAGCGAGGAAGGCGATCAGCACCTGACCGCGTTCGTTGAGCGCTTCCAGCTTGAAATTGACGCCAACGGTTTCGAGCTTGAGCGGCGGATCGGAGAAGCCGAGGTCGAAGCTCTCGTAGCGGCCCGGCACGGTCGTGCCTGAGGACAGCACCACGCCGCGGCGTCGGTCGAGCAGGCTGACGAGATCGTCCAGCCTGGAGGCGCCGCCGGTAAATTGTTCGGCCACACGCGTGATCGCAAGGCCACCGCGGGTAACGTACTCGCTTCTAGGCGGGAGAGCAAAGACTGTCCTGTTCATGTCGTCCTCT
This sequence comes from Bradyrhizobium campsiandrae, assembly GCF_014529705.1. Taxonomy (GTDB): domain Bacteria; phylum Pseudomonadota; class Alphaproteobacteria; order Rhizobiales; family Xanthobacteraceae; genus Bradyrhizobium; species Bradyrhizobium campsiandrae. Next base: position 12,431 of record NZ_JAANIH010000044.1, read on the forward strand.
TACGAAACTTGCCGAGGAAACGCCACACAGGACAAACGATCAGGCCGCCGCGCTGTGCAGGCGACCTCAGACGATTTTGGGAGAATAAATCGCACCGGCCACCTCTCAGGAGGTGCGCCACCAACGACGGGATGGGCGGGCTGCGGTGCTCATGGGGCGGATACTCACCATGGCGCGGGGGCGGCGTCAAGGGTGAGCGCGGCTGAGCAGTAGCACGATCGAGGTCCGGATCATCCCAGCTCGCCCGGTTTCGGCACATCCCGCCTTCCGTGACGCACATGGAGAACCTCCACTGCACCATCACCGATGCGTTAGTAAATCAGATACGGAAACGGGACGATCGGAAACACTCGAACAGCGGCCATATCAGTCGCACGCCCGAGACGTGGATACTTCGCAAGCAACTGCCCAACGGACCGAATACGTCGGACGACCGCGGCAGCAGCACGCTTGTCGTGTTCGGCAAGATATTCGTGAAGGCCGTCAATATCTGTGCGGGCACGCCGGGTGTACCGGAGTTTCACAGCCCGCACTTCTTCCAGAGCGCCGCCATTTCCTGATCGGTCGCGAACTCGCCTCGTTCAGCCTGCTCAAGCCCTTCAAGCACAGCTGCGCGATGTTCTTCAGGCACCGCGAACAGATCGCCATCGTTGGCGACGATCTGTTCAAGCACTTCGGCGACGTAGGCCTGCCGATCTTCGGGCAGCCTTCGTACCTTCTCGATCACATCTTCCAAGACCTTTGTCATGCAGGGAATATATATCGGTTGCGGGCCGAAAACGACCCGTTCCCTACCCCAAATGTTTCTTGAAAAACTCCGTCGCCCGGCCCCAGGCGAGCTCGGCGGCCTCCCGGTCGTGCACGGCCTGGCGCTGCTCGTTGACGAAGGCGTGTTCGGCGTCATAGCGGAACAGCTCCAGCGACTTGCCGGCGTCCTTCATGGCCTTCTCGAAGCCGTTGACCAGCTCCGGGGTGCACCAATCGTCCTTGTTGGCGAAATGGGCCTGGAGCGGAATCTTGACGTCGGCGGGCTTGGCGGCCTGCTCGGGCGGGATGCCGTAGAATACGACGCCGGCGGCGAGCTCCGGCACATACACCGCGCCGATGATGGTTACGGCGCCGCCGAGGCAGAAGCCTGTGAGCCCGACCTTGGCGCCGTTGCGCGACAGATATTGCGAGGCGCCGCGCACCGTCTGCGTGGTGGCGTCCATGAAATCGAGCGAGTTCATCTCTTTGCCGGCCGCGTCCGTGTCGTGATACGGCACCACCTTGCCCTTGTAGAGATCGGGCGCGAGCGCATCGAAGCCAGCGAGCGCGAAGCGGTCGCACAGGCCCCTGATCTGATCCGACAGGCCCCACCATTCCTGGATCACGACGACGCCCGGCGCATTGCCGCGCGCGGCGTTGGCGAGATAGCCCGAGGCGTCCTTGCCGTCCGGACGCTTGAAAGTGATGCTGGTTCCCATGGTGTCCTCCGACGCGTTTCTGGGGAGAGGTTGACGCCATTTTGGCCGCTGAGCGGGCGATACGCAATCGCACCCGACAACACACGCGCGTGTCCAACAAAAAAAGCCCCCTCTCGGGGGCTTCTTCATTCTCGTTTCGCGTCAAGCCGTTCAGTGCGAGTCGGCCCAGACCTTCTTCTTGGTGAAGTACATCAGGAACGCGAAGATGATCAGGAACACGAAGACCTGGAGGCCGAGGCGCTTGCGCGCTTCCATGTGCGGTTCGGCGGTCCACATCAGGAACGTGGTGACGTCCTTGGCGTATTGCGCAACCGTGGCCGGCGAGCCGTCATCATAGGTGACCTGGCCGTCGCTGAGCGGCTTCGGCATCTTGATGGCGTGGCCCGGGAAGTACTTGTTGTAGTACGAGCCCTCCGGGATGGAGACGCCCTCCGGCACCTTGTCCTCAAAGCCTTGCAGCACCGCCGAGACATAGTCCGGGCCCTGCTCCTGATACTGGCTGAAGAAGTCGATGATGAACATCGGGAAGCCGCGGCCATAGGAACGCGCCTTGGTGATCAGCGACAGGTCGGGCGGCGCCGCGCCGCCGTTCGCCGCACGAGCCGCCTGCTCGTTCGGGAATGGCGAGGGGAAGTAGTCGGCCGGCCGGCCCGGGCGCTCGAACATGTCGCCGGCATCGTTCGGGCCGTCCTTGATCTTGTATTCGGAGGCAAACGCCGCCGCCTGCGCCGTCGAATAGCCGGGACCGCCGGCCTCCGCGAGGTTACGGAAGGCGACATAGGACAGGCCATGGCAGTTGGAGCAGACTTCCTTGTAGACCTTCAGGCCGCGCTGGAGCGCACCGCGATCATACTTGCCGAAAGGGCCCGCGAAGGACCAGCTGTTGCCCGGCGGCTTGGTGCCACCTTCCTCCGCGCGGGCATCCTGCAAGGTGCCGACCAACAGCGCGCCCGCCGCGACGAGCGCGACTGCGATCGAGGCCACGGCCTTGCCGCTCTTGGCGAGGATCGCCTCCGAGATCGAGTTCGGCACCGGCCTCGGCTTCTCGATGCGAGCGAGCAGCGGCAGCACGATCAGGAAGTAGGCGAAGTAGCAGACCGTCAGCACGCGGCCGGCGACGACGTAGATGCCTTCCGGCGGCTGTGCACCGAGATAGCCGAGCAGGATGCAGACCACGACAAAGATCCAGAAGAACTGCTTGGCCAGCGGACGGTACTTCGACGACCTCGTCTTTGCGCTGTCGAGCCAGGGCAGGAAGACAAGCACGATGATCGCCGAGAACATGCCGATGACGCCCGCGAGCTTGTTCGGGATCGAGCGCAGGATCGCGTAGAACGGCAGGTAATACCATTCCGGCACGATGTGCGGCGGCGTCACGCCCGGGTTCGCCGGAATGTAGTTGTCGGCATCGCCGAGATAGTTCGGCATGTAGAAGATGAACCAGGCGTAGAGCAGCAGGAAGCAGGCGACGCCGAAGCCGTCCTTGATGGTCGCATGCGGCGTGAACGGCACCGTGTCCTTTTCCGTCTTCGGCTCGACGCCGTCAGGATTGTTCTGGCCGGCGACGTGCAGCGCCCAGACGTGCAGCACGACGACGCCCGCGATCAGGAACGGCAGCAGATAGTGCAGCGAGAAGAAGCGGTTCAGCGTCGGATTGCCGACCGAATAGCCGCCCCATAGCAGCGTCACGATGCTCTCGCCGAAATAGGGAACGGCCGAGAACAGGTTGGTGATGACGGTGGCACCCCAGAAGCTCATCTGGCCCCAGGGCAGCACATAACCCATGAAGCCCGTCGCCATCATCAGGAGATAGATGATGACGCCGAGGATCCAGAGCACCTCGCGCGGCTCCTTGTAGGAGCCGTAATAGAGGCCGCGCAGCATGTGGACATAGACCGCGAAGAAGAACATCGACGCGCCGCAGGCATGCATGTTGCGCAGCAGCCAGCCGTAGTTCACGTCACGGACGATCAGTTCGACCGACTTGAAGGCGAGATCGGCATGCGGCGTGTAGTGCATCGCCAGGATCACGCCGGTCAGGATCTGCATCCCCAGCATGAAGGAGAGGATGGCGCCGAAGGTCCACCAATAGTTCAGGTTGCGCGGGGTGGGATAGACGACGAAGGAGGAATGGATGAGACCAATGATCGGCAGACGCCGCTCGATCCATTGCAGGGCCGGATGACTCGGCTGGTAGTCGGATGGTCCGCTCATGATGCGATCCTGAGGAAATAAAACGACGAGACGGCGCGAAGCTTCGGACGCGGGTCCGAAGCTCAGCCGATCTGGATTTTGGTGTCGGAAACGAACTGGTACGGCGGCACCGGCAGGTTCGCGGGCGCGGGCCCCTGGCGGATGCGGCCGGACGAATCGTATTGCGAACCATGGCAGGGGCAGAAGAACCCGTCGTAATTGCCCTCATGGGCGATCGGGATGCAGCCGAGATGGGTGCAGATGCCGATCACGACCAGCCACTGCTCGTGACCGGACTTGACCCGGGCCTCGTCGGTCTGCGGATCAGGCAGGCTCGCCACGTTGACGGCGCGCGCCTCGTCGATCTGCTTCTTGGTGCGGTGGCTGATATAGATCGGCTTGCCGCGCCAGAACACCTTGATGTCCTGCCCCTCGGCAACCGGGCTCAGATCGACCTCGATCGGCGCACCGGCGGCGATGGTCGAGGCGTCCGGATTCATCTGGGAAACGAAGGGCCAGAGCGCAGCCGCGCCCCCTACTGCTGCAGCCGCCCCCGTTGCAACGAATAAGAAATCACGGCGTGTCGGATGGTCCGCCGAAGACGCTGTCGTCACGATTCCAACCCTTTCTTCTTATGCTGCCGGTGGAACCGCTCCGGGAGCCCCCAAGGTCCCCGGAACAGCGCTGCCGGCGCCCGCGGCCCCCCGCGGCGGCAGAACTTGGCTTGTCGGCGCCAAAACAAGGCGAAAACAGCAGTCCAGAATCGTTCTATTGGCACCCTTGCAGGGCGAGCGCAAGCCCGCTAACGGCGCGGGAGCGTGCAATGCACGAATTCCGCGGCCAGCGATGTTTTATTGAGACATTTCCGGCCCTCACCCGACCCCGTCACGGCCATGCAGATCGCTCTTTTCCAACCCGACATCCCCCAGAACACCGGCACGATTCTGCGCCTGTGTGCCTGTTTCGGGATCGCTGCCCATATCATCGAACCGGCCGGCTTCCCGGTCTCCGACCGGCATTTCCGCCGGGCGGGAATGGATTACCTCGACCATGTCAGCATCGTCAGGCACGATTCCTGGTCGAAATTCGAGGAATGGCGCAGAGGCCAGGGCTATCGCCTGCTGCTGTTCACCACCAAAGGCGCCACCGACTACCGCGATTTCAATTACCAGACGTCGGACATCCTGCTATTCGGGCGCGAGAGCGCCGGCGTCACCGACGCGGTGGTCGAGGCCGCCGATGCACGGCTGGTGATTCCGATCGCCGAAGGGTTGCGGTCGCTCAATGTCGCCATGAGCGCGGCCATGGCCGCGGGCGAAGCGCTCCGGCAGGTCCGGAACCCGAAGAAAGCTTGAGGAGAGTCAGTTGAGCTACGCGGTCAAGGAAATCTTCCTGACCCTGCAAGGCGAAGGCGCCCATGCCGGGCGCGCGTCGGTGTTCTGCCGTTTTGCCGGCTGCAACCTCTGGAGCGGCCGCGAGGCGGACCGCGCTTCCGCGACTTGCCAGTTCTGCGACACGGATTTCGTCGGCACCGACGGCACGCTCGGCGGCCGCTACGCAACATCAGTGGAACTCGCCGACACCATCGCCGCGCAATGGACCGGACCGGCCTCCAACCGCTATGTGGTGATGACCGGCGGCGAGCCGCTGCTCCAGGTCGATGCCGCCCTGGTCGATGCGCTCCATGCGAGAGGCTTCGAGATCGGCGTCGAGACCAACGGCACGGTTGCAGCGCCCGAAGGGCTCGACTGGATCTGCGTCAGCCCCAAGGGCGGCAGCGAGCTCGTGCTCAAGCGAGGCCACGAATTGAAGCTGGTCTATCCGCAGGCCCTCGCCGCGCCGGAGGCTTTCGAGGGCCTCGCCTTCGAGCGCTTCTCGCTGCAGCCGATGGACGGGCCCGAGGTCATCGAGAACACCGCACGCGCGATCGACTATTGCCTGCGCCATCCGCAATGGCGGCTGAGCGTGCAGACGCATAAATCGCTCGGCATCAGATAGGACTGAACGGACAGATGTGGGAATTGACGAAATCGTTCCGCTTCGAGGCGGCGCATACGCTGAAGGGCACGACCTTCGGTGCGGCAAGCGAAGAGATCCACGGCCACTCCTTCCGCGCCGAAGTCACGCTGCGTGGCACGCCCGACCCCACGACCGGCATGGTGGTCGATCTCGGCCTCCTCCAGCGCGCCATCGAGGAGGTGCGGCTCGCGCTCGACCACAAGTTCCTCAACAGGATCGAGGCGCTGGGCACGCCGACGCTGGAGAACCTGTCGCGCTTCGTCTGGGAGCGGCTGGCGCATATCGGCAAGCTGACCCGCGTCAGCGTTCACCGTGACAGTTGCAACGAGAGCTGCACCTATTACGGTCCCCAGGGGTGACGACATGACATCCATGCTGGACCCGACACTGATCGAAGACCGCAAGGCCCGCGCCCGCGCCTGGTTCGAGAGCTTGCGCGACGACATCTGCGCTAGCTTCGAGCGGCTCGAGGACGACGCACCGCAAGGCCTCTATCCCGGCGAGGCCGGCCGCTTCAAACGCACGCCCTGGCAGCGCACCGATCACAGCGGCGCGGCCGGCGGCGGCGGCGTGATGTCGATGATGCACGGCCGTCTGTTCGAGAAGGTCGGCGTGCATTGTTCGACGGTGCATGGCGAATTCGCACCCGAGTTTCGCGCGCAAATTCCCGGTGCCGCCGAGGACCCGCGCTTCTGGGCCTCGGGCATTTCGCTGATCGCGCATCTGCGCAATCCGCACGTGCCGGCCGTGCACATGAACACGCGCTTCGTCGTCACCACCAAGGCCTGGTTCGGCGGCGGCGCTGATCTGACGCCGGTGCTCGACCGCCGGCGCACGCAGGAGGATGCGGACACGCTCGCCTTCCACGCCGCGATGAAGGAAGCCTGCAGCGGACCGAACGGCGTTGCCGATTACGACAAGTACAAGAAGTGGTGCGACGAGTATTTTTACCTCCCGCACCGCAAGGAGGCGCGCGGTGTCGGCGGCATCTTCTACGACTGGCACGACAGCGGCGATTGGGAGGCCGACCTCGCCTTCACCCAGGACGTCGGCCGCGCCTTCCTCAAGATCTACCCCGAACTTGTCAGGCGCAATTACGCGACGAGCTGGACCGGTGAAGACCGCGAGGAGCAGTTGATCCGCCGGGGCCGCTATGTCGAGTTCAACCTGCTCTACGACCGCGGCACCATCTTCGGACTCAAGACCGGCGGCAATGTGGATTCGATCCTGTCGTCGCTGCCGCCGGAGGTGAAATGGCCATGACAACGACAAACAGCATCGTCAGGCCCATCGTGAAACCTCTCCCCCGCGCCATGCTGATCGACATGGACGACACCATCCTGTCGGCCTATGGCCGGCCCGAGATCGCCTGGAACACGATCGCAGAGGAATTTGCCGAGGAGCTCGCGCCGCTGCCGCCGGCGCAGGTCGCCACCGCCGTGCTGGCTTACGCGCGAAACTTCTGGGCCAACGCGGAAGCCGCATGGCGAATGAAGCTCGGCGAGGCGCGGCGGCTGACGGTGCGCGGCGGCTTTGCCGCGCTCGCGGCCCAAGGCCATCGCGCCCTCCCCGACGATCTCGCCGATCGCCTCGCCGACCGCTTCACCAGATATCGCGAGGAAGCGATCTTCGTCTTCCCCGGCGCCCATGATGCGATCGACGCGTTCAAGGCGCACGGCGTCAAGCTCGCGCTGGTCACCAACGGCGCCGCCGACATGCAGCGCGCCAAGGTCGAGCGTTTCGAGCTGACGCATCGCTTCGACCATATCCAGATCGAGGGCGAGCACGGTTTCGGCAAGCCGGAGGAGCGCGCCTATCTGCACGCGATGGAGGCGCTCGGCGTCACCGCTGCGGAGACCTGGATGATCGGCGACAATCTGGAATGGGAAGTCGTCACCCCGCAGCGCCTCGGCATCTACGCGATCTGGCTCGACGCCCATGGCGAGGGCCTGCCCGAGGGCTCGACCGTCAAGCCCGACCGCATCATCCGCTCGCTGACCGAGCTCGTGCCGGGCTAGATTCGAAAACAACCCCATGCACAGTAGGCGGCCGTTGCAGAATCAACGGCTTGCCGCAAAACGCGGGCGCGACTGCGGATTTTACGAAAATCCGTTGACCCGTCGGGCAAAACAGGTGCATGATGCCATCGTCGGGATGCGCAGCTCGGCCGGAGCTTCAGGCGAGGCCCCTGAATGTTTAGCCGGCGGCGCGAGCGCGGGCGATGGCCTCGGTGAGCACCGTCCGGTCACCGATGTGATTGGCGAGCAGCAGGATCAGCCGAGCGTTCATGCGCAGCGCCTGCTCCTCATCGAGGTTGCGCTGGCTGTTGACCAGCTCGGCGTAGAAGTCGTCGGGATCAGCGATGTTCGGTGCGAGATTGAGCATCATGCCGCAAGCTCCTTCTGGCCGGCGGGATGTCGGGCGCTGTCCTGGCCGGTGGCGCGCAACATTGCCTCGATGATCTTGGTCTCGTCGAATCCGCTCCAGCGGGCGGCGACATATTGGTCGGGCCGGAACAGATAGGTGGTGCCGGGGGATGCGCCGTAGCGCGCGGCGAGCAAACCCGAGGGATCCTCGATGTCGCGCCCGACACGAATGATCTTGGCCGCGAGCGGACCGATCGCGATCCCTGTCTTGTCGGTGGCCTTGCCGAAGGTCACCACCGTGAACCCGTCGCCGAGGCAATGGAGGAACCAGGACGGCTTGCCGGCAACGGAAATCGGCGCATCGGCCGCATTGGTGCCGGGCCGCATCTCGCCGATGGCGAAGTCCTCGTCGGGCGTATTGAGCGCCGAGGTCGCATAAGGCGTCGGCACCGACAGGCGACCGCTGTTGACAAGAGGACGGGCGAAGCCGTGATGCTGGGCCAGCTCCAGCACGGCGTCCCGGAAATAGCGGCTCACCTTGGTCTTCGGCGTGATGAAGTCGGTGGCGCGGGTCGAGTTCAGGATGTTGTCGTCGGCCGCATAGGCGCGCTCTTCGTGATAGCTGTCGAGCAAGGCTTCCGGCGCCTCGCCACGCAGCACCATCGCGAGCTTCCAGGCGAGATTGTCGATGTCCTGGACGCCGGTATTGGCCCCGCGCGCGCCGAACGGCGAGACCTGATGGGCGGCATCGCCGGCAAACAGCACGCGTCCCTGGCGGAAATTGTCGATGCGCCGGCAGGCGAACTGATAGATCGAGACCCATTCGAGCGAAAATTGCGCGTCCTCGCCGAGCATCGCCCGAATGCGCGGGATCACCCGCTCCGGCTGTCTTTCCGCATCGGGATCGGCCTCCCAGCCGAGCTGGAAGTCGATACGCCAAATGTTGTCCGCCTGCCGATGCAGCAGCACGGATTGGCCGGGATGGAACGGCGGATCGAACCAGAACCAGCGTTCAGTCGGAAAATCCGCTTTCATGGCGACGTCGGCGATCAGGAAGCGGTCCTGGAAGAACTGTCCCGTGAACTCGGCGCCGACCATCTTGCGCGTATCGGAGTTGGCGCCGTCGCAGGCGATCACCCACTCCGCCTCCATGGTGAAAATGCCGTCGGGCGTCTCCACCGCGAGGGTCGCATGGTCGGCGGGCTGCTTCAGGCTGATCAGGCGGTGCTTCCAGCGCAGGTCGATCAGCGGATTGGCCCTGCATTTGGCGACCAGGATCTCCTCCAGATGATATTGCTGCAAATTGATCATGGCCGGCCATTGGTGATCGGATTCGGGCAACAGATCGAACTGGTAGGACAGCTGGTCGTGGAAGAAGACCTTGCCGACTTTCCAGCTCACGCCGCGGTCAACCATCGGCGAGGCGCAGTCGAGCCGGTCCCAGATCTCGAGCGGTCGCTTGGCGTAGCAGACCGCGCGCGAGCCGATCGAGACGGTGTCGTTGTCATCAAGCACGACGACCGGCTGGCCGCGCGCCGCGAAGTCGAGCGCCGCGGTGAGGCCGATGGGACCCGCGCCGATCACCACGATCGGATGCCGTTTCACGACGCCGTCGGCCTGCTCCTTCGAGCGCAGATAACCGAACTTCGGATAGATATGGTTCGTCATGTTCGCTGTCCTGCTGAACCGAAACGAAAGCATGATCCGGAAAAGTGCGAAGCGGTTCTCCGAAAAGATCATGCTCAACAACAACCTAAAGTGCGATGGCGATTCATCTGATCACATCGCGCTTTAATGGACGTCCGCGAACTCCTTCTCGTGCATCCAGGCGGTGTGGCGCGGCGGGCGCTTGGTCTGCGACCATTCCTCGACCATGTCATGCGCCACCGATTTCATGCGGTCGATCTGCTCCGGCGTGGCAGTCCAGGCAGCGATCTCCAGGCGATGGCCGCTGGGATCGCGGAAATAGATCGACTTGAAGATGGTGTGGTCCGTGACGCCGACGACGTCGAGGCCGGCTGCCTCGGCCCGCGCCTTGGCTTCCTCGAGCTCGGCGAGGTCCTTGACCTGGAAGGCGATGTGCTGGGTCCAGTCCGGCGTGTTGGGATCGCGGCCCATCGGCGGCGAGTTCGGCAGTTCGAAGAAGGCGAGGATGTTGCCGTTTCCGGCATCGAGGAAGATGTGCATGTAGGGATCCGGCGCCTTGGTCGAAGGCACCCTGTCCTCGGCGATGGCGCCGAGCAGATCCATGTTCATGACCTTCTTGTAGAACTCGACCGTCGCCTTGGCATCGACGCAGCGATAGGCGACGTGATGGATCTTCTCGATTTTCATGGCGGTCGCTCCCTGGATATGTTGCCAAGTTCGTAACAGATGTTACTATCTGCTGGATTTGATATGGATCAATCGGGCGGGAAATTTTGCAGCCTTCGACAGGCGGGTGGACATGGTGATGGGACGTTCGGACGCGGCGCGGCGCGGCGAAACGGCGGGCCGGCCCGCAGCGCAGGCGGCCGCCGAGCTCGTCCTGCAGCAATATTTTCCGTATCGGCTGGCGCGCCTCGCCGAGCAGGTGTCGCTCGCGGTCGCCGAGGTCTATTCAGAGCGTTTTTCCCTGACGCGGCAGGAATGGCGCGTGCTCGCGATTCTCGGCGCGCGTCAGGAGATCGCGACCAAGGAGATCGGTCCGCTCACGACGCTCGACAAGATGCAGGTGAGCCGCGCGGTGCAGGGCCTGGAGACGCGCGGCATCGCGAGCCGCAAACCGCATCCCGACGATCGGCGGGAGTTGATCGTCTCGCTGACCTCCGCCGGCCGCACGCTCTATCGCAAGATCGTCCCCTACGCGCTGGAGCGGGAGGCGGCGCTGCTGGCGGTGCTCACCGAAGAGGAGGCCGAAGTGCTCGACCGCGTGATGCGCAAGATGTCGGCGGCTTTGACCTAGGGCATGGACTCAATAGCGGCTGCCGAACGATGTCCGGTTCTCCCCGATAGCGGCGCAAGAACAGAGATTGCCTGACTTCGCCCGGCTGAGGCATATAGCGCAGCGAAGCACTGTTATGTTACGTCACGTGCAGAGCTAAGCAGCGCCGACGCTCGTGCCTATCGCTCAAGCGAATGAAACGTCGGCTCATGCGGTGCAGCTCCCTGGCAAAACACAACTAAGTCAAGCGGCACAACATCAACCTGTCAGGTCGGATGCAATTTGCGATATTGAGGCAAAGTGCTTAGCAAAGCTTCATGGAATCGCCCACCGCGATGGCAAGAGCTTGCTCCTGAAACTGGGCGACGGATCGACAAAGCTCTTCACGGATACAGATGACTGCGAAACCGTGGGAGAGAGTTGCGTTCATACGTCCCTCGTCGGCCACCTACCTATGCGGCATCTATTCGTGCTCAAAGAGCACCGTTATGAATCGTTCAACAGCATTATTGTTAACGGCCTTACAGGCGAAGTTTTCCGCATTGCAGACGGGGTACCCAACTTTTCCCCCGACCGTAAGCGCTTCGTAGTAGCCGCGTTCAACGAGCAGGACGGCATAAATCAGGTTGCGGTATATGGCACCAATGTCTTTCCTCCGGTTCCGGAATGGACTTACGTGCCTAAATCCTTCATGGACGGGTTCGAGTTTGTGGCATGGCGCGGAAACAACAAGATCGAACTGCGGTCCGCTGATCAGAAGTCGACGGCGACGATTAGCCAAACATCGGATGGTTGGAAGCTTGTTGCGGGAGGCGGCTAACCGTCGCGCGCTATCTTCAGCCTTAGTTATGGTGACAGTGCACTAAACTCGAAGCATTATCGCGCCGGCCTCTGTCCGTGAGTTGAATGCACTGTGACCGTAATTTCCGGGGGCGGCTCTCAGTCGGGCCATTGCCGCCAGCTTCGGTTTACGCCGATAGACAATGAAGCCAAGCCCTCCGAAGCCGAAAAGCAGCATGACCCAAGTTGAGGGCTCCGAGACGGCCGCAACTTGTGTTACGGTGTTACGGTGACAGTGCACTAAACTCGACGCATTATCACGTGGCGCCACCGTGATTGAGTGCACTGTCACCGTAATTCTCACCTTGGTCGTGAATTGAATGCACTGTCACCGTAATCATCCGGAGGTCCAAGGTATCGAATGTCCGAATTGGGTCCAAAGGCTGCCCTCGGCAGCCAGCACGCCCTTGGTCGGGTCATCTCTCGAAAGCGGACATCGCCGCGCTCTGGGCTGAGGTCAGCCACGGGCCAATAGCTGACATCCCATCGCTCTAATTTCGGGTCGCGTACCCGAGTTGGATGTCTTCGTTCGTGATGCGGTCACAGCCCGATTGGCATGCTTTTCGGTACCACTCGATCGCAAGCTTGGTGTCCTGCGTCACGCCAATTCCCTTAGCCAACATGTAACTGACGTTGCGTTGCGCGATCCGATTTCCCTTCTCTGCGGCATCGCTGAATAGTTCGAAAGCACGCTGTTCGTCTCTTGGGACACCCAGCCCTGCCGAGTATGCGAATGCAAGCGACGTTTCTGCATCGATATCACCCTGTTCGGCAGCTTTACCATCCAGCTCCGCAGCTCTGATAAACAAGTCTCTTGCTTTTTTATCATCCTTTTGGACACCACGCCCTTTGGAATACATATCTCCGAGGAGCCCGTATGCCCTAGCCAAGTCTTGAGATGCAGCCTTTTGAAACCAAATCACGGCCTCTTCGTCAGATTGGGCTATGCCTTGCCCCCTCGCATACATGATGCCAAGAAATGCTTGGCCTTCAGCATCGCCTTTTTGAGCAGCTGCGCGGTACCATTCCGTTGCTCGATTGATGTCCCTCGGCACGCCTTGGCCCCGCTCATACAGAAGGCCCAGCAGCCGTTGTGATTTAGCATCCCCAATGATCGCCAAAGCTCGCCAATAACCTAGCGCGACTTCATAGTTTTCCTCGTGATAAGCGCGAAGGCCTCGGTCTCGCATGATTGGCATCGCTGCCATAAGCAACGCAACCAGGGCAACAACAGCGGCTAAGGCCTTTTTCATCTCACACCACGACATAGCAGGGTTATCGGTGCGCAATGGACGTCCATAGCACATGGATGTGACCGAACTGACAAACTTCCGGTTTGGGTCAAAGGCTGCCCTCGGAAGCCAGCATGCGCTTGGTCGGGTCATCTTCCGGGAGCCGACATCGCCGCGCTCAGGGCTCAGGTCAGCCACGGGCCAATAGCGGTCCGGCTGATCTTTCGCTACTCTACCGGGAGTTGACCTTCCGAGCGGATTGCAAAACAGGAAAGAGCATGACGAGTGAAACGGTCTGGATCAGCTTAGCTCTCGGAAGCGGGACCCATCTGCGTCGACTTAGACATGCGCTCAGCCAGTCGAGTCACAGGCAGGACGCTATTGCATGGGGCGATCGGAATGTCGCTGGAGAAGCTTTGAACGCTGAATGCTTCCCTGCTGAAATATACGGTGCTCCGGACGCCAGAGAGTCAGATTATAAGCTTCCCGACATCTTCTTCGCCGGATCGTTCTGGGCAGTGTCCAAGGCAACAGCGGATGTTTTGCGCCAATTCAACCTTGGATATGGAGCCCTTTATCCGGTCAAAGTGCTCAGGAATGACCGGCAAACGCCAGTGGGGGGCGAATGGTTTTGTATCAATTTCGGCAATAGAAAATCGTCACTCGCTGTTTCGGAGTCGACGTCATTGCGCGAGCGTTACATCAGGCCCGGCGAAAAGGGGTGGGTTCCGAAGGCGGCAACGAAGGATGGCGACATCGCCGTCCTGAAAAGTGCCTGCTCAGGGCCCGACGTCTGGATCGACCCACAAGTTGGCCATGCATTCTTTTTGAGTGACGCCTTGGGCAAGGCCTTGAAGAAGGCCAAAGCCGACGCTGGGCTTTTCTTGCACAAGTGCCGAGTTCTCTAACCGCCACAACGGTCTTTCACATGTGTCCTGTCCGCTCAGGGTCAAAAGCGCCGATTTGACCGGCAGTCGGGCACTTCCGGGTTTACCCCCGAACTGCCGACATCTCGGCGCGACGTGCCAACGGAAGCGATCGGCCGCAAGCAGTCATGCTCCGGTCAAGCATGGGATTTCTGCCCGACACCGAAAGCTGACATTGGCGCATTTACGAGTACACGTCCCAGCGAGCGATGCCGTAGCCGGCGCGCCGGTTTGACCTGAATCAATTATCGCCGGGATCGCGATCACTACGATCGCAACAAAGATAAATCAGGGACAAGGAGACCCCCGTGGGAGAGATCGTGCTGGCCGCCAAGATCGCGCACGTCCCATCGATCATGATTTCCGAACGGGAAGGTCCCCTGAAGGGCAAGCGCGCCGCCGCGATTGCGGCCCTGCGCGAGATTGGCAGGCGGGCACGCGAGCGAGGCGCCGACACATTCCTGGTGTTCGACACGCACTGGATCTCGAACTTCGGCTGTCACATGAACGCCAATGCGCGTCATCGCGGGGTCTACACCAGCCACGAAGCTCCGCACATGATCCAGAACATGGCGTACGACTATCCGGGCGATCCCGAGCTTGGCGATGCCATCGCGGCAGAGGCCGCCAAGGACGGCCTTCAGGTGCTGGCCCACAAGGTCGAGACCTTGCCGCTCGAATACGGCACCATCGTCCCAATGCACTACATGAACGAACGCGGCTGGGCCCGCGTCCTCTCCGTCGCCGCGCCGATCTTCGCCACCGTCGAGGAGAACCGCAAATTCGGGGCCGCCTGTGCCAGGGCGATCGCGGCGTCGAAGCGCAAGGTCGCCGTGCTCGCGTCCGGCTCGATGTCGCACAAGCTCGTATCCAACGAGCAGGTCGGCGACGGCCAATGGGAGCAGGTCGGCAGCGAATTCAACCGGCAGATGGACCTGCGCGTTCTCGACCTCTGGAAGGAGCGGCGCTATGCCGAATTCGTCCGCATGCTTCCGGAGTATTCGACCAAGTGCAACGGCGAAGCCTTGATGGCGGACACGCACATGATGTTCGGGCTGCTGGGATGGGACGGCTACAAGGGGGAAACCGAGCTGCTGTGCCCCTACTTCCCATCGTCAGGCAGCGGCCAGATCATTGCCGAACACCACCTCTGAAACAGCTGCACGGACGTTTTGGGACTAGCGGCGACGCGCGATCCAACGTCCGAGGAGAAACGCGACAAGGAGCGACCTCAAGGGCGCCTTGACCGTCAGCTCGCGCAACTGGTCCGCCAAGCGCAGCGCGGTATCGCCGGAGACCGGCTTGCGAGCGGGAGCCTGCTCCACCTTGCCGTCATCATTCGTCAGCCCGGAGGCTTCCGTCATCGCCGAGGCCTCTTTCATGTCCATGCGTCCTCCAATCCTGGTGCGGCCAACGGAACAACCGGCTCGCGTGGGCGACGATCTCGTACGGAACCAACGGCCTTCGAGGCGGCTATGGCGGCGGCATTCACGCCACCTATATGTTCGTCGAACATCCCGCCGTACCGCTCCCTTGAAGAAGCCCTTGCTCGTCTTTCTGTTCCTCGTCTTCGCACCGCTCGCCGCATCAGCCGCGAGATATTGGTGGCTGGCCGATGATCGCGGCAATTGGCAGACGGCCGACCGCTCCAGCGCCGGCCTGCTGCAGCCCGCGGCGGCGCATCCGGACGCCATGATCCGGGTGTTTGCGGCACGCACGGTCAGATGGCGCGGCATCTTCGCCGTTCACAGCTGGATCGTCGTCAAAGAGAAGAATGCGTCGGCCTACACGCGATACGACTACACGGCGTGGGGCGACCCGATCCGCACCAACGGCTTCGCTCCGGACGGGCGGTGGTTTGGCGCGGGGCCCGAAACGATCGTGGCGCTCGAGGGCGAGCGAGCCGAGGCGCTCATCCCCAAGATCCGGCACGTGATCGAAACCTACAAGTTCCGCGCCTATGGAGATTACAGCGCCTGGCCGGGCCCCAACTCGAACACCTTCGTGCAGGCCGCACTCGATTCCGTCCCCGAGCTGCGCGCCGTCCTTCCCCCGACGGCGATCGGCAAGGACTTCCCCTACACGGGCAAATGGTTCGGCGTGTCGCCGTCAGGCACGGGCGTCTACGCGTCCCTTGCCGGATTTGTCGGCCTCAAGGTCGGCTGGATCGAGGGACTGGAGGTCAACTTCTTCGGCGCCGTCCTCGGGGTCGATTTTCGACGTCCAGCGCTCAAGCTGCCCGGACTCGGACGCTTCGGAATGGCCGCCGGCGTGTAGCTTGTAACGGATGAGCCGGCGCAAGTGCCCCTCGCCTCGCCTGGGCTCCGTGTTCGGCGTGTCATGACAAGTCGCTAGCCTCGGCTGCGGACCAATCAACCCGAAAGGACAATCCATGGATTTGAAACCCGGCGACATCGTCATGCTCAAATCGGGCGGCCAGCCGCTGACCGTCGCGGAGGTCAAGGGCGAAGACGTGCTCTGCATCTGGATGGGCATGGAAGGCGATCTCTTCCGCGAGACGCTGCCGCTCGCCACCCTCATTCAGGTGGAAGAGGACGAGGAAGATGAAGAGGAAGACGAGGAGGAAGACGACGAGGACGACGAATAGGTGACTTAAGTCGCATCCGCGCCAACTCGCGGTGCTGGACTCCGGCGCGTTGGACGGCCGCTTGCCTGGCAGGGTCGGAGCTGGGTCCGACCGCCATCTGTCGGAGATTGACGCCTCCGACGCCAGCAGCGGGCATTGACGAGTCCAGTCAAAATCCATGAGATAAGCCGGCTATCTGGAATTGGTGGTTGGACGATTGGAATGCGGCTGGACATCGAGCGGCTGGAAAGGGCGAAATCCCGGCTTGGCGAGGCAGTTCTGGATCCCGGTCAGTGGCCTTCCCTCATGGAGGCAATCTGCGCTGCAGCGGCAACGACGGGGGCCGCGCTCCTGCAGAGTGATATTCGCACGCCAGACGTGCCCGTGACTCCATCCGTTCAGGCGTTTTTTAAAGCCTACTTCAAGAACAATCTGCACGTCGGAGACATTCGAGCCGCCAAAGGCGTGCCTTTGCTGCTTGCCGGCCGACAGGCCATCCGCGATCAGGATCTTTTCTCATCCGAAAGGAGCATGCTGAGCGATCCCCTCTACGCGCATGCCGCGAGTTTTGGCATGAGGTGGTGGTCCGCCATCTCGTTTCGATCCGGATCGGCGCTCTGGGCCCTTGCGCTCCAGCGCAGCATCCGGGAGGGAATGTTCGAGGATGACGAGATGCGTATCGTCGCCTCGCTGTCGGAATGTCTGACCGACGTCGCAACGCTGTCGCAGGCCGTGGGAAGGCAGGTCCTGCTGGGATCTCTCAACGCGTTCGAGCTGATCAATCGGCCGGCCCTGTCGATGTCCCGCGCCGGGCTCGTCATCGAGATGAATCGGGCGGCAACGGACATGTTCGACGCCGATTTCCGGGTCCGTCACAACCGACTTTACATGCGGGACGGGAAAGCAAGCCAGGCGCTCGAACTCATGCTGGGGCAACGCCCTGCGGATGGCGAAATCAAAGCGCGTTCGAGAGGACGGGTGGGAAACATCATCGTGGCGAGGCGAGAGAGCAAGAAGCCGATCCTGATAAAAGTGCTGCCCGTTCACGGCGCGGCAACTACGCCGTTTCTCGGCGCGCATGCCGTCCTGACATTCCGGGACCTCGAGACGGAACCGCGCCCGTCCCTGGAGATGTTAGCCGAAGCGTTCGCGTTGACTGCCGCGGAGGCCCGAGTGGCCTCGATGATCGCAACCGGCCTCTCCCCCGAGGAAGTCGCCGGCGAACTGCAAGTCTCGCGGGAGACGGTCCGCAATCAGATCAAGGCGATCTTCGCCAAGACCGGCGCCCATCGACAAAGCGAGTTGGCCGCCCTGGTCTCCCGGATTCAAGTTTAGTCTCAGCTCGGACGTCCGTTGCGGCAAAAATCCGGACCGGCCATCGGGGAAAATATCCTCAACCCTCAGTAGCCGGACCCAAAACGTTCGGTTAATGATTGATCGCCGGTGAGCATTGGGACGGAACGCCCCGTCCTTGAAAGGACATGTCATGAGACAGTCGTCAAAGTCTGTCGTGCCTTCAGCCTTTGCTTTGCTGTCAACCATCCTGCTGTGCAGCCCGGCGGCGTCGCAGACCGCAACAGGCGCTGCCGCCCCGCTTCCCTCCATCACGGTCGAAGCGCCGAAGCAGGCGACACGGCCGAAGCCGGTGGTCAGCACCGAGACATCTCACAGGACGTCATCGACCGGTCGCACACGATCGGCAAACGCTCGTCCGGCAACCGCTCGAACGCCAACGCCGTCGCCGGATTCACCCCTGGGGCGGATTGCGCGGCTGGAGAAAGTCGCCAGCAGTTGCAACGGCGGCTGTGCATCCAGCTTCCCCAGCGGCAAGGATCCCTGGATTGGATGTAGCGAATCGGGCGGCGGACAAACCAATGCGCCGTTTTCGCCAACCTGCCGAGATACCATCACCCACAAAAGCTACGTCGATTGCGTCGAGACCAAGGTGTTCCTGGGCGAGTACCGAAACAGGGCCTACTGGCTTTGCAGCAGCCTGTCCGCCGGCAACCAGTTCAAAGTCGCCGAGCTCAAGCGCTCGCGGCGCTAGCGCGACAACATCTTCGAGCGACGTAGCGAACAGGACCCAGGCTCGAGAGCTTGGCGCGAGGCTGCACACCCGACAGCGTGGCAGCAGCGGGAATGCATCACCCGACCCTGACCATGCTGACAGAAACTGGCAGCACCGTCCTGTAGGCCTGATATCGCCAAGCCGAACAGGAGATGCAAATGGCCGATTTCAATCTCGTGGTGCTCTATGTCGAGGATGCACAAGCGAGCTCCGCTTTCTATCAGACCCTGCTGGGGTGCCCCGTGGCGCAATCATCGCCCAAATTCGTGGTTCTTCCGCTCGGGAACGGCGTCATGCTGGGCCTGTGGCAGCGGGATGCCGTGCTGCCTCCTTCCACGTCGCAAGCGGGCAGCAGCGAGATCTCATGGGCGGTCGCAAACGCGGAAGCGGTGCGCGCGACCTACGAAACGTGGATGACGCGCGGGGCGCAGATTGCGCAGCCTCCGACCGCCATGCCGTTCGGACACACCTTCGTTGCGCTCGATCCTGACGGACATCGCCTGCGCGTGCTGGCGACCGCCGCTTAAGGCATGACCGGTATCCGCCGGCAACATGCTTCGGGTCGCCAAATACGAGCGACCCGAAGTGCCAGGGCTGCACTGCTGCGCGTGAGAGGCTGAGCCGCGGGGACTGCCGCGACCGGCCTCTCTGCAGCGCCGCGACGGGGATGGATGCCGATTGCCGATGCAGCAATTGCGTTGAGCGAAAAGGCTGACTAGGAAATTCGGATGAATTCCGAATCGCCCCCCACCTGGCCCGTCGTGGAGCCACCGCCTTACCTTCCCGCGCCGCGTCGCCGGTGGCCGCTTGCGCTCGTCGTGGCCGTCGTCTTTGCGCTCGCAGGCGCAGGCGCCTGTTATGTCTGGCTGAATCCGGGATTGTTGATTCAGTCCGCGAGCCGCGAGGCCGGGGACGCCGAGACCACCGGCAATGACAAAGCGGTCATGACGGACCTGCTTGCCACCCAGCAAAAGACGGCTGACGACCTCGCCGCGGTCGAAAAGGCCGTCGCCGATCAGCAGGAGCAGATGAAGGCGGTGGTGAATCAGCTCGCCAGCCTCAGTTCGAAAATCGACGCGCTGAAGAGCCCGGTCCCGCAGCCACCGCTCGCAGCGTCTCCGTCGCCCGGGCCGACTGCCTCGGCGCCGCCAGCTTCGGTGCCCTCTGTCGCGCCAGCTCCAGCTGCACGCGTCGTCCCCAAGCCAAAGAAGCCGCCGCGCGTCGCGACCCCGTCGGGTCCGATCTCGGTCGGTGGGGCGCCGCTGAACGCCAGGCCCGATACGCCTGCGCGCTGAGACGGCCCGCCTAAGCGATCAACTGCCTCACCGCGGCCGAGATCATCACCAGCCCGCCGGTGATCACCGCGAGGTCGAGGATCGCGGTGTGGATGTGCACCGGCATCCGCTCGACGAAGGCCTTTGCGAGGAACGCGCCGGGAATGGCGATGCCGCCGATCAGGAGCGCGAAGGCGAGCACCTGGGCGGTCACGGCGCCGGCAAGGCCGAACACCGAGATCTTGATCAATCCAGTTCCGAGCGAGATCATCGCGTCGGTCGCGATCACCGCGGCGCCTTCGAGGCCCGCGGCCATCAAGAGCGAGAGCAGGATGACGCCCGAGCCCGAGGTGCCGCCGACCAGCACGCCGTAACCGACCGAGCCCGCCGCTAATCCCGTGTCGCCGATCTTGACCTGGCGCCTCCGCAGCACGCGGCGCAGCGGCACGCTCAGCATCAGCATGGCGCCGATCACGATCGCGGCGCCGGCATTGGTGAGGCGGGTGTAGCCGTAGGCGCCGAGCGCGGTGGTCAGCGCCGCGCAGGCCAGCACGATCAACGCGCGGCGGCGGTCGGCGTAGCGGAGATAGGCCATTGCCCGGCTGGAATTGGTGAAGAGCGCCGAGATCGCGATGATCGGCACCACAGGCTCGGCGCCGACCAGGGGCACCAGCACCAGCGGCATCAGGGCGCCGGTGCCGTAGCCGGCGAGACCACCGATGATCGAAGCAAACAACGCCATCATTGCGACCAGCAGGAGCTGGAGAAGCGAGATGTCGGCGAAGCCTGAGACGATGGTCAATTCTTCTCGCGAGTGGCGCGTGCTGTGGCTTGATCGGCGATGGTGGCGAGTGCGGCTTCATCTAGTGGAAAATCCGCCGCAAGCCAAGCGTCCTCGGCGAGCGTCAACACATGTCCGAGCGCAGGTCCCTCAGTCATGCCGCGTGCGATGAAGTCGGCGGCCTTCAGCGGGAATTTCGGCGCGGTCCAGCGCTGCGGCAATTCGGCGAGCTCGCGCCAGCGCGACGAATTCGCATCGACGCCGCTGCGCGCCCAGGCCAGCAACACGCGATCGTGATAGCGCCCGGGGCCCAGCCGGTAGAGCAGCCGCCGTGCACGCGCCTCGTCCATGGCGGCGAAGCGCCACCAGCGATGGCCCATCGAATCCAGCGCCTTGGCCTCCGCATTGGAGAGCCGCAGGCGCGTCGCGACACGCCTGGCGTCCTCGGTCACGGCCACCGCCAGCGCGGCGAGGCGTCGCGTCGCGCTTGCGGGCAGGCCGAGCGCGCGCTCGATCGCAATCATCGCCGTCAACGGGCCGGCATAGGCGACGCCGCCGATCATCGCCTGCAGCAGGCCGGCATCGACCATGGCCAGCGCGGCGCTGGAAGCGCTTGGCGCGACCAGCAATTTCAGCATCTCGATGCGCACGCGCTCGGCCGAGAGCGTGGCAAGGCCGGCGCGCCCGCGGATGCAGGCGAGCGCGCCGTCGCGGTCGGGCTCGCCGACGCCGAAGGCGGCATGGATGCGGAAGAAGCGCAGGATGCGCAAGTAATCCTCGGCGATGCGCTGGTCGGGCGCGCCGATGAAGCGCACGCGCCGCGCTTTGGCGTCGGCGATGCCGCCGACGTAATCGTAGACGACACCGCTGGCATCGACCGACAGGCCGTTCATGGTGAAGTCGCGCCGCTCGGCGTCCTTGACCCAGTCGCGGCCGAACGCAACCTTGGCCTTGCGGCCGAAGGTCTCGGTGTCCTCGCGCAGCGTCGTGACCTCGTAAGGTGCGCCGTCGATGACCAGCGTGATGGTGCCGTGCTCGATGCCGGTCGGCACGCTCTTGATGCCGGCGCCTTTCGCCCGCCGGACCACTTCTTCCGGCAGCGCCGTGGTCGCGATATCCATGTCGCCCGGCGGCAGGCCGAGCAGCGCGTTGCGGACAGTGCCGCCAACCACGCGCGCCTCCTCGCCATCCGCGTTGAGCAGGCGCAGAACGCGCGCCGTGCCGCCTGCCGTCAGCCAGGGCGCATCCGCGAGTATCGGCTCCGCGCTCATCGTCCGGCCCTTATCTTTCCATTCAGCTTTCCCTGCCCGGCACGAGCTTGCCGTTCTCGATATGGGCGGGAATGTAGGTCGAGTTCGGCGCGGCGCCGGAGAAATGCGCAAGGCCGATCAGGCCTGCGATCACCAGCACCAGCGCCACCAACGCCAGGCGCGCGACGATGGTCACCGGCCAGGACGATTGCACGAACAGGCCGGACCGCGTGGCGGCCAGGAACAACGCATAGACGGCAAAGGGGATGAGAAAGATTCCGATCTCGGTCAGAACCGGCCGGATCATGACGAATAGATCCGCTCATACAGCACACGCAGCATTCCGGCCGTGGCGCCCCAGATGTAGCGCTCCGCAAACGGCATCGCATAGTAAAACCGCTCCATGCCGCGGAATTCCTTGCTGTGGACCTGGTGGTTCAGCGGATTCATCAGGAAGGATAGCGGCACTTCGAATGCGTCATCAACCTCGGAATGATTGATGCTGAGCTGAAAGCCCGGCCTGACACGAGCAACCGTCGGCAGGATGCGGAAGCCGAACGCGGTGCCATAGAGGTCGAGATAGCCGATCGGCTCGACGAAATCCCTGCTGAGCCCGACCTCCTCCTCGGCCTCGCGCAGCGCGGCGTCGAGCGGTGAGGAATCGGTCGCGTCGATCTTGCCGCCGGGAAAGGCGATCTGACCGGCATGGTCGCTCAGATGCGCCGAGCGCTGCGTCAGCAGGATGGTCGGCTCGGGATGGTCGACCACCGCGATCAGGACCGCCGCGGGCCGTACCGGCTGCTCGCGCGCGACGATCTCCAGCATCTTGTCGGTGCCGGGATCGCCGGAGGCGGGGATGATATTGGGATCAAAAAGTCCGGGCGGCACGTCGAAGCTGAGCCGCGCCTTCGAGCGAGCGTAGAAATCCGCGGCGCGGAACGCGACTTGCTCGGTCTTCGCAATAGGCTTGTTCAAAGCGCGGCCCTCACCTGCTCCGCGTCGGCCATGGCGAAGAACTCGCCTGATGATTCGACGCCGAACATCGGCTGGCCATCGACCATCCGCTCCTCGCCCATGTCAACCAGATCGTAATAGAGCGCGCGGGTGACCTTGGCCCAGAGGTCGGCGCGAACGTGCAGGTAGGGCGTCAGCCCGCCATCCGCCGCCTGCGCGAAGCGGAGCCGGTGCGCAGCGTCGCAGGTGACCCAGTCGTCGACATTGGTGCGGAAGCTCAGCACGCGATGGTTGTCCTCGCCGCTCGTCAGCATCTCAACCGCCATGAACGGCGCATCATCGACGCGGATGCCGACCTTCTCCACGGGCGTGACGAGGAAATGCTTGTCGCCCTCGCGCTTGAGGATGGTCGAGAACAGGCGCACCAGCGCGTGACGGCCGATTGGCGTGCCCATGTAGAACCAAGTACCATCGGCAGCGATTCGGATATCGAGATCGCCGCAGAACGGCGGATTCCACAGATGCACCGGAGGCAGGCCCTTTTTGGCGCCTTCGGCACCGGCAGCACTTTTGGCGGCGGCTGTCAGCCCCTCAAGACCGCGGTCGGCGCTCTGCCCTTGGTTCGCCATGGTTTGCCCTGACTCTGTCTTTGGCACGATTGGTGCAGGTCTGACTTGGAAGTCTACGTCGTACGTAACTCTACGGTTCCACCCCGGATTCGACCGGTGTGGAGGTCTCCACTTCGTGATGCCCTACATAACCCGAAGCCGATAAGGTGGGGATAGGTTAATTCAACGAATACATGGCCTTCCTGCAAGTCTAGCATAGGGCCCATGACGCAGGTTGATGCGATAATCTGGCGACGCAGGACAGCCGCGTGGCAGGCTTGACGTGGCAGGCTTAAGGAGCGAGCGGATGGCGGAAAGTGTCGAGAAACTCGAAGACGGCGTCGTCCGTTCGGCCGAGCAGGTATCAGCTCAGATTCGCGCGGCGAAGGATGCGATCGGGTCGGTGATCTTCGGGCAGGATCGCGTGATCGAGAACACGCTGGTCACCATCCTCTCCGGCGGCCACGCGCTTCTGATCGGCGTGCCCGGCCTTGCCAAGACAAAGCTGGTCGAGACGCTCGGCGTCACGCTCGGTCTCGATGCCAAGCGCATCCAGTTCACGCCCGATCTGATGCCCTCGGACATTCTCGGCGCCGAAGTGCTGGACGAGAGCACCGCGGGCAAGCGCTCGTTCCGCTTCATCTCCGGCCCGGTGTTCGCCCAGCTGTTGATGGCCGACGAAATCAACCGCGCGAGCCCGCGCACGCAATCGGCACTGCTGCAGGCAATGCAGGAGCAGCACATTACCGTCGCCGGCGCGCGCCACGATCTGCCGAAGCCGTTCCACGTGCTTGCGACGCAAAACCCGCTGGAGCAGGAAGGCACCTACCCGCTGCCGGAAGCCCAGCTCGACCGCTTCCTGATGGAGATCGACGTCGACTATCCCGATCGCGAGGCCGAGCGCCGCATCCTGTTTGAGACCACCGGCGCCGAGGAGACGCTGGCGAAGGGATCGATGACGTCGGATGCGCTGATATCGGCGCAGCGGTTGGTGCGCCGCCTGCCGGTCGGCGATTCCGTGGTCGAGGCGATCCTCTCGCTGGTGCGTTCGGCCCGTCCGGGTCCTGACAGCGGCGAGGCCGGCAAGTTCATTGCCTGGGGCCCCGGCCCGCGCGCCAGCCAGTCGCTGATGCTCGCCGTGCGCGCCCGCGCGCTGATCGACGGACGGCTCGCGCCCTCGATCGACGACGTGCTCGACCTCGCCGAGCCCGTGCTGAAGCACCGCATGGCCCTGACGTTCCAGGCACGCGCCGAAGGCCGGACGATCCCTGACGTGATCAAGCAATTGAAGACGCGGATCGGTTGATGGCAGCAGAGAACGGGCACACGGCGAAGGAGATCATCGCGATCCGACGTGCCGATGGCGAAAGCCGCACGCTCGCCGCTTCCTTGCCGCGCCTTGTGCTCGAGGCCCGCCGCATCGCCGCCAACGTCATCCATGGTCTGCACGGCAGGCGCCGCGCCGGTTCCGGCGAGAATTTCTGGCAGTACCGCCGCTTCGTGTCGGGCGAGCCGTCGCAGAATGTCGACTGGCGCAGATCGGCGCGCGACGACCATCTCTATGTCCGCGAGCTCGAATGGGAAGCCTCGCACACGGTCTGGATCTGGCCCGACCGCTCGCCCTCGATGGCGTTCGCCTCGAAGACCGCGCGCGAATCCAAGCTGGAGCGCACGCTGATCGTCGCCTTCGCGCTGGCCGAACTGCTGGTTGCCGGCGGCGAACGCGTCGGCATTCCCGGCCTGATGGCGCCGACCGCAAGCCGCAACGTCATCGACAAGATGGCGCAGGCGATGCTGCACGACGATGCCATCAGGCTGAGCCTGCCGCCGTCCTTCGTGCCTGCGGCGCTGGCCGAAACGATCGTGCTGTCGGATTTCTGGTCGCCGATTGCGGAGATCCAGGCGATGCTCGCCGGCCTGTCCGGCTCCGGCGCGCATGGCACCCTGGTGCAGATCGTCGATCCTGCCGAGGAATCGTTCCCCTATTCCGGCCGCGTCGAATTCGTCGAGCCGGAAGGTTTCGGCGTGATCACCGCCGGCCGCGCCGAAAGCTGGGCGCAGGACTACACCACACGCCTTGCGCTGCATCGCGACCAGATCCGCGCAGAAACCAACAAGCTCGACTGGCTGTTCACGACCCATGCGACCGACCGCTCGGCCGCTGAACTGTTGCTGTTCCTGCATGCCGGCATGCAGGTGAGCAAGTCGGGCGCGCGCACCACCGCGATCAAGGCAGGGCCGGCCGCATGATGGGATTGCCGCTCGCCTTCACCGAACCGCTGCTTCTGATTGGCCTCATCAGCCTGCCGGTGCTGTGGTGGCTGCTCCGCGTGATGCCGCCGCGGCCGCGCCGCATCGAGTTTCCGCCGACGCGCCTCTTGTTCGACATCGCGCCGCGCGAAGAGACACCATCGCGGACGCCGTGGTGGCTGACGGCGCTGCGTCTGCTCGCCGCAGCCCTGGTGATCTTCGCCGCCGCCGGCCCGATCTGGAATCCGCAAACCGGCCTTGCCGCCAGCAGGGCGCCGCTGATGATCATGCTCGACGATGGCTGGAGCGCCGCATCGAACTGGGACATCAGGATCAGGGCCGCCGACGAGTTGATCGCGAACGCCGACAACGACCGCCGCGCCATTGCGCTGGTGCCGCTGTCCGAGCCGAACCGCGACATCACGCTGATGCCGGCCGGCGCCGCGCGCGTGGCGCTGCGGCAGATCGTGCCAAAGCCCTATTCGATCGACCGCGTCGAAACCCTCACCGCGATCGACCGTTTCCTCAAAGCGACCGGCGACTGCGAGATCGCCTGGCTGTCCGACGGCGTCGACACCGGCCGCGGCGAAGAATTCGTGGCCGGGCTCGGCAAGACCCTAGGGGATCGCAGCCTGACGCTGTATGAAGGCGGCACCTCCTCCCCGCTGGCCCTGGTCGCGGCAGAGAATGCGGCGGCGAAGATGACGGTGAAGGTGCTGCGCACCGACAGCGGCATTCTCGCCGGCACCGTGCGGGCGCTGGACCAGAAGGCCTCGCCGATCGGCGAGGCGCGCTTCACCTTCGGACCGCAGGACAAGGAGGTCGAAGCCGCGTTCGACCTGCCGGTCGAGCTGCGCAACGACATTTCCAGGCTCGAGATATCGGGCGAGCGGTCGGCCGGCGCGGTGCAGCTGCTCGACAAGCGCTGGCGGCGACGTGCCATTGGCATCGTCTCGGGCGCGAGCAGCGAGACCGCGCAGCCGTTGCTGGCGCCGACCTTCTATTTGACGCGCGCGCTGGCGCCGTTCGCCGACGTCCGGCTCGCCGACAAGGGCTCGCCGCAGCAGGGCATCACGCAGTTCCTGGACCAGAAGCTGCCGATGATCATCCTCGCCGATGTCGGCACCGTCGCGCCCGAATTGCGCGAGCGCCTCAACGCCTGGATCGACCAGGGCGGCGTGCTGGTGCGATTTGCAGGGCCCCGTCTCGCTCAAGCCGAAGATGATCTCGTGCCGGTCAAGCTGCGCAAGGGCGGTCGCACCCTCGGCGGCAGCCTGACCTGGGAGAAGCCGCAGCATCTCGCCAGCTTTGCCGCCGACGGTCCGTTTGCCGGCGTCGCCGTTCCCAAGGACGTCACCGTGAGCCGACAGGTGCTGGCCGAGCCCGATGCGGTGCTCGCCACCAAGAGCTGGGCCTCGCTCGAAGACGGCACGCCGCTCGTGACCGGCGAGCATCGCGGCAAGGGCATCGTCAGCCTGTTCCATGTCAGCGCCGACATACGCTGGTCTGACCTGCCCATGTCCGGCACCTTCGTCGAAATGCTGAGGCGCGTCGTCGACATGTCCGGCTACACGTCCAAGCCTGGTCCCGGCGTCGCCACCGAGGCGAGTGCCGAGACGCTGGCGCCGCTGCACATGCTCGACGGCTTCGGCGCCTTCGCCCCGCCGCCCGCCACCGCCAAGCCATTGGCGGCTGATTATCGCGACCGCGCTACGCCGGACCATCCGCCCGGCTTCTACGGTCCGGCAGAAGGACCGCTCGCCGTGAACACGCTCGCCAACGCCGACCGCATCGCCGCCCTCAACACCGCAAGCCTGCGCGCCCGGCACGCCACCTACACCAATGCCGAACCGCGCGACCTGCGCGGCTGGCTGCTGTCGACCGCGCTGGCGCTGTTCCTGGTCGATGCCATCATCGTGGCGCTGCTCGGCGGCGGGATCGCCGCGCTGCTGCGCCGACGCGCCGCGCCGGCCGTGATCCTGCTTGGGTTCATACTTGCGGGCGCTGCCGTGCTTGCGCCGACGCCTTTGCGCGCCGACAGCGCATCGGACGAGTTCGCGATGAAGTCGACCTCGCAGACCCGCCTCGCCTATGTCGTGACCGGCAATGCCGACGTCGATTCCATCGTCAAGGCCGGTATGTCCGGCCTGACGCTGTTCCTGGCACAGCGCACCGCGCTCGAGGCCGGCGACCCCGTCGGCGTCGATCCCGCGCATGACGAGCTCGCCTTCTTCCCGCTGATCTACTGGCCGATCGTGCCGGGCCAGCCAAAACCGCCGCAGGACGCCATCAACAAGATCGACGCCTATATGAAGCAGGGCGGCACCGTGATCTTCGACACGCGCGATGCGGTCGAAGCGCCGCCCGGCGACAACGGCGCCTCGCAGACGCCGGGCATGCAGTCGCTGCGCGAGCTGCTGTCCTCGCTCGATGTGCCCGAACTGGAGCCGGTGCCGCGCGAGCACGTGCTGACCAAGACATTCTATCTGCTGCGCGACTTCCCCGGCCGCTTCAATTCGGGCCAGACCTGGGTCGAGGCGCTGCCGCGCGAGGACGACGACGAGAGCGCGCAGCGTCCCGCGCGCGGCGGCGACGGCGTCTCGCCGATCATCATCACCTCCAACGACCTCGCCGGCGCCTGGGCGCTTCGTCCCGACGGCCAGCCGATGCTGCCGCTCACGCCCGGCGAGCCGCGCCAGCGCGAATTCGCCTACCGCGCCGGCGTCAACATCGTGATGTATACGCTGACCGGCAACTACAAGGCCGACCAGGTGCACGCACCGGCCCTGATCGAACGTCTCGGCCAATAGGATTGATATGAACTACGGCATCGCGTTCACACCGCTGGTCCCAACGATCGTCCTCTGGATCGCGCTGGCGGCGATTGTCGTCATCGCGCTCGTCCTGTTCGTCGCCCGGGCGCGCGGCGCGGCCGTGCGCGTGGCGGCGCTGGCGCTGTTCCTGCTGGCCCTCTCAAACCCATCGTTCACGCGCGAGGACCGCGATCCCCTCACCTCGGTTGCCGCAATCGTCGTCGACAAGAGCCCGAGCCAGAATTTCGGCAAGCGCAACCAGGAGGCCGCGAAGGCGCAGGAGGCGCTGGTCGACAGCCTGAAGAAGATCAAAGGGCTCGAGGTGCGCGTCGTCGATGCCGGACAGGCCGACGGCGAGACCGACGGCACCAAGCTGTTCGGCGCGCTGGCCTCCGCATTGTCAGACGTTCCGGTCGACCGCGTCGCCGGCGCGTTCCTGATCACCGACGGCCGCGTTCACGACATCCCGGCGAACGCCGCCGCGCTCGGCTTCCAGGCGCCGGTGCAGGCGCTGATCACCGGCCAGAAGGACGAGCGCGATCGCCGCATCGCGATCACGGCGGCGCCACGCTTCGGCATCGTCGGCCAGAACCAGACCATCTCTTACAAGCTCGACGACCAGGGCGTATCCGGCGAGCGCGCCAAGGTCACGGTCCGCCGCGACGGCGACGTCATCAACGAGCGCACGCTCGCGAGCGGCCAGAGCGCGAGCGTCGATGTCGAGATCAAGCATGCCGGCCCGAACATCGTCGAGATCGAGGCCTCGCCGCTCGAGCGAGAATTGACGCCGGTGAACAACCGCGCCGTCGTCGCCATCGACGGCGTGCGCGACAAGCTGCGCGTGCTGCTGGTCTCGGGCGAGCCGCATTCCGGCGAGCGCACCTGGCGCAACCTCTTGAAGTCCGACGCCAGCGTCGACCTCGTGCATTTCACCATTCTGCGTCCGCCGGAGAAGCAGGACGGCACGCCGATCAACGAACTGTCGCTGATCGCGTTTCCGACCCGCGAGCTGTTCCAGCAGCACATCAACGAATTCCAGCTGATCATCTTCGATCGCTACGCCCGCCAGGGCGTGCTGCCGATCGCCTATTTCGACAACATCGCGCGCTATGTGCGCGCGGGCGGCGCGGTGCTGGTGTCGGCCGGTCCCGATTATGCCTCGACCACCAGCATCTGGCGGACGCCGCTCGACACGGTGCTGCCGGCCGAGCCGGTCGGCGTCACCGAGAAACCATTCTATGCGCATCTCTCCGACATCGGCAAACGCCACCCCGTGACGCGCGGGCTGGAGGGCGCCGCGTTCGAGCCGCCGCACTGGAGCCGCTTCTTCCGCACGGTCGACACCCGCAACTCGGTCAACCCGCCCGTGATGACGGGCGCGGACGGCAAGCCGCTGTTGTTCCTGTCACGCTTCGGCGAGGGTCGCGTCGCGCTTTTGCTGTCCGACCACATCTGGCTGTGGGCGCGCGGCTATGAGGGCGGCGGGCCGCATCTCGATCTGCTCAGGCGGATGTCGCACTGGCTGATGAAGCAGCCGGACCTCGATGAAGAAGCGCTGCGCCTGCAGGTGCAGGGCAAGGACCTCGTCGTGGTGCGCCAGACCATGGCCGACAACGTGCAGCCGGTGAGCGTGACCTCGCCCTCCGGCATCTCCCATGACCTGACGCTTTCTCCCGGCGATCCCGGCGAGTGGCGCGCCAGCCTGCCCGCAAACGAGCTCGGCCTGTGGCAGGCGACCGACGGCACGCTGAAGGCGCTGATCAATGTCGGCCCGACCAATCCGAAGGAGTTTTCGGAAGTTACCTCCACCACCGAGACCTTGAAGCCGCTGACGCAGGCGACCGGCGGCAGTTCGGTGCGGATCGCCGATGGCGGCAGCGTCGAGCTGCCGCGCATCGTCCCGGTGCGCTCGACCGGCGTGTTTGCCGGTGACGGCTGGATGGGCGTGCGGATGCGCGACGCCAGCGTCGTCAAGGGCGTCGGCGTGCTGCCGATCTTCGCCGGCCTGATCGGGCTGCTCTTGCTGCTTGGCGCGTTCGCCGCGACCTGGGTGCGCGAGGGGCGGTAGAGCGGAGTGATTTGAAGCCGCGTCCTTGTTCGACGAGCAGCATTGCTCTCTCCGTTCCCTCCCCCCTTGTGGGGAACGCACCTCCATCGTCGCGCTAGCTGAACTCGATCCGACAGACCTAGTTGCCTGAACGACACATCGGATCGACTGCCTGCTGCCGTGAACCCCTCCAACCGTTGACATCCGCCAATCGATCAGGCGATGTTACAATATAACGTCGCGACATCAGCTTGGTGCTTCGCGATGTGGGGTGGCGTTCTCAGATGAAGTGGTTCCGGTCGAATATCAGGCACGGCGCCCGGCTCGCACTATTCGCGATGCTGGTGCAGTTAGCGCTGACCTTCGGCCACAGCCACTGGTTCGCGCAGGCCGCGCCGCTGGCGCAGTCGCAGCTTTCCGACAGCGCCAAGGGGACTGCCAAGAGCATCCCTTCGACTGACCGCGCGGCGGTCCAGAAGCAGTCCCCGACCAGCCCCGACCGCGAGCAGCCGGGCGACGACGTCTGCGCGATCTGCGCGTTGGTCGCGATGGCCGGCACGGTCGTGTTCGCGACGCCGCCCCTGCTCCTGCTGCCGCAGGTGGTCGAACTGCTCCAACGCACCACCGACGTCGAATTCCTTCATCTGGAATCGGCCGGCACCGCGTTCCAACCGCGCGCCCCTCCCGTCTCCTGATTCCATCAATTGAGCTGCCTTCGCGCTTCGGCCGCGCATGTGAGCCGATCCCGCTGGGCTATCGAAGTTGATCCGTCGCGTGTCGACGGCGCGTGCCGCCCGCAAGTGCTCCGAATGAGCGCGCCGGCGCGTGATCGGAAAATCAGGACAATGGTGTCTTCAAGAGCAATATTGGCGGGCTCGAGCCTCGCCGCACTCACGCTGTTCCATTCCGGCGGCGCCTTGGCGCAGACGACGGCCCCCGTGACGACGCTACCCAGCGTCGAGGTCGATGCCCCCAAGCAGACGCAGGCGCCGCGCCGGCCAAAAGTTCGCGTCGCAATCGACAGGCGGCGTTCAACGTCACAGGCGCGGCCGCAGAGCGAGGCGCCGGCCGCCGTCGAGGGCCAGAGCCAACGGCTGGATAGCGCGCGGCAAAGCATCCTTCCGCCCGGCGGGGCAACCACCCACACGCTCACGCACCAGGCGATCGAGGCGCTGCCGCAGGGCAGCAACGCCTCGCTCGACAAGGTGCTGCTGCAATTCCCCGGCGTCACCCAGGATTCGGCGGCGAGCGGCGACCTGCATGTCCGCAACGAGCACGCCAATCTGCAATATCGCATCAACGGCGTGATGCTTCCCGACGGCGTCGGTGCGTTCGGGCAGATTCTCGACACCGGCATCATCGGCAGCCTTAGCCTGCTCACCGGTGCGCTGCCCGCGCAATACGGCCAGCGCACCGCCGGCGTGCTCGACATCACGACCAAGGCCGATGCCTTCAACAACACAGGCGTGGTCGGCGTCTATGGCGGCAGTAACGGCACCATCTCGACCAATGTGGAATATGGCGGCACCGTCGGCCAGACGCAGTATTTCCTGTCGGGCCGCTTCCTGCAGAACAATCTCGGCATCGAGAACCCGACCCCCTCGGTCAATGCGATCCACGACCGCACCAACCAGGAGAAGGGATTTCTTTACTTGTCGACGATGATCGATCCCCAGAGCCGCCTCACCTTCATGAGCGGCGTGTCGAATGCGACGTTCCAGATTCCGAACAATCCCGGTCAGACGCCTGCGAACACCGCGTTCGGCGTCTCCAATTTCGACTCGTCGCGGCTGAACGAGCACCAGAACGAGTTCAACCAGTTCAATGTCGTCTCCTATCAGACCTCCAATGGCGAATTCGACACGCAGACGTCGTTTTTCAACCGCACCAGCCTGCTGCATTTCTACCCCGATCCGATCGGCGATCTCGTCTTCAACGGCGTGTCCTCCGACGTCTATCGCCAGAGCGTGGTCAACGGCATCCAGCAGGACACATCCTGGCGTATCGGCTATGCACACACGCTGCGCTTCGGCCTGTCGGTCAGCGCGGAGCGCACGCTGGTCAACAGCGGGACCACGGTGCTGCCGCTGGCCGATCCCACGGACCCGACCGCGGGCACGATCGACGCGCCGTTCTCGGTGTTCGATTCCAACGCCAAGACGGGCTGGCTGATCGGGACCTACGTCCAGGACGAATGGAAGATCACCAACAATCTGACCCTGAATGCCGGCTTGCGCTTCGACCAGATGGTTCAATTTGTCGATGCCAACCAGCTCAGCCCCCGCGTCAGCCTGACCTGGAAGCCATTCGACGGCACCACCTTCCATGCCGGCTATGCGCGCAACTTCACCCCGCCCTCGCAGGTGATCGCGTCGCCCGTCAATCTCGCGCTGGTGACGCCGCCCGGCGCGCCTGCCAACACGCAGACGCCGGAGGTCGGGCAAAACAGTCCGGTGCTGCCGGAGCGCTCGCACGTGTTCGACGTCGGCGTGACGCAGAAGATCTACGCGATCCCCGGTCTCGAGGTCGGCGCCGACGCCTATTACAAGAAAGCGCGCGATTTGCTCGACGACGGCCAGTTCGGCGCGGCCTATGTGCTGAGCGGCTTCAACTACGATCGCGGCGAGAATGTCGGCGTCGAGCTGAAGGCGACCTACAAAAGCGGCAATTTCAGCGCCTATGCCAACCTCGCCTGGGCCAAGCAGATCGCAACCAACGTGGTCTCGAACCAGTATCTGTTCGGTGCGGACGAGCTCGCTTATATCGACGGCCATTACATCTACACCGACCACGCACAGATGCTGTCGGGATCGGCCGGCGCGTCCTATCTCTGGGAGGGCACGCGCTACAGCGTGTCGATGGTCTATGGCAGCGGCCTGCGCTCGGGCTTTGCCAATACCGATCACCTGCCCGGCTATACGCAAGTCAATCTCGGCCTGTCGCACGACTTCAACATCGTCGCGCCGAACAAGCCGACGACGGTGCGGTTCGACGTCGTCAACGTGTTCGACACGATCTACCAGATCCGCGACGGCTCCGGCATCGGCGTGTTCGCCCCGCAATTCGGGCCGCGCCGCGGGTTTTATGTCGGCATGTCGCAACGGTTCTAGTGGCGCGGCGTGCGTGCGTCGGGGCCTGCGGGCCCCGACCGGCCATCCCTTCGCCGCCTCCTTACCTGCATCGTCGCACCTCCCGCTGCGTCTGACGCGGCCTCACGCGACCGGCAAAGCGACCAGATATCGTGAGGCGCTGGCGACGACGAGCTAGTTCGCGAGAAAGCGTAGCAGGTCCGCCATGCCCTGCCCCTCACCATCAGGAACGGCGTCCAGTTGCTCGCGCGGCAGCGTCTGCCGATTGACCCAGAACGTGGGATATCCGAACAGTTTTGCGCCGGCGGCGTCCCAGCCGGCGAAGGCGGCGAACAGAATCTCCTCGCGTTTCAGGCCGAAGGCGTCGACGCCCATCTGATAGGCTCGCGGATCAGGCTTGTAGGCGCGAACCGCATCCGTGCTGAGCTGAAATTCGAACGTGCCCTCAAGCTCTGTCCCCCCGATATTGCCATCGAACATGGCGGGCGAGAAATTGCTCAGCAGCGCCAACCGCAAACCGCTCTCCTTCAGCATGGACAAAGCGGGCAAGACGTCGGGCCAGAGCGGCATCTTGAGATAGCTGTCGACGAGCGCGCTTCGCTTGACCCCGGTGAGTTCGAGATCGAGCGACTTGCAGGCGAACACCAGGGCATCGTCGATCACGCCGGGAAAGTCACGATAGTGTCCTGTCATGGTGCGGAGCCATGTGTACTCGAACTGCGTCCTTCGCCAGACATTTGACAGCTCGGCGCCGCGTCCGGGAAACAGGTTCTCGGCCAGAGCGAAGATCGGACGCGGATCGAAAATCGGAAAGCCGTCGAACGCGACCGCCTTGATCGGTGCACCTGCTCCGCGGGAGGAGGCTGCAATTCCGGTCACGGCAGCAAGAGAGGTGATCGCGAGAAGTTGGCGGCGGCTGAAGGGCATTTGAATGCCTTCGTATGGTGGACGAGTTGAAGCGGGCTTCCGACTTGCCCGGCCACGACGGGCAAAGTCCCGCCAGTGGCGATCGTCCATCGGCTTGGAATATTCCCGATTGAGGATCGACTCTCGTCCTTACCCCCGCGCCTTGCTCCAGTCCGGAGCCACGGCGCCCGCGACGCCCTCAAAGGCGCCATCGACGAGTTCGAACACCAGGACGCGCGCGGCATCGACCGGGCCCGGCATGGTGACACGGCCCTTCGCGACCGGCTTGAAGCCGACCCGGCTGTAATAGGGCTCGTCGCCGACCAGCAGCACGAGACGATGGCCCTTGTCCTTGGCATCCTTCAAGGCCCGCTCCATCAGCATGCGGCCGATGCCGCGGCTGCGGAATGGCGGCTCGACCGTGAGCGGCCCGAGCAGCAACGCCGGCGTCTCCCCGATCATGATCGGCAATTGCCTGACGGAGCCGACCAACAGCGTGCCGATGCGGGCGGTAAAGGAGACGTCGAGCAGGTGATCGACATGCTCGCGGATGCGATAGGCGCTGAGCACGAAACGGCCGGGGCCGAACGTGCGCTCGTGCAGCCGCTCGATCGCCTGGGCATCGCCTGGAGCTTCGGGGCGGATGGTAATGGAGAGATCGTTCATGTTGCCAAAGCGTTTTCGAGCGAAGTGGATCCCGGTTCGCGTTAAGAAAACGCGTCAAAAGAAGAAGCCGAGTAGCATCTGGACGTTCGGTCGTCTACCGGAGCCGTCGAGTTCAGTCCCTTTTCAGCGCCGGCTGGGACAGATAGGCCAGCATCTTCATCTCCCGCCGCCCTCGCGTCACGGTATCGAGCACGAGACCCGAGGAGACCGACAGCAGCGCCATGATCACCAGGCCCATCGACAGCACGGCGGTCGGCAGGCGCGGCACCAGCCCGGTCTCGATGAAGGTGATCACGATCGGGATCGCAAGGATGATCGCGGCCAAAGCCAGCAGGATCCCGATCACGGTGAAGAAACGAAGCGGCCGCTCGGAGCGGTACAGCTTCAGCATGGTGCCGAGAATGCGAAAGCCGTCGCGCCAGGTGTTGAGCTTCGAGAACGAGCCTTCCGGCCGCGCGTAATAAGGCGTCTCGACCTCAGCCACAGGCAGCGACAGCTCCAGCGCGTAGACCGCGAGCTCAGTCTCGATCTCGAAGCCGTCCGACAGCACCGGGAAGGACTTGACGAAGCGGCGCGAGAACACGCGGTAGCCGGACAGGATATCCTTGAAGGCATGGCCGAACGTCGAGGCCAGGAAGCCGGTCAGCATGCGGTTGCCGGTGCGATGGCCGAGGCGATAGGCGGCCTCGGACTGGTCGATGCGAAGCCCGACCACCATGTCGAGATGCTCGTCGAGCAGCTTGTCGATCATGCCTGGGGCGCTTGGCGCGTCGTAGGTGGCATCGCCATCAACCAGCACATAGATGTCGGCCTCGACGTCGGCGAACATGCGGCGCACGACGTGGCCCTTGCCCTGCCGCCGCTCGCTGCGCACGATCGCGCCCGCCTCGCGCGCGACGCTCGCGGTGCGGTCGCGCGAATTGTTGTCATAGACATAGATCTCCGCCCTGGGCAGCGCGGCGCGGAAATTGGCCACGACGGTCGCGACCGCCGCCTCCTCGTTGTAGCACGGCACCAGCACGGCGATGCGGGGTTGAGCCGATGTCATCGCGGCAGCGCCTCCAGGCTGGCCGGCTCACAGCCAACCGATGCAGCCTCGCGCGTCGCGGCCGGCTGAAGCAGACCGGCGAACGACAGCGTCCACAGCGATAGCATCGTGATGGGCACGACATAGTACGGCGTGAAGATCGGATGAGTCATGAAGAAGCCGAGATTGAAGGCGAGGTTGCCGGCAACGACGAGCGCGGCCAGCCGCTTATGCCTCTCGCGGGCCCCTAGCAGCCAAGCCGTCGCACCAACCGCCAGCAGGATCAGCACGAACTGCATGTCGCGCAGATACTGACCGAAGACCGCGAGATCGAAGGTCGGCCCTACCACATCGGCGCTGCCATAGGTGGTCGCCAGCGCGCTGCCGGCGTTGATGGCCTGCGCGGCCAGGGTGGGCACCATGCCGACGAGCACACCGGCACCGAAGGCAAGGCCCTGCACGAATGTCGCGAGCGATCGCGTCCACAGGAACGGAATGCCGAGGAACAGGAAGTAGCCGGCCGCGAGCAGCGCGTTCGGCAATCTGAAATTCACGGACGCGCCGAGCAGGAGGCCGATCAGCGCGATCATCAGAACGCTGCGTTTGTCTCTGCTCAGCCACACCGCGGTCAGGAAGCCGGCAACGGCGCACACGGCCATGGTCGGCGCGACCGAATAGCTCGCCTTGGCCGGGTTGACCATGAGATAGACGGCAAGCGCGCCGAACACGCCAGCGCCAACGACCGACCACGGCGTCCGCGCCAGAACAATGCCCGATAGCGCAAGCCCGCACACGATCAGGCTCGCGGCAATGTAGAGCGGCACAACCTGGTGGCCTTCCGGAAACAGCGCCAGCAGGAAACCGGTACCCGGCGGATATTGCAGCACGAGCTTGCCGCCCTGCATCGGATTATGGCAGGGCCACTGGGCCGGATCCTTCCACTCGGAAAACGCGATCTCCTTCATCTTGCCTTCGAAATAGCGATCGTCGTCCCTGAGCGCATTGGTGTCGAGCCCGCCGGCGCCGAAGCGCTGAAACAGATGTGCCTGCCTCAGATAGCAGATGTCGTCATAGACCCCGCGCGCCTCGCTCCAGCGCGACATTGCCCAAATGTTGCTGGCGAGGATCGCGAGGCAGATCAGGCCAAAGACGAGTTTTACAGCTTTCATCAGGTTTCCGTGGCGCCCGTGCGGACCCGTACTAGCATAGCCGGCCCTCAGCGCCATGTCGCCATCAGGGGCTTGCCGTCGAGCACTTCCGCAATCCGCAGCCGCGTGCCGGGCGTCACTCCCTCCGGCAGCGCGGCGGTATCGAAGAACCCGCATTCGACGATCTCGCGATTGGGCGCGGGCAGGCGATCCTGCCGGAAATGCCTGACGACATAGACCGCGACATGGTCGCGGCGGGAGACATGGCTGTTCAGGAAGATGCCGTGCAGCATGGCCTCTCCGATCAGGTCGATGTCGCCCTCCTCCTTGAGCTCGCGGCGCATCGCCTGTTCCATGGTCTCGCCGTGGTCGACACCGCCGCCGGGCAGATACCAGCCGGTGACGTAGCTGTGCTTGACCAGGAACACCTTGTTGTCGGCATCGAGCACCACGGCGCGGACGCCGAGCGTCATGCCGCGAACCACCAGGAAATAGGCGTGGAAGACGCGCCGCAAGAACGGCTCGAATCTCCGTCGGATCCGGTTCAGACGCTCTCCCATCAGCCCAGGCTTCCCTTGCGCGACGGGCGCGACCTTGCCATTACAGCGAGGGAATAGCGAGGCAATCGCGCGCGATGACATCTTTCCTGGCACCCTTCACGCTCGCCCATCTGTCTGACCCGCATCTGCCGCCGCTGCCGAAGCCACGGCTGATCGAGCTCGCCGGCAAGCGCGCCCTCGGCTACATCAACTGGACGCGCAACCGCCACAAATACCAGCGCCGCGAGGTGCTCGACGCGCTGGTCGCCGACCTGCATGAGCAGGCGCCCGACCACATCGCGGTGACGGGCGATCTGGTCAATCTGGCGATGGAGGCGGAGTTCGCACCGGCGCGCACCTGGCTCGACGGCGTCGGTCCGCCCGACCGCGTCACCACGATTCCCGGCAATCACGACGCCTATGTGCGCGCGACGTTTCAGCGCTTCGGCGAGACCTTTGCGCCCTATATCGCTGATGACGACGGCCGCATCGGCTTTCCAGCCGTTCGGCGGCGCGGACCGGCCGCGCTGATCAGCCTGTCCAGCGCGGTACCGACGGCGCCGTTGATGGCAACGGGCACCCTCGGGCGTCACCAGCTCAACGCGCTCGAACAAGTACTCGACCAGCTCGCGAGCGAAGACGTCTTTCGCGTGCTGCTGGTGCATCATCCGCTGAAATCCGACGCGCGCCTGAAGCGGCTGACGGATTCGGCGGCGCTGCTGGCGCTGCTGAAACGCAGGGGTGTCGAGCTGATCCTGCACGGACACGACCACATCCATTCGACGATGTGGCTGGAAGGCCCCAATGGCGACATTCCCGCGATCGGCGTGCCATCGGCCTCCGCGCTCGCGCACGGACGCTACCCGGCGGCGGCCTACAATCTGTTCGAAATCGAGAAAGCCAATGAAGGCTGGCGCTGCGAGCAGATCGTCCGGAGCATCGATCATGGCTTGCAGATCCGGGAGATCAAGCGCACGCGGGTGGTGTAGTTCGCGCACCGACGAAAGCGGCCTCACCAGCTGCGCAACGCCGCGAGCACCGCAACACCGAACAGCGCGGCGGCCCCGAGGATGAAGCCGAACACGAACGGCCAGAGGCGCGAACGGCGCGGCGGCGCGGCGGCCTCCTGCTTCGGCTCCGATGGCACCACCATCGCGTGCTCGCGCTCGATGATGCGGCGGGCGACGTAGTCGGTCACGGCGTCGACGATGACAGCGGTGTCGTGCGATTCGGCGAGCACGATGCGGCCGAAGCGGGTATCCTGGACGAAGCGGTACTGCCGCTTGTCGCGCCCCATCATGATGTGGGCGACGACGTCGATCCAGAGCCTGGGCGTGTCACCCTGGCTGATGCCGCGGTCGAACAGGTCGATCCTGTCGGGCACCTGGGCGAACAGCGGATCGAGCGCGTCGTTGAGGATCTCGAGCCGCGCCACCTCGGCATCCCTGAGATCGACGACCACGCCGGTCCGGTCGGCCGCCTCGATCCGAGCGCGCAACAGCGCATCGCGCAGCCGCACCGGGCGCGGCTGGCTGGGATTGGTACCGCTGGTCTCGGGCTCTGACATTGCCGTCCCTGTCCTCAACTCTCCCGTTAACCTATCAGCAACCATCACCCCCGCAAAGGGCCCATCATTCCAGAGACTTACGGCGCCCACAGGGGACTGACCTGTGCCAAAAACAGACGATCCCACCCAGGCAGAGCCTGGATGGGACCATCCGTCCTTGGACGTCTTCTTGATTTGAGGTCGGCAGCGGGACCGTCAGGCCGAAACGCGCGACGGCTCTTCCACGATGGAGAAGCGGACGCCGGCCTTGTGGCGGCTCTCTTCCGACACCTCGCGCCAGCAGTCCTCGGCTTCCTTGCGGGTCTTGAACGGACCTTTGACCTGGGCCGAGCCTTCGACGAGCTTGTGGAAGTTCATCGAGCCGAACTCGCCGCCGATCACCCAGAAATTGCTGCCTTTGGTCATTGTCAGTCTCCTCTCGAAGTCGGGATTCGTTAGCCGAACTGGTTCATGGTGTTGTGAGCGCCGCCCGCCTTCAGGGCCGCTTCGCCTGCGAAGTACTCCTTGTGGTCGTCGCCGATGTCGGAGCCGGCCATGTTCTGGTGCTTGGCGCAGGCGATGCCCTGACGGATCTCCTGGCGCTGCACGTTCTTGACGTAGCCGAGCATGCCCTGCTCGCCGAAATACTCGCGTGCAAGATTGTCGGTGGACAGCGCGGCCGTGTGATAGGTCGGCAGCGTGATCAGGTGGTGGAAGATGCCGGCACGCTTGGCCGAATCCGCCTGGAAGGTCCGGATGCGCTCGTCGGCTTCCTGCGCCAGCGGAGTCTCGTCATATTCCGGCTTCATCAGCTCGGCACGGCTGTACTTCGAGACATCCTTGCCGGCCTCCTTCCACGCATCATAGACCTGCTGACGGAAGTTGATGGTCCAGTTGAACGACGGCGAGTTGTTGTAGGCGAGCTTCGCGTTCGGAACGACCTTGCGGATGCGGTCGACCATCCCGGCGATCTGCTCGATATGCGGCTTCTCGGTCTCGATCCAGAGCAGGTCGGCACCGTTCTGGAGCGAGGTGATGCTGTCGAGCACGCAGCGGTCTTCGCCCGTACCGGGACGGAACTGGTAGAGGTTCGAAGGCAGCCGCTTCGGACGCATCATCTTGCCGTTACGGTTGATGATGACGTCGCCGTTGCGGGCGTTCTCCGCCGTCACTTCCTCGCAGTCGAGGAAGCTGTTGTACTGGTCGCCGATGTCGCCCGGCTTGTGGCTGACAGCGATCTGCTGCGTCAGGCCGGCGCCGAGCGAGTCGGTACGGGTGACGATGACGCCGTCTTCGACGCCGAGCTCGAGGAAGGCGTGGCGGCAGGCGCGGATCTTGGCAATGAACACCTCGTGCGGCACGGTGACCTTGCCGTCCTGGTGACCGCACTGCTTCTCGTCCGAGACCTGGTTCTCGATCTGGAGCGCGCAGGCGCCCGCTTCGATCATCTTCTTGGCGAGCAGATAGGTCGCCTCGGCATTGCCGAAGCCGGCGTCGATGTCGGCGATGACCGGCACCACGTGAGTCTGGAAGTTGTCGATCTTCGCGATCAGCTCCTTCTCGCGGGCCTTGTCGCCTTCCTTGCGCGCCTTGTCGAGGAGACGGAAGATGTCGTTCAGCTCGCGGGAGTCCGCCTGACGCAGGAAGGTGTAAAGCTCCTCGATCAGCGCCGGCACCGCGGTCTTCTCGTGCATCGACTGGTCGGGCAGCGGACCGAACTCGGAGCGCAGCGCCGCGATCATCCAGCCCGAGAGGTACAGATAAGTGCGATCGGTCTTGCCGCCGAAGTGCTTCTTGACCGAGATCAGCTTCTGCTGCGCGATGAAGCCGTGCCAGCACCCCAGCGACTGGGTGTACTTGGTCGGATCGTTGTCATAGGCGGCCATGTCGGCGCGCATCAGCGCCGCGGTGTAGCGGGCGATGTCGAGCCCCGTCTTGAAACGGTTCTGCAGGCGCATGCGCGCGACCGCCTCGGCCGTCACCCCGTTCCAGGTCGGCTGGGTCTTGAGGAGCGCCTGGGCCGCATCGATCTCGCTCTGATACGAGGCCGGGCCCTGGAGGGTGTTGATGCCACGGGGCTGGTAGTTCATGTGCCTGATCCCTTTCGACGGATGACAAAGCGAGGCCGTGTCATCGACATTTTTGACAGTGCATTGCGAAATGCGTGTCACGAGATAAACGCGAGAAAGGGAAGTTCGTATAGAGGCCTTGTATTTGAATGGTGATGTCATGTAACATAAGAACATGTAATAGATGTTATTTTGTAAATTTTGTAAATTATAGGTCAGAAGGACTGACCTTGATGCATCTGGAGGCCTGAAAATGCCCGCCGAGACCGGGAAAAAGCTGTTCGTCGGCCCGCGCTTCCGGCGGATCCGGCAGCAATTGGGGCTGTCGCAAACCCAGATCGCCGAGGGGCTCGGGATCTCGCCGAGCTATGTCAACCTGATCGAGCGGAACCAGCGCCCGGTGACCGCGCAGATCCTGCTGCGGCTGGCCGAGACCTACGATCTCGATCTGCGCGATCTTGCCACGGCCGACGAGGACCGGTTCTTCGCCGAGCTCAACGAGATCTTCTCCGATCCCTTGTTCCGCCAGATCGACGTCCCCAAGCAGGAGCTGCGCGACCTCGCCGAGCTCTGCCCCGGCGTCACCCATGCGCTGCAGCGGCTCTACGCGGCCTATACCGAGGCGCGGCAGGGCGAGACGCTGGCCGCCGCCCAGATGGCCGACCGAGACGTCGGCACGCGCTATGAGGCCAATCCGGTCGAGCGGGTGCGCGAGCTGATCGAGGCCAACAGGAACTATTTTCCGGAACTCGAACAGGCCGCGGAAGCCCTGCGCGACGAACTGAACGTGCCGGCTGAAGGGCTCTATGCGGCCCTCGTTGCGCGGTTGCGCGAGAAGCATTCGGTCCAGACCCGCATCATGCCTGTCGACGTGATGCGCGAGACGCTGAGGCGCTTCGACCGTCACCGCCGCCAGCTCCTGATCTCCGAGCTGGTCGATCCGCCCGGCCGCGCCTTCCAGCTCGCCTTCCAGCTCGGGCTTGGCGAATGCGCACAAGCCCTGGAGACCATCATCGGCCGCGCCGGGCCGCTCGACGATGCGCCGCGGCGGCTATTCCGGATCACGCTCGGCAATTACTTTGCGGCAGCCGTGATGATGCCCTATCCCGCCTTCCTCGCTGCGGCCGAAGCGCTGAACTATGACATCCATGTGCTGGCGCAGCGCTTCAACTCCGGCTTCGAGCAGGTCTGCCATCGCCTCACCACGCTGCAGCGGCCGAACGCGCGCGGCATTCCGTTCTTCCTCTTGCGCGTCGACAATGCCGGCAACGTCTCCAAGCGCTTCTCCTCCGGCACGTTTCCGTTCTCGAAATTCGGCGGCACATGTCCCTTGTGGAACGTGCACTCGACCTTCGACACGCCGGATC
This sequence comes from Bradyrhizobium campsiandrae, assembly GCF_014529705.1. Taxonomy (GTDB): domain Bacteria; phylum Pseudomonadota; class Alphaproteobacteria; order Rhizobiales; family Xanthobacteraceae; genus Bradyrhizobium; species Bradyrhizobium campsiandrae. The sequence continues at coordinate 55,385 of NZ_JAANIH010000044.1, forward strand.
GGCTGCTCAAGCAGGTGATCGAGTTGTCCGACGGCACGCGCTATTTCTCGATCGCGCAGATGGTGCGCCGCCCCGTCGCACCACACCCGCTGCCGCAGCCGCGCTTTGCCATCGGCCTCGGCTGCGAGATCCGCCATGCGGCGCGTCTGACCTACGCCGCCGGCATCGACCTCGAGAAGACGGAGGGCACGCCGATCGGCGTCAACTGCCGCCTCTGCGAACGCGAAAACTGTTCGCAGCGCGCCGAGCCGCCGATCACGCGCACGCTGATCCTGGATGAGACGACGAGAAGGGTGTCGAGCTTCGCGTTCTCGAACGCGCGGGAGTTGTGAAGGGCGCGTCTGCGCGCTTGGTGGAAGGCGCACGCCACAATCTCGGTGTCGTCCCGGCGAAGGCCGGGACCCATAACCACGAGATTCAGTTTGGCGAAGACAGGTAACTCTGATCTCGCGCCATAACTGCTCCCTGGGAGTATGGGTCCCGGCCTTCGCCGGGACGACTCGTGGAGAGAGCTCACGCCAGCGTATGCACGATCACCGGCCCCGCGGCGGCGCTTGCATGCCCTGCCAGCAGCGCGCCGAGATCCTTCTCGATCCAGGCGATGGCGCGCTTGTTGGCCTCCTCGGCCTGCTCGAACTTGTCGAAGATGGAGATCGCGGTCACCGTGTCGTCGCCGGCATAGACCACGTAATAGGCCCTGAAGCCATCGACGTCGCTGATGATCGGAACGGCGCCGTCCTTGATGCGGCGCGCCAGCTCTTCGGCGCTTCCGCTCTTGGCCTTGGCCTGACGGATGGCGGCATACATGGCATCCTCCCTTCCGGCTATCTGAAGCTTGGTGCTGCTCAACCTACACCCGAAAGCAGATTCCGTCATCCTGAGGTGCGAGGCGAAGCGGCGCACGGGGAGCCTCGAAGGATAAACGGCCACAGATGCAGCCGGGCCGTTCATCCTTCGAGGGCCGCCAAGAAGCGGCCACCTCAGGATGACGGAATCTGCTCGCGGCTGGATCGACCTTGGTTAATCCTGCCCTAACCCGATGCCACGATCTGCAACCCAGGATTAAGCGCGCTTCAACATCACGGCCTTAGTCTCGCCCCACTCACTTTTCGCCAACAAGAGCGGTCTATCCTGCCGCGTGAAGTGACATCAGGGGGTTTTCATCATGCGCATTGCGTTGCTGCTGACCGCGACCATTGTCGGGGCGCTGTTCGCCGATCCGTCCAACGCCGGCTCGCTCGACGTCGCGTCAGCCGATGCCGCGAAGGCGCTGCCGCCCGGTTTCCAGAACTACCGCGGCTACATGTTCGACGTGTCGGAGGCGTCCGATCGCAAGGACCTCGACAAGCTCACCGACAATCTCAAGCAGCAGATCGACGTCGTCGAGGCCGCGGGCCTCTCGCCGCGCGTGATGCGCTTCTTCCGCACCGTCCCGATCATCGCAAGCGAACTCGCCTGCCTCGACGAAGGCGCCGCGACCGCGTGCTATGGCCGGGTCACGCCGGACGTCCAGCGCACCACGCCGCGCACGTTGACGGTGTGGGACCACGACAAGCAGCGCTGGACCAATCCCAATGCCGTCGACCTCGCGGTCGATTCCGGGCTCGGCGTGATCATGGTCCGCCCGGACATGATGCGCTACGAGAAGGAGGCCGTGCTGCTCCACGAGATGCTGCACGCCTATCATGCGCGGTTGCTGCCGGACGGCTACGCCAACAAGGGCGTGATCAGCTATTACGCCTACGCCAAGTCCAAGGACCTGTTGCCCAAGGAAGCCTATGCGATGAAGAATCACATGGAATTCTTCGCGGTGACCGCCAGCATCTTCCTGGCCGGCAAGAGCGACTACCAGGACCCCAAGACCCGCGAGGCGCTCAAGGAGAAGATGCCCGACTACTACAAATATCTGGTCGGCGTGTTCGGCTTCGATCCAGATCCGACGGCATCAGCCGGACCGGTCGCCTCGCTGAAATAAGGCCGGCACAGCGCATCCCGCCACTGCCAGAAGCCGCGCGAAATGCGCGGCTTTCCGTTTTGGTGGCCGGAAGCTGCGGATGACGGCCGTTCGGGAATTGCCAAGGTGGGGGCTGATCTGCATAGTCCCGCCGCATCGATTGAGACTGTTTCGAAGAGGATGGAAGACATGGCGGACGCCGACCTGGATGTCGTGATCCGGCAACTGGCCAGACAGCTGCATACGGGCCTGATGTCCCGCGCCAAGGAGCGGCGGGATCGTTTCAATGGCCTTGCGGCCAAGGCCAAGAGCAACGAGACCGGCACCCGCTTCAAGATGATGGCCAAGGCCACCATGGAGCAGGCCACCGCCGCCGCAAGGCGCCTGCAGATGTCGGCCGACAATGTCGCCGACAGCTACGCCCGCGCCATGCGGCTCGCCGCCAGCACGCCCATCGCGGTGAAGGCTGAGAAGCCGGCCAAGGAAAAGCCGGTGAAGGAAAAGCCGGTGAAGAAGGCCGCCAAGGCCAAGAAGGCAAAAGCCAAGAAGGCGGAATAGTCGCCAACGTCTTGCGACTCCCCTTCCGGGAGGAAAAGAAATCTCACCGCCGCGGCGTCGCGACCTGGGCCGGCTCGGCTTGCAAGAGCTCGGCGAGTTTTGCGCGGGCGGCATCGCGTGCCGGGCCATCCTTGCCGGGCGGCAAGGCGAGGGCGGCTTCGAAATCGGCGCGGGCATCGTTGGCCTGGCCGCGGGCGAGGAATGCGAGACCACGGTCGAGGCGGGCCTGCGCATCCGCAGGATCAAGGCGGACCGCCGTGCTGTAGCTCAAGATCGCACGGTCGAGATCGCCGTTGGCGGCGAGCGCGAGCCCGCGCTCGCGATAGGGCGCAGCCGGCCTGGGATCGAGCGCGATTGCCTCGTCATAATCGGCGATCGCAAGGCCCAGATCGCCGTTCTGCCGGTAGGCCTGCGCGCGGTCGCGATAGAGCGAGGCGCGGTTGGGATTGAGGTGGATGGCCTCGTTGAAATCGGCGATCGCCCGGCCGTTGTCGCCGTGGCGCAGCGCAATCCGTCCCCGCCCCTCATAGGCGAAGGCAATGAGGGAGCCGCGCAACGGCGAGAAACCGATCACGGCGGAGCAGACATCGGGCTCGTCCTCATCGCCGCAATTCACGACCGTATGCGTGGACAGGCCGATGGCCACGCCCAGGACGATCAACAATGGTACGGCCAGTCTGGTCATCTTCGACGGCGGCAGGCAGCGGGCCGGCCACGCATCCCCTTTCGAGAGAACAGCTTTCGCTTGGGTGTTAACACCGGCCGGGCCAGCCCTCTGTGCGCCAGGTCACAAAGCCGGCCAAAATCCCGCCGGTTCCGTCTCAGCCCCAAGGACCACGTGAAGAACCGCGTGAAGGACCAATGGAAGATCCTCGCGAGGACGGGCGGCCCCACGGCCCCTGCGGCGGGTAGTTCTCGTTGGCGCCGACCGACGGCGCGGCCCGCGTGCCGAGCTCGGCCGCGAGCTGCTGGAGCGCGGCGATGCGGTTCTGCGTCGAGGGATGGGTGGCGAAGAGATTGTCGACGCCATGGCCCGACAGCGGGTTGATGATGAACATGTGCGCGGTGGCCGGATTGCGCTCGGCATCATAATTCGGCACCTGGTGCGCGGCGCTTTCGATCTTCACCAGCGCCGACGCCAGCCACATCGGCTGGCCGGCGATCCGCGCGCCAAGATTGTCTGCGGCGTATTCGCGGGTGCGGCTGATCGCCATCTGCACCAGCATGGCTCCGAGCGGCGCCAGGATCATCATCAGGATCGATCCGACGATGCCGGGGCCGTTGTTGTCGCGATGACCGCCGAAGAACATGCCGAACTGCGCCAGCATGGAGATCGCGCCCGCGATGGTGGCGGTAACAGTCATCAGCAGCGTGTCGTGGTTCCTGATGTGGGCGAGCTCGTGGGCGATCACGCCGGCGAGTTCCTCGCGGCTGAGCTGGTTCATCAGGCCGACGGTGACGGCAACGGCGGCGTTCTCGGGGTTGCGGCCGGTCGCGAACGCGTTCGGCTGCGCCTCGTCCATCACGAACACGCGCGGCATCGGCAGGCCCGCCCGGCCCGCAAGCTCGGCGACGAGCCCGACCAGCTCCGGCGCGCTCTGGCGGTCGACCTCGTGGGCGCCGTACATCGACAGCACTGCGCGGTCGGAATTCCAGTAAGTGAAGAGATTGGTCGCGGCAGCAATGAGAAGCGCGATCATGGCGCCGTTCGCGCCGCCGATCAGATAGCCAACGCCCATGAACAGGGCGGTCAGGCCTGCGAGAAGCATTGCGGTACGAAGATAGTTCATGGCCGTCTCCCGGGCCGGTCACGAGCACCGGAGGCGTCGATGGCCGGCAGACATGAGGTAGGAATGACCCCGGCCGGCCCGCAAGGTTTCAGGGTGCGTCGCGGAGCCGCGGCTATTGACGCAGCCCGGGGCACCCGGGCACGATCCAAACCATGCATTTCGAAATTCTCGGCGATATCACCGAGGTCGAGACCTTCGCCAGCGGTTCGGGCATTCGCGAGATCGCCCGACTCCGACGCATCTATGGGCGTGGACGGTGGCGCAAGCGCAAGGGGATTGCCCAAGTGCGATTATCCAATGGCTCTACCCATCTCGCTGAGATACACTGGTATGAAGCTGCCGGGATCGGCCGCAAGGAATTCAAAATCAAGAGCCTGTTCCGACCAACATGACGAAATCGCGAGGCAAGCAACTTGTGATCTGCGTGGATAATGAGGGTTACGAGGCGTCCCTCGAGAAACGCAAGGTCTACGTGACACTGCGCGATCCGGCCGCCGACAAACTCGACATGCTGCGGATCGTCGATGAGTCCGGCGAAGACTATCTCTATCCGAAGAGCTACTTTCGCGAGATCGCACTTCCCCTTGCTGTAAAACGTGCCGTCTTGGCGGCCTAGCAGATCCCCGACAGCACCAGAGATATCAATACCGATGAACTGCCTTGGTTCTCACCTTGCGGTCGCAGCGATCACCGCCTCGTTCGCGCTCTGCCTTCCCGCTTCCGCCCAGCTCGTGCCGCCGCCCGCAAAGCCAGCCGCGCCGAAGGCGCCCTCACCGCGCGCGGCCTCGTGCCACAATGGTGCAAGCTTCGATCGCTTCCTGGCCGAGGTGAAACAACAGGCCGTTGCCGCCGGCGTGTCGCAGCGAACGATATCGGAGGCTTCGCCCTATCTCGTCTACGACCAGAGCATCGTAAACCGCGACCGCGGCCAGCGCGTGTTCGGCCAGCTCTTCACCGAATTCGCCGGCCGCATGGCCGCGCCCTATCGCATGCAGAACGGCCAGCAGCACATCAAGCAGCACGCAGCGGCATTCGCGCGCGCCGAGAAGGAATACGGCGTGCCGCCGGCGGTGATCGCCGCGTTCTGGGGGCTCGAGAGCGACTTCGGCGCCAACATGGGCAACCTGCCGACGCTGAAATCACTGGTGTCGCTGGCCTATGACTGCCGACGCTCGGAGATGTTCGTGAACGAGACCATCGCCGCGCTGAAGATCATCGACCGCGGCGATCTCACGCCCGACGAGATGATCGGCTCCTGGGCCGGCGAACTCGGGCAAACGCAATTCCTGCCGACGCATTATGTCAATTACGCCGTCGACTATGACGGCGACGGGCGGCGCGACCTCCTGCGCAGCGAGGACGACGTGATCGGCTCGACGGCGAACTACATCGCCAACGGATTGAAGTGGCGGCGCGGCGAGCCCTGGCTGGAAGAGATCAAGGTGCCCTCGAGCCTGCCCTGGGATCAGACCGATCTCAGCGTGCAGCTGCCGCGCGCGAAATGGGCACAGTTCGGCGTCACCTATCCCGACGGAAGGCCGCTGCCGAACGACAATCTCGCAGCGTCCGTGCTGCTGCCGATGGGACGCTTTGGGCCGGCCTTCATGGCCTACGCGAATTTTGCGGCGTACACCGAATGGAATAATTCGCTGATCTATTCGACCACCGCAGGCTATCTCGCCTCGCGTATTGCAGGTGCCGCGCCGATGCGCAAGCCGGCGGCGCCGATCGCGCAATTGCCGTTCAATGAGCTGAAGCAATTGCAGCAGCTTCTGGTCCAGGCCGGCTTCAATGTCGGCAAGGTCGACGGCGTGCTGGGCCAGCAGAGCCGCGCCGCCGTGAAGGCGATGCAGATCAAATACGGCTTGCCGGCCGATTCCTGGCCGACCGCCGAGCTTCTGGCCCGGATGCGCGGTGGCACGGCGCAGGCGCAGCCCGCGAGCACGGTGCGATAGAATTTTCGCACCGCACAAGCCATTTTCACGATTGTATTATTCCATGAGGCTCCCATGTGAGTGGCTCAGGTTTTCTCCTGAGATTTCCCACCATTGAAGCGAGCATCACATGTCCTTCTACGACGCCGTCGTCCCTGCCTATTTGCAAATGCTGAACAGCCTGACCGGCCTGCTCACCAAAGCCGAGGCGCATTGCGCGGCGAAGAAGATCGACCCGAGCGTGCTGCTCGGCTCCCGCCTCTTCCCGGACATGCTGCCGCTGTCGAAGCAGATCCAGCTGGTCAGCGATTTCGCCACCAAGGGTTGCGCGCGGCTGACCCATAGCGAGGTGCCGTCGAACCCCGATACGGAAAAGACCTTCGAGGAGCTGAAGCAGCGGCTCGCCAAAACCATCGACTATGTGAAGTCGTTCAAGCCCGAGCAGTTCGAGGGCGCTGACGCCAAGGATGTCACCTTCCCGACCGGGCCGGATAAAACCACGACCCTGAAGGGCCAGCAGTTCCTGAGCAATTTCTCGCTTCCGAACTTCTATTTCCACGCCACGACCGCTCACGGCATCCTGCGCCACAACGGCGTCGAGATTGGCAAGCGCGATTTCATGGGCCTGACCTGATTTGCGGATTCGCACGGCTGCGACAGCCGAATTCCGCTGTCGGGGCCGGAATTGCACATGAATTATGCTGCGCGGGGCCTGCCGCGCAGCTCGCCTGCACTTTCCGTATGGCTCATCCCTTGCGCCTGATGCCGCGATGCACAAGTGTTCCAGACCTCTCAACCCCTGGAAGCACCCCAATGAGCCGCTCCACCAAATTGTTTGAGTCCTACAAGCTCGGCCCGATCACGCTGGCCAATCGCCTGGTGATGGCGCCGCTGACGCGCAACCGCGCCGTCCCCGGCACCTTCGTACCCGGCGCGCTCGCCGCCGAGTATTACAGCCAGCGCGCCTCGGCCGGCCTCTTGATCACCGAGGCGAGCCAGATCTCGCAGCAGGGCCAGGGCTACCAGGACACGCCCGGCATCTATTCGAAGGAGCAGGTCGCCGGCTGGCGCAAGGTCACCGACAAGGTGCACGAGCGCGGCGGCAAGATCTTCATCCAGCTCTGGCATGTCGGCCGCATCTCGCATGTCGATCTCCAGGCCAATGGCGCAGCCCCGGTGGCGCCGAGCGCGATCCGCGCCAAGGGCAAGACCTTCGTGAACGGTACCTTCGCCGACGTCTCCGAACCTCGTGCGCTCGAGCTCTCCGAAATTCCAGGAATCATCGACGACTTCAAGCGCGCCACCAAGAATGCGCTGGAAGCCGGCTTCGACGGCGTCGAGATCCACGGCGCCAACGGCTATCTGCTCGAGCAATTCGCCAAGGACGGCGCCAACAAGCGCGCGGACGCTTATGGCGGCTCGATCGAGAACCGCGCAAAGCTCATGCTGGAGGTCTCCAAGGCCGTTGCTGCCGAGGCCGGCTCCGACCGTACCGGCATCCGCATCTCGCCGGTGACGCCCGCCAACGACATCTCGGATTCCAACCCGCAGGCGCTGTACGACTACATCGTCGATGGCCTCAGCGCGCTGAAGCTGGTGTATCTCCACGTCGTCGAGGGCGCCACCGGCGGGCCGCGCGACATCGCCCCGTTCGACTATGCGAGCATCCGCAAGCGCTTCGCGGGTGCCTACGTCGCCAACAACGGTTACGATTTCGATCTCGCCACCAAGGTGCTGGACGCTGGCGCAGCCGATTTGATCGCCTTCGGCAAGCCATTCATCTCCAACCCCGACCTGGTCGAGCGGCTGAAGCAGGGCGCGGCGCTGAACGATTGGGACAAGAACACGTTCTATGGCGGCGGTGCCAAGGGGTACACCGATTACCCGACCCTGGCGGCCGAGCCGGCGGAGTAAGCCTCGATCCACCCGAACACTGCCATGCCCCGCCTTGTGCGCATTGCGCGCGGGGACGGGGCATGATCCGCGTTTGGATCGGTCACACCACGTCGAACTTGACGCCCTGGGCCAGCGGCAGCGTGCGGCCGTAATTGATCGTGTTGGTCGCTCGCCGCATATAGGCTTTCCACGCGTCAGATCCGGACTCGCGGCCGCCGCCGGTCTCCTTCTCGCCGCCGAAGGCGCCACCAATCTCCGCGCCGGATGGGCCGATATTGACGTTGGCAATGCCGCAATCGGAGCCACGCGCCGACAGAAATGTCTCAGCTTCGCGCAGATCATTGGTGAAGATGGACGACGACAGTCCCTGCGAGACCGCGTTGTGGAATTCGAGCACGGCGTCGAAATCGCGATACTTCATCACGTAGAGGATCGGCGCAAAGGTCTCGTGCTCCACCGGTCCGGTCTGCGCGGCGATCTCGACCAGCGCCGGGCGGACATAGTAAGCGTCGGCCGCCCCTTCGATGGCAATGCGCTCGCCACCCTGGACTTGCGCTCCGGCAGCGATTGCGGCCTCGAGCGCACTTTGCATGGCGCGATAGGCCGCGCCGTCGATCAGCGGACCAACCAGGTTACCGCCTTCCAGCGGGGAGCCGACGGTGACGGATGCATAGGCCTGCTTAAGGCGCGGCACAAAGCTGTCATAGACGCTCTCGTGGACGAACAGCCGACGCAACGTCGTGCAGCGCTGTCCCGCCGTTCCCATCGCGGCAAAGGCAACGCCACGCAGCGTGAGGTCGAGGTCGGCCGTGGGTGCGACGATCGCGGCGTTGTTGCCGCCGAGCTCGAGCAGCGCCCGGGCGAACCGGCTGGCGAGTCGCGGACCGACCGCGCGTCCCATCGCCGTGGAGCCGGTGGCCGAGACCAGCGGCACCTTGGCATGGTCGACGAGCGCCTCGCCGATCGCACGGCCGCCGAATAGCACCGCCGCAAGACCCTGCGGCGCGCCTCCGCCGGCGTCATTGAAGCGTTTGAGAGCGCGCTCAAACAGGGCGTGTGTCGCAAGTGCGGTCAGCGGTGTCTTCTCCGACGGCTTCCAGACGAGGCTGTTGCCGCACACCAGCGCCAGGGCTGCGTTCCAGGCCCACACGGCGACCGGAAAATTGAACGCAGAGATGATGCCGGTGACGCCGAGCGGATGCCAGCTTTCCATCATGCGATGCTCGCCGCGCTCGGTCGCGATCGTCAGGCCGTAGAGCTGCCGCGACAGGCCGACCGCGAAATCGCAGATGTCGATCATTTCCTGAACCTCGCCGAGACCTTCGGAGACGATCTTGCCGACCTCGATCGACACCAGTCGGCCCAAAGCCTCCTTGCCGGCGCGGAGCTCCTCGCCGAACAGCCGCACAAGCTCCCCTCGCTTGGGTGGCGGCACCAACCGCCAGCCGAGATACGCCGCGTGCGCCTGTTCGATCACGCCGGCAGCTTCGGCTGCGCCGATCTCCACGACGCGGCCAATGATCCCGCCGGTGATCGGCGTACGAATGACGAGGGCTCCCTCGGTATAGTCGGAGCGCTTGACGCCGAGCGCGGCGAGAAGCCTGTCGACTTCGCCGGCAAGATCGGCATTGGCGGTAAGCGTCTGCGGTGCTGATTTGACGGACATGGCGGTTTTCCAAATGTTGCAGTTGATCTTAGTTCCGTAGCTCGCTCGCGCGCCCATTGCGCAAGGCCGGTACGCAATGCGCGCCCAGGAAGGCCATGGCGGTATCCATCTCGCGCAGAACCATGCGCAGGACGGCTTCGGCGCCCGCCTCTCCCCCGACTGCAAGCCCCCACAGCGGCAAGCGGCCGAGAAGCACGGCTTCCGCGCCCAGTGCAAGATATTTGAGGACATCGGTGCCGCGCCGGACGCCGCTGTCGGCCAGAATCGTCAGACGACCCTTCACGGCGCCGACGATCGCCGGAATGCAATCCACGGGAGCCGGCAGACAGTCGAGATTGCGCCCGCCATGGACCGAGACCACGATGCCATCGGCACCGATCTCGACGGCCTTTTCGGCATCCTCCACTGCGAGCACGCCCTTGATGGTGAGCTTGCCTGGCCAGATCCCGCGCAGCCAGCGCATGTCATCCCAGCTCAGCCTGTTCTCGAGCCGGACCGCCTCGGCGATCTCAGCGCGGGTGATGGCGGTGCGAAATGCTTCCGGATAATGGCCGTAGGTCGGCACACCCTCGCCCATGAGATAGCGCACGAGGACCCCGAACAGCCAAGCTGGATGCAGTGCCACGTCGATCATGCTGCGCAGCCGTGGCTTGAAGGGAATGCCGAACCCGTTGCGCTCATTATACTCCCGGTTCGGCGAGACCGGCGTATCGACGGTGACGAGCAGGTTGTCGCAGCCGCAGGCGCTCGCCCGCTCCAGGAGGCGTGCCGTCAGGGCGCGATCGCGCCAGACATAGAGCTGGAACCAGAGTAAGGCATCCGGCGCGCCGCGCCGGATCGCCTCCACTGATGTCACAGATTGCGTCGAGATGCAGACAGGGATGCCGACGCGCGCGGCCGCGCGGGCAAGCTTCGTCTCCCCGTCATGCGACACGAGACCGGCGAGCGCTGTCGGCGCGACAACGAGGGGCGCGGCGATCGTCCGGCCGAACAACACCGTGTCGAGATCGCGCCTGTCGTGCCCTGTCAGCACCGCGGGCAGCAAGGTCATAGCGTCAAGCGAGTCACGCAGGCGCGTCAGTGCGGTTTCGTCCTCCGAGCCGCGATCGATGTACTCGAACAGCCCGCGCGGGAGGAATTGTCGCGCGCGGCGGCGATAGTCGCTGGCATTGAGGAGCATCGGCATCGGCGTTTCAGGCCGCGTAGCGTTTGAACTTGGATTTCGAGATCGAGGTTGCGGCGACGTGAACGTGCTGAACGAGCTCGGCCTCGGCACGCTCCTTGGTCCAGCGCGTCGTCGGCACGGAGATGTTGACCGCGGCGATAGCCCGCCCGTGCTCGTCGATGATCGGTGCCGCGACGGAAATATCGCCCATCACGCTTTGGTTGATCTGGATCGAATAGCCGCGCCTGGCGGCGAGGTGCACCTGCTCTAGGAGCTGATCGGGATCCGTAATCGTGTGCGGCGTGAGTGGTTCGAGCCGCGTACGCTTCAAGAGGTCCTGTTGCTGCGCCTCGGGAAGGGCCGCCAGGATGGCTATGCCGGACGCCGTGAAGTAGGCCGGCAGCCGGCTTCCGATCACGAAATCGATATGGATGAGGTGCTGTCCGGGAAAGCGCGCCACGAACACGACCTCGTGGCCGTCGAGCTCATGCAGGTTGCAGGTCTCGCCGAGATTGCGGCTCATGTCGAGCAGATAGGGCGAGGCTTTGTCGATGAGCGCGTTGGCCTTGAGGTAGCTGTGCGAAAACTGCAGCACCTTCGAGGTGAGGCCGTAATTGCGCGTACCCTCGATTCGCTTGAGATAGCCGAGGGTCTCGAGCGTATAGACCAGGCGCTGGGTTGCGCTGCGGTCGAGACCGGCCGCGCGCGCGATGTCAGCCAGCGTCATGTAGCGCTGCGGCCCATCGAAGGCATGCAGGACCTGGAAAGCTTTTTCGGTCGAGCCGACGAACAAGGACGAGCGCGGCTCATCGGCCTTGACGGTCGTCTTCGCGCCGGACGTCTCGCTGGTTTTGGCGGCCTTTGCCTTCGCGGGCCGGCCGTCGCTCGCGCGGCTGCTACGCGCCATGCTGCCATCCTCTCATGCGATGCCCTCCGAGATCGCCAGCTGCCGGCCGAGCTCGGCGCGGAGCGAGGCGACCAGCGTCGGCGCCGGCTGCACCAGCGGCGCCAGCATACGCGGCGCGTCGACGCCGACGAGATCCATCACCGCCTTCATCGGCCCCGGATTGGTCTCGGCGAACGCCATGTTCATCAGCGGAATCAGGCGGCGATGCAGGCCCAGCGCCTCTGCCGTCTTACCCGCCGTGGCGGCCTCGAAGATCTGGCGCCAGGCGCGCGGCAACAGGCACGCGGTGACGATGATGCCACCCTTGGCGCCCGCCGCCAGATGCAGCGGAAACAGGCTGTCCTCGCCGCTCAGCACCGCAAAGCTCGCATCGACCCCGGCCACGACCTGAAGGAAATGGTACATGTCGAGATTGCAGGCCTTCATGCCGATGATGTTGGGATGCCTGGAGAGCTCATGCAGGATCCTGGGCTGGATCGCAATCCGGGTGCGATAGGGAATCTCGTAGATCAGGATCGGCACCGGCGAGGCATCGGCATAGCGCAAGAAATAGTCGCGAACGCCCGCCTGAGTCGGGTTGGTATAATATGGCGTAAGAACCAGCAAGCCGTCGACGCCCTCGGCCGCGAATTCACGCCCTGCCTGCAAGGCATCGTGGAAGCCGGTGTCGAGCACGCCTGCGATGACCGGGCCCTTGCCCCCCATCGCCTTCACCGACAGGCCAGCCATCTTGATGCGCTCGGATCTGGACAGTGCGCCATATTCGCCGGTGCCCCCGAGCGGCACCACGCCATCGATCCCCTGCTTATTGAGCCAGGTGAACAGGGAAGAGACCGCGCCGGCATCGATGGTGTCGTCGGCCTTGACGGGCGTTGGGATGGCAGGGAACAGGCCGTGGAGACTGGTGGCAGTGAGCATGACTTGAGAAACCTCTGGTTGGACGGTGGCGCTGCTATCTCGCGGCTGCGCGCCGGCGCAGGCGTTCGGCGACGAAGATGAGCAGCCCCATGAAAACGAACAGGCAGGTCGAGACGGCGGCAATCGAGGGTGAGACCTGAAGCGTCACCTCGTCCCAGAACTGCTTGGGCAGCGTCGCGTTGAGACCGCCGGTGGCAAACAGCGCGATGGTCAATTCGTCGAACGAGGTCGCGAACGCGAACAGGAAGGACGACATCATGCCGGCGCCGAGAATCGGAAAGGTGACGTAGCGGAGTGTCGCGAACGGGCGCGCCCCGAGGCTCTGCGCGGCTTGGTCGAGCCGCGTGTCATAGTTGCGCAGCACGGCCATCATGGTCATGACCACGTAGGGAACGGCGACGACGGTGTGGCCGAGAACGAGGCCGACGGCGCTACCGACGAGGCCCATGCGCGCGAACACGTAGAACAGGCCGACTGCGATGATCATCCGCGGCACCACGATCGGCGACAGGATGAAGGCGAGCCAGGCGGCCTTGCCTCTGATATCGCTGCGCACCAGCAGGAACGCGGCCGGCGTGCCGATCAGCATGGCGAGCAGACCGGTGCCGATGCCGACCAGCAGCGAGCGCAGCATGGCCTGGGTCCAGAGCGGCGAATTCAGCACCGTCTCGTACCAGTGCAAGGTAAAACCCTGCGGGGGCCAGTTGAGGCCACCGCTGCCGAATGACAGCGGGATCATCAGAATCGTCGGCGCGCTGATGATGAGCAGCATGGTCCAGACGAAGGCCTGCAAGCCGAGGCCGGCTTGATCGGGATTGCGGCCACGACGGCGTGACGGCAGCAGGCGGAGGATTCCGTCCGAGACCGCGCCGAGCAGCGTGAGCAGCGCATCGCCGGTCCGCACGACCGGGCCCGACAGACGTGACGGCTGTGCATTGCGCGGCGCGGATGCGCCGGTCATGGTCGACAGGCCGAGCAAACGGTCATAGGCGGCGAAGACGATGAGGACGACCACCAGCAGCAGCACCGCGATCGCACCGGCAAAGCCCCAGTTCATGGTCTGCTGGACCTGGTCGATGATGAGCTGCGTGATCATGGTCTCGCGGCGGCCGCCGAGCAGCGCAGGCACGATGAAGAAGCCGATCGCGGTGACGAACACCATGATTCCGGCCGCGGCAACGCCGGGCAGCGACAGCGGAAAATAGATCTTCCAGAACGCCATGCCCGGGCGCGCCCCGAGCGTTGCGGCCGCGCGCGGCAAATTGCGGTCGATGTTCTCCATCACCGAGAGCATGGTCAGCACGGCGAGCGGCAGCAGCGCGTTGACCATACCGACCAGCACGCTGCCGAAATTGTAGAGCAGGCTCGCGGGACTCGAGATGATGCCGAGCGAGAGCAGGAGCTTGTTGATGACGCCGTTACGGCCGAGCAGCACGATCCAGGCGAAGGCGCGAACCAGAAAGCTGGTCCAGAACGACAGCAGCACCCAGAACAGCAGCGTCGCCTTGCGCTCCTTGCCGACCACCGAGATCAGATAGGCGATCGGATAGCCGGTGACGACGCAGACCAGCGTGGTCGCCAGCGAAATCTTCAGCGTGATCAGGAGAACGTCGAGATAGACCGACGATGCAAAGAGCTGGCGATATTGCGCGAGCGTGAAGCCATTGTCGCCGTAGACGCTGAGCAGCAGCAGCTGGCCGACGGGATAGACCAGGAACAACACGAGCAGCACCACCAGCGGCGCGCCCATCGCAGCCCGCGTCCAGGCCTGCCTCTGCGATATCGTGCGCATGCCGGCCAAGCTCAGCTCCCCTTCCCCTCGTGGATGGCGACGGCATCCGCCGCATGCCATCCGAGCGACAGGCGCTGGCCGATCTCGTAAGGCGCGCTGCCGCTCCGGGTCGGATGTGCAGCAACGAGCTGCGGCAGGCCTGCAGTTTCCGGAGCGATATACAGCCGCGTCAGGCTGCCGCTGATCATCACGTCGGTGAGCCGGCCGGACAGCTGGCCGCCCTCGCCGACCACGAGGTTCTGTGGGCGCACCATGACCTTGATGGGTTCGCCGGCGGCGAAACGGGAGCCGTTGCCGACCGCGCGCGAGGCCGCAAGCTGCTCGGCGAGGACGATGTCGAGCTGCTCGCCGTCAACGCCACGCACGGTGGCGCTGAGAAGATTGGACTCGCCGAGGAAGTCGGCGACGAACACCGAGCGTGGCCGGAAATAGAGGTCCTGCGGCGTGCCGAGCTGCTCGATCGCGCCTGCATTCATCAAGCAGATGCGATCCGACATGGTCATCGCCTCTTCCTGGTCGTGGGTGACGTAAACGATCGTGGTGCCGAGCTCGCGATGAATGCGCTTGATCTCGAGCTGCATCTGGTCGCGCAACTTCTTGTCGAGCGCCCCGAGCGGCTCGTCCATCAGGATGATGGCGGGGCGATAGACGATGCAGCGCGCCAGTGCGATGCGCTGCTGCTGACCGCCGGACAATTCGCGCGGATAGCGCTTTGCGACATGCGGCAGGCGCACCGTCTCCAGCGCCTCGGCGGTGCGCCGGCGCGCCTCCGCATCGGACACTCTCCGCATCTTCAGCGGAAAGGCGATATTGTCCTCGATCGTCATGTGCGGAAACAGCGCATAGTTCTGGAACACGACACCGATGTCGCGCGCATAGGCGGGACTATGCGTGACGTCGGCGTCGTCGATCAGGATCTGTCCCTCGTCGGGGTCGGCAAGACCCGCGATCAGGCTGAGCAGCGTGGTCTTGCCCGAGCCCGAAGGCCCGAGCAGCGTGAGGAATTCCCCCTTTGCGACGTCGAGGCTGGTCGGTGCCAGGGCGACGAAATCGCCGTAGCGCTTGCTGAGCTCACGAATACACAGGCTCGACGAGACCATGGGCCGCTCCGATCCTCAAGCCAGGATCCAGCTGTTGAAGCGCTCGATGACGGCGGCCTGATTGTCGAGCCAGTATTTGGCGTTGATCTTCAGCCCAGCCTTGATGTTATCAGGGTAGGTCGGGCAGTTCTTCGCGATCTCGGGCTTGACGTAGTTGAAGGCCTCCGGCTGCGTGAGGCCGGCCGGGAAATATTCGACCAGCGCCGCCTGCCGCTTCGGATCGGAGGCGAACTTGATGAACTCGCGGCAGGCATCGGCATTCGGGGTGCCTGCGAGGATCGACCAATTGTCGCCGCCCCAGATGCCCTGATTCCAGACGATCTCGACCGGCGCGCCGGCTGCTTGAGCCGCCTGGGGACGCGACACCCAGGTTGGCAGCAGATCGATCTCGCCCGAGGTCAGCATCTGCTCGACCTGCGCGCCGCTGGTCCACCACACGGCGACCTGTGACTTGATCTTGTCGAGCGAGGCAAAGGCCTTGTCGAGATCGCAGGGGTAGACCTGCGCGGTCGGCACGCCCGCGCCCATCAGTGCCTGCTCGATCGTGTCGAACGGATGCTTGCGCACGGCGCGGCGTCCCGGAAACTCCGCCACGTTCCAGAAATCAGCCCAGGACTGCGGTGCCTTGCGGCCCTTGAAGGCGTCCGTACGGTAGGCCAGCACGGTGGTGTAGACATTGGTGGCGACACCGTAGGGCGAAGCATATTCGGCCGGGATCGACTTGACGACCGGCTCGGATTCGAGACCGTGCTTCTCCAGATATGGCTTGGCGCCGCTGGTCAGGATCTCGATCGCCGGCCAGGAGATCTTGGCCATGTCCCAGGTATAGTTCTTGGTGTCGACCATGGTCTTGATCTGCGCGACCGGCTCGGCATTGGCCTGCACGCCGACGACCTCGATGCCGGTCGCTTCGGTGAACGGACGGTAGAACACCGCACCATAGGCCTTGGTGTAGATGCCGCCATCGTCGCGCACGACGATACGTTTTCCCGCAGCGCGGGACGGCGACCAGACGGAGGGCGCAGCAAGCGCGACCGCGCCGGCTCCTGCGCCAAGCAGCAGACGACGGCGGGAAGTAATGAGCTTCGATGCGTTGGTCATGTCAGCCCCCTCTTTGCGATGTTGCACTGGTCGGCGAAGTTGGAGCCGCCTCGGTCGCCGATGGCGGCGGCAGAACGCGGCCGGGATTGAACAGACCCGACGGGTCGAATGCCTGTTTCACGGCCCGCATGAGCGCGAGCTCGACCGGCGGCTTGTAGCGGCTCATCTCGCCGGTCAGCGTGCGCCCGACGCCGTGCTCGGCGCTGAAGGTGCCGCGCAAGGAGATGGCGACGTCATTCATGGCACGACGGATTTTCTGCGCAGTCCCGTCGCGGTCCGGCAGCGCGTCCCATTCGGCGAAGCTGAAGAAGGGGATGAAATGGATGTTGCCGTCGCCCATGTGGCCGACGATGATGAACGCCAGATCCGGCACGATCGCGCGCACGGCCGCCGTGGCTTGGTCGATGAAAGCAGGCACGCTGGAGACTGGGACGGCCGTGTCCGACGTCAGGCCGACGCCGGCCTTCTTGTTGGCTTCCGACACACTGTGACGCACCAGCCACATCGCCTTGCGCTGCGCCTCGCTGGTGGCGATGACGCCGTCGCTGACAAGCCCGGCCTCGAGCGCCCGCTCGAGCACCGTCTGCATCGTCGCCGCGAGCGCGGCTGCATCGCCGGTGTCGGACAGTTCGACGAGGACATGCCAGGCGTCGATCTCTGCGACCGGACAGCGCCGGCCCGGCACCTGCTCGAGCACGAGCTCGATCTGCTTGGCGTTCATCAGCTCGAAGGCAGAGAGACGGGAGTTGCAAGCGGCCTGGAACAGGCCGAGCACCTCAAGCGCCCGCTGCGGACTGTCGACCGCGAGCCAAGCGACGGCTTCCGCCGTCGGCAGCGGATGCAGCTTCAGCACCGCGCCGGTGATAATGCCGAGCGTGCCCTCGGAGCCGATGAAGAGATGCTTGAGGTCGTAGCCGGTGTTGTTCTTGCGCAGCGCGTAAAGGCCGTCCCAGATCGAGCCGTCCGGCAGCACCACCTCAAGCCCGAGCACGTTGTCGCGCGTGTTGCCATAGCGCAGCACGCCGGTGCCGCCGGCATTGGTGCCGATATTTCCGCCGATCTGGCACGAGCCTTCGGCGCCGAGGCTGACCGGATAGAGCCGGCCGGCGGCCGCCGCGGTCTCCTGGATTGTGGCCAGCACGCAACCGGCATCAACCACCATGGTGTTGTTGACGGGATCGAGCGAGCGGATCCGGCGCATGCGCGTCAGCGCGACGATGACAGGCGGCTTGCCCTGCCCCGACGGCGTCGCGCCGCCGCACAGGCTGGTGTTGCCGCCCTGCGGCAGCACGGGCGTTTCGTGCGCGACACAAAGACGGACGATCGCCGCGACCTGCTCGGTGGTCGAGGGCAGCACGGCACAGAGCGACGGCGCGCGATACCGGCCGCGCCAATCCTCGGTGAGACCGGCGAGATCCTCCTCGCGCGTCAGCACGGCCGTGTCGCCCAGCAACTGCCTGAACGCCTCGATCAATGCCATCGACCAGCCTCCGGGACGGGCCGACGCTGGCCCAAATGGCGCCTGCGCAAGTAATCGGAATACAATTACTTCAATCGCATTATGCTGATCATGAATTCGATGTGACGGGGAGTCAAGCGGGGGGTACTGGATCGCCAGAGTCCCTCCGCGGAAAGATCCTGGATTGCTTCGCCGTGCTCGCAATGACGGCTGCGGAGACAGCGGGGCGCACAGTACAAAAGAGAAAGGCCGGGATTGCTCCCGGCCTTTCGTCGTCATGAGGCTTTGCTTACTGCAGCGAAGCGCGCTTGGGCGGGGTGGCCGGCCACGACTTGATCAGCGTGTCGTAGTCGATCGTTTCGCCCTTCGGCTTCTCGTTGGCGAGTTTGCGCTGCGGAGCAATCGTGCCGTCCTTCTGGGCCTTGGCGAACCAGTACTCGGCCGACTCCTTCTTGTGCAGCTTCGGACCGCAGGCGCCCTGCACGCCGGACTTCTCCAGGCGCTCCATCACGGAGTCCTGGGCGGCGGCCAGCGCGTCCATCGCCTGCTGCGGCGTCTTCGAACCCGACGACGCATCGCCGATGTTCTGCCACCACAGCTGGGCAAGCTTCGGATAGTCGGGCACGTTGTTGCCGGTCGGGGTCCACTGCACGCGCGCGGGCGAGCGGTAGAACTCGATCAGGCCGCCGAGCTTCGGCGCGCGCTCGGTGAACGACTTGTCCCAGATGTCGGATTCACGGATGAAGGTGAGACCGACATGGCTCTTCTTCAGCGACACCGTCTTGGAGATGATGAACTGGAGATAGAGCCAGGCTGCCTTGCGGCGATCCGCCGGGGTCGACTTCAACAGGGTCACGGAGCCGGCGTCCTGATAGCCGAGCTTCATGCCTTCCTTCCAGTAGGCACCGTGCGGCGAGGGCGCCATACGCCACTTCGGCGTACCGTCCGCGTTCATCACGGCGATGCCCGGCTTCACCATGTCGGCGGTGAAGGCGGTGTACCAGAACATCTGCTGGGCGATGTTGCCCTGAGCCGGCACGGGCCCAGCTTCAGAGAAGGTCATGCCCTGCGCCTGCGGCGGAGCGTACTTCTTCAGCCACTCGAGGTACTTGGTGATCGAGTAGACGGCGGCGGGACCGTTGGTGTCGCCACCACGCTCGATCGACGAACCGACCGGGCGGCAGCCTTCCATGCGGATGCCCCACTCGTCGACCGGCAGGCCGTTCGGGATGCCCTTGTCACCGTTGCCGGCCATCGAGAGCCAGGCGTCGGTGAAACGCCATCCGAGCGAGGGGTCCTTCTTGCCATAGTCCATATGGCCGTAGACCTTGACGCCGTTGATCTCCTTGATGTCGTTGGTGAAGAACTCGGCGATGTCTTCATACGCCGACCAGTTCACGGGGACGCCGAGCTCATAGCCATACTTGGCCTTGAACTTGGCCTTGTAGTCCGGGTTGGTGAACCAGTCGTAGCGGAACCAGTAGAGGTTCGCGAACTGCTGGTCGGGCAGCTGGTAGAGCTTGCCGTCCGGCGCGGTCGTGAACGACTTGCCGATGAAGTCGTTGACGTCGAGCATGGGGTCGGTGACGTCCTTGCCCTCGCCGGTCATGTAGTCGGACAGCACGATGGTCTGGCCGTAGCGGAAGTGGGTGCCGATCAGGTCGGAATCGTTGATCCAGCCGTCGTACACGTTCTTGCCGGACTGCATCTGGGTCTGCAGCTTCTCGACGACGTCGCCTTCCTGGATGATGTCGTGCTTGAGCTTGATGCCGGTGAGCTCGGTGAACGCCTTGGCCAGCGTCTGCGACTCGTATTCGTGGGTGGTGATGGTTTCGGAGACGACGTTGATCTCCATGCCCTTGAACGGCTCGGCCGCCTTGGCGAACCACTCCAGTTCCTTCTTCTGGTCTTCCTTCGACAGGGTCGAGGGCTGGAATTCCGCGATCCACTTCTGGATCGTGGCGTCGTCAGCGGCGCGAACCGGCGCCGAGGCAGCGAACGCGGTGGCGAGAATGGCCGCGGCGCTCGATACGGTCAGAAAGCTGATCTTGGTCAATGGACCTTTCCTTCTCCTAAACTGTCGCATGTTGTTCCTCCGTTGCAGCGACAAACTTTTATACAGATCCGGATTGCCCCCGAATCTGGCCGTCCCTTCGCGAGCTTCAGACCGTGCGAAAAATGAGCACGGCCGTGACCAGCGAAATTCCACTTGCGAGCCACAGGCTCGAAATCTCGATCCCCTCCTCGCCGATCGGCAGCGAGGCGATCGGGTCGGTGCCGACGAGGCCGATCCACACGAGATGAATGACGGCGGCGAGGATCAGCGAGATGAACAGGCGATCGCCACGCGTGGTGGGAATCCTGAGCACGCCGACACGCTCGGCCTCGGGATACACGGCCGCGAGCCACGTCATCACCACCCACGAATACGAGTCGCAGACGCCGGCCACGTCGTTCACCGCGCGCACCGACAGCAAGCTCAAGCACGACCTCACCACGCACAGCGCCGCCGGCGAGAAGATACAGACACAGATGAACCCCGCCAAGAACGACAACCACGCCCGGATAA
>NZ_JAANIH010000438.1 GCF_014529705.1 Bradyrhizobium campsiandrae
GATGGCGAGCGGTTGACCACACAATCAATTGTCGTCCCGGCGAAGGCCGGGACCCATACGCCGCAGCAAGAGCTTTGCGACGACTCGGAGTGATCAGTTCGCCCAAAAACCTTTCCCGGCCTTCGCCGGGACGACAATTGATTGTGTGGTCAACCGCTCGCCATCATGGCCAACAATCCGTCGCGATACCACGCTCCCCACACGCTCGCCCGCAATCGTCACCGGCAGATAATGCTGCGT
>NZ_JAANIH010000439.1 GCF_014529705.1 Bradyrhizobium campsiandrae
TCGACCACTTCAAGACCTTCAACGACAATTTCGGCCACGGCGTCGGCGACCAGGTGCTGCGCCTGATGGCCAAGGTGTTGCGCGACAAGGTTCGCGCGCAGGATCTGCCGGCCCGCTACGGCGGCGAAGAGTTCTGCCTGCTGCTGCCGAACACCGACGTGATGCGCGCCGTCGAGATCGGCGAGCAGGTCCGTTCGGCCGTGCTGCAGCTCTGCCTGCCGCACATCACCTCGGCCCACA
>NZ_JAANIH010000440.1 GCF_014529705.1 Bradyrhizobium campsiandrae
CATTGTCATAAGCCTTCGTCACGCCGCGCAGGCTGACCGCAAGCGCCGTCAGGCTGGCTTCGACGGCCGGCGAGGTTTTGCTCTCTACCATCGATCGCCAACTGCTGCGACGTCCTTCACCTCTCCCGAAGGGATAGGTCGCATCGCATCGCAAGATGCGATGCGGGTGAGGGGTTACGCTCCCTCGTGGGACCTGTGCCCCCTCACCCGCGCCTTCGGCGCGACCTCTCCCCGATGGGG
>NZ_JAANIH010000441.1 GCF_014529705.1 Bradyrhizobium campsiandrae
ACGGCAGGAACCTGTCGGGCTCCTTGGTGGTGAGCTCGACCGTCATGTCGTCGATCTTTTTGGCAGATACGAGCGTGGGCATGCGCGTCGCGGTGACGCCGACCTGGCTCGGATCGAATTGCGGCGCCTTGTCGTTCAGCACCTTGTCGAGATTCCAGATCACCGCATCGGCGTTGAACTCGCTGCCGTCGTGAAACTTCACGCCCTTGCGAAGGCTGAAGCGCCACTTGGTCTTGTCGG
>NZ_JAANIH010000442.1 GCF_014529705.1 Bradyrhizobium campsiandrae
CCTGCGCGTGATCGTCTCAGGCGTCGAGATCGGTGCCGCCTGGCGCCGGACTTCGAAGGACAATCGCTCCTACCACTCGGTCAAGCTCGACGATCCGTCCTTCACGGCGCCCATCTACGCCAACCTCGTCGCGGTCGATGACGGCTACGCGCTGGTTTGGTCGCGCTGATCCGCAGGCCTTGCGGCGCCTCGCCTCGAGCGAGGCGCCGCGGCTTCTCTCCACGGGATTATGCGGAGTG
>NZ_JAANIH010000443.1 GCF_014529705.1 Bradyrhizobium campsiandrae
GACCAGTTGCGGTCCGCCCAGGAACATGGCGCCCTGATTGCGGATGATGACGGTGTCGTCGCAGAGCGCCGGCATGTAAGCGCCGCCGGCGGTCGAGGGGCCGTGGACGATTGCGATCTGCGCGATATTCTCGGCCGACATCTTTACCTGATTGTACATGATCGATCCGGCCTGCCCTTCGTCCGGAAAGATATTGGCGATGTCCGGCAGGAAGCCGCCACCTGATTGCACCAAGGTGA
>NZ_JAANIH010000444.1 GCF_014529705.1 Bradyrhizobium campsiandrae
GCGCGTGGTGGTCGGTAATGTCGAGATAGGTGCCGCGTGGCAGCGGACCTCCAAGGACAACAACACCGTCTACCACTCGGTCAAGCTCGACGACCCGTCCTTCCCGGCGCCGATCTACGCCAACCTCTTCGAAGGCGACGATGGCGAGTGTGCGCTGATCTGGTCGCGCTGACCTACACCGCGGCGTCTCGCAAACACGCGAGGCGCCGCGGACAGCGCCCCGTCATTATGCGGAGCGA
>NZ_JAANIH010000445.1 GCF_014529705.1 Bradyrhizobium campsiandrae
CCGGCCCGTGGAAGATGGCAAGCTTTACCCCGCGCGAACGTCTCGAGCTGGTCAAGAACGCCGACTATTGGGACAAAGCCCGTGTGCCCAAGATCGACAAGATCGTGCTCTTGCCGATGCCGGAGGCTAACGCGCGCACCGCCGCGCTGCTGTCCGGGCAGGTTGACTGGGTCGAAGCGCCGGCGCCCGATGCCGTGCCGGAGCTGAAGCAGCGCGGCTTCAAGCTCTACGCCAACGA
>NZ_JAANIH010000446.1 GCF_014529705.1 Bradyrhizobium campsiandrae
TCGTTGGCGTAGAGCTTGAAGCCGCGCTGCTTCAGCTCCGGCAGCGCATCGGGCGCCGGCGCTTCGACCCAGTCAACCTGCCCGGACAGCAGCGCGGCGGTGCGCGCGTTAGCCTCCGGCATCGGCACCAGCACGATCTTGTCGACCTTCGGAATGCGCTTGGCGTTCCAATAGTCCGGATTCTTCGTCAGCTCGGCAAGCTCGCGGGGCACCAGCTTGGTCAGCTTGAACGGGCCGG
>NZ_JAANIH010000447.1 GCF_014529705.1 Bradyrhizobium campsiandrae
CACGCTTCGGCAAACGCTCGGAGAAATTCAATCCCGATCAGATGCAGCTGGTGCTCGAAGACATCGAGATCGCCATCGCCGAAGTCCAGGAGCGTCAGGACGATCGTGCGCGCCGCGCCGGCGCGGCGCGCACGATCGTCCTGACGCTCCTGGACTTCGGCGATGGCGATCTCGATGTCTTCGAGCACCAGCTGCATCTGATCGGGATTGAATTTCTCCGAGCGTTTGCCGAAGCGTG
>NZ_JAANIH010000045.1 GCF_014529705.1 Bradyrhizobium campsiandrae
CCCTGCTCAGCCAGCCTCGAACCGAGTCCGCATCACGAATGTCGCGAGACCGCTCCAGTGCGCGCAACATGAACGCCTGGAGTACCTCCTCCGCTTCCGCCTTCGCGCCAAAGCGCCGTTGCAGATAGCTGAGGAGGCGATCGTAGCTGCTGACGAGCGCAGCGCGAACGACGGCTTCCTGCGCTTCCGGGAGGCCGGCCGTCGGGACTGGCGGATCCTCGTTCGGCGATTTCATGACGTATCGTCCTTGGCATGACATTCGGCAAATCACTTCGTTGCAACGGGAACGCGCCGGCACGGCTGCCGTCATGAGGAGCGGCAGCCTCCGAACAGCACGCGCGACGCCGTGGCAGCGGCGCTCGTGTGGCGACGTCTTTTTCAGCAAACCGGTGATCGCAGCTTCGGCGTTTCTGCGCATAGCGCGCGAGCGACAGCTGACGCTGATGCTGTCGCACCAGCGCTAGTGAAGTGCTGGCGCGCGTCGTCGCCAACCGCATGGCAAATGCCCTGCAGATGAGCCGATTCCGCGCTCGCAGCTGGAGCGACGCAGTCCGGTTTTTCGGGAGCTATCTCAAGCGATCGGAGGCCGATAGTGGCGACGGAACGTGCTTTCGTCGCCGATCAATTCGGGTTGCGCCTCGCAACGCGAGCGTGGCACGATGAGCTCCGCAATCGCGGGAACTTGCGGCCACACGGCGCTGAAGCAGAGCACCGAGCCACAACAGATCGCATGCCGGTCGGCAAGCCGGTCAGGGTCGTCATCGCAATCTCCAGCCATCGCAGCGTCATGCGAAGACGCTGCCGATCCTGCAGCGGGATCGTGCTGATGATCATCACCGGGCTGATCGCAAAGCATCGCAGCGTCGAGGGAGATCGAGATCGCGAGAGAGGGCGACATCGACGCGAACAGGTAAGCGATGGCGACTAACCATCCCCACCATCTTCGCCCAGGCTTTCGCAAGCCAATCATCCCTGCACCTGCTGTCCGATCGGGAACATATAGCTCTGGTTGCGGTCCCGGCCAACAGAAAACGGCGCCCCCGCATCGACATTGCAAGAGCAACGACGATCATCTTGCGCCATGCCGGCGCGCCGTGCTCGGCAGGATTTTTTTCGTCGAGGCCCGTAATATATGGCACCCATCTCCGTCGCTCGATCGAGCCCGTCAATGATGCTTCATCCAGCCGACACCCTTGATGTCGTTGAACGAGTCGGTCCTGTGACAAAGCAAGCATTGTTCGACCGATGCGTGCTCCTGCCCCGCTATCGTCCGATCCATCATGATGAAGTGGCCCATGTAGTGGCTGGGCGGGGCCTGATGGCATTGAGCGCAGTCCCGCGACGTCGGTGAGGGATGCAGGAAGCCTGCGACTTTCCACGACGTGAGCCCGTGACAATCGGCGCAGTTTCGTCCGAATAACGCGCGGTGCGGTTCGCGGTTGCTGTGGCAGTTCGCGCAATCGAGCGCCGCCTGCTCCCGCTGCTCCGATTTTGGCAGACCAAGAAACTCCTTCAGGTCAGCTGTCATTTGATCGGCTGCGCTCTGGTCGAACACCATCGTACCGGAAGGAGGCATCGCGAGTTGAAGAAGCGATGCATGGTTCATCCTGATCGGCCGCAGTTCACCCGCGTGCTCACGATGGCAGCCTGAACATTGGCCGCCCGCCGCTGCATGAAACGCCGTCGATGGCTTGCCGAGATCCGCAGCGGCAGTGCCATGGCAGGAGATGCAGGCCGCCGCATCGACACCCCTGGTCGGCGTATGACAGCTCTCGCATGTCTCCGAGAGGAATGCATGCTTTCCGGACAACGGCCCGGGGTTCACGAGCCGCGTCCAGCCCGGAATCGTCCCGGAGCCGCCCTGATACAGAGCGATCGACGCGACGGCCGCACTTGCGACGGCCAGTGTCGCCGCCACGACATAGAGCACGCTCCTGATTGTCACGTGAGCCACCGCAGCCCGTAATAGATCTCGGCCGCCACGTGCACGGCGAGCAGCGCATACATGACGATCGCAGCCAGAACATGCAGCCCGATCCACTGCATGAAGATTTTTTTGACCGCCTCGTTCGATCCGATCGCGACTTCGAGCTCGGAAATGCCATCGACGAGTTGCAGCAGCGGCAACCTCGGCAAGGCCAATCCACGCTGCGCGGCTCCCTCGTGCTCCTCCCGATCGGCCGACGACATGACCGCTGCCGTATGCTCGTAGGCTGATCTCAAGGTCGCCAGCTGCGACTGCTGCTGGCGGAGCCCTGCTGCGGTTTGCGGCAGGTAATAGCGCCCGACAAATCCGGTGACGACAACGATCAGCATGCTGGTGACCAGGGCGATCCCGAGCGGGCTCTGAAATTTGTGCCCGGTATGCAGCAGCGCGAGAAACGCCGCGACAATTCCGGCGTAGGCGTGAAATGCCAGGAGCGCCGGCATCGCCACACGGCGCGTGACCAGGGCTTTCAGGCCCGCGCCGTATTTCCCCATCGGATAGACGAGAAGCAGAACCATCAGCACCGCCGCACCGGTCCCGAGGGCGAAGCCGGCCAGGCTGCCTGCGAACTGGCTGTCGGAATGCAGCAGGAAAGCGGGCACCAGCAGCAACAGGGCCGCCAGAACCATGTCGGCGATCAGGCGTTCTCTTGCGTCCATCATGTCAGGCCTCGACGACGAGATCTCCGACCGATCTCGCCTGGCAGGCCAGAATGAGGCCGTTCGCCTTGTCGTCGTCTGTCAGGGCGTCCTGGACCTCCATCGTGACGTTGCCTTGCAGAAGATGCGTCTTGCAGACGCCGCAGACGCCGACCCGACAGGAATAGTCGATCGACACGCCGGCATCCTCGGCGACCTCCAGGACGCTCTTGTCCGGAGGCAGCGCCGCCACCTTGCCCGATTTCGCAAAGCGGATCGTGGCCGTTGCCGGACCCACCGCCGGGGTCGCGCGAGCGCCCGCTTCGCTTCGCCGCGTTGGCGCTGCTGCAGCGTCCTTCCCCGGAGGCGGAACGGCGCCGCGTGCCGGCCCGAAAGCCTCCGTCTTGATCTGCTCGTCCGGCACGCCGAGACCGGCCAGCGTCTTCCGGAGCGCCGCCATCATTCCGGGCGGACCGCACAGATGGATGCGTCGTTTCGCAAGATCCGGCACGGCCTCGGTGAGGAACTCGGCCGTGATCTGACCTTCGCGTCCCATCCAGGATGTGCCCGCGGCCCGCATCATCGTGGCCGCGACGTGCAAATTGTTCATCCGGCGCTGGAGATATTCCAGCTCGTCCCGGAAGATGAATTGCTCGGTCGTCTGCGCGCCATAGACGAGGTAGATCTGGCCGGGCCAGGCGATGTCCGAGAGATACCGGATCGCCGCCATCAGGGGCGTGCTGCCGACCCCACCACCGATCAGGACGACGCTGTCAGCCTCCGCGCCGGTGAACGTAAAGGCGCCGGAAGGGCCCGCGACCTCGACGAGGTCTCCTTCCTTCAGGTGGCCATGCATGTAATCGGACAGAAGCCCGCCATCCTCGCGCTTGATCGTGGTCTCGACATAGGCGGTCTGGGCGGCCGACGATGCGATCGTGTAGGAACGCCTGACGATCTTCCCGTCGATCTCGATGGCATAGGTCAGGAACTGTCCCGGCAGGAACGCGAACGGAATTGCGCCGCCGCCGGGCGCCTGCAACCGGAAGGTCTTCACGTTTGGCGTTTCCGGATAGATTGCGCAGATCCTCAGCTTGCCTTTCCAAGAGCGCCCCGCCACGACCCGCGCGGTATCAGGACCTGCAGGTTGTGCGGGTGTGATCGCGGCCTTCTCCTCCGGCGAGCGAACGGCCGTCCCGGATGGAACGGGCGCGACGGCGACCGGAGCTGCCGCCACACGCGTCAGCCGGTCGACCAGCGCATTCGCCCGGCGCATGCGCGCGACGTAGATGGCAAGCAGCGCGAGCGAGAACAGCACCAGCAACGCCATTGTCGAGACGTGAAACCAGGAGATTTCCTGCCCGCCGTCATCCGCATTGATCGCGCTTCGCTGAGGCAGGAGGTTCATCTGCGACTTCAACCAGGCTTGCGCGATCTGCTGCGGTGGCTCGCCCGCATGCAGCGAATGCAACGCGACCACGCCGCTTTGGACCTGGTTCAGGGACTCGCGAAGCCGCCGCGAGGCCTGACCCGCCGCGACGATATCGTCAACCGCGAGGGCGTGCCGCAGATCCATTTCGGCACTCGCCAGGCGATCGGCCTCTGCAGAGATCCGCTCGCGCGCCTGGGCCTCGAGCTTGCTCCGCTGCTCGGCCGACAGCGTCGGCATGTCCATCAATGCCGGATAGAACTCCTTGCGGGGCCGGCCCATCATGCCGTCCATTCCGCTCATCATTCCGGGCGCGGGGCGGCCGGACGCCATGCCCGCCGCATCGCCGCTGGAAGCGGCCGCTGCAGGATGATGCGCAGCATGCTCATCCTCGGCCTGCGCCAGCTCCCAACGTTGAGCGAACGGCCCTGTCCGATGCACGCTGCCGGGACCCGAGGCGGGCGCGGCACTGGCCGCGAGCTGGCCCGTCAGGATGACGAGCGCAGCCAGGCCGGACCGATGTCGACAGGGCAGACCTATCATGATCTTGCTCTCGTCCCGGCGATCAGAACGAGGCAATCAGAGGCAGCAGGATCATGTCTGCAGTCTGCTTCTGGCTCTCGTTCAGCGACGCGTAGAGCCGCGTGAAGGCTCGGCGAGCTGATTTGATCGCCTCCAGACGCTCGGACAGGTGTCGCTCGTAGTGCTCCAGACGGTCGGCGCTCGCCAGCCTGTCATCCGTAGCGAGCATCTTGCGCGCTTCCAACAGGTGCTGCCGGCTCGAACGCAGAGCGTCTGCCACACTGTTCCAGTCGGCGGCCTGCTTGTCGCTGATCTGCAGCTCGGCCTTCAGAAAGGCGATCCGCCCCTCGATGCGCTCGGTCACGTCCGCCGGGCCGCTCGTCGCGTCGCTGTTGCCGGACGAGCCCATCTGGCCGCGCATCATCTTCTGCATCATTTGCATCATCTGCATCATGCCGGCATTGTCCTGACTGCCGGTGTCCTGGCGGTCTCGCATCTGGCCCTGCTGCGGCATCTTCATCTTGTCATCGTCCATCCGGCCGCCGCCCATGTTCTGCGGCTGGCCCATGTTCGTCTTGTCACTGGACTCCGGCGGGGTCGGCATCTTCGACATCTTGTCGTCGTCCATCATCGCGGTCCGGGTGAGACCGGCGGCGATTGCGGACGACAGCCCGACGGGCCCCAGCGCGAGGACGGAAAGTGCGGCTGCGCTCACGAGGAATTTTCTCGAACGGTTCATGGTCATTCTCCAGGGTTTGATTGGGATGGATGTCTGCTCATCGAGATTGGCGATGAGAAACGACGTCGGGCGGGTCAGGCCATATAGACGCGAAACGCCGGCAACTCTTACGCATGGACGTGTCAAAGGCTGCTGCGCTCTGCATCGCCCGCCTCCATGTCATGCCTTCGCCACGGCCACCGCCCCTCGATTTCGATCTGCAGCGTGAAGCTCAGGAAGCTGCGGATCACGTCCCCGGTGAAGATCAACTCGGACGTTATCATTCGGCCGCCTCTCCGCTCCGCTCGGACGATCGGTTTCTGTCCACGCCCTTCGACCAGGTCCGGTAATAGGCGACGCCCGTCATGATCCAGAGGCCTGCGGCTCCGACCAGGAGCTGGGCCGGGATGGCCTCCGATCCGAAATCGAGCAGGAAATGCGCGATGAACGACAGAAAGAGACCGACGCAGAACACCGGCAGGGATTGCTGGCCGCACCGGATCAACGGCTGCAGCAA
This sequence comes from Bradyrhizobium campsiandrae, assembly GCF_014529705.1. Lineage (GTDB taxonomy): Bacteria > Pseudomonadota > Alphaproteobacteria > Rhizobiales > Xanthobacteraceae > Bradyrhizobium > Bradyrhizobium campsiandrae. The sequence goes on from NZ_JAANIH010000045.1 coordinate 5,809, forward strand.
AGGCGATTTCAGTCCCGGCCAGTCGATCGGAATCAGCCAGACGACGATGAGCACCAGGCTCGCCAGATGGATGACCCGATAGGGGCCGAGATTGGTCTTGTCATTCGGCATGAAGACGCCGGCGAGCGCTTCGGGAACGTAGTCCCCGAGCCCGGGAATTCGCTCGGCCAGCGTCATCACCAGCGCGAACAGCAGAAAGCCGCCACTGAGGACGAGGAGCGTGCGGGACGACAACAGCCAGCGGCTTGCCGCCGCCCCACCCAATGCGAGCCAGGCTCCGAACACAAAGAGCAGTTGCCAGGCGACCGGATTGAAGTACCAGACTCCGGCCGGATAAGCGGGCAGATTCCAGCCGTAATGGCGGGCGGCCAGGTAGAGACCGACCGAACCGATCATCACCGCGTTGCGCCAGCGCAGCATGAGCCAGAGCACGACGGGAAACGCCGCCATCAGCACGATGTAGAGCGGCAGGACGTCAAGATTGAGCGGCTTGAACTTGAGGATCAGGCCTTGCGAGAGGGTCTCGACGGGAAAGTCCATCAGCGGCGCGACGTTGAACTGATCCATCAGGTGAGGATCGTCAAACTTGTGCGCGAGGTCATGCACGGCGGTGAGATAGACGAAGAACAGCAGCAGGTGGGCGACATAGAGCTGCCATACCCGTCGCAGCAACCGCGTTGCCCCGATGACGAAGCCGCGCTCCATCATTATGGCGCCGAACACGAACGTCGCGGTGTAGCCGGAGATCAACACGAACAGATCGGCGCCGTCGCTGAAGCCGTAATTGCGCGTGGTGAACCAGGTCAGCACCGAATCCGGAATGTGACCAAGGAAGATCAGCCAGTTCGCCAGGCCGCGAAACAGATCCAACCGGACATCGCGTCGAGGCTCGGCCAGCACCGATCTGATCGTGATCGTCTCCCAGAGCCGGCGACGTAAAAGAAACGCAACGTGCAGGGGCCGACCGGATGGCTGGATCGTCTCGTCAATCAACAGCGTGCTTCCCATTCTTGCGCGACGTTGCGGCCCGTCATCGCTGCGCGACGTTGTTGCCGATCGTTCGCGTGGGCACGCTAGGTTGCGTGGTTGATGCTCTTTTGACGGACATCAAACTCGCGCGACGCACGAGCAAAATCTTTTTGTCACCTGGCGCTGTAATGAATTGCAGCGATCCTCGTCCTCGCATCATTTCGATCGAGGCCGTCATCTGGCGATGACGGCGCTCTGCAACGCAACTGGCCATCGAGAGCGTGACGTGCAGCCATCGAATTCGCGCGATCGATGCAAATTTTTTTCTGTAAGAAGATCGATGTCTTCCGTCGTCTGCGGCAACTCGAAGATCCGCGCATCGACGCACGCAGGCGCGCGCGTCGGCACTTGATTTTGCTCAACCTGGGCATTCGCGCTCCAGGTTTGGTTGCCATTCAGTCAAGCCACCGGACTTGATGGACACCAAACCGACAGACTCAAACAGGAGAAACGAAAATGAATCACCGCAAGCTGATCGCCGCCGCCGCGATCATGTCGTTCATCGCGTTGCCCGCCATGGCGCAGACGAGCACGACGAGCAGCGACGAGAAGAACGGCCACCATTATTCGGGTGGGCCCAAGACCGAGGTCCCGCACCACATGGGCAAGAAGGAGAGCGACGGCGGAATGACCAGCGGGTCTGGTGGCAGCCACCATTACGGCGGTGGACCGAAGACGGAAGTCCCACATCACATGGGTCCGAAGAAGGATCAATGACGACCAGACCGAGGTCTCGCAGCTGAGCTCTCGCTCCGATCAGCCCCGTCGCCTGATACGACGGGCCTCCAGAAACGAATTCGCCCGGGAGCGGACATCCGCTCCCGGGCGATCGACGTCTGGAGGTCACAGGACCGATAGATCTAGTTCGGCACAGCCGCCTTCGGCGCCGGCTTTGCGGCGGCTGCATTCACGGTGACGCCGTGCAGGAAATCATAGGCCGCGTGCAGCGCCTTGTCGTCTTTCTCCTCCGGCGGGACGTAGGATTGCGATCCCGTCTGCTCGGTGCCGTCGGCGGCCTGCAGATGTCCGCGCATCTGCGACTCCGCCATGGTGTCGACGCGGCCCTTCAACTCGGCCGGGCCGTCCTGGAGGATCTCGATGTCGGGCGCAATGCCCTGGGCCTGGATCGAACGGCCCGACGGCGTGTAGTAGCGCGCCGTGGTCAGCGCGAGCGCGCCGTTGCCGGTACCGAGCGGAATGATGGTCTGCACCGAGCCCTTGCCGAACGAGCGCGTGCCGATCAGCGTCGCGCGCTTGGGGTCATGCAGCGCGCCGGACCCGATCTCCGAGGCCGAGGCCGAACCGCCGTTGATCAGAACGACCAGCGGCTTGCCCTTGATGAGGTCGCCGCCATGCGCGGTGAAGCGCTGGGTCTCTTCCGGATTGCGGCCGCGAGTCGAGACGACCTCGCCGCGCTGAAGGAACGCGCTCGACACCGACACCGCCTGGTCCAGCAGGCCGCCCGGATTGTTGCGCAGGTCCACGACATAGCCGACGAGCTTCTCCTGCGGAACGTCCTTGGAGATCGAGGCGATCGCCTTCTTCAGGCCATCGGTGGTCTGCTCGTTGAACGAGGTGATGCGGATATAGCCGATATCGCCGTTCTCGACGTGGAAGCGCACCGGACGCACATGGATGATCTCGCGCTTGATCGCGACATCGAGCGGGGCATCGGCGCCCTTGCGCACGATGGTGAGCTTGGTCTGGGTGTCGACCGGGCCCTTCATCTTGTTGACGGCCTGCTCGAGCGTCATGCCCTGCACGCCCTCGCCGTCGATCTTGCTGATGAGGTCGCCGGACATGATGCCGGCCTTGGAGGCCGGCGTGTCGTCGATCGGCGAGACGACCTTGACCAGGCCCTCCTCCATCGTGACCTCGATGCCGAGACCGCCGAATTCGCCGGAGGTCGTCTCCTGCATCTCGGTCCAGGCCTTGTCGTTCATGTAACGGGAATGCGGATCGAGCGAGGTCACCATCCCCGTGATCGCACCTTCGATCAGCTTGGAATTGTCGGGCTTCTCGACATAGCTCGCCTTCACCCGCTCGAACACCTCCCCGAACAGATTGAGCTGGGAATAGGCATCATCCGCGCCCGCCGCCGCCCGTGCCGCCCAGAGTCCGCCCTGCGGACCAGATACGAGAAGGGTCAGGCATGCTCCTGTGAGCGCGCCCAGGGGGAACAGCAGGGTTTTCCGCATGGAATGGGTGGCCTTTTCGCTTAGCGGTTCTTTGGAGGGCTTGGCAGCCGCCATGCAAATGGCGATCCAGCCCGGTTCTCACAACATCATTCCGGTTTCTTCAAGGCTGGCCCGCCATTTCGGCGAGCATACCGCAGAAACCCCTTCGTCTCGACCTAAACATTTGGCAACGTTCGCAAGACCGGCTCCCGCGGATCAGCGAGAATCGGCCTCCCGGCGACGCCTCGCAGCTATGCGATTTTAGGATGGTTTTGGAGGGCCGAACCGGATAGGCGATGGCACAAGGCTTCAAATTCTCGGGAGGACCACAATGAACGAAGCACTCCGGCCGGAACGGAACGTCGAGCTTGGCGCCAGCAACGAGCCGTTCCAGAACCTGCACGAATTCGTCCGGAAGGCCCGTTCCAACCTCAACCAGAACGCCTGGGACTACATCGTGGGCGCCGCCGAGACCGAGACCACCATGCGCCGCAACCGCATGGCGCTGGACGAAATCGCTTTCCGCCCGCGTGTGCTGCGCGACGTGCGCAAGGTCGACGGCTCCGTCACGCAGTTCGGCCGCAAGATGCGCCTGCCGGTGGTGCTCGCCCCGGTCGGCGCGCTCGAAATCTTCGATCCCCTTGGCGCCGCCAGCGTGGCGCGTGCCGCCGGCACCTTCGGCGCCTCGCACATGCTGAGCTCGGTCTCCGAGCCCGGCCTTGAAAAGACGGCCGAGGCTGCTCCCGATGCGCTGCGCATGTACCAGCTCTATGTCCGCGGCGATGATGCGTTCGTTGCCGACGTCGTCAGCCGCGCTGAGAAGGCCAACTATGCCGCCTTCTGCCTGACCGTCGACACCGCCCATTACAGCCGTCGCGAGCGTGACATCGCCAAGCGTTACGTCCGCGAAAGCCGCCTGCGCGCCACCGGGGGCGATTTCCAGAAGGGCTTGGAGTGGCGGACCGTGAAGATGATCAAGGACAAGTTCAGGATACCGCTGATCCTCAAGGGCATCGCGACGGCCGAGGATGCGCAGATCGCGATCGATCACGGCGTCGAGTGGATCTACGTCTCCAACCATGGCGGCCGCCAGCTCGACCACGGCCGCGGCGCCATGCACGTGCTGCCCGAGATCGTCGAGGCTGTGAAGGGCCGCGCCAAGATCCTGGTCGATGGCGGCTTTTGCCGCGGCACCGACATCGTCAAGGCGGTCGCGGCGGGCGCCGATCTGGTCGGCATCGGCCGCCTGCAATGCTGGGCGCTCGCTGCGGCCGGCGAGACCGGCGTGGCACGGATGCTGGAACTGCTCGAGGACGAGGTGCTGCGCTGCCTCGGCCTGCTGGGCGCCACCTCGTTCGCCGAGGTCAACAAATCATGCCTGCATCCGGCCACCGCAACCAATGCGCCGAGCGTATTCAGTGCGTTCCCGCTGTTCGACCACGAGCCTTATCGGTACTGACGCGAAAGGACGCCATGACATCGCTCTCTCCCGGCAGCGCGGACGCGCTGCTGTTCGATCTTGGGCGCGTCGTGCTCGACATCGATTTCTCCAAGGCGATCGCCTGCTGGGCGGGACATGCCGGCTGCACGCCTGAGACCATCGTTGCACGCTATGTCCGCGACAGCGAGGCCTACCGGCTGCACGAGGTCGGCAAGATCAGCGACGAGGACTATTTCGCCTCGCTGCGCACTTCGCTCGGCATCGGGATTTCCGATGCGCAGTTCCTCGAGGGCTGGAACGCAATCTTCGCCGGCGAGATGCCCGACATCGCGCAGCTGCTGCCGCGCGCGGCCAAGCGGATGCCGCTCTACGCGTTCTCAAATACCAACCGCCCGCATGTAGACCACTTTTCGAAGGAATATGCCGATCTGCTCGGCCATTTCCGCGAGATGTATCTGTCCTCCAGCATCGGCCTGCGCAAACCGGATGCGGAAGCCTTCGACCATGTCGTTGCCGCGATGGGCGTGCCGGCCGGCCGCATCGTGTTCTTCGATGATCTCGCCGAGAACGTCGATGGCGCGCGTGCCCGCGGGCTCACCGCAGTGCATGTGACCTCGCCGGCCGACGTCGGGAACGCGCTGAGGGCGCTCGGAATCTGAGTGGACCGCTGTGGGTAGCCGAACCGGCCGCGTGGCCGATGGTTTTCCGTCGGGACCCAGGAACCAAAACCTTGTGTGTACTTTTATACGAAGTTCCGGGAACGAATGCTCTCTTCCGGACTCTTGAGTCCGTTGGGGGATTTTACATCGGACGTGTCGACGTGTTGGGCAAAACCTACCTCACCAAGCAGGCCTCCCTGCTGATGAAATTCGCCAGATCCACCTCGGATTCTGAACTCTCCGCAAAGCTGATCAGCAAAGCCGCCGATCTGAAGGCGCAGGCCGAGCCGCTGCCCGACAAGGACCAGGGACCACGGGCGCCCGACGTCGCGGCAGATGGCAAGTCGAGGGGCAGTTCCATAACGCGGTCTTAATACCCACCGTAGGCCTCGCAAAGCCGGGCCCCGCGAGCATTTTGGCGGTTTCTGAATACCGCACTATCCCGACCGCCAGTGCCCGCGACCTGCAGCATCGCGGCGGCAGGATGCGAACTGCCGCTTTTCCGTCCTTGTTCGCCTGCCGAAACTGCGTTCAGATGCCGCATTGCAACTGCGGGGGTTGGAATGCGGACCGGCGGGCTTTCGGACGACGCCGTATTGGACCTCGTGGGAGCCATCTACGACGCAGCGCTTGAACAGGGACGCTGGTCGAGCGTGCTGGAGCGCGTCGATGACGCCATCGGTGGCCGTGTGCTGTTTGGCGTCTACGATCCGGCCAACGGCCTATCTAGTCTGCTCTCCCCGCGCATCGACCCGGCCCGTGTGCAGGACCTGCTCGGCTGGGCGCCGCGCAATCCGCTGTTGCCGCTCGGCATCGGCAGGACGCCCGGCGAGGTCTTCACCATCGGCGACTTCATCAGCCGCGAGCAGTTCACCAGCAGCGATTTCTACAATGAATGGTGGCAGCCGGCCGGATTCGACACCGAGCCGCTGACGACCAATCTGCTGGTCGATCACAATGCCACCGGCATCTTGACCAGCCACCGGCCCTCGCATTTGTCACCCTTTGACGACAGGCAGCGGCGACTGTTTGCGACGCTAGCGCAGCATCTCGTCCGCGCGGTTGCGATCCAGCGGCGCACCCACCAGCTCGACATCACCGGCCGCGCCGCCCTGGCGGGCCTGGACGGGCTCGATCAAGGCTTTGTTCTCGTCGACGCACTGGCGCGTCCGGTCTTCACCAATCGCCGCGCCCGCGAGCTTATCGAGATTGGCGAGAGCATCGTTGTCGAAGACGGCGCGCTGAGCGCCGTCGGCGCGGAGGATGGCCGCTGTCTGCAAGCACTGATCGGGTCCTGCAGTCTCAACAATCCGGACCGCATCGGCGGCGAGATGAGCTTGCAACGGCCGTCGGGCCGCTTGCCGCTGCACGTGCAGGTAACACCGGTCGGCAGCGAATGGTCGGAGAATGCAGTGCCGCTCGCCTCCGGCTGGCGATCGAGCGCGATGGTGCTGATCACCGACCCCGAGCCCGCCGCCAGGGCCGAGCTTGACGCCTTGCGCGAACGTTACGGCCTCACCCGCGCCGAAGCCGCGTTTGCGCTGGAGATCGTCAAGGGCGGTGGCCGCAAAGCCACCGCCGAGCGCCTCGGCATCGCCGACGGAACCGCACGCAGCCATCTGTCGAAGATTTTCGACAAGACCGGCGTCAGCCGGCAGGCCGAGCTGGTGCGGCTGTTGCTGCAGAAATAGCGCGGCTGCTGCGACGACTGATCCATTTTGCCTCAGCACGCGCTCTCGGCTAGAACGCTTGCCGCAACCCGATCATGGCGTTGCCCAAGCCGGAGCTTTTACCTGTGGCCCTGATGCCGGTTTCCGATGCGCTTGCTGCCGTGCTCGCGGATGCGGAGCCGTTGGCTGAGGAAACAATCGCCCTCGATCAGGCCTTTCATCGCGTGCTCGCGCGCGACGTCGCGGCGCGGCGGACGCAGCCGCCGCAAGCGATGTCGGCGATGGATGGGTATGCCGTGCGCGCCGTGGATGCGGCGAAGCTCGATGCGCAGCTCACCGTGATCGGCGAAGTCGCAGCCGGGCGGCCCTTTGCAGGAACCGTCGGCGCTGGCGAAGCGGTGCGGATCTTCACCGGCGGCGTCGTTCCTGATGGCGCGGATGCGGTCGTGATCCAGGAGGACACCCTCGCCGATGGCGCGCGCATCACGATCAAGGAAGCCGCCATCACCGGCAGGCACATCCGCCCTGCCGGCATCGACTTCCGCGAGGGTGACGTGCTCCTGCGCAAGGGCGCGCGACTGACCGAGCGCGACCTCGCCCTCGCCGCCGGCATGAACCACCCGCAGCTTGCCGTTCACCGCCGTCCGAAGGTCGCAATTCTTGCCACCGGCGACGAGCTGGTGAGGCCGGGCACCTCGCCCGGCCCTGGCCAGATCGTCTATTCCAACGGCTACGCCCTGCATGCGCTCGCCCGCAGCGAGGGGGCCGACACCATCGACCTCGGCATTGCCGCCGACACGCTGGCGGCCACCACCGCCGGTATCCACCGCGCACGCGAATCCGGCGCCGACATCCTGGTCACGACCGGCGGGGCCTCGGTCGGCGATCACGATCTGGTGCAGCGGGCGCTGAGGGACGAAGGTACCGCGATGGCCTTCTGGAAGATCGCGATGCGGCCGGGCAAGCCGATGATGAACGGGCAGCTCGGGGCGATGCGCGTGATCGGCCTGCCCGGCAATCCCGTATCATCCTATGTCTGCGGCTTCCTGTTCATGGTGCCGTTGATTCGCGCCCTCGCGGGCCGCCGGGCGATTCACCATCGCCGCGAACGCGCCGTGCTCGGCTGCGATATCGGGACCAATGACCAGCGCGAGGACTATCTGCGCGCGCGTCTCGATGTGCGTGACGACGGCACGCTCGTCGCCATTCCCGTCAACCACCAGGATTCCTCGCTGCTTGCGAATCTCGCTGCGGCACAGGCACTTCTCGTGCGCCCGCCGTTCGCGCCCAAGGCTGAGGCGGGCGCGCCTTGCGAGGTGTTGCGACTGCCCGCGTGATCGGTTCGTTCGCGTGCGTTCCGCGAACTTTGTCGCGTTCACGGTAAATTAAGCAGTTGCGGAACATGTATCGAACATATAGTGTCCGTTCATGATTTGTTTCGAGCATGCAGCGGCTTGTCGCTGAATCCATCGTCTCGGAATCGAACGACATCGTCAGGGGGATCTTGGTCGAGATGTTAACGCGCAAACAATACGAGCTCCTGCGGTTCATCAGCGAGCGGCTGAAGGAAAGCGGCGTGCCGCCCTCCTTCGACGAGATGAAGGACGCGCTCGATCTGCGCTCGAAGTCAGGCATCCATCGCCTGATCACGGCGCTCGAGGAGCGTGGCTTCATCCGCCGCCTGCCGAACCGCGCCCGCGCCATCGAAGTGATCAAGCTGCCCGAGCTGCAAGCCGCCGCCGGCAGCCGCCGCGGCTTCACGCCGAGCGTCATCGAGGGCAATCTCGGCAAGGTACGCACGACGTCGAGCCCGCCCGCCGACGAAGGCGAGCGTCCCGTCGCGGTGCCGGTCATGGGCCGGATCGCGGCCGGCACGCCGATCGAGGCCTTGCAGACGCGCAGCCACACCATCAGCGTCCCGCCCGACATGCTTGGCGCAGGTGAGCACTACGCGCTCGAAGTGCGCGGCGATTCCATGGTCGACGCCGGCATTCTCGACGGTGACATGGCGCTGATCCAGCGCAACGAGAGCTGCGACACCGGCGATATCGTGGTCGCCCTGATCGACGACGAGGAAGCGACGCTGAAGCGCTTCCGCCGCCGCGGCGCCTCGATCGCGCTGGAGCCGGCGAATGCCGCCTATGAGGTTCGCATTCTCCCGCCCAACCGGGTCAAGATCCAGGGCAAGCTGATCGGACTGTACCGGAAGTACTGAGTGCGATCGGTGATCGCCATCGCCTGATGGAGCGGACGATTGTCCGCTCCGGCTGGATAGTCTTTCTGGTTTTGCACAGATTATCCGGCCCCTTCTCCAGCGCTACATCCTCGGCACGCCGCAACGAAGCCGTCATCGCTTCGCAAGGCCATCCGAAGACCGAGGAGACAGTCATGCGCAAGATCATCTTGAACACCGTCACGATGATGCTGATCGCAACATCCGCATCACACGCCTTCGCCAAGCAGCCGCAGCATCACGCCCGCAAGGCGCCGCAGGCGACCAGCGAGCAATTCCGCGATGCCCGCAATGCCATGGATCAGCGGACGCAACCGGCTTGGCCTTATGCTGGCTGGTCGGCGCCCGCCGGACACTGACGGAAGTTTGCCGAATGCACCGCAGGAGGCTTTGTTCCTAGCAAAGTCGGGAAAGATATTGTGATTGCGGCGTGCGGATCCGAGCCGCAGATTTGCCTACAACCAAGCGGAGTCTTGCGGGCTTCCACTCTGATAGAGGCCCGCGCCTCCAGGACAGAGACGCGGGTTGCTATCCCCGAAGAGGAGCACCCGATGTGTGACTATAGCCTGCATGCCGTCGCGACGCGTCCCGCAGAAGTTGGCGAGACCATCGTCACGACAACGTTCCGTGGCACCTCGACGCGCGGCTTCGCCTCCGAAGCCGACATGACCGTTGCGGTCTGCCTGCTGCCGGGAACGGAGCTCGCCTTCGCCGACAACGTCCGCTACGACAACAGGTGGATCTGGACGCGCACCGTCAATTCCCGCGTCGGCAAGTTCGGCAAGATCGATCCGCACATTCCCGATCGCCATCACGATGCGATCGAATTCCCGGACGGCAAATACGTGCTGGTAACGCAGCTCGTCGAAGGCCAGCGTGCGACCGTGCTGCAACTGCCCGTGACCCAGCCGCATGGCGAGCGCGAGCAGAAGCCCGAGATCACGGCTGGCAGCCGCCCGCTCCCAACGCGCCGTCTGCCGATCGGCTGAGAAGGATCGACCTCAGTCCTCGGTCGCGAGATCGGCCTCCGACGGCGTTGCGTCCTTGGAGCGCTGAGCTGCCGATCGCGGCATGAGGGCCTGTTCGAAATCTCCCTCGCCGGCCGCCGCCGGCGACCAGGGGCGGTTTGCGCCTCGCGCTCTCACCGATTGAACCGCAAAGCCGTCGCCGTGCCGGGTCAGCGCGAGCGCGCCCTGATGCGCGAGCCGCGGCCGATCGACCACCATGGCGGCGCAATCCGGCGGCGCCGGCCTTGCCGTCACCACCAGCGCGGCGCGGCTGCAATCGTCCGCCAGCGCGTCGACGCGCAGCGCCAGCGCAACCATGCGGCCATCGGCAAGCGGCGTCACGCAGCCGGACTCGTCGCACGAGACGCCGTCGCCGAGCGAGGCAGTGCCGGCATCCCGCGGATCGGCATCCGCCGCGAGCCATTCCTTGAGCTGGAAATTGTCCTTGGCGGTCCTGATCAAGCGAAGCTGCCCGTCGCTGCCCCGGACCGCGACGCTCTGGCCGTCGCCGGCGATGAGAATGTCGGGCTGGCGAACCGACAGCCCCCAGAGGGTCGCCGCGACGAGCACGAACGCGCCCGACCAGCGCAGCGGCGTGCGGAGCAGACCCATCAGGATCAGGCCGAGGCTGGCGGCCATCAGCGGCGCGGTGCCGAAGGCGGCGACATGGCCGATCGCGCCCGGCAGCGCGGCCACCCAGCGCGACACCGCCACCATCCAGTCAATGCCGATCCCCATCAGCCACCAGAATATACCGTCGAGCCCGAAGGGTGCAGCGAGCAGTCCGAGCAGCCCCGCCGGCATCACCAGCGCCGAGACCACCGGCATCGCGCCGAGATTGGCGAGCACGCCGTAGGGCGTGACGCGGTGGAAATGGAACGCGGCATAGGGCGTGGTCGCCAGTCCCGCGATCATCGAGGCCATGAACAGCATCGCGATCTCGCGGCCGCCCCACAGCGCGATCCGCGCGGTCGTCGAATGATCGGGGGATGCGAACAGGTTCGGCATGCCGATCTGCACCAGCGCGACCAGCCCGAGCGTTGCCGCAAACGACATCTGGAAGCTCGGATGCACCAGCGCTTCCGGCGCGACTGCGAGCACGATCAGCGCGGCCACCGCCAGGGTGCGGAAGGTGATGGCGCGGCGATCGACCATCACCGCGATCAGCACGACGGCGGTCATGAAGAACGATCTCTGCGTTGCGCCTTCCGCGCCCGAGAGCAGCGGGTAGAACGCGGAGGCCACCAGCGGGGCGGCGGCCGACCATTTCTGGATGGGAAAGCCGACCGCCAATCCGGGGAGCAGCGCGAGCAGCGCGCGAACCGCGAAGAAGACGACGCCGGCGACGACCGCCATGTGGTAACCCGAGATCGAGAGCACATGGCCGAGGCCGGAAATGAACATCGCGTCGTTGACCGGCGTCGTGATCGCATCGCGCCGGCCGGTCAAAAGCGCGGTCGCGATCGCGCGGTTGTCACCGTCAAGCACGGCGCGGATGCGCCCATCGATGGCATCGCGCAGGCCCTGCATGAAGGCGACATAGCGCAGCTGCAAGCCGCCGGTGTCAGGGGGCGCGGACGCAGTGATCGCTCCCATTGCAAATCCGGAGGCGCCAATGCCCTGGAAGAACATGTCGCGCGAGAAATCGTAGCTGCCCGGCCGCAACGGCGCGAGCGGTGGCATCAGCCGCGCCTTCAGCTGGACGAAGCTGCCGACGTCAGGCGCCGTGCCCTTGCGCACCGAGAGGCGGACGCGCTCGAGCTTCACATCGCTGCGCTGGGCCTCCATCGCGGTGACGCGCAGCACGAAACGGTCGGTGCGTTCGCGGATGTCGCGGGTCTCGACGAAGCCCGACAGCGATACCGAATAGAGCGGCTTGGCGAGCACCGTGTGCGCGATACGCGCCGTCTTCCAGGTCGCCATGGCAAAACCGGCCGCGACCGCCGCGATCATGATCACAGGCGCAAACAGCCGGCTCCGCCGCACCAGGACCGCACCGAGCGCAAGCGCCATCGCCGTGGTCGCAACCACCCACAGCACCGGTTCGTGATCAGCGGCGAAATAGAGCGCGATGCCGCAGCCGAAGGCGATCGGCACCCACGGGAACAACCGCCCGGCGCCCGCCTCGGCCTTGGCCCATTCACGCAGCGTCCCGACGACCGCCGGCCAGACGCCAAAGCCTGCAGGCGCAAGACCGCCGGCCGAGGCGGATCGGCCCGTCGGCCAGGTTCCTGCAATCGGCCCCCCGGCAATGCCTTGCGAGGCGCCTCGTGGCCGGCCCGGCTCCGCCATTCCCTGCACTCTGCGATACGCGACGGGCGCAGAGGCTACCGGAACGTGCAGCGGTGCGAATAGCGGTACGGATCGGGAACGAAGCGGAAGAGCCCTACTTTTCCTCTTCCATCGTCACGGCAACATCCGCCTTGGCCGACAGCCGGACCTTGTTGCCCTCGACATCGGCGACCAGCCCCTTGTCGATGAAATGGTGATGCCCCTTGTGGCTGCCCTCACCGCTGTCCTTCCTGGTCAGCTTGATGCGGTTGCCCTCGACCTTGTCGACGGTACCGACATGGACGCCGTCGGCGCCGATGACTTCCATATGCTCTGCGATGTTCTGCATGGTGGGATCCCTGGTTGAATACACCTCAACGCGGCGGCGGCACCTTCGTTTCCACCGCCGGAATAACGATGCCGTGCGCTCAGATCAGCGGTGCCTTGGCCGAGGCGTGGTGATTGACGATCTTCCAGTCGCCGTCCTCGCGCATGATGACCCAGCTCATCTTGACGACGAGATCGGGCCGCTCGCCGGCAAGATCGAAATGGATGGTCGCGCCCATGTTGATGAGGTCAGGCCCCGCCTGCGCCGCCTGCACCTCGGAGAAAGCCGCGCTCGGCCTGCGCCAGCGCGGCAGGCCGTTGAAATAATCGGCAACGCCGTCCCTGCCCCGATAGAGCCTTGGATTTGAGCCGAAGAAGAACGCGTTCCTGGCATACAGCGATGACAACGCCGCCGCATCCAGCGTTGCGAAGCCGGCGCACCATTTCGCGATGATGGCGGAAACGATGGCGTCGGCTTCGCTGCTCATTGCTGCCCTTCAGCCCTTCGCCTCAGCCCTTGGCGACTTCCTTCGCGAACGTATCGCGCAGGCCGATGGTGCGCGAAAACACCGGCTTGCCCGGCGTCGAGTCCTTGTCGCGCACGAAATAGCCCTGGCGCTCAAACTGCATCGGCTCGGTCGAATTGCTCTCCGCAACCGCAGCCTCGATCCTCGCCTCGGAGAGGATCTCCAGCGAGTTCGGATTAAGATCGGCCGCGAAGTTGGATGCGTCCGGGCTCGGATTGGCAAACAGCTGGTTGTAGATGCGGATCTCAGCGGGCACCGAATTTGCCGCCGGCAGCCAGTGCATGGTCGCCTTGACCTTGCGGCCGTCGGGCGCGTTGCCGCCCTTGGTCGCGGGCTCGTAGGTGCAGCGCAGCTCCACCACCTCTCCCTTGTCATTCTTGATCACGCCGGGGCATTTGACGAAATAGGCATAGCGCAGCCGCACCTCGTTGCCCGGCGACAGGCGGAAGAACTTCTTGGGCGGGTTCTCCATGAAGTCGTCCTGCTCGATATAGAGCTCGCGGCCGAAGGTGATCTTGCGCGTACCGGCGCTGGGATCATCAGGATGGTTGATTGCCTCGAGCTCCTCGCTCTGTCCTTCTGGATAGTTCTCGATCACGACCTTCAGCGGCTTGAGCACCGCCATGCGCCGCTGCGAGGTGCGGTTCAGTTCCTCGCGGATGCAGAATTCGAGCATGCCGACGTCGACGACGCTGTTGGCCTTGGCAACGCCGATGCGCTTGACGAACTCGCGCAAGGCCGCCGGCGGCACGCCGCGGCGGCGCATGCCCGCCATGGTCGGCATGCGCGGATCGTCCCAGCCCGCGACATGGCCGTCGCGGACGAGCTGGGTCAGCACGCGCTTGGACAAGAGCGTGTAAGTCAAATTGAGCCGCGCCATTTCGTACTGATGCGGCTTGGACGGCACCGGCAGCTTCTCGATGAACCAGTCATAGAGCGGCCGGTGGTCCTCGAACTCAAGCGTGCAGATCGAGTGGGTGATGCCTTCGATGGCGTCCGACTGGCCGTGGGCATAGTCGTAGCTCGGATAGATGCTCCACTTGGTGCCGGTGCGCGGGTGGTGCGCGTGCAGGATGCGATACAGCACGGGATCGCGCAGATTGATGTTGCCGGAGGACATGTCGATCTTGGCCCGCAGCACGCGCGCGCCGTTGGGGAATTCGCCCGCCTTCATGCGACGGAACAGGTCGAGGTTCTCCTCCACACTGCGGTCGCGGAACGGCGAGTTCTTGCCGGGCTCGGTCAGCGTGCCGCGCGAGAGCCTGATTTCTTCCTGGGACTGGTCGTCGACATAGGCGAGACCGTCGCGGATCAGCTTCTCCGCCCATTCATACAGACGGTCGAAATAGTCAGAGGCGTAGAACAGGTTCTTGCCCCAGTCGTAGCCGAGCCAATGCACGTCGGCCTGGATGGAATCGATATATTCCTGCTCCTCCTTGACCGGATTGGTGTCGTCGAAGCGCAGGTGGCAGCGGCCCGGAAACTCCTGGGCGATGCCGAAATTGAGCGCGATCGACTTGGCGTGGCCGATATGCAGGTAGCCGTTCGGCTCCGGCGGGAACCGGGTCACGATCTCCTTGTACTTGGCCTGATCGAGGTCGGCCTGGATGATGTCACGAATGAAATCGCGCCCAACCTCAGGTGCCACCGGTTCTGTCATTACGAAAATCCTGTAGGGAAATCAGCGGTCCTTCTGCCAAATTCTCTTGGCTGAGCCAAGGGTTTAAGCAAGGCCTTAAGGCCTCCGCTGCCGGGCTTTAGTTATGCTCCGGTCCTGCTATATACCACCGCCTCCCATGCATAGGCCCTGCCAAGAATGACCGATTCCGTCGTCACCCGCTTCGCTCCCTCCCCGACCGGCTTTCTCCATATCGGCGGCGCCCGCACGGCGCTGTTCAACTGGCTCTATGCGAAGAAGCACGGCGGCAAGATGCTGCTGCGGATCGAGGACACCGACCGCGAGCGCTCCACCGAGGCCGCGATCGGCGCGATCCTGGACGGGCTGAAATGGTTGGAGCTCGGCTGGGATGGCGACGTCATCTACCAGTTCAGCCGCGCCGCCCGCCACCGCGAGGTCGCCGAGCAGCTGCTCGCCGACGGTAAGGCCTACCGCTGCTACGCCACCGCCGAGGAGCTCGCCGCGATGCGCGAGAAGGCGCGCGCGGAAGGGCGTACCCGCCTCTATGACGGCATGTGGCGCGACCGCGATCCGGCGACGGCGCCTTCCGACGTCAAACCGACCATCCGCCTGCGCGCGCCTCAGACCGGCGAGACCGTGATCGAGGACCAGGTCCAGGGCCGCGTGGTCTGGCAGAACGAGAACCTCGACGACCTCGTGCTGCTGCGCGGCGACGGCAACCCGACCTACATGCTCGCGGTGGTCGTGGACGACCACGACATGGGCGTCACCCACGTCATCCGTGGCGACGACCACCTCATCAACGCCGCCCGCCAGAAGCAGATCTACGATGCGATGGGCTGGGCGCTGCCGAGCATGTCCCACATTCCGCTGATCCACGGCCCGGACGGCTCAAAACTGTCCAAGCGCCATGGCGCTCTCGGCGTCGATGCCTACCGCGCCATGGGATACCTCCCGGCCGCACTGCGCAACTACCTCGTCCGTCTCGGCTGGAGCCATGGCGACCAGGAGATCTTCTCGACCGAGGAGATGATCGCCGCATTCGATCTCGCCAATGTCGGCCGCGCCGCCGCCCGCTTCGACTTCGCCAAGCTGGAAAACCTCAACGGCCATTACATCCGCCACGCCGACGATCAATCACTCGTGAAGATGTTCGAGGACGTGCTCGACCACGTCGTTCCCGCCCGCGACGAGATTAAGGCCAAGTTAAACGACACCACGCGCGCGCAGTTGCTCAAGGCCATGCCGGCCCTGAAGGAGCGCGCCAAGACGCTGATCGAGCTGATCGACGGCGCCTATTTCATCTTTGCCGACCGCCCGTTGCAGCTCGATCCCAAGGCCGCGGCCCTGCTGACGCCCGAAAACCGCAAGCTGATCGGTCAGCTTCATTCCGCGCTGGAGAATGTCGAGAGCTGGAGCGGGGCCACCACGGAAGCTGCGCTGCGCGCTTTCGCCGAGGAAAATAGTCTCAAACTCGGCGCGGTCGCCCAGCCGCTGCGGGCCGCACTGACCGGCCGCACCACCTCGCCTGGTATATTTGAGGTTTTGGACGTGCTGGGACGCCAGGAAAGCCTGGGGCGGCTTCAGGATCAGGCTACGACATAAGTCGGTCATGCGCGCGGTGATCTTGCAGCGCACACAGCAATAATATACCCATCTTCCCGTACATTCTGGAACATCCGGCCTGCCCCATTTTCTGCCTTGGGGGACTCCGGCTCCGGCCCGTTTCCCCCCACATCGGGGACCTGACGATGGACGCAAAACCAAGCAACAAGACCGCCACGCTGACGGTCGGAAACAAGAATTACGATCTTCCGATTCACAGCGGCAGCGTCGGACCTGATGTCATCGATATCGGCAAGCTGTACGGCCAGTCCGGCCTGTTCACTTACGATCCCGGCTTCACCTCGACCGCGAGCTGCCAGTCCAAGATCACCTATATCGACGGTGACGCGGGCGTGCTGGAATACCGCGGCTATCCGATCGAGCAGCTCGCCGAGAACGGCGACTTCCTCGAGACCTGCTACCGGCGGCTCTACGGGAACCTGCCGACCGCCGCGCAGAAGAAGGATTTCGACGACCGCGTGATCCATCACACGATGGTGCACGAGCAGATGGCCCGGTTCTTCCAGGGCTTCCGCCGCGACGCCCATCCGATGGCGGTCATGGTGGCCTCGGTCGGCGCGCTCGCCGCGTTCTATCACGACTCGACCGACATCAATGATCCGAAGCAGCGCATGATCGCTTCCATGCGCATGATCGCGAAGATCCCGACGCTGGCCGCGATGGCCTACAAGTACACGATCGGCCAGCCCTTCGTGTATCCGAAGAACTCGCTCGGCTTCGCCGAGAACTTCCTCAACATGTGCTTCGCGGTGCCGTGCGAGGAGTACAAGATCAATCCGGTGCTCGCCAACGCGCTGGACAAGATCTTCATCCTGCACGCCGACCACGAGCAGAACGCCTCGACCTCGACGGTGCGTATCGCCGGCTCCTCCGGCGCCAACCCGTTCGCCTGCATCGCCGCCGGCATCGCCTGCCTCTGGGGCCCGGCCCATGGCGGCGCCAACGAAGCCGCACTGGCGATGCTCGCCGAGATCGGTACCGTCGACAAGATCCCCGACTTCATCGCCAAGGTGAAGGACAAGAACTCCGAAGTCCGCCTGATGGGCTTCGGTCATCGCGTCTACAAGAACTACGATCCGCGCGCCAAGATCATGCAGAAGATGTGTCACGCCGTGCTCAAGGAGACCGGCCATGGCGACGATCCGATGCTGAAGGTTGCGCTGGAGCTCGAGAGGATCGCGCTCAGCGACCAGTACTTCATCGACCGCAAGCTCTACCCGAACGTCGACTTCTATTCGGGCATCACGCTGAAGGCGATGGGCTTCCCGGTCTCGATGTTCACCGTGCTGTTCGCGGTCGCGCGCACCGTCGGCTGGATCAGCCAGTGGAGCGAGATGATCGAGGACCCGCAGCAGAAGATCGGCCGTCCGCGCCAGCTCTACACCGGCGTGACGCGCCGCGACTACGTCGCGATCAAGGATCGCAAGTAAATCCTGGCCGATACGGTCTTCAAGACGGCGCCATCTCACGATGGCGCCGTTTTTGTTTGGCAAGACCGGGCGAACAGGCAAGCGGGGATGAGCGAATGCGGATCACGAACCCGGTGGATGGATGGTTGCAGGTCGTGGCCTGTTCGCCGTTCCCCGACGTGGCCGGAGAGACGGTGCTTGTTCCGCGATGTGTCATTGACGGCGTGATCACTGCAGAGCGTCTCGCCGCGACGGCCGTGCAGTATGGCGGTTACGACGTGCCCAAGCCGAAAT
Organism: Bradyrhizobium campsiandrae; assembly: GCF_014529705.1. Classification (GTDB taxonomy): domain Bacteria; phylum Pseudomonadota; class Alphaproteobacteria; order Rhizobiales; family Xanthobacteraceae; genus Bradyrhizobium; species Bradyrhizobium campsiandrae. Next base: position 24,118 of record NZ_JAANIH010000045.1, read on the forward strand.
GGCCGCGCCCGGGGATGATGCTTCCTGTCATCGTCGACCTCGCCGATCCCTCACGGTTCAGGATCGAATGGGATCTGGTGCCGACCTTGCAGGAGGCCGCCGAGCAGCTTGTGGAGCAATTGCGCGGCGATGCACAGCCCGGCACACCGCGCCGCCCGTTTCCCCGGGTCTGGCGCGAGGTGGAACATGCCGCGGCATCGCCTGCGATGGTCAACGGCCTCACACCGCAGCAGACGGAGATCGCGCTCGCCGGCGGCGCTGCGGCGCTCGGTCTGGTCCCGTCCATGGCGGCTGTCGTGAGCGCATGTGAAGCAGGGCCGAGCAGCGCGCCGGGCGGGACGTGGGACATCACCGTCCAGGTGCACGATCCCAATGGCGGCCCCGACTGGGAAGCGGTCACGCGCATGTCGTTCAGCAGTTCAAGCCGGCGCGACAGCCGCACGGCTCGGGGCGCCGCGCTGCCGGTTCTGGTCGACCCGGACAACCGCAAACGGATCGTCGTCGACGTCGCCCGTCTCGCCTAGGTCATCGACATTCTCGCGCGCGACCGGCTGCAAGCTGGCAAGCTCGAATGCAGATTGGATGCGTCACTTCTTGCTGCCGCGCACAACAACAAGTCCATGCATTGCGCCGGCAAGCGCTTGACAGGCGAAACGCTCCGCGCGCAAATTCTTACTCTAAGTAAGAATGACGACAGGGATGGAAATGCCGGAGCAGCCGAGAAGTCGGCGGCAGACGCGCGCTGCCATTTTGACTCATCTGCTTCAGTCGGGCGGCTCGTTCCGGCCGCCGCTGGCAAAGGCCGTGCGCCTGTCGGAAGCGAGCCTGTCGCGGATCCTGTTCGACCTGAAGGCCGAAGGCATGATCGAAGAGATCAGACGCCCTGCCCCCTATGTCGGCGGTCCGACCGGTCTCGTCTCGCTCGATGGTTCGGTGGCGCTCGGGGCCCTCGAGCTGACCGGACAGTCGCTCAGCGTCGGGGTCGGCAACTTCACGGGTGAGCTGCGCTACACCGAGCGCGTGCCGCTGCCGGCGAAACTGACGACCGAGTCGGTCGGCCGGGTGTTTCATCAAGCGCTGACATTGCTGCGCGACTGGACGCGGCGGCGGCGCATCAGGCTCGCGCAGATCGGCGTCACCATTCCGGGTCTCGGGCGGCTGAGCGTAGCAGGCAATCCGATCATTCCCTGTGACGTCGACCGCATCGGCGAGATGTTCCGCGACATGTTTGCGGATGTTCCGGTTGCCGTCACCAATTCGGTGGTGGCGCATGCCACCTTTCATCGTTGCCGCACGGACGACTATCCATTCAGCGAGGCGCATCTGTTCGTCTTCGTCGGCCAGGGCGTTGCGGGAACCTGGATGGACGATCCCAGCGAGGACGATGCGCTCGAGCCGGTCGAGCTCGGCCATATGGTGTTCGAGGCAGGCGGCCCTCGCTGTCGCTGCGGTCATCATGGCTGCGTCGAAGCCTATACGTCCCTGCCGGCGCTGGCCGAACTGCTGCGCCTCACCGAAACAGAATTGCTCCAGCTCGGCAGTGACTGGGTGACTGCGATCCCGCTGACGCCACGTGTGCGCCAAGAGTTGCGCCAGCGGCTGTTCAGGCTTGGCCTCGCCATCGGCAACACGTTGAACGTCAAGCCATGCCGCGGCGTTGTCGTCAGCGGCTGGCCATCGCTGCTCACCGAAGACGAGCGCAAGGCTGTCGTCGACGGGATCGATGCATGTCTCCTGGGCGGCCGGAAACAGGCCCAGGTGTCGCTCGCCTTCGTGCCGCCCTCGAACGGCAACGACCCGCGCGCAGCCCTCGCCTTCGCTGCCTTCTGCCTGGCGAGATCCGGCGGCATGCCGTCCGCATCGACGGAGGCCGCCTGACATGACCTGAGCCGCGTGCGGCTCGCGCACGCCAACGACAGCGCCAAGAATGGCGCAGACAACGTCACACCCGGGAGGAACCTGCCATGCCGATCACAACAACAAGGCGCCGTCTGCTCGCTGGATCTGCCGCCGCGCTTGCGCTGCCGGCCTTCGTCCGGGCGCAAGGCGCGGTCAAGCCGCGCCTCACCGCGATCTCACAATGGTCCGCGGGCAGCGACGGGGCGGCCATCACTGCGCTGGGCAAGAAATTCGAGGAGAAAGGCGGCGTCGGGCAGCACTCGCCCGTCCCCGGCTTCACCACCGAGATGATGAACAAGCTGCGCGCGCAGATCATCGCCGGCGACCCGCCCGCCTGCTCGCAACTCAAGGGCCCGGAGATTGCGGCCTGGTCGAAGATTGCCCCGACCGTCGATCTCGACGCCGTGGTCGCCGCCGCCGATTACGAAAAGGTCGTCGCGCCGGACCTCGCCAAATTGCACAAACCGACGGGCAAGTGGATCGCGCTGCCGCTGCAGATCTACAGCACCAACATGCTGTTCCTGTCCAAGCGCGCGCTCGACAAGGCCAAGGCCGACAAGCCGCCGGTCACCTGGGCTGATTTCAATGCTCTTGCCGAGAAGATGAAGACGAACGGAGTGACCTCTCCCGTCGGCACCGGCGGCACGCGCGCAGACGATGGACAAAAATTCGAGGCGTCCCTCGCCGGTATCAGTCCCGCCGTATACCGCTCGGCCATCATGAATCTCGACAAGAAGGCCCTGGAGGGTCCTGAGGTCAAGGCCGCGTTCGCACAGATGCGCAAGCTCACAGAGTGGATGGACCCCAATGTCGGCGCCCAGCCCTATGCCACCAATCTGAAGCGCTTTATCGATGGCGACATGGGCATGCTCATCATGGGCGGATGGGCGCAGGGCGTGTTGAAGAACGCCGGCTTCAGGCTCGACGATTTCATCATCGCGCCAGGCCCGAGCGATAATGGCAAGCCGGTATTTCTGCTGAATGCCGACGCCTTCATCTTCTGGCAGCGCAAGGAGGCTGATCTGCAGGCCGGCCAGATGTTGATGGCCCAGCTCGTGATGGATCCGGCGATCCAGACCATGTACTCGCAAATCACGGGATCGATCCCCGTGCGCACCGACGTCGATCTGTCCGGCGAGGGGTGGTCGGATGGTCAACGGACAACCGCGGCCGCACTGAAGAACGCCATGGGCAATAATCAGGCCGTCCTGAGCCTTGCGCACAATATGGCGCAGGAAAACGGCCTGACGGCTGCGATGATCGACGTGTTCACCGAATACGCGAAGAACAAGACGATCAAGCCGGAAGAGGCTGTCGCCCGCCTCGCCGACGCCGTCGAGGGCGCGCGTTGACGAGCGCCGCTTCGACAGCCACGGGCCGGCCGGCGACCTCCGCGATGGTGCGCCGGCTGCCCGAATACCTGATGATCTGGGTGCCGCTGCTGTTGTCCGCAGCGCACCTCATCTCGTTTTCGATCTGGACGATCTGGATTTCGTTTACGCCCTCGACCCTTGTGCCTGTTGCGGGCTGGGTGGGCTTGCGCAACTACAACGCCGTCCTGGCGTCACGAAACTGGCAGATCGCCTTCGACAATCTCCTGTTGTTCGGCATCGCTTTCGTGCTGCTCAGCCTGACGACCGGTCTGCTGCTCGCGATCCTGCTCGATCAGCGCATTCGCGGCGAGAACGTGCTGCGGACCATCTTCCTGTACCCGCTGGCGGTGTCGTTCGTCGTCACGGGCACGGTGTGGAGCTGGCTGCTCAATCCCGGCATCGGCATCGAGAAGCTCGTCCATGACCTCGGCTGGACCACATTCCACTTCGACTGGCTGGTCAACCGCGACATGGCGATCTGGACCATTGTCATCGCGGCGATCTGGCAGTCGTCGGGCTTTGCGATGGCCCTCTTCCTGGCCGGCCTGCGCTCCGTCGATTCCGATATCATCAAGGCGGCACAGATCGACGGTGCCGGGCCGATCCGAACCTATTGGCGCGTCATTCTGCCGACGCTCTGGCCGATCACCATCACGGTCGTCGTTGTCCAGCTGCAGTTCGCGATCTCGGCCTTCGACCTCGTCCGCGCGCTCACCAATGGCGGACCGGGGATAGCGACCCAGCTGCCGGCGCTTGTCGTCTACGATCTGATGTTCCAGCGCAGCCAGCTCGGCCGGGGCGCGGCGGCGGCCGTTCTCATGTTGCTCATCCTTCTCGCAGTGCTGCTGCCCTATGCGGCGTGGCGTTATGTCCGGGGACGGCAGGCTGCCCATGCGTGACCGAAGCTTCGCTCCAACCCGAATTCTGACCTATCTCGTCGCGACATTGTTCGCGGCCGCCTACCTCGCGCCGCTGCTCGTCGTCGTACTGAACTCGCTTCGGACCAATGAGGAAATCGCGCAGAGTTCAATGATCGGCTGGCCGCAACATATGGCGTGGGGCAATTACGCCCTGGCCTGGAGCGGCTTCTGCGTCGCCGAGACGTGCGCCGGGATCCGGCCGTATATGCTGAACTCGGCGCTGATCACGATCCCCGCCACGATCTTCTCGACCCTGCTCGGTGCGGTCGCCGGTTACGCCGTGTCGCTCTGGCGCTTTCGCGGCGATGTCTGGATCTACGGCATCGTGACGCTAGGCCTGTTCCTGCCGCAGCAGATGCGCCTCTTGCCCTGGACCATCGTGCTGCGGGACATCGGCCTCATCAACACGCTGTCGGGTCTCGTACTGATTCATACGATTCAGGGGCTCTCCTTCACGGTGCTGTTCTGCCGCAACTATTACGTCGCCATTCCACACGAGCTGATCCGAGCCGCGCGCATCGACGGCGCCGGCTTCTTCCGCATTTTCTGGCGCATCATCCTGCCGCTCTCGGGCCCCATCCTGCTCGTCACCGTGATCTGGCAGTTCACCCATATCTGGAACGAATTCCTCTATGGCGTGACCTTCACGCCCGGCCAGCAACAGCCCGTGACGGCGGCGCTGATCGCGCTGTCTGCCGCGGTCGCGGACATCCCGCAGCATGGGGTGCAGAGCGCGGCGGTGATCATCGCAGCCCTGCCCACGCTGCTGATCTATCTCTTTGGCGGCAAGTACTTCGTACGCGGCCTCACTGCCGGGGCCGTGAAATGATGGATGTGTCATGGCAGCCCTGAGCATTCGCAGCCTCTCCAAGCGCTACGCCAATCTCGAGGTGCTCAAGGGCATCGATCTCGACATCGAGAGCGGCGAATTCACCGTGCTGGTCGGGCCGTCCGGCTGCGGCAAGTCCACGCTGCTCAACATCGTCGCCGGCCTCGATCGCGCCAGCGACGGCACCATCGAGATCGGCGGGCGCAACGTCAACGACGTCCTGCCCAAGGACCGCGACATCGCCATGGTGTTCCAGTCCTACGCGCTCTATCCGTCGATGACGGTGCGTCAGAACATCACGTTCGGCATGGAATGCCGCCACGTGCCGAAGGCGGAGCAGGAGAAGGCGGTGGCGAATGTCGCAAAACTGCTCCAGATCGAACCGCTGCTCGGCCGCAAGCCGGCGCAATTGTCGGGCGGTCAGCGCCAGCGCGTGGCGATGGGGCGCGCCTTGGTGCGCGATCCCCTGCTCTTCCTGTTCGACGAGCCGCTCTCCAATCTCGACGCCAAGCTGCGGGTCGAGATGCGGATGGAGATCAAGCGGCTGCACCAGCGCATCGGCGCCACCATCGTCTATGTCACCCACGACCAGATCGAGGCGATGACGATGGCGACCCGGATCGCCGTCATGCATCAGGGCCGCGTGCAGCAATTCGCCGACCCCGACACCGTCTACCGCTATCCGGCCAATCTGTTCGTCGCCCGCTTCATGGGCTCGCCGCCGATGAACACGATGCCGGCAAGGCTCGAGGCAGATAGCAGTGGACCCGTGGTGGTGATCGGCGCAGGCCGGCCGGACGAGGTTCGTCTGCATCTGCAAGGCTACGACGCGGCCGCGTCCTATATCGGCCGCGAGGTGGTGCTGGGAATCAGGCCGGAATGTATTGCCGAGGGCGAGCGGGTGTTCTCCGCTGCGGCTGGACCGCCCGTCATCGTCACCGCGCCTGTCGAGCTGGTCGAACCCACCGGCGCGGAAACCATCGTCCTGCTGCGGCTTGGCGGCGAGCCGGCACAGGCGCGCATCTCGCCGGATATCCGGCCGACGCCCGGCACCTCCGCCGCCTTTGCACTCGATACCCGCCGCATTTGCCTGTTCGACCCCGAGACGGAGCGACTGATCGCATGACCAAGACGACCTATGCCGGCCTCGCGGACCGCGTGGTGCTGATCACCGGAGGCGCCAGCGGCATCGGCGCCGCCTTCGTGCGCGCCTTTGCCGCGCAGGGCTCCCGTGTCGCCTTTCTCGACATCGATGCAGAGGCGGGGCAAGCGTTGGCGCAGGAGGTGGCGAACAGCTCGGGCACCGCCCCGCTGTTCGTGCCCTGCGACCTCCTGGACATCGACGCGCTGCGCGCCGCACTGGCAAACGTCCACGCCGCGCTCGGCGATGCCGCGGTGCTGGTCAACAATGCCGCCAACGACCAGCGTCAGGTGCTGGCGGACGTCGCGCCGCCGGATTTCGACTGGATGATCGGCGTCAATTTCAAGCACGTCTTCTTTGCAGCCCAGGCCGTGGTGCCGCAGATGCAGGCGCGCGGCGGCGGCTCGATCCTCAACATGTCGTCGGTGGCCTGGATGCGCGGCGCGCCGGCGCTGCCGGTCTACGCTGCGGCGAAGGCGGCGATCGTCGGCTTCACCAACTCGCTCGGTCGCAAGTTCGGCGCCGACCGCCTCCGCGTCAACGCGATCGCGCCGGGGATGGTGATCACCGAGCGTCAGCGCAAGCTGTGGTATCCGGACGAACGACAGATCGCCGAGATGCGGACGCGCCAGGCCATTCCCGATGCGGTGACACCAGAGGATATCGCCGACATGGCGCTCTACCTCGCCTCCGACGCCAGCCGGCGCATCACCTGCCAGTGTTTCCGCGTCGATGGTGGCTTGGCCTAAAGCATGATCCGCGCGTCGAGGCTCATTTCTTGATGTCGGCTGCGACCAGCACGCGATGACCGGTCAAGAGATCCTGAAGGGCCTGCAACGCGGCGATGCCGCAATGCGTGTCCTGCTCGCCATTGCCGCCGCTCAGCCCGACACCGCCGACCACCTCGTCGTCGACCACGATCGGGAAGCCGCCGACAAACACGGCGAACCTGCCTTCAAAGCTCCACTGGATTCCGAACGCTTCGTTGCCGGGAAGCGCCGGTCCGTTCGGCATCTGGTTGAACAAGTGCGTCGAGCGCTTGTGCCCCGCCGCGGTAAAGGCCTTGTTCCAAGCGATCTGCGGGCCGGTGAGGCGCGCCCCGTCCATCCGTTCGAGCACGATCGGGTAGCCACCATCGTCCACGATGCAAACGGTCTCGGGCACACCGATGTCCGCGGCCTTCTTCAACGCCGCAGCCGCCATGTGCCTGGCTTCCGCCAATTCAAGCTTGATTGATGTTCTCATCTCGTCCCTTTGTCTGTCAGCCGCGACGCCGCGATTTCAGCATCGCTCGAATTCGCGCTTCAGCATCCGCGGTACACGGTCTTGATCTGGGTGTAGAACTCGAGCCCGGCACGGCCGGACTCGCGGAATGTCGATGTACTCGACCGCTTCAAGCCTCCGAACGGCGCATTGATCAGATTGCCGGTCGTGGTGCGGTTGATCTTGACGGTCCCCGACTGAATGTCATTGGCGAAATCGTGCATGATACGTGGGTTTTTCGTCGCGATCGCGGCGGACAATCCGTATTCGGTGTCATTGGCCTTGGCGATGGCATCCGCATAGGACTCGACCTCGATGATCGCAATGACGGGGCCGAAGATTTCCTCGCGGGCGATCGTCATCTGTTGCGTAACGTCGGTAAAGATCGCCGGCGAGACGTAGTAGCCGCCGTCATAGCCGGCGCCGGTGAGCCGCTCGCCGCCGCAAAGGTGCCTCGCCTCCCGCTTGCCGATCGCGACATAGCGCAGCACGGTCTCGAGCTGCCTGGCGGTTGCGAGCGGCCCGAGGTCCATTCCAGCCGTGAGACCGTCGCCGATCTTCAACGCCTTGACCCGGGCAACCAGCCGCTCCGTGAAGTCGGCCGCTACCTGTTTCATGACCAGGACGCGGCTGGTGCCGGTGCAAGCCTGGCCGGCGAGCGACAGGCCGCCTTTCACGGTCAGGTCGACCGCCTTGTCGAGATCGGCATCGTCCATCACGATCAGCGGATTCTTGCCGCCGAGCTCCATCTGCGTGCGCGTCGTGAAGCTGACCGAGCGGCAGATCTGCTCGCCCGCTGCGGTCGAGCCGGTAAAGGAGATGGCGCGGATCTCGGGCGCTACGGTGATGGCCGGTCCGATCTCGCCGGCCGAACCGGTGATGAAGTTCAGGACGCCCTTGGGCAGGCCGGCCGTCACCAGCGTCTCGGCAAGCCGGTAGCCGCTCAGCGGCGCATCCGACGACGGCTTGAACACCACCGTATTGCCGGTGATGAGCGCAGGCGCGATCTTGCGGGCCGGGATCGAGATGGGAAAATTCCACGGCGTGATGACCGAGACGACGCCGAGCGGCTCGCGCAGCGTGTAGACGGTCATGTCGGGATCGTCGTTCGGAAAGACCTCGCCCACCAGCGACTGGCCTTCGACGGCATAGAAGCGCAACGTCTGCGCCGAGCGCAGCACCTCGTCCCTGGCGAGGTTGAGCGCCTTGCCCATTTCGCGCGTCATCTCTTGTGCGATCTGCTCGGCCTGCGCCTCGAGACGATCGGCCGCACGATTGAGAATGGCCGCGCGCGCCGAGACCGGCGTTTTCCTCCAGCGCTCGCAGGCGGCCACAGCCGCGTTGACCGCGAGCTTGGCCTCGGCGGCCGTCGAGGCCTGAAAGCGACCGACGATATCGGAGGTGTCGGCAGGATTGGTGTTGTCGAAGGGCTTTGCAACGCCCCGCAACTGCTCGCCATTGATGAGGTTCGGGAATTCCTCGACCTGCGGCCGGCCAGTCTCCGAACCGTGAGTACGCGTCGTCGCGACATCGCTCATGATGACAGAACCTTCTTCAATGCCAGATCAGGACCGCGCAGATGGTCGAGGTCACCAGCCCCGCCAGCACCGGCACCATCACCGTCTGGACGATCTGGAAAACCGGCACGCGCGCGAACCCCGCCACCGCGATCAGAGACGACCACGCCACCAGCGTGCCCCCACCTGTCCAGACCGCCCCCATCTGGCCGACGGCCGCAAGCGTTGCTGGATCGAGCCCGACCGTCGGCGCCAACGCGCCCGACAACGACCCGGTGAGCGGCAGGCCGGCGAAGCCCGACCCGTCGATACCGGTGATCATGCCGGCGATCAGGACCCCGAACGCGACAAAGACCTGATTGCCCGGAATCCAGTGCTGCGCAGCCTGAACCAGTTCGAACAGAAGATTGGGCGCCTGAGCCGCGGGGACGCCAAGAATCGGAGCCGACAGCCCCTGCTCGGCGCCGAGAAAAAAGAATCCGGCAATCGGCAGCACGGATCCCATGGCCTTGAATGCGAAGATGAAGCCTTCGGTGACATGGTCGGCGCTGGTATCGAGGAATTCGCGCAAGGGGTCGGTGACGAACGAGGCCCAGATCATCAGCACGGCGGCAACGCCGCCCACCAGTGCCGCGGCATCGCCACCCTTGAGGTCATGGCCGATCCCGAGCTTGGAGAGCACCATCACGACGATGACGCCAAGGAAGGCGAGCGGCGTCACCACTGCGAAGATCTTCGACCATTTTTCGCGCGCATCGGGAATCGCAGCGAGCGCTTTGTCGATCTGCCCCTGATTTGCCAGCGGCGTCTGGTCGCCGGCGGTGCCCCGGGCGAGCTCGACCTTGTCGAACGTCCCCTCCTGCGCGATGCGCGCCAGCTCGCCGTTGCTCGACTTCGCCTGCCAACGTTCGAGCAGCCCGTCATCCGGCTTGGTGATGAACTTGCGGATCGCGAAGTAACCCAGCAGCAGCGCGACGCTTCCGGTGATCAGTGACAGCACCAACGCCCGGTCCGCGACCGCGGCAGCGCTCACCGCAACACCTGCGGCCTTCGCGCTGATGCCCGGAGCAACACCAATGACATAATCCGACGACAGCGCCATGCCCTGGCCGGCGATCGCAATCGCCAGCGCGCCGCCGAGCGGCGGCAATCCCGCCGCGATCGCCGCGGGCAGCAGCACCGCCGAGACCAGCGGCACCGCCGGTGTCGGCCAGAAGAAGAGCGAGATCACGTAAGTGATGCCGGCCAGAACGAAATAGGCCGTGTGCCCGTCCTTCATCACGGTGCGGAACGGCTCCACCATGCGGATGTCGGACCGCAGCACCTTCAGCGCGTTGAGCAGCGCAGTCATCAGCGCGATCACCAGGAAGATGTTGAACAGCTCCTTCGCGGCCGTGAAACTGGCATTGAAGATGCTTCCGAGCGCAGCAATCGGACTGTGCGTCCAGGCGAGCGCGACCAGAAAGGTCGCAAGGACCGACGGCACCACCACGTTGGCGCGCCAGATCATGGTCAGGACGATGAGGGCCACCCCGAGCAGGTAGACCCAGTGCGCGGCGACGATCGGAACTTGCGGCATTGTCATGCGATGCGCTCCCCCAGGCAGCACCTAATTTTGTATACTGTATTCGAAAAATGCAACAACTAAGTGTGAATTATCTTGCAGAGGCGTCTTGGAATCAAAATTCTCACAAATATATCATATTGATTTGTATAGATAAAAATATGATACCCACAGTCAAAGCGAGCCTCCCCCTTAGCTCCGCGCGTTGACGCGAGATCAAAATTGTATACTGTATACTTTTATTGCATGGGCCTGACAGCCGCGACCAATCCGGCCCCCCTTTCGGCGACACAGGAGCGCGACGATGCAAAAGCTGATGAACCATGTGGAATTCCGCACGGCCCTCGAGAATGCGATCAAAGGCAAGAGCGCCAACAAGGCACCCTTCAGCATCGCTTGGGCGAGCGGCAAGCTGAGCCGGGCGCATCTCGCCTCGTGGGCGGAAAACCACTACCACTATGTCGGCCCGTTCGCGGACTACCTCGGCTACATCTATGCGCGCATGCCGGAGCAGTATCAGGAGGCCAAGGATTTCCTGCTTGCCAACATGTACGAAGAGGAGATCGGTGGCGACCGCCATACCGATCTGCTGATCCGCTTCGCCGAGGCGTGCGGCACGACCGCCGAACGCGTCAAGAATCCCGACAACATGACCGCGACGACGCGCGGGCTGCAAAGCTGGTGCTATGCAGTGGCAATGCGCGAGGACCCGATCGTCGCGGTCGCAGGCCTCGTGGTCGGCCTGGAATCACAGGTTCCGTCGATCTACCGCAAGCAGACGCCGACCTTGCGCGAGAAGTACAAGTTCACCGACGAGGAAGTCGAGTTCTTCGACCTTCACATCGTATCGGACGAAGTCCACGGCGAGCGCGGCTACCAGATCGTGCTCGAGCACGCCAACACGGTCGAGCTGCAGCAGCGCTGCCTCAAGATCTGCGAGATCGGCGCGCAGATGCGCCTGCTCTACACCACCGCGCTCTATCACGATTATGTCGCCAAGGATATTCCGCTCTCCGAGCTCGACATGACCGAAACCAAGGTCCCGGCGGACGAACGCGCGTTGCTGCAAGCCTGAGCCGCACGGCATGCCCAACGTCGTCTTTCACCGGAACGGCCAGACCTTTCACGGCGAGATCAAGGAAAACACCAATCTCGTCGTGAGGGCGGGCATCCGGCAATTTCCCCATCCGAACTTCCTCTACGGCTGCGGCATGGGGAAATGCGGAAAATGCGCGGCCCTGATCATCAAGGGTGCCGAGCACCTGCCCGAGCCGAACTGGAAGGAAAAGAAGCGGCTCGGCGCGCGAATCGAGGCCGGCTATCGGCTGGCCTGCCAGCTCTGGCTCACCCACGATCTCGAGCTGTCGCAGGAGGCAACGCCGCTTGCCGACGTGGTTGCAGCCGGCAAGGTCGGCTGACGTCTCGAGGGCCAGATGAAACGAGTGCCCAGATATCTTCAATGCCCGGGCCCGCGCCGGCCTTGCGGCAATTCTCGGCCAACACGGGAGATTTGAGCCATGTATGTGATCCTGACCAGCAAGGATGGACTGTTCCGGACCGAGATCGTCGACGGGCTGCGGCCCCTCGCCTCTTACGACTATCTGTTCTACGGCACCAAGAAGGCGACCTTCGTGATCGCCGAGCTGCTCAAGGACACCAAGATCAAGGTGATCGACGAAGCCTGGTCGCCGCCGATCGTCAATCAGGTGCCGTCCAAATTCCTGGAGAAATTCGCAACACCGGAGCTGGCCTATCGCGAGCTCGAGCACCTGACGACGTTCGGCCACATGGACACGAAGCTGCGCAAATCGTGACGTCCGACAGCGCAAATCCGGCCGCAGGGACCGGCACGATCCAGGTCACCTTCGTGACCAATAACGGAAAGTCCGTCACGGCACCCGTCGACAGCAACCTGTTGCGGGTTTCCTTGCGCGAACAGGGCGGCATCCCCTTCAAATGCGGTGGCGGGATTTGCGGAACATGCAAATGCCTCATCGAGAAGGGATTGGAGAACACCGACGCGATCAAGCCGAAGGAGCGCAAGCACCTCACCGACGAGCAATTCGCCGCCGGCTACCGAATGGCGTGCCAGACATTTCTCACCGGCGACGTCAGCGTATCCTGGACGCCGAAACCGGCGGCCGCAGCAGGCCGCCCGGCCGCAACGCCTCCCGCCCCCGATTCGCCCGACTGATCCGGTTGCGCGATGCCCATTCTCCCGGCGACTACGGCTTGCCGCTGTGCAATGGGCAGTCTAAGTACGTTCGTGCCGTCCCGCCGGTCAGTCCGCTCGGCCGGTGGCGGATCGAATCTCTCCGCGCGGTTCGGAAATATCAAACCGGTGCGGTTGAGAAGGTCATCTCATGGCTGGCAGGCTGGGAAATTCGAAACGACGCCTCGGCGACGACTACCTCTCCCTCCACGACAGGGTCATCGAGGAGCTGCGCCAGGCCATCTTGAGCCGACGCCTCAAGCCAGGTGAGCGGCTGGTCGAAGGGCGCCTCGCGGAAGAGCTTGGCGTGTCCCGCAATCCGGTGCGGGAAGCGATCCGCGTGCTGACGACCGAGGGCCTGGTCGAGGTGACCGCACGACGCGGCGCATCCGTGCTTGCCATGACCGACGAGGAGGCGCGTGAGACGATCGAGGTGCGTGCGCTGCTCGAGGGACAGAACGCACGGCTGGCCGCGCGTCGTCGCGATCAGGATATTTTGGCCCGCATTGCCGCCGTGCTGAACGAGGGAACGGTGGCGGTTGCGGCCAAGCGCTTTGAGCTATTGTCGGGCCTCAATCAGCAATTCCACAACGAGCTTGCCGCGGCCGGCCGCAATCGCGTCCTCTCCGATCTGCTCAAACGGCTGCGCGAGAGAACCGCGATGTTGTTCGCGCCGACCGATCCGGAGCGCCAGGCGCGGACCTGGGACGAGCATGCCGGAATCCTGCGCGCGATCATCGCAGGCGACGAGCGCGCTGCTGCCACGCTGGCCGCAGAGCATGTGATGCGCGCCGGCGCCGATTTTCTGGCGACCCTCCACGTTCCCGAGGATGGCCCGTCGCTGGACACCATGCCCGCGCGGCCGGACCCAGCGGCCGCAAAACCGCGCCCGCGCCGCGCCGCGGTCGGACGCACGAAGAAGTAGCGAAAGGCTCGAGGCCTAACGCCGCCCCTTGCGCATCGTCGCAAGCACGATGTCGGCGGCGAGCACGCTCGGCGACTTGTTGCCGGTCGACATGATGGAGTCGAGCTGGGCAAAAGCCTCGACCTGCTGCCTGCGCATCGGCGTCTCCTTCAGCACCTCGGACAGGGCGCCGGCGAGCTTCTCCGGCGTGCAATCCTCTTGCAGGAATTCGGGGATCACATCCTTGCCGATCACGAGATTGGCGAGGATCACCGAAGATACCTGGATCGCGCGGCGCAGGATGAAGGCCTCCATCGCGCCGACCCGATAGGCTGTCACCATCGGGATCCCCGACAGCGCGAGCTCCAGCGTCACCGTGCCGGATTTTGCCAATGCTGCGCGCGCGATCCGGAACGCCGCGCGCTTCTCGGTTTCGCCGACCACGATCTCAGGCTTGACCGGCCAGCGCGCCACGCCCGCGCGGACGGTCGCTTCGAGATGCGACATCGTCGGCAGTATCAATTTGAACGCGACGCCCGCAGCCTGCAACTGGCCGAGTGCGGCGCCGAAAAGGTCCAGATGATGGCGGATCTCGCTGCGACGGCTGCCCGGCAGCACCAGCAGAACCGGCGGATCGCCATCGCGGCGCTTCTGCTCGGTCGCGTCTGGCCGGAGCGACGACAATTGCTCGATCAGGGGATGGCCGACATAGCTGCAGGGCGGGCCTTTCAGCTTGCGATATTCCTCCGGTTCGAAGGGCAACAGGCCGAGCACGTGATCGACATAGCCGAGCATGGCGCGCGCCCGGCCCGGCCGCCAGGCCCAGACCGAGGGCGAGACGTAGTCGATCACGGGGATGTCCGGATTCTTCGCCCGCACACGGCGGGCGACGCGATGGGTGAAATCGGGGCTGTCGATGATGACGAGCGCGTCGGGCGCGGCTTCGGTCACGGCATCCGCGGTCTCGCGGATCAAGCGCAGGATCTTCGGCAGTTGCTGCAGCACTGCGGCAAAGCCGACGATCGACAGCTCCTCGATCGGAAACAGCGTCTCCAGCCCCTCGCGCGCCATGGTGCGGCCGCCGACGCCCTCGAACTGCACGCCGTCACCAAGACGCTGGCGCAGCACCTTCATCAGCGCCGAGCCGAGCCGATCGCCGGATTCCTCCGTCGCGATCAGGAAAATCCTCCTGATGGGCTCACGTGCCTGCATCACGCCGACAAACCGACGACGAAGAGATATTTGGCGTCGGCAAGCGCGATCATCGCCTGGGGCTCGGCAGCGATGGTGTTGCCGGCGATCACGGCGATGCCGGCAAGGCCGGCCTTGGCGACGCCCTCGATCGTGCGCGGGCCGATCGTCGGCAGGTCGAAGCGCAGATCCTGGCCGGTCTTCGGCGCCTTGACCAGCACGCCGCGTCCCGTGGCCGCGCGGATGCGGCCCTCCTCCCGCAGCCGTGCCACGCGCGCCAGCAGCGCGTCGGTGCCCTCGATGTCCTCGATCGCCACCACATGGCCGTCGATCACCACCGCGGCCTGACCGATATCAAACGGCCCGAGCGCGGCGAGCACCGCGCGCCCGCGCTCGATATCGCCCTTGGCATTGTCGGCCGGCCAGGCGCGGCTGATGCAGCCCTCGGGCATCAAAAGGTCGGGCGCGACGTCCTTGATGCCGACCATGCGAAAGCCGTCCTGCTCGAGGATCCGCCCGACGCCTGACAACAGATGGTCGTCGCCGCCCCGGAAGGCCCGGATGACATTGCCGAGCAGCCGCAGCGTCTTGATGTCGAAGCGGATCTCCGTGAGCGAGGGCCGCACCAAGGTGCCGATGAAGATCAGGTCGCGGCAGCCCTCCTCGCGGAACAGCCGCATGGCGCGGCCGAGCTGGCCGACCGAAATCCAGCGGTGGCGGAATTTCTCCACCTGCACCGGATCGCAGGCCCCCCTGAGCGGGAATAGCACCGGCGTGATGCCGCGCGCCGCGAGCGACTCGGCGACGGCGAACGGCATCGCGCCGCCGCCCGCGACCACGCCGACCGGCGATGCAATCCCTGATGCCGCCGATGTCATGTCCGCGGCCATCGCTGCATCACTTCTCGACAGCGGGAAGGCAAAGCGGGCGCTTGCCCTTGCCGATGAAGCCGAGGATCTCGTCGATCGCAGGATCTTCGCTTGCGAGCGGCCGCACGGACTCCAGCCGTTCGGCGAACGTGCCGGGGCCGTGAAAGAGCTTCTGGTAGAACGCGCGCACGGTCGCAAGCCGCTGTTTGGTGAACTTGCGCCGCTTCATACCGATCAGGTTGAGGCTCTCCAGCACCGCATATTGACCGTTGGCGAGCCCATACGGGATGATGTCGTCACGCACGCCCGAGAGGCCGCCGACCATTACGTAAGACCCGATGCGGGTGAACTGGTGCACCGCCGACAGCCCGCCGATATAGACGGCATCGCCGATCTCGCAATGGCCGCCGAGCGTCGCCGAGGTCGCGAAGATCGCGTTGTTGCCAACCACGCAGTCATGGCCGACATGGCTGTTGTTCATGAAATAGCCGTCGTTGCCGACGCGCGTCTTGCCGCCGCCCTTGACGGTGCCGACGTTCATCGTCGTGCCTTCGCGAATGACGTTGCCGGAGCCGATCTCGAGCGTGGTCGGCTCGCCCTTGTAGCTGAGGTCCTGCGGCGCGCCGCCGAGCACCGCGAATGGCGAGATCACGCAGCCGTCGCCGACCGACGTATGGCCGATCACGGTGACCTGTCCGATCAGCTTGCAGTTCGCGCCGATCCGGGCGTTGCGACCGATCATGCAAAAGGGCCCGATCTCGGTGCCCTCGCCGATCACGGCGCCGTCTTCCACCCGCGCGGTGGGGTCGATCTTACTCATCAAGCGATCTTACTTATCAACAAGGTCTGGCTATGTGTTGAACTTGCTCGGCTTTCCGCCTGTTAGCGCGACAGCGCCCGATCTGTCCAGTGACGTATGATCTCGGCATGTTTCAGACGCCGGCTGAACAAAGCGCGCGGCTGCATCAACGACTTCATCCAACACTTGAGCTGCGGGCGCGTCGAGCGGTCTCAATCCGTCAGCATCGCCCCGACATCGGCTTCGGCGACGACCTGGCCGTTGACCTTGGCGTCACCGTGAAACCACCACATGGCCTTGCGGCGGCCGAGCGAGCGCATGTGATACTCGATGGTATCGCCGGGCAGCACGGGCTTGCGGAATTTGCACTTGTCGATGGTGAGGAAATACACCGCCCGCGGCTTCTCGGTGCCCTCGACCGACTTGATGCCGATCACGCCCGCGGTCTGCGCCATCGCCTCGATCATCATGACGCCGGGATAGACCGGACGTTCGGGGAAATGCCCCTGGAAGGCCGGCTCGTTGAAGGTGACGTTCTTGATGCCGATACCGCTGTAATCGGCGCGGATGTTGATCACCCGGTCGATCAGCAACATCGGAAAACGATGCGGCAAGGTCTGGAGGATGGCATTGATGTCCACCAGCTCGAACTTAACAGGAGATTCCTCGGTCATTCCGGTCCCTCATCCTTCGGATCGGTCTTGCTGTCGCGCACCAGACGCTCCACCGCGATGATCTCCTTGAACCATTGTTTGGTCGGCTTGGCGAAATGCCCGCCCCAGCGTCCCCCCGGCGGGATGTCGTCCTTGACCGCGCTCATCGCGGTCACCTGGGCCCCATCGCCGATCTTGAGGTGATTGTTGATACCAACCTTTGCTCCCAGCGCCACGTTGTCGCCGATGGTCAGGCTGCCCGCGAGCCCGATCTGGGCTGCCAGCAGGCAATGTCGGCCGATCGTCACATTGTGGCCGATCTGGACCTGATTGTCGATTTTAGTGCCCTCGCCGATCACGGTGTCGCGCAGCGAGCCGCGGTCGATGGTCGTGCCGGCGCCGACCTCGACATCGTTCTGGATCAGCACCCGCCCCGTCTGCGGTACCTTCAAATGGCCCTCAGGGCCGAAGAAGATGAAGCCGTAGCCGTCCTGGCCGATCGAGCCGCCGGGATGGATCAGCACGTTGTTCCCGATCAGCGCACACTGGATCACCGTGCGCGCGCCCACATTGCAGTCCCGGCCGATCTTGACGCTCGGGCCGATCACCGCGCCGACGCCGACCACCGTGCCGCTGCCGATCTCGGCATCCGGGCCGATCACCGCGAGCGGATCGACGATGACGCCGTCCTCCAGCCGGGCCGAGGGATCGATGATGGCCGACGGGGCGATGCCGTCATTGCCGACTGAGGATTGCGGCCGCAGCGCATCGCCGTGCCATTCCCGGGCGATCCGGACAAAGGCGCGGAACGGCTGCGTCGCCCGCAGCACCGCCACATGCGCGGGCACCTCCGCCTCGAAACGCGGGCTAACCAGGCAGGCCCCGGCGCGGGTGGCCTTGAGCTCGTCCTTGTATTTGAGGTTGTCGAAGAAGGCCAAATGCATCGGGCCGGCTTCGTCGAGCGAAGCCAGAGCCGTGATGACATGGCCGCCCCTGGCCGGGTCGACCAGTTGCGCCTTGGTCAGCGCGGCAATGTCGGCCAGCGTTGTTTCAGGCGGTTTTGTGAAGAAGGTCGGCTGCGCCATTCCACCCCGTCGCGGTCCGGCTTCGGCATGAAGCGGCCCGGCCGCATCATGCCCTATCTCACGGATTGAGCACGGTCTTTTTGATAACCGGCCGCAAGGAATTCCGCAAAGGAACGCCTGGGCGGCCGGATCATGCCCTGCTGATCGAATTAGAACGTCGTGCCGCCGCCGAACCGGAATTCCTGCGTACGGTCATACTTGCCCTTGGTGAGCGGCACCGCGTAGTCGAAGCGCAGCGGTCCGAACGGCGAGGCCCAGATCAGGCCGACACCGACCGACGACCGGATGACCTTGCTATCGTCGTAGATCAGGCCGGTACAGGTTCCAGCGCTGCTCGGGTTGACCGTCGACGGCGTACAGTTCGAGTTGGCCGGCGTGGTGGTTTCACCGGTCAGCGCCCACGTGGTCGGCCCCTTATAGTCATACAGGCCACCAGCGTCGGCATAGACCGCGCCCTTCAGGCCCACTTCCTTGGGCAGGAACCAGAACGGCATCTGCAATTCGAGCGAAGCGCCCCAATATTTGGTGCCACCAAGCGCGTCCTGCGTGTCGAAGGGGTTGATGTCGCGCGGGCCGATGCCGTTCGGCGCGAAGCCGCGGACGAGGTTCGGACCCATCTGGAAGTGATCCAGCATGCGCAGGTCGCTGTTGCCGACCTTGTTCAGGATACCGCCCTGGAGGTGGACGAGGCCGACGAGGTCGGACACCAGCGACTGGTAATACTTCGCGTCCGCGACGGTCTTCAGATAGGAGACGTCGCCACCGACGCCGGCGATGTCCTGCTTGAAGTCGATCAGCAGGCCGTCGGTCGGGTTCTTGTTGTTGTCCAGTGTGTTGTAGGTCAGCGAGTAGCCGAGCGCCGAGGTCAGCGTCTTGCCGCCCGCCAACTCCTTGCGGACCGGCAGCGAGGCTTCACCGTCGCTGTAGCAGCCGAGACCGGTGGTCGAGGGATCCAGCGTCACACCACTGGCATTGGCGAAGGCCGGGCTCGGGTTGAAGCTTGGGCCAGCGATGTTGTTACAGTTCGCCAGATAGCTCGGCAGCGAGATTTCCTGCTGATAGATCGAATAGCGCAGCTGCAGCGACAGATCTTCGCGCAAGGAGAAGCCGAGACGCGGCGAGAAGCCGAGCGTCTTGGTGCCGTAGGAGATGTAGCTGTTGGACAGCTGCTGGCGCTGATAGAGGTCGAGGCCGAGCGCGACGCGGTAGTCGAGCAGATACGGCTCGACGAACGACAGCGAGTAGCCGCGGGCGTACTGACCGTAGGTCACCGACGCCTTGGCGAACAGGCCGCGGCCGAGCAGGTTGCGCTCGGAGACCGAGACTTCGGCCAGCGCACCGTCGGTGGTGGAGTAACCGCCCGAGATCGAGAAGTCGCCGGTCGACTTCTCCTCGAGATCGACGATCAGGACCACGCGGTCGCTGGAAGAGCCCGGCTCGGTCGTGATCTTCACGGTCTTGAAGTAGTCGAGGTTCTTCAGGCGCCGCTCGGCGCGGTCGACCAGCGCACGGTTGTAGGCATCGCCTTCCGAGATGTCGAACTCGCGGCGGATCACGTAGTCACGCGTACGCGTGTTGCCGCGGATGTTGATGCGCTCGATATAGGTGCGCGGGCCTTCATCGATGTTGAAGACGACGGAGACGGTGTGGGCATCGAAATTGCGGTCGCCGCCCGGGCGCACCACCGCGAAGGCGTAGCCGCGGCGCGATGCCTCGATCTGCATGTCCTCGACCGACTTCTCGACCGATTCGACGTTGTAGAGCGAGCCGACATTGACGCGCGAGAAGCTGCGCAGCGAGCTCGCATCGAAGTTCGGGATGCTGGTGCGGAAATCGACGGTCCCGACGCGGTACTGCGAGCCTTCCTCGATTTTGAAGGTGACGTTGAAGCCCTTCTTCTCAGGATCGTATTCGGTGAGCGCGGCCACCACCTGAACGTCGGCAAAGCCGTTCTTCAGGTAGAAGCGGCGAATCAGGTCGCGGTCGGCCTCGACGCGATCCGGGTCGTAGATGTCGCCGCTCGAGAGGAAGCTCAGCAGGTTGGATTCGTGCGTCTTGATGACGTCCCGGAGACGATAGGACGAGAACGCGCTGTTGCCGATGAACTCGATCGACTTGACCGAGGTCTTGGCGCCTTCGTTGATCGTGAAGACGAGATCGACGCGGTTGTTCGGCTGCTCGATGATCTCGGGCGTCACGGTCACGTCATAGCGACCGGAGCGACGATAGATTTCGGCGATTCGCAGCGTGTCCGACTGCACCATGGCGCGGGAAAACGTGCCGCGTGCCTTGGACTGGACTTCGGCGGTGAGCTGCTCGTCCTTGATCTTCTTGTTGCCCTCGAAGGCGATGCGACCGATCACCGGGTTTTCCACCACGGAGACGATGACCTGGCCGCCGGCGCCGCGGTTGATCTTCACATCCTGGAACAGGCCGGTCTCGATCAGCGCCTTGAGGCCGTCATCGATGGCGCCCTGGTCGAGGCGACCACCGGGGCCGGGCTTGAAATAGGAACGGATCGTCTCCACCTCGACGCGGCGATTCCCTTCGACGGAAATCGACTGCACGGTCTGAGCGAGAGCAGACGAAGACACCAAAACAGCCCCAACCGGGGCAACCACCGGCGCGCCGAACATGATCAGGGTTGCGAGCAAGCCCCCCCGGAGTCGCAGTCCAAACTTCATGCGCAACGCGCCCTTATCCACGTACCAGACCCAACCCCAAAGCCGGTCTGGGAGATTCCCCAAGTTCATGCCGCTTGTAGCCAATTTCCCCGACATCGCAAACGGCAGCTGACACGGTAATTTCAATTTCATTCCAAGACGTTGCTCAACAGCAACGCCACAAAAAAGCCCGGATCAGGACGCCGCCATTCGCAAGATGTCGTTGTAGGTCGCGAACACCATCAGCATCAGCACGAGGCCGAGCCCGATTCGGAATCCCATTTCCTGGGTCCGCTCGGACAGCGGACGGCCACGGACCACTTCGGCCGAATAGAACAGAAGGTGACCGCCATCGAGCAGCGGGATCGGGAACAGGTTCAAGAGGCCGATCGACACCGACAGCACGGCACATAGATTGATCACGAACTGAAACCCGGCGCTGGCCGCCTGCCCCGACATCTTGGCAATGCCGAGGACGCCGCTGACCTCGTTCGGATTGCCCTGCCCGATGAACAGCGAGCCCAGGAACTTGAAGGTGCTGGTGATGATGAACCAGACCTGTTCGCCCCCAATCTTGAGCGCCTCACCAATCCCAACCGGCGTGGTCGAGGCCTCGCCGACCTGAGACTTGTGCTCGACGCCAAGCACGCCGACCTTGTGGCTGTTGCCGAACGGATCCTTGCGCTCGAGCAGCGCCGGCGTCGCCGTCAGCGACACCACGGCGCCATCGCGCTTCACCTGGAAAACCAGCGCGGAACCGGCGCTCGTCGCGACGATCCGCTGCATGTCGGCAAAGCTCTCGATCGGCTTGCCGTCGATCTCGACGACGACGTCGCCGATCTTGAAGCCCGCGGCGGCCGCGGCGCCATCGGCGACGACGCCGTCCACGCGCGCGATCGTGCTCGGCTTGCCGTAATACAAGGCCATGCCTGCGAAAATCAGCGCGCCAAGGATGAAATTGGCGATCGGACCGGCGGCGACGATGGCGGCGCGGGGGCCGACCTTCTTGTGGTGGAAGCTGCCGGCGCGCTCCTCGGCCGTCATGGCTGCAAGCTTCTCGGCCGACGGGGTGGAGGCTTCGCTCTCGTCGCCGAAGAACTTGACGTAGCCGCCGAGCGGGATCGCCGAGATCTTCCAGCGGGTGCCGTGGCGGTCATTGAAACCGACCAGCTCGGGCCCGAAGCCGAGCGAGAAGGTTAACACCCGAACGCCGGCCCAGCGCGCGACCAGGAAGTGGCCGAGCTCGTGGAAGAACACGACGATGGTCAGGACAAACAGGAAGGGAACTGCGTAGCCGAGGAGCCCATGGCTCAACGTATTGAAACTATGGACGAAAAAGTCAGACATCGATTTCCCTCACCCAGCGCCGCTGGGCCCTGGCCCCGAATTAACTAGGATGCCTTTAAGGCAATTTGAGGCAATAGGGCGGCAGCTTTATTTCGCGAAACATGGTCAACGTTTATTGCATCATCGGCTGATGTCATGGGGCCATGGTTCCCGCCCCGGACCCAATCCTCCAGCGTCGCCTCGACCAGCCGGGCAATCGCGCCGAACCGGATCTTGCCGGCGATGAAGGCCGCGACCGCGACCTCGTTGGCGGCATTGTAGACGGTGGTCGCCCCCTTCCCGTGCCGGAGCGAATCGAAGGCCAGGCGAAGGCCAGGGAATCGCTCGAAGTCGGGCGCCTCGAAGGTCAGCTGGCCGATCTTGGCGAGATCGAGCTTGGCCGCCGGTCCCTTGATCCGGTCGGGCCAGCCCAGGCAATGGGCGATCGGCGTGCGCATGTCAGGCGAGCCGAGCTGGGCCACCACCGAGCGGTCGGAGAACTCCACCATGCCGTGGATGATCGATTGCGGATGCACCAGCACGTCGATCTCGTCGGGCGAAAGCGCGAACAGATAGGATGCCTCGATCACCTCGAGCCCCTTGTTCATCATCGACGCGGAATCGATCGTGATCTTCTGGCCCATGCTCCAGTTCGGATGCTTCAGGGCCTGCGCGAGGGTCGCCTGTTCGATGTCGGCGCTCTTCCAGGTCCGGAACGGACCGCCCGAGGCGGTGATGATGACGCGGACCAGCTCGTCGCGATTGCCCGAGGCCAGCGCCTGAAACAGCGCGTTGTGCTCGGAATCAGCCGGCAGAATGCAGGCGCCCGCCTTGGCCGCGCGCTGCATGAAGAAATCTCCGGCGCAAACCAGGCATTCCTTGTTGGCGAGCGCGACATGCGCGCCGCGATCGACCGCGGCGAGAGCCGGCTTCAGCCCGGCTGCGCCGCTCACCGCCGCCATCACCCAATCGGCCGGACGCGCGCCCGCCTCGATCACAGCGCTTTCGCCGGCGCCGCATTCGGTGCTCGTGCCCGCAAGCGCGGCCTTGAGCTCGGCGAGCTTGGTGCTGTCTGCGATCGCGACGAAGCGCGCGGAGAATTCCTTCGCGAGCTTGGCCAGCGCCTCGACATTGCTGTTCGCCGTCAGGGCTTCGACGCGATAGCGGTCGGGCGAGGCGCGCAGCAGATCCATCGTGCTGTCGCCGATCGAGCCGGTGGCGCCGAGGACGGTGACGCTGCGAATGTCGGACGCAGCAGGCTTGTTGTTACGCAAAGGGACTGCGCTCATATCCTCACCAAACCATAAGACCGCTTCCGGCGCTATGCACACCATGGCGAAGGAAGCCGATAATCCATGCCGCCAGGATGGCGGCGACAAAGCCGTCCAGGCGGTCCAAGAGCCCGCCATGGCCGGGTATTAAGTGACTGGAATCCTTGACGCCGAAGCGCCTCTTCACCGCGGATTCGAACAGATCGCCACCTTGCGAGACCATCGACAGGATGGCGCTGACGGCAAGCAATGGAACCGCCTTTCCGATGCCGAATGCCGCAAATCCCGACGCGACCGCAAGGCTTGCTGCAAACCCGCCGAATGCGCCGGCCCAGGTCTTCTTGGGGCTGACGCGCGGCCACAGCTTCGGTCCGCCGATGCCGCGGCCGGCGAAATAACCGCCGATGTCGGTCGCCCACACCACGAGCAGCACGAACATCAGCGCGGAAAAACCGTGCGCGAGATCCTTGCGTACCAGGATCGAGGCCAGCAGCGCCGCGGATGCATAGGCAAAACCGGTCGCAGCCCAGATGAACTTGCCGCCCGCGATCAGCGCCACGATCACCCCGCCGACACAGCCGACGACGATGGCAGTCTTGAGCGCGCCGGCGGCAACGCAAAGGCCCATCATGGCGATGACGACTGTCCCTGCTCCGGTCAGCGCGGTGGATCCCGCACCCACCACCATCAGCCATTCAGTGAAGAGACCGATCGACACCAGGGTGACGCAAAGCGCCCACAGCCAGCCGCCGGCATAGGCCAGCGCGATCGCAACCGGCGCAAGCACCAGCGCTGCGAGGACTCGCATCACGAGATTGCTTGGAGCGGGCGCAGAGCCCGCCGGTGCGGCGTCGGGTTCGCTCACGAGGCTGATTTCGCGACCAGGCCGCCGAAACGGCGCTCGCGCTTGGCGAATTCGGCGACCGCGCTTTCGAGCGCCGCCTTGTCGAAATCGGGCCAGTGCACCGGCACGAACACGAGCTCGCTATAGGCGGCCTGCCACATCAGGAAGTTGGACAGGCGCTGCTCGCCGCTGGTGCGGATGATGAGATCGGGATCGGGAATGTCGGGCGCATCGAGATGGGCGCCGAGCGTATCGGCGTCGATCGTTTCAGGGGCGCGCTTGCCATCCGCGACTTCGCGCGCGAGCTTCTGTGCCGCTTTCGCAATCTCCTGCCGCGAGCCATAATTGAAGGCGACGACGAGCGTGAGGCGGGTGTTGTCGCGCGTCAACTCCTCGGCCTCGTTGAGCAGCGCGCAGATGTCGCCCTCGAGCCCTTCGCGCTCGCCGATGATGCGCACCTTGACGCCGTCGCGATGCAGGCTCGCGAGGTCGTTGCGGATGAAACGCCTGAGCAGGCCGAAGAGATCGCCGATCTCACTCGCCGGGCGCGACCAGTTCTCGGAACTGAACGAGAAGATGGTGAGATAGCGGATACCGAGCTCGTGCGAAGCGCGCACCACGCGGCGCAAGGCTTCCACGCCGCGGCGATGCCCCTCCGCGCGCGGCAATCCGCGCGCGGCCGCCCAGCGCCCATTGCCATCCATGATGATGGCGACGTGCGCAGGCGCGTCGGACCGGTCGGGTCCTTCCGTTGCAGGCGCGGCGGCGTTGGACATGGAAAAGAAGCCTTAAACGGTGAGGATTTCTTTTTCCTTGGCGGCCAGCAGCTGGTCGATCTCGGTGATGGTGCCGTCGGTCGCCTTCTGCACCTCGTCGGCGTGACGCTTCTGATCGTCTTCCGACATTTCGTGATTCTTCTCGAGCTTCTTCAGGACGTCGAGACCGTCGCGGCGGACGTGACGCGCGGCGACCTTGGCGGCTTCGGCATATTTGTGCGCGACCTTGACCAGCTCCTTGCGGCGCTCCTCGTTGAGCTCGGGGATGCGCAGGCGCAGCACCTGACCTTCGGTCGCCGGCGACAGGCCGAGATTGGAATCGACGATCGCCTTCTCCACCGCCTTGACCATCGACTTGTCCCAGACCTGCACGGAGATCAGGCGCGGCTCGGGCACGCTGACGGTGGCGAGCTGATTGAGCGGCATGTGGCTGCCATAAGCATCGACCTGCACCGGATCGAGCATCGAGGCCGATGCGCGGCCCGTGCGCAGGCCGCCCAGCTCGTGCTTGAGCGAGGCGACCGCGCCCTGCATGCGGCGCTTCACTTCGTTGAGGTCGAAATTACCCGTGGCCATCACGTTTCTCCTTCAATATCCCGGCGACCTCACCCAAGCCCCTGCTGCGGGGCGCACCAGATGAGCCGTCAGCCGGCGACAACAGTCCCGTGGCCGGCGCCGCGTAGAATCGCGCCGATCGACCCCGGCTCCGCGATCGAAAATACGATGATAGGCAGCGACGTCTCGCGGGCAAGTGCGAAGGCGGTCGCATCCATCACCTTGTAGCCGCCCGCGATCGCCTGCGAATGGGTCAGCCGGTCGAACCGTGTGGCGGACGGATCCTTCTTCGGATCGGCCGAGTAGACGCCGTCGACATTGGTCGCCTTGAGCACCGCCTCGGCGCCGATCTCGGCGGCGCGCAGCACCGCCGTCGTATCCGTGGTGAAGAACGGATTGCCGGTTCCACCGCCGAGCAGCAGGATCCGGCCTTCGGCGAGGTATTTGTGCGCCGCGGTGCGGGTGAACAGCTCGGAGACCTCGGGCATGACGAAAGCCGAGAGCGCCCTCGCCGGCGCACCTTTGCGCTCGATCGTGGCTTCGAGCGCGAGGCAGTTCATCATGGTGGCAAGCATACCCATGGTGTCGCCGGTCGGACGCGACACCCCGCGCGAGGACACCTCGACGCCGCGGAAGATGTTGCCGCCGCCGATCACGACCGCCACCTCGCATCCGAGCTGGCGGGCCGCGATCAGATCGTCCGCAACCCGGTCCATGGTCGGCTGATCGATGCCGAAACCCTGCTGTCCCGCGAGGAATTCGCCGGACAGCTTGATCACGACGCGACGATAGACAGGATCAGTCATGAGCACTTTCCTTGTCCGGGCGTCGCTTCCGGCGGCACGCCGGAAGGAGGTGTTCCGGCGCTTACTTCTTGCCGCTGGCCGCCGCGACCTCGGCTGCGAAGTCGGATTCCTGCTTCTCGATGCCCTCGCCGAGCGCATAGCGGACGAAGCCCGAGATCTTCACGGGACCGCCGACCTTGCCTTCGGCCTCCTTCACCGCCTGCGCCACCGACTTGCCGGTGTCGTGGATGAAGGCCTGCTCGAGCAGGCAGACTTCCTTGTAGTAGGTCTTCAGCCCGGACTCGACGATCTTCTCGATCACGTTCTCCGGCTTGCCCTGCTGGCGATATTTGTCGGCGAGCACGTCCTTCTCACGCTTCACGACGGCCGGATCGAGGCCGGTCGGATCGAGCGCAAGCGGGTTGGCGGCCGCGACATGCATCGCAAGCTGGCGGCCGAGGCTTGCAAGCTCGTCGGCCTTGCCGGACGATTCCAGCGCCACGAGCACGCCCATCTTGCCGGCGCCCTCGACGACCGCACCGTGGACATAGCTCGACACCACGCCCTGGCTCACTTCCAGGGACGCTGCGCGGCGCAGCGTCATGTTCTCGCCGATGGTGGCGATCGCATCGTTGATAGCGGCTTCCACCGTGACGTCGCCGACCTTGGCGGCCTTGATCTTCTCGACATCGGCGCCGGCGTCGAAAGCGACCTGGGCCACCATCTTGACCAGCCCCTGGAACTGGCCGTTGCGCGCGACGAAGTCGGTCTCGGAGTTGACCTCGACCACCACGCCCTTGCCACCCTTGGTGAGCGCGCCGATCAGGCCCTCGGCCGCGACGCGGCCCGACTTCTTGGCGGCCTTCGACAGGCCCTTCTTGCGCAGCCAGTCCTGCGCCGCTTCCATGTTGCCGTCGTTTTCGGTCAGCGCGGCCTTGCAGTCCATCATGCCTGCGCCGGTGGATTCGCGCAGATCCTTGACCATCGCAGCTGTGATCGTTGCCATTTGAAAATCCTTCTTGCCTGCCGGTTTGCCGCGGCGCGGCTTCCGATCGCCCCGCCGCGGTCCATCTCAGGAATTCGCGTCAACTGAATGAAATGGTGGCCGGATCCTATCCGGCCAACGCATCGCTCGCTTTGACTATTCCGCTTCCGCGGTCAGCGCCTTGGCCTTGGCCACCCAGGCATCCGCGCGGCTCGGCAGACCGACTTCTTCGCCGATCGTGTGCGCGGTGTCGTGGTCGAGCTCGGCGAGCTGCCAATAGTGGAAGATGCCGAGGTCGTTGAACTTCTTCTCGATCGCACCCGACACGCCCGGGAGCTTCTTGAGGTCGTCGGCGGTGCCACGGGGACCGGCAAGGCCCTGGAAGCCGCTCGAGGACGCAGCCGGCAGCTCTTCGGCGACCGGACGGACCGAAGCGCCGACGTCGACGCCCGACTCGCCCTGAGCGCGCGAGATGCCGTCGATCGCGGCACGTGCGATCAGGTCGCAATACAGCGAGATCGCGCGACCGGCGTCATCATTGCCCGGCACCACATAGGTGATGCCCTTCGGATCGGAATTGGTATCGACGATCGCGGCGACTGGGATGTTGAGCCGCTGGGCTTCCTGGATCGCGATGTCTTCCTTGTTGGTGTCGATCACGAAGATCATGTCGGGCAGACCGCCCATGTCCTTGATGCCACCGAGCGAGCGATCGAGCTTGTCGCGCTCGCGCTGGAGCGTCAGACGCTCCTTCTTGGTGTAGGAATTGGCTTCGCCGCCGGCCAGCACTTCGTCGAGGTGACGCAGACGCTTGATCGAGGCCGAGATCGTCTTCCAGTTGGTCAGCGTGCCGCCGAGCCAGCGCGAATTGACGAAATACTGCGCGCAGCGCTTGGCCGCGTCCGCAACACCGTCCTGCGCCTGGCGTTTGGTGCCGACGAACAGGATGCGGCCGCCCTTGGCAACCGTGTCGCTGACGGCCTGGAGGGCCTGGTGCAGCATCGGCACGGTCTGGGCGAGGTCGACGATGTGAATGTTGTTACGGGTGCCGAAAATGAACGGAGCCATTTTCGGATTCCAGCGGTGAGACTGGTGGCCAAAGTGCACGCCGGCTTCGAGCAGCTGACGCATAGTGAAATCGGGTAGTGCCATCGTTTTGATTCTCCGGTTGGTTCCTCCGGAAGCGTGTGAGCAAAACGGAGCGTTGTCGCCCCGGCTGCCACCGGACGGCCTTGTGAGCCATGCTTCCGTGTGAGATGGCGCGCTATATAGCGCCATTTCGGCCAGAAGCAAGGAAATAAGGGCCTTCCGGGGCCTTACCGCCCGCGAAAGGCCCTTTCAGGCATTTCCGCCCTGCCCGCTAGCACCTCGGCTGGTTGGGCGGGCATTTTTTCGCCGCTGGCGGCGGCGCCGGCGGCCGCGGTGGCGGCGCGACCGGACGCGGCGGCGGAGCAGCAACGATCCGAGGCGGTGGCGGCGGCGCCGGCCTTGCCACTGGCGGTGGGGCCGGCCGGGCGACGGCAACCGGCGGCGGCGGCCGTACGGCGGCGACGGGCGGGCGCGGTGGCGGCGCGGCCACCCGCGGCGCCGGAGGCGGCGTCGGCCGTGCCAGCGCCTGCGGGTGCGGCGCTACCGGCGGCGGCCTTGTCACCTGCGCGGGCGATGGCGTCGCAGTCCGCAGGCCCTGCGGCTTGATCTGCTCCCGGCTCGTGATCGGCGGCGAAGGCTGCGTCGGCTTGCCATTGGTGATGGTTGTCGTGGTCAGGGGCGGTTTACCCGCCGGGGTCGTGGTTGGTGGCGTGACGGCCGGCTCATGCGCCAGGGATTTCGCGTGCGGATCCGTCCCGCCGCTCGCCGGCGCCTGCCCGACGGGTGGCTTGGCGACTGGTGTCGTCGTGGCGGTGGCCGGAGCCGTCGTGGTGGGCGGCGCTGGCACTGCATTGGGATGGACCTGTGGCGGACCGCCGGCGGGCGCCGTTGCCGTGTTGGGATGCGCCGGCGAGGTGCCGCCAGCCGGTGCCGTCGCGGTCGAAGCGCCCCCACCTTTCGGCGCCTGGAGTCCTGGCTGCGATCCCGTCCCGGCCGACGCGGGCCCCGTCTTCGAGTCCGGAAGCGGCAGCGCATGGCCCTGCAGCGGCGTTGAGGTCGAAGCGTTGTTCGGTGCGAAATTGGCCTTGGCGGGGACGATCGTTCCCGGCTTTGCCGTCGGGTTGTTGACGAAAGCCTGCTGGCTCTGGTTGAGCTGCGTCGGGTTCTTCTGAACCTCCAGCGCCTTGTTCTGAACGATCGGAGGGACGTGGGTTGTGGCGCCCGCCGTGGTGGTGCCTGCGGCGACGGATACGGCGGCCGTCACGTTACCCGGCGGCGGCGGCGGCACCGGCCGGTTGATCACGGTGTTGATGACCGTGGTGTTGTGAATGTTGTTGACGATGATGTTGTTCGGCGGCGGCGCAACATAGACCGGCGGATTGTAAAACGCCGGGATCGGCACGAACACCGGCTGCGGCAGCACGAACAGGCCGACCACCGGCAACGGCGGCGGCAGCACCACGAAGTCAGGCGGCGGCGGCGGGCAGAAATAGACCGGCGGCGGCGGTGGCGGCGCAAAGCCGAAATCCGGGTCGCTGAAATACAGCACGGGCCGGTCGACATAGACCACCTCGGCGGGCGGCGGCGGCGGCACGTCGTAGTCCATCATCGCAAAAGTCGGCGGCGGCTCGAGCGGCGCTGTCAGGATCGCGAGCCTGCGCCTTGCATCGCCCGCATGGGGGCCGCGCGGATAGCGGCGCAGATACGACCAATAGGCGTCCGGCGTGTCGGCGCGATAGGTGCGCCGCCAGGTGATCGCCTCGCGGCGCGCGGCCACGATCGCCATCACGCGCTTGGCAAGGGGATCGCCGGGATAGGCGGCGAGAAATTCCTCATAGGCCGGCAGCGTGTCGCGCTCGAGTGCGGCCGCATAGGCATCCTGTACGCCCAGATCGCGGATCGGCTTGCTGCGGATCGCAGCGACCTGGTCGGGCGC
This sequence comes from Bradyrhizobium campsiandrae, assembly GCF_014529705.1. Lineage (GTDB taxonomy): Bacteria > Pseudomonadota > Alphaproteobacteria > Rhizobiales > Xanthobacteraceae > Bradyrhizobium > Bradyrhizobium campsiandrae. The sequence goes on from NZ_JAANIH010000045.1 coordinate 54,567, forward strand.
GGCCGCCGGTGGCGGCGCGTCGGGCGCGCGCTCGAAGAAGGTGAATTGCGCGCTGACCTTCTGATCATCCCAAGGCACCTGCGCGCCCTTGGAGTTCTCATTGACGCGCAGGCGAACGCGGTCGAACACCTCCGGCAGAGACAGCCCGCCGGTGCGGATCATTTCGGCGAGCGACTGCGCGTAGATGCCGTAGGGTCCCGGCTCCTCCGGCGCCACCGTGCCCGGCGCCGCATTGAACGCGATCAGCATGTTCGGATCCGGCTCGACCAACGCGAGCCCGCTGGCGATCGGCTGCTGGCCGCCCTCGACGAAGGGCTGCGCGCGCGCGGCGTCGAGCACGATGATGTTGGCCTTGAGCGGAATGGCGGCGAGCTGGCGGGCATAGTCGCTGATGCGCAGCGCTTCCGTCGGGATGTCGGTGTCACGGCTGATGTTGGAATCGACCGGAATGAAATAGTTCTCGCCGGCAAGCTGCACGCCGTAGCCGGCAAGATAGATCATCGCGACCGTGCCGGGTCCGGAGGCCTGCGCCTTCTGGATGAAATCGCGAAGGCTCTTGCGCAGCGTGTCGCCGTCGAGATCGCGCGCGCCGACCACGTCGAAGCCTGCCGCCTGCAGCGTCTGGGCGATCAGGCCGGCGTCGTTGGCGGCGGTCGCCAGCGGCGACTTCGAATAGGCGCCGTTGCCGACCACGAGTGCGATGCGCTTTTCCTGCTGCTGCGCTTGCGCCGGAGCAATCGCGCCTGCAACGAGCAGGATCGGTAGAAGGAAGCAGAGGAAGGCCTTGGTTGTCCCGCGCATGGCTTGCTTGCCCGTTATTGTTGTTGAGTGTCCACCACGCATGAGACGCGCGGCCGGCTGAACGGCAGTTGAACGAAAGGCTCGGATTGAGGCGGCGGCATGGCACCTGCCCCGGCTCGGCGGCTTGCGTCAGCTCCGCGTCAGCTTCCGCTTATGCGTCAGCCTTAGCCTTGCGCCGGCGGTTCCGGCGACGAGCCAGTCGATGCCGTTGGCGCGCCGGCGGACCCGAGGCGCAAGCACGGCTAGATCTGCTGCACGTCCACGACGCCCGCGACAGCCTTGATGGCGCCGGCGATCTGCGGCGAGACCTTGAAGCGGCCGGGCAGCTTCATCTCGACCTCGGTCTCGAGGTCGAGCATCATCACCAGCGAGACCTCGCCGTCGCCATTGGAGCGCGGCGCGATGGCGGGACTGCCGATCTTTGGCGCGCCGCCGCTTGCGCCCGCGCCCTCCGGGCCGGCCAGACGTTTGGCGATCGAGTCGAGCGGCTTGGTGTCGCGCACGAAGATGCGCAGGCCCTTCTGCGTCTTGGCGGCGGCATCATCCAGCGGCTCGGCATGCAGCACGCGGGCGCGGACATCCTCGCCCTGGAGTTCCGCACCGAGCTGGAGCAGCACGGCCGCGCCAGGCTCCAGCACGTCGCGATATTGCGCAAGCCCTTCCGAGAACAGCACCGCCTCGAAATGGCCCGTGGGATCGGACAGTCCCATGATGCCCATCTTGTTGCCGGTCTTGGTGCGCCGCTCCATGCGCGACACCACCGTGGCTGCGACCTTGCCGGCGGTGGCGCCGGTCTTCACCGCGCGCGAGAATTCCGCCCATGACTGCACCCGCAGCCGCTTCAGCACGGTGGCGTAATCGTCGAGCGGATGGCCCGAGAGGAAGAAGCCGACCGCATCGTATTCGCGCCGGAGTTTCTCGGCCGGCAGCCACGGCTCGATCTGCGGCAGCATGATGGTCGGCGCGTCGGGCGCCATGCCGAACATGTCGTTCTGGCCGCTGGTCTCGGCCTGATGCGCGCGCTGGCAGGCGGCCAGGATCGAGTCCGCACCGGCGAACACGCGGGCGCGGTTCGGCTCCAGCGTGTCGAACGCGCCGGCGGCGGCGAGACTCTCGATGATGCGCTTGTTGATCGCGCGCGGATTGACGCGCGCGGCGAAATCGGCGAGCGAGGTGAACAGGCCCCGCTTGGTCCGCTCCTCGATGATCTGGTCGATGGCCTGGATGCCGACGCCCTTCAGCGCAGCGAGCGCGTAGTAGATGACCTTGTCGCCGACCTCGAAGGTCGCCCCGGAGCGGTTGATGTTCGGCGGCTCGACCTTGATGCCGAGGCGCTGCGCCTCGGACCGGAATTCGGAGAGCTTGTCCGTGTTGTTCAGATCGAGCGTCATCGACGCCGCGATGAACTCCACCGGATAATGCGCCTTCATGTAGGCGGTGTGATAGGACACCAGCGCATAGGCCGCCGCGTGGCTCTTGTTGAAGCCGTAGTCGGCGAACTTGGCGAGCAGTTCGAAGATGGTCTCGGCCTGTGCCTTCGGCACGCCGTTCTTGACCGCGCCCGCGACGAAGATGTCGCGCTGCTTGTCCATCTCGGCGCGGATCTTCTTGCCCATGGCGCGGCGCAAGAGGTCGGCGTCGCCGAGCGAATAGCCCGACATCACCTGCGCGATCTGCATCACCTGTTCCTGGTAGATGATGACGCCGAAGGTCTCCTTCAGGATCGGCTCCAGCACCGGATGCAGATATTCCGGCTCCTCGTCGCCATGCTTGCGCGCGCAATAGGTCGGGATGTTCGCCATCGGGCCCGGGCGGTAGAGCGCGACCAGCGCGATGATGTCTTCGAAACGGTCGGGCCGCATGTCGATCAGCGCGCGCCGCATGCCCTGGCTTTCAACCTGGAACACGCCGACCACGTCGCCGCGCGCCAACATCTGGTAGCTCTCGGCATCATCGATCGGCAATGTGGCGAGATCGACATGGATGCCCCGCGGCTTCAACAGCTTCACCGCGACGTCCAGCACGGTGAGCGTCTTCAGGCCGAGGAAGTCGAATTTGACGAGGCCCGCCGGCTCGACCCATTTCATGTTGAACTGGGTCACCGGCATGTCGGATTTGGGATCGCGGTAGAGCGGCACGAGCTCGCTCAAGGGGCGATCGCCGATGACGATGCCGGCCGCGTGCGTCGAGGCGTGACGCGTCAGCCCTTCGAGGCGCTGGGCGATGTCGAAGGCGCGCGCCACCACCGGATCTTCGTCGCGGAACGCCTGCAGCTTCGGCTCGCTCTCGATCGCGGCGGCCAGCGTCACCGGCGCGGCCGGGTTCTGCGGCACCAGCTTGGTCAGCTTGTCGACCTGGCCGTAGGGCATCTGCAGCACACGGCCGACGTCGCGCAGCACGCCGCGTGCCTGCAGCGTACCGAAGGTGATGATCTGCGCGACCTGGTCGCGGCCGTAGCGCTGCTGCACGTACTGGATCACCTCGCCGCGGCGGTCCTGGCAGAAGTCGATGTCGAAGTCCGGCATCGAGACGCGCTCGGGATTGAGGAAGCGCTCGAACAGCAGGCCGAACTTGATCGGGTCGAGGTCGGTGATGGTCAGCGCCCACGCCACCAGCGAGCCTGCGCCCGAGCCGCGGCCCGGCCCGACCGGGATGCCCTGGCTCTTCGCCCATTTGATGAAGTCGGACACGATCAGGAAGTAGCCCGCGTATTTCATGCGCATGATGACGTCGAGCTCGAACGCCAGGCGCTTGTTGTAATCCTCCTCCGTCGTGCCCTGCGACAGGCCGTGGACACGCAGGCGGTTGGCGAGCCCCTCCTCCGCCTGCCGCTTCAATTCGGCGGCCTCGACCGCGGCGGCGTCCGTGCTTGCCGCCGCGCCGACGGTGAAGAACGGCAGGATCGGCTTGCGCGTCAGGGGGCGGAAGGAGCAGCGCTCCGCGATCTCGACGGTGGAGGCCAGCGCCTCCGGGATGTCGGCGAACAGCACCGCCATCTCGGCGCGGGTCTTGAAGCGGTGATCGGGCGTGAGCTGGACGCGATCGGTCTCGGCGATCAGCCGTCCGCCGGCAATGCAGAGCAGCGCATCATGCGCCTCGTAATCGTCGGTCGCGGCAAAATATGGCTCGTTGGTCGCGACCAGCGGCAGGCCTTTGGCATAGGCGATGTCGATCAGCCCGCTCTCGATGCGCCGTTCCTTGTCGACGTTGTGGCGCTGCAGTTCGACATAGAGGCGGTCGCCGAACAGGCCGGCCAGACGTTCGCAGCGCGCAGCCGCGACCTCGGCCTGGCCGCTCGCAAGCGCGAGCGAGATCGGGCCGTCGGGTCCACCGGTCAGCGCGATCAGGCCTTCGGTCTCGCCGTCGAACCAATCGAACTTGATAAAGGGGGCGTGGCTGTCGGGCGTTTCGAGGAAGGCGCGCGAATTGAGCCGCATCAGGCTGCGATAGCCGCGCTCTTGCGCCGCCAGCAGCACGATGCGCGAGGGCGGCAGCGCGTTGCGCGCGTTGGGGTCCTGATCGGCGAAATCGACCGCGAGTTCCAGTCCGACGATCGGCTGGATGCCGTAGCCGGCCATCTTGTCGGAGAATTCGAGCGCACCGAACAGATTGTCGGTGTCGGTCAGCGCCAGTGCCGGCTGGTGGTCCTTTTTCGCAAGCTCGCCGAGCTTGGCGATCTTGATCGAGCCCTTGAGCAGCGAATAGGCCGAGTGAACGTGAAGGTGAACAAATCCGGCGCTCGGCATGGTCGCGTGACGGCCTCTTGCAGATGGGTTGGAGCGGTCGCCGGCGGTCGAGGCATGCTTCACTACCCGGCCGACTCGCCTCCCAATGGTGGGGGCTGGCCGCCCCAGAGTCCACGCCCGAGCCGGCGCTTTGCCGTCTCATCCCGCTTTTCCCCAAGGGCGCTGAGAAGTGCGCTGAGAAGTGCCTCGAGAGGGTTCCCAAGCATCGGTTCACAAAACCGCAGGTCCAGCGTCGCAGCATCAAAGCTGCGGAATCACCTGGGCCCAGATCGCGATCATCCCGACGAACAGCGCGATCGAGGTCAGTGCAGCGGCTTCTTCCACGAAAATCCTGAACATGGCTTGCTCCATCACCAGAACGTATGAAGAACATTGTTCTCATTTCGTTCCGGGGAGTCAAGCGCTCGCAGCTTGCTCCAAGCAAAATGGTTAACTCGCTGAACTCACTCAACAAAAAAGCCCCGGCGCAAGGCCGGGGCTTTCAGCAACCGCTCTTTTCAGAGCGGCTGTTCTCAGTACTTCGCTCAGTACTTGGCGATGATCGGGCCGCCGAACTTGTAGTTCAGGCGGACGAGACCCATGTCGACGTCCTGACGGATACGATCGGTCTTCAGGCCGGCGAAGGTCACATCCTTGTCCGACAGGAAGATGTGGTTGTATTCCACACCCACCGACCAGTTCGGCGCAAAGCCGTACTCGAGGCCGGCGCCGACCGTGCCGCCCCAGCGGGTGTCGCTGTTGGAGGCGAGCAGACCGCCGGTTGCAGTGCTGAACACTTCGTTCTTGATGCCGACGACGGCCGCACCGCCCTTGGCGTAGATGAGCACGTTGTTCCAGGCGTAGCCGACCTGACCGGTGATCAGACCGAACGAATCGATCTTGGTGCGATTGCGCTGGGCCAGCAGCGCGCTGGTGTTGTCGCCGGTGAAGTCGGCCCAGTTGCCCTGGCCTTCCACGCCGAACACCCACTGCCCCGACTGCCAGCGATAGCCGACCTGGCCACCGACCGTACCGCCGGTCGCATCGTGCGAGCCTTCGCGACCGACGCCGGTCAGATCCCAGGTCGAGTGACCCGAAGCGCCACCGCCGTTGATACCGATGTAGAAGCCGCTCCAGTCATACACCGTGGCGATCATCGCGGGCGCCTTGGTGTAAGGACGCGCAGCGAGGTCAGCAGCCAGCGCCGGCGCAGTCGCGCTCAGCGCGACCAGGCTCACAGCAGCGAGCAACAAATTCTTGTTCATTTGAATCCCGTTCCAGTTTCGTCGTTAGGCCCCCGGGCCGTGACGACGTCATATCAATGATCGACGGAATTGCTGTAGCCGTGACGCAACAGTTCACGCCAAAGGGCCCGGCTTCATTAACGAGTGTTTAGCATGCGCGCGCGGAAACCCTTTGAAACAAGAGTTTCCCGCGATTCCAATGTCCGCTACACGAGCTGCGTTGCGCGCGCGCGTAACGACGCCGCGCGCACGATTGTGTGATTGGAGAGTCGAAAACATGCGCGCATCGTTTTGCTTCCCCATTGCCGCCATATTTCCACTCGTCTTCGCCACATTTGCACGCCTTGCGATTGGAACTTTGCTGATGGGCGTCCCCGCCTACGCGCAGACTTACGACCCGAACTTTCCGGTCTGCATGCAGATCTACGGTCCCGTCGGCTATCTCGACTGCCGCTACGGTTCCCTGGCCCAGTGCAAATTTCTCGCCGTTGGCCGCTCCGCGAGCTGCATCGTGAATCCGTATTTTGCGCAGAAGAAACCGGCAGCGCCGCACCGGTCGCGGCGTGGCGATCAGGGCGCTGATTTCTAGCGCGCCTGCTGTTCCCTCATTGCCAGGGTGGAACACGCAGCGACGGCGCGATCTCGACGGCCCCCTCCTCGCCCCGCTGCGCGAGATTATCGCAGAGCGACAGCGCCGCATCGTCCAGCGAGACATGCGGTTCGCGCGCCGCGCGCCACGTATCCCACGGCGAGGTCTCGCTCTTGGCCAGTGCGAGCAGATCACGCGCCAGGTTGACGCGCGCAAAGAACAGGCCGGTCGTTGGTCCGTGACCGAGCTGGGCGGGATCCATGGCGCCGGATCGGCATCGTGTCCAAGCCTCGATGCCCGTGATGAAGGCCGTACGCGGCACATCGGTTGGATCGAAATCGAACTTGAGACCGGTCCGGTGCGGCTCGTCGAGCTCAGCATCGACCAGACCCCAGCGCCGCTCCCCTTGCACCCAGGACTCGCACACCCAATGATCGTGGAAGGGATGCCCGGCAAAGTACGTGCCGAAACCGCATCGGACGCGGGCGGGCACGCCGTGTTGGCGCAGAACCGCGCATAGCATCAACGCGAAGTCCCGGCACGTCGCGAGCGCTCTCGACTCGCCCGGCCTTGCGATCGTCAGCGGTCTCGGGTCAATCGCCAGAAGCTGGTCCAGACGTTTCGACACAGGCAACGTGGCACGGCTCTGACCGGAAAACGCAGCAGGGTCGAATCCCTGCCGCTCGATCCAGGCCTCGTGGATCAGCAGGCCGTGCAAGATGCGGCACAGCGCTGGAATATCCAGCGGCAAGCCGCCGAGCAGAGTCGCATGTGCGCCCGGATCGCTCAGCGGGCTATGGCCGGCATAATAGTCGCAAATGGCAAGGTCACTCATGTCGAGCCTTTGTCATGACGGCGATATGACCGATCGATTTTCGTCGGGACACAATAGGCCCGCGGCGCTCCAGCGTGCCACTAAAAGTTGTGGGGGCTCGGATCGTCCTGTAATGTGATGGGCTCATGCCCCCATTTTGAGGCGACTGTCCCACACTTGCTCACGAACGAGTGCCCGCTCGCAGCTGCGTCACTGCGACGCCTGATATCGCGAGCAGCCCGCCGACGACCAGCTTTGGCGTCATATGTTCGCCGAGGAACAGCACGCTCGATATCAGGGCGAAGACCGGAAGCAGCAGGCCGTATGGCGCAACGCGGCCCATGGAGCAGCGCCCGATCAGCCAGAACCAGAGGCCGAAGCCGACAATTCCCCCGATGAAGATGGTGTAGGCCAGCGCCAGCCAGCCGCGTTCATCCGCGGCGACGAGGCTCGCGAACTGTCCATGCTCGAGCAGCAACGACATCAACAGAACCTGAGGCACCGTCAGCAGCGACGACCACCCCATCAGCATCAGCGGATCAAAGGGGCCGTAGCGCTTGGTCAAGACGTTGGACACCGCAAACGCGAACGCGGCGCCGACCACGAGCAGCAGCGGCAGTGCGTTTGCCGACAGACCGGGCCCCGCGGCCAGCACGATCACACCGACGAACGCCAGCACCACGCCACCCGACGTGACCAGGGACGGCCGCTCGGCGAGCAGCGGCCACGCCAACAGGACGGTGAACGGCGGGGCGAGTTGATATGCGACCGCCGACAGGCTTCCCGAACCGAGTCCAAGGCCGACATAGAAGAGCCCGAAGTTCAGCCCGCCGAGGAACACCGAAATGGCGGCGACAGGACCGAGCTGTTGTTGCGTCGGCCGCCGGACAAAGGGAACGAGCAGCAGCGCGATGACGAGGAAGCGCAGCGCGAGGAAGAAGAGCGGCGGAAACTCCGTCACCCCGACCTTGATGACCACGAACTGATAACCCCAAACCAAGGGAACGGCCACGGCACAGGCGATCTGGATCGCCGACATGGCGTCATTCTTTTCAAGACCATTCGGTCCAGATATGGGCGTGCGCGTCGCGGAAACGTCCATGGTCCTGCCTACCTGATGAAACGGTCGAGCAAAGCGTCGCCGGTCGCTTGCGAAATGATCCGTGTCGGCGCCGTCTTGCCGACCACCCGCATGCCTTCGACGAAACAGACGATGATGCGGGCGGCGCTCGCAGGTTCGACACCAGCAGCCAACCTGCCCGCTGCCCTCGCACGGGATAAGACATCGATCAGGCGCGCCTCCATGGCGCTGAAAAAGCCCCCGATGCGACGATCGACCTCGGCATCACGGCCAGCCAGCTCCATGGCTGTCGCGACCAGCAGGCAGCCGCGGCGACCATTGGCGCCACTGTTGCGCTCGACATAGCCGGCGAAATAGGCCCGCAAGCCGTCGAGGGGTTCTCGATCGGGCGCAAATTCGACGTCCATGCGAGCGAGGGCATCGGCAATGTAGCGATCGAGTGCAAGCAGGAACAGCGAGTGCTTGTCGCCAAAGGCGGCGTAAAGGCTGCCGCGCGAGAGCTTGGTCGCACGCAGAAGGTCCGGGAGCGCCGTGGCGTGATAGCCGCGCGTCCAGAACACGTTCATCGCACGTTCCACGGCAGCCTCCTTGTCGAACGTTCGGGGACGGCCACGGGGCGATTGCACGGGGGTTGAGTGTCGCATATCCATATATAGACCGAATGGTCTTGAAATGGCAAGAGCCCTTTCCGCTCCAGGCGGTGTTGCTTTTGCTCAAAGGCTGACGCGAGCCTCACGCTTCGCTGTCAGACCGGAGGCGGGATCGTCTGCAAGACGTCCCTGAACACGTCCATCTGCAATTTGAAAGCTTCAGCGCTATAGTCCTGATAATATCCCGCGGTCACAGCGACGACGAGGTCGAGCTCGGGGACGATACGGATCGACTGGCCACCTCGGCCGAGTGCGCCGATCCACGGGACCGGACGCCCGTTGAGGCGGGTGTGGCCCAGCCACCACAAATACCCGTAGGATTGATAGTCATTCGCCTTGAGCTTCGTTGTCGTCGAGGCATCGATCCATGCCTTGGAAACGATTTGCCGATCGTTCCAGCGGCCGCCTGCGAGGACGAGCTGGCCGATCTTCGCCATGTCGCGCGGCCGCAGGCGCAATCCCCCACCGGCATCGCTGTCTCCCTTGAATCTGCTCCACTCGAATTCGGTGATGCCCAAGGGATCGAACAGCACGCGACGCGCGAATTCATCGAGCGGACGGCCGGTGGCTTTGCGGACGATCGCCGAAAGCAGCGCAAGCGCGCCGGTGTTGTAGAAGAACTCCTGCCCGGCCGGTGCGGTCACGGGAAGGCCGAGGACATAGCGACAGGCATCCTGCGCCATGCGCATGCGCACTTCGTCGTTGTCGTCGCCTGTCGCCGGAGTGGCCTCCACCCATTTCAGGCCCATCGACATCGTGAGCAGGTGCGACAGCAGAATGCGATCCCGGTCCGGGGACCGCAGGTCGGACAATTCGGGGAAGAAGCTGAACACCGGTTCGTCGATGCTGCGTATCAGGCCCTGGTCGATCGCGATCCCGAAGACGAGCGACGCGACGCTCTTTGAGCACGATTTCAGATTATGCAGCGTATCGACGTCGAAGCTGACGTCCTTGACCCGGACGCCGAAGAAGCGGCTGGGAACCTCGTCGGATCCTTTGAAGTATCGCTCGAACGCCAATCGACCGTGACGAGCGACCAGCGCGGCGTGGATGTTGGCGCCCGAGCTTTCGAGCCGATCCGCCATCCTGCAGAGCGCGGCCAGGTCGATGTCGGTGTCTGCGTTGGCGGATGGAACGGACCAACCATCGTCACGCCTGGCAGGAGCCGGACAATTCGCCTGCGAGTCCGCGTCAACTCGCGTCCCAGCGATCGGCGTCAACGCAGCCCCGCCGAGAAGCGAAATGAATTGCCGACGTCTCATCCGGTCCCCTCGTCGACTTCGCTTTCGATCGCGGATTAATGCTACAAACTGTAGCACTTCTCTGCTTTGACCGCAATCATGGTGCGCGAGCTTCGGCTCGACAGGGCGAGCACATCGAAACAGCGCACAAGACCGGGCTTGGTCTTGCCGCCGGTCCCCACTGAGACCGCCGCGCGGCCCCGGGCCTGCCTCCTACACCGGCGTGTAGATCACGAGCTTCAGCGCGGGATCGTCGTTGGCCTGAAAGCTGGTGTGCTCGAAATGCAGCACGCCCTTGGTCGGATGGGTCATGGTCTTGCGGCCCGACAAGGTGCCATGCACCTCGTGCGCGCCCCACCATTTGACGAATTCAGGGCTGCCTTCGCGCAAGCGCGTCAGCAATTCCGTGAACGCAGGATCGCCGGCCCAAACGTCGTGGGTGGCGCGAAACATCGCGACCATGCGCTTGGCCACATCTGCCCAGCCCGCGCCGTAGGATTTGCGGGTCTTCTTGTTGGTCATCATCAATAGCAGCGTGTTGCGATCCTCCTCCGGCAGCCGCCCGAACGCGAAGATCTCCTCGGCGGCCGCATTCCAGGCCAGCACGTCCCAGCGCCGGCCGGTGATGTAGGCCGGATGCGGCAGGCTCTCGACGAGGCGCAGGATCGGCGGCGGTACGACTTCGCGAGCGAAGGGACGCCTGTCGCCGTCGCGCGCGAGATTCTTGAGATGCGCATGCTCGGTCTTGCTGAGCCGCAGCGCACGCGCCAGCGCATCGACCGTCGTGACCGACGGGCTGACGGTGCGGCCCTGCTCGAGGCGGATGTACCAGTCGACCCCGATCCCGGCGAGCTGCGCCACCTCCTCGCGGCGCAGCCCCGCGGTGCGCCGCCGCTGGCCTGCGGGAAGGCCGACCATCTTCGGCGACAGCTTTTCGCGGCGGGAGCGGAGGAAATCGCCGAATTCGACGCGGCGTGGGTCGGCCATCAGGTATTCCCGGGTGAAGCCCTTCGAGTACTAGGATAGTACCAGGCCCGCTTGGACCCGCAAGCTGGGCGCGTCGCGATCGTGCGGTTCCGCTTGTCTCCTTTTACCGAACATGCGGATCGGGAGCCCGTCCGGATATCCCGCTGCGTCTCACCGCTGCCATATGAATTCGATCGGAGCGCGTCTGATATGCCCTGATTTCCTCCTCGGTTGCCAAAGCCAGACGGACCGCGACATTCTTGTGGTAGGGCGTACCCGCAATGGGATCGCGATTGCCGCTCTCCGTGAGCAGATTGATACGCGGCCCGTTAACGAGGCGCTCTCCATCCGATGCCGGGTATGCTTGGCCATAGCCGTGCGGCAAAGCCAGCTGGCCCTTCCGCATGGCGTCATCGACCTTGCAGCGGACGACGAGCCGGCCCACCGCTGATTCAACGGCGATCCAGTCACCATCCTTGGCGCCCAACTCCATCAGGTCGTTCGAATTGATCAACATGGCGCCGTCCCGATCGTCGCGACGCCACGCTGGATCTCGAAATATCTGATTGGCATTGAACATGCGGCGACCACCGGCCGCCAGCATGAATGGAAATTCCTTTGGCGCGAGGGCGGTTTTGGGATCGAGACGCGCCAACCACTCCAGCATTTGCGGAACAACCAGCCTTACCTTGCGATCCGCATGGCTGATGAACGACCAGACATCATCATAGTCGTGGCGGGTCACCGCCGTGCCCTGCCGAGCGGCGACGATGGTATCGAACAGAAGATCGCCAAGCTGATGATCCGCAACTTCGTCCGAAGCGTTGATCGCGCGCCGTACCGCCTGCGGCGATCGGTTCGCACATGCCTGTGCGGCGCTCCACAACGGTGCCGCGGCCGCGGTGCCATCCGGAAGCGTCTGCCCGATCGTATGATAGAGCACAAGCGCGGGGACGGCCTGGGGGTTTTCTGCAAGGAATGTCCGAAAGGCGGCGGCGAAAGCCGGACGCGCATCACGTGCGATCTCGCGGAGCGGTGCGAGCACATTGTCCCCCGGCAAAAGCCCAAGCGCGACGGCAAGCCGCGTGTAGATCTCAGGCTCCGGCAACGTGCCTGCGAGCGGCGGCAATACGCCGGCACGCACATGGAAGAAATTCGTGGGAAATTCGAAGTTAAAGAGGGTGAATTCGGTCTTTTCGTATTGGGAGGATGCGGGAAGAACATAGTGCGCGAGCTGCGCGGTTTCCGTCATCGCGACGTCGACCACAACGCACAGCTCCAGCGAACGGAGCGCGCGTTCCATCGCCTTGGTGTTCGCTGCCGTATTGGCAGGATTTGAGCTGTCGATCCAGACGCAGCGCAACTTGTCAGGATGGTCGAGGAGCACGGCCTCCGGGAAAATGTTGGGGGGCAGCAGGCCTGCAATGATCGCGTCGCCGGTCGGCGCGAATGTCTGGTTCGGAGAGTTGCCCCATAACGGCTGCAGCCAGCCCTGCAACTGGTTGGTACCTTTGCGGCCAAAACTGCCGGAAAGCATGATCAACAGTTTCTCGAGATAAGAGTTGAGCGTCGAATTCGTACTTTGTTGAATGCCGAGTTCGGCCCGCACCACCATGGCCTTCGCCGCGGCGATCATCTCGACGCAACGCGCGAGGTCCGCGACGGCAATATCGGCCGCAGCAGCCCATTCCTCGACGGGAATGTTCAGGAGCGCCTGCTTCACGTCCGCGAAACCGGTGGTGTGCTCCTCGATGAACGCGTGGTCGATCCGGTCGGACCGGACGAGCATGGCGAGCAATGCGCCAAGCAGGAACGAGTCCGCACCTGGCCGCACCGCGAGATGCAAATCCGCCATTTCGGCGGTTTCGGTCCGGCGCGGGTCGATGACGATCAACTTGCGTGCGGGATCCTTGCGAATTTGATTCAGATGATCGCGCGCATTGGGGAAGCCGTGCGCGACCCAGGGATTGGCGCCGATGACAAACAAGAGATCGCAATGATGAACGTCTTCGGCGGTGTGACAAGTCTGGCTGCCGAACATGTGGCCATTGACCCAGAAATCGCCGGTCTTCTCCTGCGAAAGCGCATTGAAGACGCTGCGCGAGCCGAGCGCGCGCAACACGCCGCTGGCGTAGGCGCCGCCGGCATGGTTGCCCTGTCCTCCGCCGCCGTACAGGGCAATGCTCTTGCCGCCATGCCTGTCGGCGATATCTCGCAACCGCGCCGCGATCTCCGCGATCGCCTCGTCCCACCGGATTTCATCGAAGCCGCCGTCGGCACGACGGCGCAGCGGGGACGTGAGACGATCTTTGTCATTCGCATAATAGGGAATGCGGGTCGCCTTGTTGCACAGATAGCCTTGCGATTTCGGGCTCGAGCGGTCGCCTCGCACCTTCTCCAGGCGACCGTCATTCACGGAGACTTCAATCCCGCAATTGATGTAGCAGAGATTACACGCTGTCTTGAGCCACTCGCCGGCCGTCATGATGAACTCCCCGATCTTGTGAATTGTGTCAGCGCGTCGGTTTTTCTGGACCTTCCCTGTGGCTTCCGAACCGGGCCACCGCCGCTCGCACGCGATCTTATATGACGCTTATCATATCACAAGTGCGATTGGGACCAAGCCCCACATCGGATAGAGGCCTGCGTGTCGACGGCGGATTGGTCTCGGCTGTCAGCGCCGGCGGTGGAACCCTCCGCCAGCCGGTCGTGACGGATCGCGTGTAGACCACCTTTGTGCTCCGCGGTTGGCACGTTGCCGCGTCGCGTCACGTCACGTCCGCTCACATCACCCAAGATAGCCGGCACCTGTGTCATGCAGGGCCCACGGAATACTAGGATAATACCAGGCCTTCATGGGCGATTGAGGCCGCAGCATATAGGTCGCACCTATCTGCAAGGTGAACATCATGAAAGCTGCCGTACTCAAATCCCTGGGATCGCCGCTCGCGATCGAGGACGTCCCCGCCCCGGTGCTCGGCACCGGCGAGGTCATCGTCGATGTCGTCGCCACGCGCGTCCTGTCCTACATGAACGAGGTCTTCGACGGGACGCGCAATTACGCGCTCGATCTGCCGATCATTCCGGGGCCCGGCGGCATCGGCCGGGTGCGCGCGATCGGCCCTGACGCCACCAAGCTCAGCGTCGGCGACTGGGTGTTCTGCGACCCGACGGTGCGCTCGCGCGACGATGTCGTGGCGCCCGATATCGCCTTGCAGGGGCTCACGGCGGCCGGCCCCGGCGGCATGAAGCTGCAACGGCATTTTCGCCACGGCTCCTATGCCGAGCAAATGCGGGTGCCGACCGAGAACGTGAAGAAGCTCGGCCAGATCACGTCCGAGGAAGCCTCGCAATGGTGCGCGCTTGGGACGGCGCTGGTGCCCTATGGCGGCTTTCTCGCCGCCAAGCTCCAGCCGGGCGAGACGGTGCTGGTGAGCGGCGCCACCGGCAATTTCGGCAGCGCGGCCGTCTCCGTCGCGCTGGCGATGGGCGCGGCCTGTGTCGTCACGCCCGGCCGCAACGAGGCCGTCATAGCCGACCTCGTCCGCCGCTTCGGCCCGCGGGTGAAGCCGGTCAGGCTATCAGGCAACGAGGATGACGACCGCGAGGCGATGAAGCGCGCTGCGGCAGGGCCGATCGACTGCGTGCTCGACATCATGCCGCCTTCGGTGGCGACGAGCGTCGTGCGCGCGGCGGTGATGACGGTGCGCGCTTACGGCCGCATCGTGCTGATGGGCGGCGTCGGCATGGCGGGCGGCGCAGGGCTGGAACTGCCCTACCCCTGGATCATGCGCAATTGCATCTCCATCCACGGCGTCTGGATGTATCCGCCGGATGCGGCCGGCCGCCTGATCGCGATGGTGCGCGCAGGGCTGCTGCGGCTCGACGAATATGCGACGACCGACTTCGACCTCGACCACGTCAACGAGGCCGTGGCGCACGCCGCCGCGAATGGCGGGCCGTTCAAGCTGACCGTGATCCGGCCGTAACCGGAGCGCCTGCCGCGGCGATACGCCGCCGCGGCAGATAGGCCCGATTGATCAGATGCCTGGCACGCATCACCCCGGCAGCAGCCGGCCACGGCCGCCTACTGTGCATGGGGTTGTTTTCGCTTTTTCTATTCGAGCTCGACGACCTGGCCGTTCGCCAGCGACACGCGGCGGTCCATGCGGCCGGCCAGCTCCATGTTGTGGGTCGCGATCAGCATCGAGACCTTGGTCGCCTTGACCAGCTGCATCAGCGCCTGGAACACGTGGGCGGCCGGGTGCGGATCGAGATTGCCGGTCGGCTCGTCCGCCAGCAGCACGCGCGGCGCATTGGCGACCGCGCGCGCGATCGCGACGCGCTGCTGCTCGCCGCCCGACAGCTCGGCGGGGCGGTGCGTTATGCGGTCGCCGAGGCCGAGATAGCCCAAAATCTCTTTTGCGCGCTTGACGCTCTCGGACTTCTTCAGGCCGCGGATCATCTGCGGCAGCATGACGTTCTCCAGCGCCGAGAACTCCGGCAGCAGCCGGTGCGACTGGTAGACGAAGCCGATGTCGCTGCGGCGCAGCTGGGTGCGCTCGATGTCGGGCAGCTGCGAGGTCGGCGCGCCGTTGACATAGACCTCGCCGGAGTCCGGTGCTTCGAGCAGGCCCGCAATGTGCAGCAGCGTCGACTTGCCCGAGCCCGATGGTGCGACCAGCGCGACCGACTGCCCCGCCCACAGCGCCAGCTTGGCTTTGTCGAGGATCGTCAGCGCCGCTTCCCCCTGGAGGTGCTGCCGCCTTATCTCGTGGAGATAGATGACCGGTACATCTTCCGCCCCCTGGCTCTCCATCAGCCCCTCACTCGTACCGCAGCGCTTCGACAGGATCGAGGCGCGCGGCGCGCCACGACGGGTAGAGCGTCGCCAGGAACGACAGCGTCAACGCCATGATGACGACCGCCGTGGTCTCGCCGACGTCGATCTCGGCGGGCAGCTTCGACAGGAAGTACAGCTCCGGCGAGAACAGCTCGGTCGAGGTCAGCCAGGACAGGAACTGCCTGATCGATTCGATGTTGAGGCAGATCACGAGACCAACGAAGAAGCCGACCAGCGTTCCGACCACGCCGATCGAGGCACCCGTGATCAGGAAGATCCGCATGATCGAGCCCTGCGATGCGCCCATCGTCCTGAGGATCGCGATGTCGCTGCCCTTGTCCTTCACCAGCATGATCAGGCCGGAGACGATGTTGAGGGCGGCGACCAGCACGATCATGGTCAGGATCAGGAACATCACGTTGCGCTCGACCTGGAGCGCATTGAAGAAGGTCGAGTTGCGCTGGCGCCAGTCGACCAGGAACACCGGCCGGCCCGCCGCATCCGTCACGGCCTTGCGGAAGGCGTCTATTCGATCAGGATTGGTGGTGAACACCTCGATCGAGGTGACGTCGCTGCTGCGATTGAAATAGGCCTGCGCTTCGGCAAGCGGCATGAACACGAAGCCGAGGTCGTATTCGGACATGCCGATCTCGAACACCGCGACGATCTTGTACGGCTTGATGCGCGGCGTCGTGCCCATCGGCGTCACCGCGCCTTTCGGCGCCACCAGCGTCACGCTGTCACCGGCATGCAGCGACAGCTGGTCGGCAAGCCTGCGGCCGATCGCGACGCCCTGCCCGTCGTCAAAGCCCTCGAGCGAGCCCTGCTTGATGTTTTTGGCGATCGAGGTGAGGTTGTTGAGATCGTCCGAGCGAATGCCGCGCACCAGGACGCCCGAAGCGTTCCACGGCGAGGATGCCAGCGCCTGGCCGTCGACGACGGGAGCAGCCAGCCGGATGCCCTGAACCTGGCTGATGCGGTCGGCGACGTCCTTCCAGTCGGTCAGCGGCGATTCCAGCGGCTGCACCAGGATATGGCCGTTCAGCCCCAGGATCTTGTCGAGCAGCTCCTTGCGGAAGCCGTTCATCACGGCCATCACGATGATCAGCGTGGCGACGCCGAGCATGATGCCGAGGAACGAGAACCCGGCGATGACCGAAATGAATCCCTCCTTGCGCCGCGCCCGCAAATAGCGCGCCGACAGCATCCACTCGAATGGCGCGAAAGGCGCGGTTTGAACGGTTTCGGTCATGGTTTCATCCATCGCTCGATAATCCCATGATTCGGGGCCAATTGTGGCCGGATTGGCGGCCGCGATCTCGGGCGATGAACAATATTCAGCCGACCAGCCTTATCAGCCCACAAGTCTTGCGACCGCATCCGCAGGCGACATGGTCTCGCGGGAGCCGTCACTGCGCTTCTTGATCTCGACCTTGCCGTCGGCAAGCCCCTTCGGCCCGATCATGATCTGCCAGGGAATGCCGATCAGGTCGGCGGCGGCGAATTTGGCGCCGGCGCGCTGGTCGGTGTCGTCATAGAGCACGTCGACGCCCTTGGCGTTCAGCTCGGCATAGAGCTTCTCGCAGGCCCCATCGACCGCCGCATCGCCCTGCTTGAGGTTGAGAATGGCGACGCGGAACGGCGCCACCGCCTCAGGCCATTTGATGCCGGCATCGTCATGGCAGGCCTCGATGATGGCACCCAAAAGGCGCGAGACGCCGACGCCGTAGGAGCCGCCGTGGATCGGCACGTCGACGCCGTCGGGACCGGCCACCATCGCCTTCATCGGCTCGGAATACTTCGTGCCGAAATAGAAGATCTGGCCGACCTCGATGCCGCGGGTGTTCAGGCGCTTCTCCGCCGGCACCTCCAGCTCGAAGCGCGCGGCGTCGTGCACGTCCTCGGTCGCCGCGTAAACCGACGTCCACTGCTTGATGATCGGGGTCAGGTCGCTGTCATAGTCGATGTTCTCATCAGGCACCGGCAGATCCAGCACGTCGCGATTGATGAACACGCCGGATTCGCCGGTCTCCGCGAGCACGATGAACTCGTGGCTGAGATCGCCGCCGATCGGGCCGGTCTCGGCGCGCATCGGGATCGCCTTCAGCCCCATTCGCGCAAAGGTGCGCAAGTAAGCGACGAACATCTTGTTGTAGGCAACGCGCGCGGCAGCCTCATTGAGATCGAAGGAATAGGCATCCTTCATCAGGAATTCGCGGCCGCGCATCACGCCGAAGCGCGGGCGCTGCTCGTCGCGGAATTTCCATTGGATATGATAGAGATTCAGCGGCAGGTTCTTGTAAGACTTCACGTACGCGCGAAAAATCTCGGTGATCATTTCCTCGTTGGTCGGACCGTACAAGAGTTCGCGCTTGTGGCGATCGGCGATGCGCAGCATTTCGGGGCCATAGGCATCGTCGCGCCCGCTCTCGCGCCAGAGGTCGGCGAGCTGAAGCGTCGGCATCAAGAGTTCCAGCGCGCCGGAGCGGTCCTGCTCCTCGCGCACGATCTGCTCGATCTTCTTCAGCACCCGGAAGCCGAGCGGCAGCCAGGCATAGATGCCGGCCGCCTCCTGCCGGATCATGCCTGCGCGCAGCATCAGCCGATGCGAGACGATCTCCGCCTCTTTCGGATTTTCCTTCAGGATGGGCAGAAAGAACCGCGACAACCGCATGGCAATACTCTGGGAATCAGTGAGAGGCTGCAGTGAAACCGGATTGGGAGCGAAAACACAAGACCGGGAATGAGGAAAAGCCGCTAACGCGGCGGAATTCCTGTCATTTTTCCGTTGCCTTCAGGTTCGACTTGAACCGTACCGGGCCTTATGGCGGCGCGACCTCGAGCTCGTCCTCGAGGGTGACCTTCTCGAAATCGGTCACCAGTGCGTCGATCCGCACATGCCAGCGACCTGCAAAGGGCAGCTCGACCCTGCGCACATGCCAATAGCCGTCCGGCCCGAGCTCGGCGTCGCGCTCCATCGGCTCGATGCCGCGCTCGGGCAGGCTGAGCGTCAAGGTCGCCTCCTTGGCCTTCAGCGGCGTCGCCTCCCCGGTCATGAGCTGGAGGACGAAATCGTCCACGCCGGCTTTCCCCGGGGAGACCAGCACCTGAAACATCGCCTTGTCGGTGTGGATATGGATCGCCAGAGGCGTCTCCGGCACGATGGTTCGCGGTGGTGGCGTGAAGCGCCAGCCGGCGACGACAGCAAAGATGCCGAGCGCGGCCCCACATTCGAGCAGGATTGAACGTTTGAGCGGGTACGCGCCTCCCCGATCCCTCACCAACGCCGGCGTCAACCGGAAGCGATTGAGCGCGGCGAGCGCCAGCAGCAGAAGCACCA